>JBGUPL010000001.1:0-2389 GCA_045130275.1 Bacteroidales bacterium
GACGGTCTCCTCGAACTGCGAGGTTACGGGCGTGTTGACGGTGAGATGCAGGGTGACCACGGAGTCGCAGCCGTTGGCGGCGGTGAAGGTTTGGGTGTAGTCGCCGGACTGCGTATAAGTTTCGCCGTTCCAGGTGTATTGGTCGCAGACGGTTTCCTCGAATTGTGAGGTTACGGGAGTGTTGACAGTGAGGTGCAGGGTGACCACGGAGTCGCAGCCGTTGGCGGCGGTAAAGGTTTGGGTGTAGTCACCAGACAATGTGTAGGTCTCGCCGTTCCAAACAAACGGTTCGCAGACGGTTTCCTCGAACTGCGAGGTTACGGTCGTGTTGACGGTGAGATGCAGGGTGACCACGGAGTCGCAGCCGTTAGCGGCGGTGAAGGTCTGGGAATAGTCGCCGGACTGCGTGTAAGTTTGGCTGTTCCAAGTAAACGGTTCACAGACGGTCTCCTCGAACTGCGAGGTTACGGGAGTGTTGACGGTGAGGTGCAGGGTGACCACGGAGTCGCAGCCGTTAGCGGCGGTGAAGGTCTGGACATAGTCGCCGGATTCAGTATAAGTGACGTCGTTCCAAGTGTATGAGTCGCAGGCCGTCACGGAGAACTCTGTTTGATTCAGACAAGAATCGAGTTCACCTTTCGTAATGCGAATCTGATTCTTAACATCTAATATAGTGCCCGAATAGTTTGATGGAGCGAATGGATTATAGCTGGGACCATAGCTATAGCTACTGACGCGTAAGGCTTGACTTGGAGCATTGAAGACTAAGAAGGGCGTGCTGGTATTCCATGTCCCCGAGTTGTCATCCACAATAAGGGCCACATTGCTGGTACTATCATAAGGGAAAGGGGTGTCAAGGATTATTGTGGTCCATTCCTGATCGGTGAAGACCACCGTGCCGCTGAAGACAAGGTCGTTTTGGGTGACTGGAATCCAGTCATGAATGTTGTTGAAGCTGTTCTTAGTGGTTTTGACCATATATATGTCCAAAGTACGGACACAATAAAAGTTATCATTCTTAAAGAAATCAATACTTAGAATGGTCCCTGGGACACCGAGTTCTGAAGGAGTAAAAATCTGTTGTGTCAGAGAGTACATGCCATCACTAAGAGTGGGCAATCGGGTACTTGTGGCGGAGCCGTTCCCAATCTGCAATGTGTCGATTGGCGGGACGTTGATCGAAATCACTCCCGTCGTCGGTGAGTCGGAAATGGCGGGAACCGCCAGCATGTCATCCGTGTTTTGTATTATTTGCTGCTTTTGCGCGAAAATGAACAAACAAAGGCATGAATACAGCAAAATAATTAAAAATCTCCTCATTCTCTCTCTTCCTTTTTTGTTGCTTGCAAATATAGAGGCGCCTAAGCGCCTCTATATGCTGAAAAACATTCTTACTGTTTGAATAATTTTAAATGGATGTGTCTGTCGCCAGTGTACACCTTGACGATGTAGATGCCGGTAGGCAGCGCGGTGACATCGATTTCTCTCTTCGTGTCTTGTTTGACCAAAGCACCATTCATGTCATAAATGTCCACGGAAACGGGATCTTGCTCCAGCCCGAAGATGCGGCAAATTCCCCGAGTCGGGTTCGGTGCCAGGTAAACCACACTCACCTCATATTCGTCCACGCCGACACCAGTGGTCAGGTGCAAAGTGACCACCGAGTCGCAGCCGGAGGCTGAGGTGAGCGTTTGGACATAATCACCGGAGGAACAGTAGAGTTGCCCGTTCCAGTTGTAGCAGCTGTCGGCGGTCTCGATGGTGAACTCGCTGGCGGTGCTATAGTTGACGTTGAGGGTCATGGTGACTACCGAGTCGCAGCCTTCCGTAGTCTGTAGCATCACGGTCTGCGTGCCGGCTTCGGTGAAGGCGACCCCGTTCCAACTATACGGCAGTTCGTTTTCGCAAATGCTCCTGGTGTCGGAAACCGAGAAGGTCGGGTTGACGGTGAGGGTCATGGTGACCACCGAGTCGCAGCCTTCCGTGGTCTGCAGTGTCACAGTCTGCGTGCCGGCCTCGGTGAAGGCGACCCCATTCCAGCTGTACGGCAGTTCGCTTTCGCAGATGATTCTGCTGTCGGAAACCGAGAAGGTCGGGTTGACGGTGAGGGTCATGGTGACCACGGAGTCGCAGCCTTTCGTGGTCTGCAGCGTTACACTTTGCGTGCCGGCCTCGGTGAAGGAGACCCCATTCCAGCTATACGGCAGCTCGCTTTCGCAAATGCTCCTGGTGTCGGAAACCGAGAAGGTCGGGTTGACTGCAAGGGTCATGGTGACCACCGAGTCGCAGCCTTTCGTGGTCAGCAGCGTTACGCTTTGCGTGCCGGCCTCGGTGAAGGAGACCCCGTTCCAGCTGTACGGCAGTTCGCTTTCGCAGATGCTCCTGCTGT
>JBGUPL010000002.1:0-25590 GCA_045130275.1 Bacteroidales bacterium
GTTGTTCTCGTCCGTATAGTTCAGCGAACGGTCCGGCATCAGGAAAAAGTCCTCCGAGGTCAAACCGAAGGTGTCCGTTGTGGTGGCTGTGATATCGGTGCCGTCTGCGCTAAGGATTACTTGCGCCAAAGCTCTACAATAGTGACCATAACCCACACAGTCCTTATGTATGAGCATTCCTTTGTCAATGATACATCCAGGGCAGTTTTTGCCATCATGTCCCACATGAGTGGAGAGCAGATAGGAATTGTTGAACTCCTTACAACCCGTTGTATAGTGAATCAGATAGTCTGCCGAAGGTTGCAGTGGAGTCTCTACCTTTTGGCAGGAATGAACGATAGGGGTCCCAATGATGAATAACATCCCTAATACTGCTTTGAAAAATGCTCTGTCTCTTTTTTGTTTCATAATAAATGGATTTTGTACACAACAAAAGTACATATTTTTTGTCATTCTTCTCTTTTTATCAAATCAGATTCAGAAAAATTATGACGCTTTAGTGGAAATTCAAAAATTATTGATAATAAATAATATTCGGAAAATACTGTATTGAACAGATATAAATATTTGAAAATCAAATATAATATGGATATATGATGATGATAAATTATATTGTCAAATATTTTTCTGATAAAATAAAAAGAATATGACGAAACTATCTATATGGATGCTGTTTTGAAAAAATAAATATTTTCACAAATCATAAAAAATGTGTACTTTTGCTGAAAATTTTTAAGATGAAAGTAGATTCAAAAACGTTTTGCAACGCAAGCCTTCACGTTGCATTTTGCGTCATTTTGATTGTCCTTTTTGGAACATTCTGCAAATTGCGCACAGCCGCCGCCGTGCATCCTTATTTAGAGTATTTTTCAGGAGTTATCGTTTTAGGGATGATGTATTTTAATGCATACGTGCTCTTCCCGGTGTACTATAGGAGCAATAGGGTTCAAACGTATGTGCTGTTTGGTCTTGTGACAATTGTTTTGTCGTGCTTCTTCGAAATGCTGTTGGTGTCCTCTGATATACTCCAAGTCTTAAGACAGCTGTTTGACGAAGTCGAGGCTCGGAAGCTGTTTTTGACAGATGCTTTGTATGTGATGATGCGGGATGCGGTAATGTTCTTTGTCTCGTTCTCCTTGGCTGCTTTGCCATATTATGCTTCCATGAACTATAATAAAGAGTTGTCTATTATGCAGGAACTACAGCAGTTGGAAGCAACAACAACTGACAAAAAGAAAACAACTGTCTATGTCAAAATACAGAAGGTGGCTTATATTTGCCAAAACCAAAACTATATGAACATTTATCTTACAAACGGGGAACGGGTGACTCGGTATGGCTCACTGAAACAGTTGAAAAGTCTTTTGGATGACGACTGTTATGTCCAGCTCTCAAACAAACTGCTGGTGATGTGTGAAAACATTCTGCGTTATGATGCGTCGGGTGTTGTGGTGAAGTTAGCCCCTAAAAATGCGCTGTTAACCTATTCCATGTTGTATAAGGATAAGGCGATGGGCGAGCTTTTTGAAAAAACAAACTTTTACCCTAATGAAAGTTCTTCCGAAAACCAGAGCCAGAGGCCTCCCACTCACCGCCGCCAACTGAAAGAAAAATCTGAAAAGCTAATCTTTGACTTTATCGCCAAGCATCCTGGCTGTTCAGCTGCTGAAATCAAGAAGAACCGCAGTATCTCCCAAGCAACGGTTAACCGTATTCTCAAAAAGCTCAAGGATGAAGGCCTCATCGAATATGTCGGCAGCAAAAGGACCGGCGGCTACCGGGTGAAAGAAGGAACGCACCGAGACAGCACGAATAGCGAAGCCCATTAGAAATCCGTCCCTAACGAAAACATGAACATCCCTTTCTTGTTATGTATTCTCATGTCTTCCACCCCCCAAGCATAGTCGAAACGCAGGAAATAACCTAAAACGGATATGCGGGCACCGATGCCGAAAGAACCTACCCACGGATCCACTTGTCGCTTGACTTCCACGTGGATCGGACCGTTGTCGATGTAGCGCGTGTACAAACAATTGTCCTCCGAATAGGGAGTGATTCCTGTCCATGCGGTACCGACATCTCCGAAAAGGTTAAGTTGTAGTGAATTAAGGATATTCCAGGAAACCTTGTGCCCGGCAATCAGTTGCACGATGGGGACTCGCAGTTCTCCGTTGAAGAGAAGAAAAGATGTACCGTTGCGGATATTTTGTCGGAAGCCGTGCATGTTTGTCGCCAAGGTCTGGTAAGCGTAGTTCTTGGTCTGGTCCACCGAAATGTCGCTGTTGAATTTCGCACCGATCCAGTTGTCCACACCGCCCATGTAATAGACCAGTCGTGCCGACCCAGTATTGGTGCTCCCGGCGAATCGCAGCGCCAAAGTCATGTTACGGTACAGTTTGATAGAATGCCGAGCATCGAAGCCCACAACGAATAAGTTAAGCGTTTCACGCTCAAGACGTTGTTCATATTCTGCAAACAATTTCAACTTGGTTCCGCGCCAAAGATTGGTGTAGAGTTCTTTGGAAGAGTCAAAGATATATTCGAGCTTTGCGCCTGCCCATATATGACGCGCATCACCGGCAATCAAGGTCTGGTCGTTCAGGGCTGTCACAATATTGGTCTCGTAGCGCCCTTTCAGCGTTAGTCGGAGACTGTTGGTCTTGTTGAACGGTAACTTAAGGGTGTAAAACAAGCTGTTGGAGTTCTGGCGATAAACATATCCGCCCACATCCGAACTGATGGCCTGTCGGTAAAGGGTGATTTGCCGGTCTAGCCGGCGAGCCAGATTCTCGTAACTGAACATAAATTCGTAACTGTTCAAGTTCCAACCGATTCTGAATCCTCCTGTGATGCGATAGTCTTCGAAGAGATCATTGATTCCCAGCATGAACAAGGCGTTGAATCCGGTGTTGAGGTAGATAGGCGATGTGCCGCCTTCGAACTGTTGGTAAGATGTGTTCAAGAAACTGAAATCAGCTTGAGTAATTACCTGATCTATAGAGTATTGCACTCTATATGGCAATCCCACGGGTATGGAGAAGCTACTGCCGGTTTTGGAGGAAGTGAGGGTGGTGTCCGCATCGGAAAAGTCAGAATTCATCTCTTGAGAAGGGGTGTCTTTTGACAAGATGAAGCCATGCTGCGGAGCACTTCCAATATTATTTATTTTGGTTTTAACATTTTGTTCATCAAGTTGTTGTATTGATTTTTGCCGTATTTGTTCATGGAATTTTGACGGGCTTATATCAGGATGGTATAAAGGGTGGAACTCTGTAAACCAGATGTGTTTGTGCTTGCCGGTTAAGGATATGTCTGCAATCGTGTTGGTGGTCTTGTTATAGGCTTGTTCCACAATGTTATAAGCACGGTCGGTGAGCGGTTTTGTGGTGGCGAAATACATGTAGTGCACCGCCGTGTCAATCCTGCTGATTGAACTGTCGAAAGCGGCCTCGTAACGGTTTACCACACCACTTTCATCGCTTAGATATATAATCTTTTGGTTATTAATTGTTTGAATGTCAAATTCGTTTGAGTAAGGTGAATCCGTGATGCGCAACAAATTGGTGTCTTTTGTCTTGTAGTTATAGAGGAACAGATTGTACTTGCGGTCTCTTGAGGCTTCCAAGAAGTTGTCTTTCAACAGGATAGAGTCCACGGGTCGGTTGGAAGCGAAAACAATTTGTTGTGGGTTCATAAAGACGGGGTTGTAGTCGTCGTAGAAGTCGTTGGTGAGATTTTGATACGACCTTGCAAGAAAACTGTAGGCGAAAAGGTCTGACTGTCCATTCTTGAATCCGGAAAAGAGCATCACTTGTCCATCAGGGGAATAGCACCAAGAGGTGATCTTTTCCACGTTTACAAGCATTTTCTTGCCCCACCGCCTCTTTTCCAGGTCATAGGGCATAAAAAGGCAGTCCCCTTTGGATTCGAGGGTGAGACCTAAGATTTCGCTGGACGGATGCCAGGCGATGAGAGGGAAAGAGAGATCCGGGTTGTCTTCGGTCTTGGCGTATTTGCGGAGGATGCATCTCGGTGTTTTCCAGTCGGCGGTTTTCAGCCAAACTCTGACTTGCCCGGCTTCGTTGGTGACGTAAGCGTATTTGTCTCCGTCGGGGGAGAAGCAGAAACGGGAGTAGTCGCGCCTGGGGTTGGGTTTGCGGAGAATCTCCTCACCGGCCGGCATCGACTTGTCCATATCGGGATGGAACATTACCATGTAATACTTGTACCACATCGAGGTAAGTGCTTTGAAAGGAACCATGGTTGCACGTGCCATGCCGTTTTCCATGCTTTTGCCAGAGCGTGTGAAGTAGAGAACTTTCGGGATGACCTCTTCGCCATAGACATCGACGAGGTATTTCCAGAACGAGTGTCCGGCGTAGGTGGACTCTACAGGGGAAAGCTCCTCTAATCTCTTGTAATTGCCTGTGAGAATGCCATTTTTGACATGCGTTTCTACATCGTGGTTCCAATGCTCGCCGTAGTAGGATGCCAAACCGCTGAAAAACCAACTTGGCACATTCATCAGGTAGTCATAGGAGATGTTGGAACTGATGGTCGCACCTTGAACTAGCCAGTGGGCATAGACGTTCATAATCCCGCCGCGTATCATTTGGTCAAGATGTGCGCGGTTTCCATCAAAATAGATGTATATTTTGGTACCGTAGATGTTGGTGACACCGCCTTGGTTGTAGAAATCTTCATAGTCGTAAGCGAAATTCGATTCCCGAAAGTCAGACTGTGTGTTATAGACAATGATTTGCAGCTTTTTTTTGGAAGTATAATTTAGCATTTGCTCAATCTCCGCTACAATTTCGGGCGTCTTGTAGAAAACATACTGCGCCAGTGCGCGGCCGGTGGGGTAATAGTAGACATCGTATTGTTCAGCACGCAGGTATTGCCAATTGAATTGTTGGTGTTGAACCCTGTTTTTCCCGAAAGTGAGTTGCGACCCGTTGTAAAACTGGGCATGGGAGGTCAGGAACAGGCACAGAAAGGCCAATACCGCCGCGGTTTTTCGCAGCAGCGGGTGGAATGGGGTTCTGTGTTTGGTTCCTGTTTGCATATTGTTTCGTTTGACCGATTTGTAGAGACGCGGCGCGCCGCGTCTCTACAACGCGATATTACGTTTTTACATCATATACGGTTTCAATATCCCCTCAATGAACGCCCGTTTCTCCTTCAACAATGCCTCCGTGCGGGCCTCCATGAGGAGCCGCAAATACGGTTCCGTGTTCGACGGGCGGATGTTGAACCACCAGTCGGCAAATTCCACTCGGTAGCCGTCGAAGTCGAGGATTTTCGTCGGTTTTTCGTGGGAGGTCGCCGCCGTCACCACCGCTTCCATTGCCGCCTTCTTATCCTCTATCGTGAAATTGATCTCGCCGGAATTGGCATAACGTTTGATCTCTCCGATTAATTGTGATACGGAAATCCCTTTCTTTTTCATCTCTGCAAAAATATGCAGGGCTACTTGTGCAGCAATCATAGCAGAATCGGAGTAGAAAAAGTCACGGAAATAGTAATGGCCGGCATATTCTCCACCAAAAGCACCGTCAATCTCACGAAGCTTCATAGCGGCGTACGCGCGCCCCACCCGCCAAATATACATTTCACGTCCCATCTTTTCCAAATATTCCGCCACAGATTTGGACGTTCTGATATCTTGAATCACATAGCCTTGCACGTTTTTCTCTTCCACGAAGTAGTGCCCCAGTACTGCAATCATCAAATCAGGGGGAATGAAGTCACCATGTTCATCCACAAACATCACACGGTCAGCGTCCCCATCGAACACCACACCGATGTCGGCATCTGTTTCGCGCACCTTCTCCTGCAGGGCGACGATGTTTTCGGGCTCCAGTGGGTTTGCTTCATGGTTCGGGAATGTACCGTCCAGCGTGTCAAAGAGATAAGTGGGTTTTTCACCAAAAATGTCTTTCACGAGAATGGAGGCCATTCCGTTGGAACAATCCATCACAATATTCAGATTATCAATAGGATAGTGATATTGCGCTTGAAACTCGAGATACTCTTTTTTGACAGGGTAATCCACAATCTTGCCTTTCGGAGCGGTGATGACCACCTCTTCGTGAAGCACTTTTTGTTCGAGTTCCCCCAATCCGGTATCGAAACCCACCGGCAATGCATCTTTCCGGGATACTTTCAATCCGTTGTAATCTTTTGGATTATGTGAGGCGGTAATCATCACAGAGGCATCAAAGCCGTGCTTTGCGGTGAAATAATAGACCATCGGAGTGGTGGTGAGGCCCATGTCGTACACGTCTGCGCCCGCGTCAGTGATGCCGCGGGCGAGAGCGTGAAACATATCCTCGGAAGTCAGCCGCATGTCCCTGCCGATCAGCACTTTGTTGGCATTCAGCAGCGAAGGGAGAAAGAAGCCGAACTTGTAAATGGTATCCAAATCGAAATCTTTGCCGTAGATTCCGCGAAAGTCATATGCTTTAAATGCACCCATATTGTTTGATAATAATGATAGATTGTTTCAATCAAATATTGAAGAAACGCACCTACATCACCACGCGCACACCTTTGATGAAATCGATGGACTTCTGGATCAGCTCGTGCATGTAGGTGTCGTTCTCCACAAACGGTACGTAATCGCGGTAGATTTTCACGAATTCTTCGATGAATTCGGAACTCTTCAGCGGTTTGCGGAAATCAAGGGCCTGGGCGGCGTTAAACAACTCAATACCAAGTATTTTCTCCACATTGTTGACCACGAGGTAGCACTTTGTGGCGGCGTTTGCGCCCATACTTACGTGGTCCTCCTGACCTTGTGACGACTCGATGGAGTCGGTGGAGCAGGGCATTGTGAAGGCCTTGTTCTGGTTCACGATGGAAGCGGCGGCATACTGCGGAATCATGAAGCCGGAGTTGAGGCCAGGGTTCTTCACGAGGAAGGACGGCAGTCCACGTTTTCCGCTAATCAGTTGATAGATACGGCGTTCGGAGATATTGCCGAGTTCCGCCATGGCGATGGAGAGGAAGTCCAAGACCAATGCCAACGGCTGACCGTGGAAGTTGCCCGCGCTGACGATGATGTCCTCGTCGGGGAACACTGTCGGGTTGTCGGTGACGGAGTTGATTTCGGTTTCCACCACGTTCTGCACGTGCTCGATAGCGTCTTTGGAGGCGCCGTGTACCTGCGGCATGCAACGGAAGGAGTAAGGATCCTGCACGTGTTCCTTGTGTTGGGCGATAATTTCCGATCCCTCAAGCAGTTGCGAGATATGAGCAGCCGTGGTGATTTGTCCGGCATGCGGGCGCACGAGATGCACGAGCATATTGAACGGCTCGATGCGGCCGTCGAATGCCTCCAAGGAGATGGCTCCGATGATGTCGGCGAGCCAGCTCAGCTTGCGGGCCTTCATTAGCAACCAGACGGCGTATGAGCTCATGAACTGCGTACCGTTAAGCAGGGCGAGACCCTCTTTGGATTTCAGCGTGATGGGCTGCCAACCGAATTTCTCGTTGATTTCGGCGGCAGAGTATTTTTTGTTGCGGTAATAAACCTCGCCCATGCCGATGATGGGCAGCGAAAGGTGTGCTAATGGAGCCAGATCACCGGAAGCGCCGAGTGAACCTTGTTGATACACAACAGGATATACGCCCTTGTTGTAGAAGTCCACCAGTCGTTGGATGGTGTCAAGCTGCACACCGGAGTGACCGTATGACAGGGATTGCACTTTTAGGAGCAGCATGAGCTGCACAATCTCTTGCGGCACCTCCTCGCCCACGCCGCAAGCATGCGAGATGACGAGGTTGCGTTGGAGGGTGGAGAGGTCCTCCGGGGAGATGTGCTTGTTGCAAAGCGAGCCGAAACCGGTGGTCACGCCGTAAATCGGTTCCGCGCTTTCGGCAGCCTTGGTGTCCAAGAAGTCGCGGCATTTCTTCACCGCCGCGATGGCCTCCTCCGACAACTCGATTTTCTGCTTCCGCTCAATGATTTTCGATACTTTCTCAATGCTGAGAAACTTGGTTGAAATTTGGTGTTTTTTCATTTTATTACGATTTATTATTGTTATTTTTGATTTTTTGTGATCAGTGATCAGTGATTAGTGAACAGTGATCAGTGATCAGGCACAAGGCAATAGGGAACAGGCAACAGCATTTATCATTCTTAATTTTTAATTCTTAATTCTGAATTACATTGTGTTTGCCTGTCAGCCGATACGTCCGCATCCCGCCGATGAGGTTATACACTTCGTCAAAGCCGTTCTGCATGAGGATGCGGGAGGCGACGTAGCCGCGCAGACCAACCTCGCAGAAGACCACGATTTTCTTCCCTTCGGGGATTTCCTCCAAGAACTCACGTAGCTCATCCACGGAGTAGCGGGTTGCGCCTTCGATGGTACCGTTCTTGTATTCCGGCAGTTCGCGGACATCTAACAGGAAGAAATCCTCTTTGTTGTCAATCATTTCGTCCAACTGCTTCACGTGAATCGGGTTCATCAGGTGGGCGAAGATGTTCTCGGCCACCATACCGGCGAACATCACGGGACTCTTGGCGGACCCGAACGGCGGCGCGTAGCTGTGCTCGCTGTTCACGAGGTCGAAAATCGTGCCGTGGTGTTTTAGCAATAAGGAAATTGTATCAATCTGTTTGTCAATGTTTTGCGTCCCGATAGCTTGTGCGCCGTAAATCGTGCCGTCCTCCATGGAGAAGTTCAGCTTAAGCGACATTGGGGTGCTTCCCGGATAGTAGGTGGCGTGCGCGGCCGGATGCACGATGACGGTTTCGTAGGCGAGATTCGCTCGTTGCAAGGCCGCTTCGTTCAGACCGGTGCTGGCCACGGCCAAATCGAAGATTTTTGCAATGGCGGTGCCCACCGAACCCTGATAGACCACACTTTCAGGATAGACCATGTTCATGGCGGCGATACGCGCCTGTGCGTTTGCGGGACCCGCAAGGAAGTTGCAGTACGGAATGCCCGTGACAGGGTGGGGGAACTCGATGGCGTCGCCCACAGCGAAGATGCGCTCGTCGGAGGTCTGCAGATACTCGTTGACCTTGATGCCCCGGCCGATTTCCAGTCCGGCGGCTTCGGCCAATGCCGTGTTCGGACGCACACCGATGCTCAGCACCGCGAGGTCGCAGGACAGTTTTTGTCCGTCTTCGAGACAGACGGTCAGTTGGTCGCCACTTTCCTCAAACCCGCTGATGCCGTTGCCCGTAATCAGCTCTACGCCCTTGTCTCTCAGATGTTTCTCCGCTATGGCCGCAATGGGTTCATCCACGGGCGTGAGGATATGGTCGGCCTTCTCCACTACCGTAATCTGGTAACCGATCTTGTGCAGATTCTCCGCCATCTCCAACCCAATGAAACCACCACCAATGATGACCGCTTTCGCGTTATCGTGCAGGGATTCAACGGCTTGCATCTTGATTTTGTCGCAATCGCTGACGTTGCGCAGGGTGAAGATCTTCGGGTTGTGGATGCCGGGCAGTTCGGGAATTACCGGTTCGGCGCCGGGCGACAGCAGCAGGATGTCGTAATCCTCGGTGTAGGTCTTGCCGTTGCGCAGGTTCTTGACCTCCACGGTGTGCGCCTCGCGGTCGATGGCCGTCACCTCCTGCAACGTCCTGACGTCCACATCGTAACGGTTACCGAACGACACGGGGGTCTGCACGAACAGCCGTTTGCGCTCCTCGATGGTGTTGCCGATATAGTAGGGCATACCGCAGTTGGCATACGAGATGTACTCGCCCTTCTCGAACACGATGATTTCGGCATCTTCGTTCAGTCTTCTCAGACGCGCGGCCGCTGATGCTCCGCCGGCGACTCCGCCTATGATCAGGTACTTCATTCTATTAATGGTTATGGGTTATTAATTCGTAGGGACGTATCGCATACGTCCGTCGCAAAATCGTATCGCATACGTCCGTTTCAAAACCATATCGCATATGCCCGTTGCATGGACGTATGCGATAAGTCCCTACGTTTTATCTATTATTCAACCAATTCGTTACGTTATCGTAAATTCGTTGCTCCACGTTGTCGGCGGGGGCGGGGACGAACTTTTCGCCGGTAATGTGCTCGTAGAGCTCGATGTAGCGGTTGGTGATGCCGTTGACGACCTCTTCGGTCATTTCGGGCACCTGCTGGCCTTCTTGGCCTTGGAAGCCGTTGGCCATCAGCCACTCGCGTACGAACTCCTTCGACAACTGTTTCTGCGGCAGACCTTTGGCGAATTGCTCTTCGTAGCCTTGGGCGTAGAAGTAGCGGGAGGAGTCGGGGGTGTGGATTTCGTCGATGAGGTAGATTTTGTCGTCGGCCTTGCCGAACTCGTATTTGGTATCGACGAGGATCAATCCTTTCTTCGCTGCGATTTCGGTGCCGCGCAAGAAGAGCTTCATCGTGTAGTCCTCCAACACGGCGTAATCCTCGGGAGAGACGAGTCCTTTGGCGAGGATTTCCTCCTTGGAGATGTCGGCGTCGTGTTCGCCCTGCTCGGCCTTGGTGGTCGGGGTGATGAGCGGCACGGGGAACTTCTGGTTCTCCTTCATGCCGTCGGGCAGGATGTTGCCGCAGAGGTTGCGTCCGCCGTTCTTGTAGAAACGCCACGCGCTGCCGCACAGATAGCCGCGCACGATCATCTCCACCGGGAAGCCCTTGCAGACACGGCCCACGGTGACCATCGGGTCGGGGGAGGCCATCTTCCAGTTCGGACAAATGTCGCTGGTGGCATCCAAGAATTTGGAGGCTATCTGATTGAGGATCTGTCCTTTGTAGGGAATGCCCTTCGGCAGAATGACGTCGAAGGCGCTGATGCGGTCGCTGGCGACCATCACTAGCACATCGTCCAAGAAATAGACGTCACGGACTTTTCCGTGATACACCGATTTTTGATTCGGGAATTGGTAATTGGTTTTTGTTAAGGCGTTCATATTGGGTTTAAGGTTTATAGTTTAAGGTTTAAGGGGCTAGAAGGTTAGGAGGTTAGAAGATAAATCCATGAGCAGCCCCGGCAGGGGCAAGAGCTCGGTAGAGCATTATTTTACGAATTTAAACGTAGCCTTCTGCTTGTTGTTCGACGTCGCTGTTCCGATGTAAAATCCATTGGGTAAGTTCGTTACGTTGATTTCGAGAATCGGGGAGTGGGGGACGGCGGTTTGCAGGACGAGTTGGCCGGAGGTGTTGTAAAGGGTGACGGTCTGGATGTTTCCTTCTGGGTTGGTGAGATAGAGCTTGTCGGTGACGGGGTTCGGATAAACGCTGAGTTGCAGCGGTTTGTAGTCATTGATGCCGACGTGGGAAGTGTAGATTTGGTAGAAGTTGGGGATGCCGTAGCCGAACTCGGGGTTGGGGTTGTCATAAAGGTGGCCGCTTTCGCGGATCATCTGCATGATCTGCGTGGAGGTGTAGCAGGGCATGGCTTGCCATAGGCAGGCGCACATGCCGGCTGCAACGGGCGTGGCCAAACTTGTGCCGTTGGCGAACCCGAGCGCGTCGTTAGGGTAGATGCAGGCCGTTTCCACACCTTGGGAGGTGATGTCAGGTTTCACGCGGCCGTCGTAGGAGTATCCGCGGGAAGAAAATTCGGCGATGATGCTGTCTGAGGTACAAGCACCCACGCACAAAATATCGAAGGCATCGCCGGGGCGGCTGATGTGGTAAAAGTCATTGTTGCCATCGTTACCCGCCGCCACGCAGACGATGACACCTTTCTGTCCGAGGATGGTGGCGCAGCGCGAAGCGATGCTGTGGATGCCATCCATGTTCGCGTAAGTGATGTCGTTCTGCGGAAAATCCGGGAACATGCGGTATCCCAGCGAGGAGTTGATGACGTCCGCACCGAGGCTATCCGCGATTTCTGCCCCGTTGGCCCAGAAGTCCTCTTCCACAATCTCCTCGGTAGCCACCCATTCAGTGTGGATGAGGGCATACGAGGCGGCAGGAGCTGTGCCCACGAGTTCGCCGTTGGTGTTGGCAGCCATGGTGGAGGTCACAATTGTGCCGTGTGTTTCTGACGAGATGCTTCCCAATGTATCTGCAAAGTCAGGCATCAGCGAATAATAACCGAAGAACCGTCCGGAATTCACCAGTTCCTGGTAAAAGGAGGTGGTCTCTATGCCGAAAAAACCACCGTCAATCACCGCGATGAGCATCCCTTCGCCAAGGAATCCCTCCTCGTGCAACGGAATTCCGTTGAACAGGGCGATTTGCCCGATACCATAGCCGTAATCGATGGTGTCTTTGGCGTTTGAAAGTGAATTTTGAACTATAGATGCTTGATTTTCAGGGTTCTGCGTCACAGGTGGGTCGTGCAAGACGTAGTTGCCCACTGCTATCACGGAATCTACAAAGGGCAGATTTTCTATTTGAGGAACAACCGTGCTGTCTGGACAATAGACCGTGAAAGTGTTCATCCATTTGGAAACAGCCAACGGCTGCATCTGAGGATGCAAGGAAAGAATATGTTGCTTGTATTGCGGGTTTATGGGTAGGTCTTGCTCGGTGATAGGGATATTGAAGCGTACTCGCTTGTCAATGGCCCGCTGCGAAAGATATTGTGATGGATTGTCGATAGAATAGGGCGTGTTGTTTTTGTCACTTAGATATATGCGGTAACAAGTAGGACTCTGTGCGATTGACATAAAGACCAAACCGATCCACAGAAGCATTAAATGCAATCTTTTTATCATATTTTTACAGTAATAAAAACCTGCAAAAATACACTTTTTTGTCGAATGTCAGATGTCCTCGTCGCGGGTTTCGGTATTCTGATCCCGCGTCTCTTTCCACTCAAGCACGTGCGACATCACAGGCGAAAGATGCTTGTAGGCAACGGATGCCTCTTTCACCTCGTGTTTGATGAGAATCTCCTTCTTGTCAACGGTGTCAATGAAGTAGAACAGCACACCCGCCACCAATACCACTTTTAGTATGCCGAAAAGGATGCCGAGGACTTTGTCGAGGAACTCGGACAGCACCGGTTTCAGCGCCCTTTTCAGGATTCTGCCCAATAAGTTGACTAACACGATGGTGAGTATGAAACACAACGAAAAGGAGATGGGCTTCGCCAAAGTGGTGCCAGTGATCCACAACGCAATTAAATCGGAGAATTTATAGGAGATAAACAGTCCCAAAAACAGGGCAGCCAAGGAGACAATCTCCATTAGGAAGCCGTTTTTGAATCCCCTGAAGGCGTACCAGCAGAGGGGGATGAGTATGACGATGTCGATCCAGTTCATTTGGTAATGGTTGTTGGGGGTTAGGAGGTTAGAAGTTTAGAAGTTTAGGAGTTTAGGAGTTTAGGAGTTTAGGAGTTTAGAAGTTTAGAAGTTTAGAAGTTTAGGAGTTTAGAAGTTTAGAAGTTTAGAAGTTTAGAAGTTTAGAAGGTTGTCAAAATTGGTGGCAAAGGTAAACAAATTATCGTTAGGACAGAAATGTTTTTTTTATCTTTGCCGTCTAATATCATTGTTATGAAAAAACATTTACTTTTTATAACCATAATGCTGCTGTTTGCAGCAGTTTCGGCGCAGACGGTGACACTGACCTTCACGGGACGTGACGCAAGCAACCAGTATATTCCCTTGAACCGCGTGGTTGTCAGCAACCTCACCCGGGGATGGCAGGAGACGCTCTTTTGGCCCGATACTGTGCTGGTGATGACGGATGGGATGGGCATTGACGATTTCGTGACGGATGGTTTCCACCTGTCGCAGAACAACCCCAACCCTTTTGATGGTACCACGTATGTGAATCTGAACGTGACCGAACCGGGCGAGGTGTCGTTGGTGATGACCGACATCTCCGGACGCATTGTGGGTGCGAATCATTATTCGCCCCTACAACCAGGCATCCACGAAATCCGCATCACCCTCTCTTCCGCAGGCATCTATTTCCTGACCGCCCGACAGAACGGACAGACCGCCTCGGTGAAGATGGTGAACAGTGGAAACGGCAACGATAATGCCATTACCTTTACGGACAATGTAGGGGCGAATAATTATTCACCCCTACCGCAATCCAAAACCGAACCCAAAGCCAACACCGACAATCTGTTTGTCGCCGGCGACCAGATGCAATACGTGGGTTTTACCAACATTAATGGTGCAGAGGAGGAAGGTGGGCATGTGATACAGACACAAGATAGTACTCAGACGATTGTGCTTTCGTTTCCGCAGCCTTGTCTAAACACCCCCATTGTTATGGACTATGACAGCAACGTCTATAACACAGTACAAATCGGCAACCAATGTTGGATGAAAGAAAATCTGCGGGCAACACATTATGCTGACGGAACAACCATTCCTTATGGTAACAGTGGCCTTTGGGACGACACAGTCCCTTACTATTATGTGAATCCTTCTGTTGACACTATATTGTACGGCTATTACTACAACTGGGCTGCGTTTATGCGTGGGGCAGGAGGAAGCGAAAGTAATCCAAGCGGAATCCAAGGGGCTTGTCCCACAGGATGGCATGTGCCGAGCAATGCAGAATGGATACAACTAATTGATTATGTGAGCAGTCGAAGTGAATATACTTGTGGAGGCCAAAGCAACTATATCGCTAAAGCGTTGGCTTCTACAGAGGGGTGGAACACTTACGATGGCGAATGTGTGGTAGGGAATAACCCGAGTACGAATAACGCTACAGGATTCGGGATTGCTCCTGCAGGCTTCGCTGCATTTTCCGCGGTGAATGACTGTGCATTCTTCTGGTCTGCTTCAGAAAGAGGAGAGTATGCTGCAAGTTTTTTGGGTTTAAGTTTAGACTTGGCGCGTGTTCCCATGTATGATATCAATAAATTTCATCAATTTTCCGTCCGCTGCCTCCGCGACTGAATCAAGCCAAAAGCCAATAACTAACAGCCAGTATCACAACGTCTTTCGCAACCGCTGCGTCAGCGGCTGCGCATAGATGAAGTCGTTCAGCGTTTGGTTGTCGGAAGTGAGGATGTTGTCGCTGCTGCCGCGCCAGGCGAGGTGCCCTTGATAGATAAACGAGATAGTCTCGCCGATGGTGATGATGGAGTTGAGGTCGTGGGTGTTGACCACTGTCGTGGTGTTGAATTCATGGGTGATTTTGGTGATGAGCTCGTCGATGAGCAGGGAAGTCTTGGGGTCGAGACCGGAGTTGGGTTCGTCGAAAAAGAGATACTTGGGGTTGCATGCAAGGGCACGCGCGATGGCGGCGCGTTTCTTCATACCGCCGCTCAACTCCGCCGGATAAAGCTTGTTCACCCCTTCCAAATCCACGCATTCCAAGCAGAAGTTGGCGCGGTCGAGCTTTTCACTCTCGCTTTGTTCGGTGAACATGTCCAACGGGAAGGTGACGTTTTCCTCAATAGTCATGGAGTCGAACAGCGCGGACCCCTGAAACACCATCCCCATCTCCTTGCGGAGCAACAACTTGTCCTTCTCCGGCAGATTGTGGAATTCGCGCCCGCTGTAAAGCACCTGCCCCTCCTCGGGCGTGTGCAGCCCCACCAAGCACTTCATCAGCACCGTCTTGCCAGACCCGGATCGTCCGATGATCAGATTCACCTTGCCCTCCTCGAACTGCGTGTCGATGCCGAAAAGCACCTGCTTCTCGCCGAAATATTTGGAAACGTTGTTGACTTCGATCATAGAATGGTTATAGGTAATGGGTTATTGGTTATAGCATTATATCCGTAATCACCACATTCAACACCAAGATGATGAAGCTCGACACTACAATCCCTTGCGTGCTGGCCTTGCCGAGTTCCAAGGCGCCGCCTTCGATGCGGTAGCCGTAGAAGGAGGCGACGGTGGACATGATGAAGGCGAAGATGCAGGTTTTCGTCAGCGCATAGACCACGTCATAGACGCGGAAACAGTAAGTGAGACCGTCCATAAAGTCGTATGTGGAGATACAATTGGTAAGCCAAACGGTCAGGAATCCGCCAAAAAGGGCGAATGCAATGCTGAAAACGCAGAGGATTGGATTCACGATGATGGAAGCCGTCACCTTCGGCAACACTAGGTGCGAGGCAGGATTGATACCCATAACTTCCAAAGCATCAATTTGTTCCGTAACCCGCATACTGCCGATTTCCGCTGTGATGCGGGAGCCGAGATTGCCCACCAACAGCAAGCTGATGATGGTGGGACAGAGCTCCATCACGATGGAGGTGCGGGCGACGAAACCCACTGTCCAAGAAGGTATCCAGCCGCTCTCGATTTGCAGGGCAGTCTGCAACGTGATGACGCTGCCCATAGCCAACGACACAATGCAGACAATCAGCATGGAGCCGATGCCCATGGCGTCCATCTCAAACACCCATTTCTTCAGAAAAACGGACCATTTGGCCGGTTTGGAGAATACTTTGCGGAGAAAAATGAGATATTCGCCGATAGTGGAGAGCAGCTGTCGTAGCATTTATTTCAGTTTGATGTTCAATTCGTCCAGTTGCTTCGGATCGATCGGCGTGGGGGCGGGCAGCATGGTGTCGCGACCGGCGTTGTTCTTTGGGAACGCGATGAAGTCGCGGATGCTGTCGCAGTCGCTGAGCACAGCGCACAGACGGTCGAAGCCAAAAGCGATGCCACCGTGAGGCGGAGCTCCGAACTTGAAGGCGTTGATGAGGAATCCGAATTGGCTCTGCGCTTGTTCCTCCGTGAAGTTCAGGGCCTTGAACATGCGCTTCTGCAGTTCCGGACGGTGGATACGGATGGAACCGCCGCCGATTTCAGAACCATTGATAACCAAGTCGTAAGCATTTGCCAGCACCTCGCCGGGACGGCTCTCGAGCCAGTCTTCGTGCTCGGGTTTTGGCGCGGTGAACGGGTGGTGCATAGCGTAGTAGCGTTGGGTCTCCTCGTCCCACTCCAACAGCGGGAAATCGATGACCCACATGGCTTTGTACTCGCCGGCTTTGCGCAGACCGAGACGGTTGCCCATCTCGAGACGCAACTCGCACATCTGCTTACGCGTCTTCATGGCCTTGCCGGAAAGGATGAGGATGAGGTCTCCGGCGTGCGCGTCGCAACGCTCGGCCACCACCTTCAGATCGTCCTGTGTGTAGAATTTATCCACGGAGGATTTGAACGTACCGTCTTGATTGCAAAGGATATAGACAAGACCAGCGGCACCCACGCGCGGGCTCTTCACGAACTCGGTGAGGTTGTCGAGTTGCTTGCGGGAGTAGTTGCCACAACCCTCAGCCTTGATACCGACGATGAGTTCTGCCTCGTTGAAAACTTTGAAATCCTTATGTTGCAGTACGTCATTCAGTTCCACGAAGCGCATCCCGAAGCGGGCATCGGGCTTGTCGGAACCGTAGTATTTCATCGCGTCGTTCCAGGTCATGCGCTCCAGCTTGCCGATTTCCATTCCCTTGAAAGTGCGGAAGATATGCTGCACGAGACCTTCGAACAGATTGAGGATATCCTCCTGCTCGATGAACGACATCTCGCAATCGACTTGGGTGAACTCTGGCTGACGGTCGGCGCGGAGGTCCTCGTCACGGAAGCAACGCACGATTTGGAAGTAGCGGTCCATGCCGGCCATCATCAGCAGCTGTTTCAGCGTTTGGGGAGACTGCGGCAGGGCGTAGAACTCGCCGGGGTTCATGCGTGAGGGCACGAGGAAGTCGCGGGCGCCCTCGGGGGTGCTGTTCACGAGGAACGGCGTCTCGATTTCGAGGAATCCCTGTCCGCTCAGGTATTTGCGGATCTCCAGACCCAGTTTGTGACGGAAGATGAGGTTGTTCTTCACGGGGTTGCGGCGGATGTCGAGGTAGCGGTAGCGCATACGCAGTTCGTCGCCGCCATCGGACTCGTCCTCAATGGTGAACGGCGGAACCTCGGCGGCGTTGAGCACGTTCAGTTCATGCACCTCGATTTCGATGTCGCCGGTGGGGATGTTCTTGTTCTTGCTGTAACGTTCAATCACCTTGCCCGTTACCTGGATCACCCATTCGCGGCCCAACTGTTCAGCGCGCTCGCAGAGTTCGGGGCGCTCCTCGTGATTGAAGGCCAACTGCGTGATGCCGTAGCGGTCGCGCAAGTCAATGAAAATCATGCCGCCCAGATGACGGATCTTCTGAATCCAACCGCTCAAAGTCACGGTCTGCTGAATATTCTCAAGCGTCAGCTCGCCACAAGTATGTGTTCTATACATATTCTGAGAGATTTTATTCCAAAAAATTCAAACTTGCAAAAGTACAATTTTTTTGGGTTACGTGGGAAAATGGGTTACAACTTATTGGTCCACCTTCACCATACTGAACGCCCCGAACAACCCGAAGCCGCCTTCGATGTTCGTGTAGGTGTGCGTGGGCTCCAGCATCAGGAAATTCAGGTCGTAGTCATCGTTGTTTAACGTTTTCTCATACAAATAGCTGTTGCGGTCGAGGAACAGGAAAAAGTATTCGTTCTCGGCTTCGTCATCCTCGTCATCCTCGTCATACCATTCTTCCCAATCCCCTTCACCCTCTACGGGAAGGTTTTCGTCCACCAGGAATCGCATCACTGCCCCGTCATTGCCTTCATCGGACACATACCGATAATCTTGGTTGTTCCGGTACATCCAGACAAGGTAATAATCCCAGTAATAGGAAATGGTCACAGGACCGGTGCCGTCACCGAAATCATGATGGGTGAACAACACTCTTTCCATCAGTGCGTAGGCATTTTCCTCGCCCGCCACGTCGCGCCATTCCGCATACACGTCCCGGTGCGGCCAATCGTAGATTTGTCCTAAGTGCATGTCGCTGCTCACCGTCACAGTGTCGAACCGGAACCCCACATCATGCGCCACGGGGACAGTACATGAGGACGAAACATCCTCAAAATCAGGATGTGATGCGCGGATGTAGTAGGTGTGCCCCTCTTCAATCGGGAATTCCTCTTTCGTCAGGAAAAAGTGTTCCCGCGACAGGTCATAGGCAGCACGTGTCCAAGTGTGACCGTCGGCGGAAAGTTCCACTACACCGTCTTTCAGATTCGTCATTTCGATGTTGTTGCTGGCGTATAACAACGTGGTGTTACTCAGCAAGATATAAGTCGTGTCTAATTGCGGACATAGGCGGCAGTACAGCACCAATTTCTGCGTTTCATGAAAATCGTGGTCAATGTGCACCTCATCCACACAAGCAGTGAACGCGGCGATTGAGAGGATTACAAATATGAAGATGTTTTTTTTCATGTTTTTGATTTTTATCCCATGGCTCACTCCGTTTACCTTGGGTTGACATATTTCTGGATTTCAATCCTTTTGGAATATTTTTTCTTTTTATACAATTCACTAATCACTGTTCACTCTAAAACTTGAAGTGATACGTGAATGTGGGAATGATCGGGAAAATACTGACCTGTTTGAGTGTGTATTTGGCTTGACCATTTTCGAAAACCTGTTCCGTAAAATAGAAGAACGGGTTGTGATGGTTATAGACGTTATAAATGCTGATTTCAAATATACTCTGGCCGTTGTTTTTCTTGTGCGGTTTGATAAACTGCACCCCAATGTCGAGATGGTGGAACGGCTTCATGCGGAAATCGTTTTTGTTTCCGTAATTTTCCACAAAACCGTAGTAGTTTATTGGGTTCTCATCGCTTGGAAGGAAAATGTTAAAGTAGTCCTCAAGATCTTCAGCGGTGTAAACCGAAGTGGGCAGGGTGACAGCGTTGCCGGTGGCGAAAACCCACGACAGCGACAGGTTGATCTTCTTGGTTGGACTGTACATCAGCACGATGGAGACGTCGTGGCGGCGGTCGTAGCGGGCGAAGAATGGTTTCCCGAAGTTCAGCTCGTCGAACTGCTGCTTGGTCCAGGATAGCGTGTAACCAATCCATCCTGTAAACTTTCCAACTTCCTTACGCACAAGGAATTCTACGCCGTATGACCAACCCTTGCCTGAGGTCACGTTGTCAGACCACTGTCTTTCGAAACTGTTGTTCTGCTCTTCTTCAAGCAGTTGTTGGATAGCAGTGATGAAATACGAAGTACCTTCCTTATATGCCAAAATGTGGTCCATTTTTTTGTAATAACCCTCCAAAGAGAATGAAAGCTGCGGCTTTTTCAGGTCGTAGTGCAAACCAAGTGCGACTTGTTGCGAGCGTTGCGGCCGAACCTTGTCCGTAACGGGTACCCACAAGTCCGTTGGAAGTCCTATCGTACTGGTACTTAACAGAATCATATTCTGGCTCATCATGGCGTAGGAAGCTTTCAAGGCCAGGTTGGGCAGGAAATTGTAGCTCATGGAGAGGCGCGGTTCTGGCGAGAACCAGGTCTTGTGCGGCACGGAGAACCCCACTAAACGAACACCTGGATTAATGCGGAACTTGTTGCGGATGTTGATCTCATCTTCCACATAGACAGCGTATTCCAGACCGCGGTTTTTATCTATTTGCCGCAATGTGAGGGTGTCGGTTTTCATGGTCATGGCATTGGGCCGTGCTTCATGGTAAGTGACAGCCGCACCGGTGAGAATGCGGTGCGTGGCATTCGGATGGAAGGAGACATCGTACTTCAGCGTGTAGTCGCGGATACCGGAATTGAAGTCGGAGCTGAACATCTCATTATCAGGGTCATTGGGCCCATAATAGTACTTGTACTTCATGTAGGTGTTCATCGTGTAATCGCTAAACACGAACGAAAGATTGGAAAATATCTTATTGGAAAACAGATGGTTCCATCGCGCAGTGGTCGTGGCATTTTGCCAGAAAAGCCCCATCTTGTACTTGTCGGAGTTTCCCATATTGTGGTCGCTTTGAGCCATATGGAACTTGTCGCGACCGAAATAGGCACTGAGATAAAGTTTGTCTTTTTTACCGAGGTCAAAATTGAATTTGCCGTTCAGGTCGAAGAAATAGTAACCACCAGCCGCCCCGTTTCCTGTGATTTTCATGAGGGGTATCATCAGCAGGTCAAGGTAGGTGGTGCGACCGGAAATCATAAAGGAGGCCTTGTTCTTGATGATGGGACCCTCCACCATTACGTTGGAGGAGATAATTCCGACACCGCCTTCCACGTGGTAGCTGTCCTTGTTGCCGTCTTTCATGTTGATGTCGATAACGGAAGAGAGTCGTCCGCCGTAACGTGCAGGAAATCCACCTTTTACAAGCTCAACAGATTTGATGGCATCGCCGTTGAAGATGGAAAAGAAACCTAGAAGATGGCTGGCGTTATAGATAGTGGCTTCGTCGAGAATGATGAGGTTTTGGTCGGGACCGCCGCCGCGCACGTATATGCCGGAGGTGCCCTCCGAGGCCGACTGAACACCCGGCAGCAGCAACAGCGTCTTGAAGACGTCTTTCTCGCCAAAGAGCATCGGTACTTGTTGTATCTCCTTGGTGGTCAGCTTGATGGAGCTCATTTGGACTCGTTCGGTGTTCGTTTTCTCCGCCGTGATTCGCACCGCCTCCAAAGTAGTGATTTTCGACAGTCGGGCATCGTACTCGACATCTTCCGCCGAACGGATCCACAGCGTGTCATTGATATACCCGAAGCAGTTGAAAACCACGTACATGCTGTCGCGGTAGGGTAGGGTGAGGGTGTAGAATCCGTAGGTGTTGGTGGTGGTGGCCTTCTGCGAAACCGGTTCATAGACCAAACCGCCGGGCAACGACTCCAGACTTCCTTTTTCGTAAAAATGTCCACTTACGGTGATGTTTTGGGCGAAAACGGAACCGCAAAACATCAAAAAAAAGAAAACGAAGAGAAAATTCTTTTTCCCCAGCATATTCAATTGTCTTACAATCCAAGAATCATCTTTGCTAGGTCATTGCAAACGTCTTTCACGCCCCTGGCAGCGAGTTTCGAATAATTATCCATCTGGGAGATGCGGCGGTGTTTGAAGGTAATGACCGCGTTGTCGCCGTCATAAATTACACCTTCTGTGCCGAAGACCGCGTTACCGGCGCCGAAACCGACCCACGCGCGCAACGCGCGGTTGCCGAGATCGAACTCCGTCCAGTTCAGCTGCAGCACGATGGCCTCAGGGTCTCGCACATCGGCATTTTCGGCGACAATGACCTTGTAGCCCTTCTTTTCCAAGTTCTTATTCAATTCATTTGCTACCGAATTCGTGAGAGTGGCAAGTGCTTTGGTTACCAGATTGTAATTGTCGTTGTCTTTTTCAGGCAACTTCACATCAGAGGTCTTCACCGGCAACAGGATCACCGTCTTGCGGTCTGAAAAATCATACGCAGCCTTCACTTCCAGTTGGTCAATGGTCTTCTTCCAGTCTTGGTACTTTCCGACCTTGACTTGGGCCATCATCCCTACACAGGAGAACATCAGGATGGCCAGGATAATGGTTGTTTTTTTCATTGTATTAGGGTTTAGGGTTTAGGGTTTAGGGTTTAGGGTTTAGGGTTTAAGGTTTAAGGATTAAGGTTAGAAGGTTAGGAGGTAAAAGGTTAATATTATGGAGTTTATAAAAAACTTCCTTAAGCAGTCCATTCCCCTTCTTTTAGAAGGGGTGCCCGAAGGGCGGGGTAGTTATAGGGGCAAGAGTTTGATAGCAGGTTTACGATTCTTCCGAGAAATTATCAATTTCCTCCCGCAGATTCTCCATGATGAAGTTCTGTCGCTGCGGCGTGTTTTTGCCCATGTAGTACTCGATCACCGCGTCGATGTTACTCTTCGCGTCGAGGACCACTGGCTCCAAGCGGATGTTTTTGCCGATGAAGCCCTTGAACTCCGGCGGGGAAATCTCACCCAGACCTTTGAATCGGGTGATTTCGGGTTTCTTGCCCAGTGTTTTGATGGCCTGCAACTTCTCCTCTTCGGAATAGCAATAGACGGTCTTCTGCTTGTTGCGCACGCGGAAGAGCGGCGTCTGCAAGACATAAACGTGTCCTGTGCGGACCACATCCGGGAAGTATTTCAGGAAGAATGCCATCAGCAGCAGCCGGATGTGCATGCCATCGACATCGGCATCGGTGGCGATGATGATGTTGTTGTAGCGCAGCCCATCGACGCCGTCCTCGATGTTGAGGGCGGCCTGCAGCAGACTCAGCTCCTCGTTGGAGTAGATGGCGCTCTTCGACTTGATGATGTTCGCCGGCTTGCCCTTTAGACTGAAGACCGCCTGCGTGTTCGCGTCGCGCGACTGCGTGATGGAGCCGGATGCCGAGTCGCCCTCGGTGATGAAAATCATCGTCTCCAATCCGCGTTGGTCGTTGGTGTTGAAATGGTACTTGCAATCGCGCAGCTTCTTGTTGTGTAAGCTCACCTTCTTCTGGATTTCCTTGGTCTGCTTTTTCAGATTGGAGATGGCAATACGCTCTTTTTCAGCTTCTTGTATCTTTTTTAGAATCACATCGGCCACATCGGGATGCTTGTGCAGGTAGTTGTCCAACAAGCGGCCGATCATGTCGTTCACGTAGTTGCGGATGGTCTGTCCGCCCGGTTCCATGTGCTCGGAGCCCAGCTTGGTTTTGGTCTGGGAGTCGAAGATGGGGTCTTTGACCTTGATGGACATGTTGGCGACGACGGAATTGCGGACATCCGCGGGCTCGAAATTCTTCTTGAAGAAGTCGCGGAAGGTTTTGACGATGGCCTCGCGCATGGCCTGCTGGTGGGTGCCGCCGTGCTCCGTGTATTGGCTGTTGACGAACGTGTAGTACTCCTCGCCGTATTTCCGGTTGGTGTGGACCATGGCGAATTCGAAGTTGTCGTCTTTCAGGTAGATGGGCTCATACAAGGCGTTGTCGCCCACTTTTTTGTTGAGCAAATCCAAGAGGCCGTTTTTGGAGTAGAAGCGCTTGCCGTTGAAGTTGATGGTCAGGCCGCGGTTCAGATAGACGTAATTCCAGAGCAGATTCTCGATATATTCGGTGTACCATTCGTAGTTCTCGAAGATGGTATTGTCGGGGAGGAAGGAGGCCATCGTGCCGTTCTTCTCGTCGGTCGCCTCGATGGGGTACTCCTTGGTCAACAGGCCAGCGGAGAATTCGGCTCTTTTCATCTGGCCGTCGCGCACGCTTTGCACGAGCAGGTGCGTGGAGAGCGCGTTCACCGCCTTCACGCCCACGCCGTTCATGCCGATGGATGCGAAATCGCCTTTGAAGTTGCGGCCCGTGTTCATCTTGGAGTAGCAATCGACCACCTTGTTCAAGGGGATGCCGCGGCCGTAGTCGCGCACGGTCACGCGGTTTTCCTTGATGGTGATGTCGATGACCTTGCCGTAGCCGTTCATGAACTCGTCGATGGCGTTGTCCATCACCTCCTTTAGGAGCACGTAGATGCCGTCGTCGTGCGACGAGCCGTCGCCCTTCTTGCCGATGTACATGCCGGGTCTCGTCCGGATGTGCTCGTACCAATTCAGGGTTATAATGTTATCATCTTGATAATCTGCCATATCACTGTCTTACAATTGTCAAATCAGGTTTTTCGGTCTGTAGAGACGTTTCATGAAACGTCTCTACGAGGTTACATAATGGTTTTGCCGCATTCTTGAAAATGCGGCGCAAAAGTACAAAAAATTCGGTTGCTCGCGGCGTGACAATCACTACTCACCGATAACCTGATACACCGTGTCCGACACGATGGTGGTGTCGCGGATCACGATGGTCCGGCGGACGGGCACCTTTTGGGTGATGATGACGGGGTCGGGATTCGTTGTTTCTTCCGTTTTCGGTAATGTGGCGGGTTGTGTCCCGACAACGGTGGCGGGTGACGTTTCGGTGTCGGTCCGTAGGGGCGAATAATTATTCGCCCCTACAACGGATTTTGTTCCCACAACGGAATTTGTTCCTACAACGGAATCTGTCGCCACAACGGGTTCCGTCAATGTATTCGTGTCAGGAGACGCCACCGTGTCTGGAGACGTTGTGCGTACCGTCTCTACAATCGGGGACGGATCATTTGCCGGGTTCAGGGCGACGGGGTGGTGACGGCCCACCTGCCAACCGACGGCACCGCCTGTGATGCCCGCAGCCGTGACGAGGAGGAGGGTGGCCTTGTGCGCCGCGATAGCGGTGACGAATTTGCCCGGGGAGGTGGCCGCCGTTTGGACGATTCCGGCGGCGGATTCCATCCGCAATCCCGACAATTTGGAACGGTACAACCGGTCCAACCGGCGGGAATCGGCGTTGGTTCGTTTCAGGATAAAAAGCAGGGGTATCATAAGCAATCCTTTCCTCTTGTTTTCTTTTTGTTTGTATTTGTCTGTGAGCATTTGGCCCAGACGCACGCGGGCCCGGTGGTGCAGCTGCTTGGAGCAGGCCACCGAGATGTCGAGCAGTCCCGCGATGCGCCGGTGCGAGTAGCCCTCGATGGCGTAGAGGTTGAAGACCGTCCGTTGTTGTTCCGGCAGCTGCTGGACGGTTTCCAACAGTTCCTTCTCTGTGAAGTCGGCGGTCCAAATCGGTTCGGTGTCTTCGTCTGGGCGTTCGGCGGCGGGTTCCGACTCCAAGGCGATGAAATCGGGCTTTTGTCGCAGGTAGTCGATGCAGTGGTTCACGGCGATGCGGGTCAGCCAGGCATCGAAGCGGCCGAAGGCGCGGTAGGCCTTGAAGGTTTCCATCGCCTTCAGGAACACGTCCTGCGCCAGATCCTGCGCCACCGTCCAGTCGTTGACATAGCGGTAGCAGATCCCGACAATCCTGCCGTGACCCCTCCGGTACTGCTTCTCCCAAAATTT
>JBGUPL010000003.1:0-2517 GCA_045130275.1 Bacteroidales bacterium
TTTTTTGAAGGAGCGAGTTTGTGTTTTGCTGGATGCAAAACCTCGGAATAGCTCGCAAGCTCGCATTCTCGGGTCAAAAGAAAAAGGAGGGAAATCATGAAAAAGGTGTCAGCCAAAGGAGGGCGTCCGAGCCTTCCGGAACACAGGAAAAGAACACACGACGTTCGCGTCCTCTTCAACGAAATGGAATACGCGATCGTAAAAGCTAAAGCAGTCGTGGCGGGACGGGAGGTCTCCGACTATGCACGGCAGGCTCTTCTGTCTGCCGAGGTCGCAGGGCACGAGAATCCCGGGAAGGATCTTCCATCTTCTCGGCTCTCGGTCGGCGAATTTGCCAGAATCCTCATCCTCAAGTCTACGGTTAAGGCCGCGGTTACTCCGGAACAGATGACGCTTTTCAAGGACTTCGGGGTCGAGGTGCGGAACATCGGAATCAACTTGAATCGTCTGGCGAAAGCCGTAAATGCGGGGGTGCCGAAAGACTATGCAGCAGAAATCCGGAAAGCACTGGAAGATCTTTCCCGGATCAAGGATAACTTCATGAAAAAACTTTTGAAAGATGATGGGGAATATTAAGACCGGGGACAATTTCGCCGGCGCCCTCATTTACGCCTTGGATCTCAATAAACGCAACAATAAGGAAGTCCGGTTTCTTGCCGCAGAAGGTGTGGACCTGCGGTTTACCCATGGAAAAAATGGGAAGTCTAATTATGACATCAGGTCCATGAGCCGGGACTTTTGTCTACAAGCGAAATTGAATCCGAAGGTTTCAAAGCCGGTAAAGCATATCTCTTTGTCATGGCCGCCGGAAGATCTTACCCGCCTGACTGACCAGGAGATGATGTCCGCCGCACGGGAATACATGAAGCGGATGGGGTACGTGAATACCCAGTTCATCGCCGTTCGCCACCTGGAGAAGGACAACCCGCACCTCCATCTGGTGATCAACGCCGTCAACAATGACGGGCGGAAGATCTCCGACAGCAACGAACGCATCCGCAATGGGAAGATCTGCAAGGACATCACCTTCGAAAGGAACTACACCTTCGGGTGCCACAAGTCGGTCAGCCTGGCGGAAGACATCACTTCCGAAAAGGAGAGGGCCCGATACAAAATCTCACAGGAAACCGTGAAAGCCCTCTGCTACGTGGATGACATCCGGGCTCTTCCTGCCCAGCTTCGGAAAACCGGAGTCCAATGCATTCTCAAGGAAGACGGGGAGGGCAAGGTTTGCGGGATCACCTTCTCCACTAAGGTGGATGGGACGAAGTATATCCTAGCCGGTTCCAAGGTGGACCGGTCCCTGTCGGCCGGCAACATCCAATGGACTATCCGGCGCAGGAACGAGCTGGACGAGACGGTCCGCCAGGCAGACCAGATGATGGAGTTTTATGACCGGATCCGGCCCTATTATACGATTCCATCCCATGTCCACAAGAAATGTCGGCAGCTTCGTGACAATCTGAAGGAGATGAGAAAGGAAGAGTACCGGCTGAAACAAAGGGAAAAGGAAGGCCTTTCCCTTGCGATAAAGGGCATTGTCATTTCCCTTATGTATGGCAACACGATTATGGCGTTGACTCTCGGCCTGGTCACTTTCCTTTACACGGGTTACCGGGAAGGAACAATCGAGGCCACCCAAGATGCGCAGCGGAACGCCCGCGAGGAACTGGCGGCCATCAAAGAACAATATTATTACAACAACCCCTTCTCCCAGCAGAAGGAGGAGGAACAGCAAGTCCGTAGAGGAGGCGGATTCAGAAGATAAATATGGCTAAGAAAAGCACTGAAATCACACCCGATATGCCTGTGGATATTTACCTGATGGAAGTTGTTGGTCCGACTATGACCAAAATTCAGGATAATCTCCACGAGTTGAAGAAAAAAGTCGAGTCCCTAGAGGGCCACTCTCTTTCTGGTTTGTCCTCCTCCGAGACCGATGACTTGGCGGACAAGATCGTCAGCAAGATGCCGAGGCCACAGGTGAACGAGATAAAGAAGAAGGAGGACGACCAGGATAGCGCCAGTGCCCTGCTGAATGCTGCGAAAGAGGGTGTCCGGAAGGAGGTCTCGCCAATGGTCCAGAGTTTCGGGAGCGTTAAGACAAGACTGGATACTGCCATCTCCAGCATTGAGAACCTGACGAAAAAGTTTGACGAATATGTCAAAACCAATCAGATCGTGGCAGTGTCAAGGATAAAACGGTATTTACATCTTGTGTTACCCGCTGTTACTGCTCTTGCTGCTTTTCTTCTTAGCTGGGGTGCGTATCACAATAGCTACCATTACTGGGGCGAGAGATTCCATAAGCTCACCAATGACCCGATGCAGACCGAACAACCACTCTTGGATTTGAAATATAACTCCATCGAGATGATCAAAATCGAATTTGAAGGAGGGAGAAAACAGAAGGCTAAAGAGACTATCAAGAAGGCGGAGTCCAGGTTGCGAAAGCACAAAAGAGCCGTGAAGAAGGCGGAACGCAAGAGAAAAAGACAAGCACGAAAAGCCGGAGGA
>JBGUPL010000004.1:0-49474 GCA_045130275.1 Bacteroidales bacterium
AACGGCATCGTGGACATATTCCTTGATTTTGGCCTGCAAACCCGAATCCTGCAGCTGGTTATTGAACCATTGCTGCGGAGTGCCGTACTCGGGCGGAAACCCTAAATCGCTATATTCGACTAATTCCCCCACGATTACGTCATCGGGGAAAATGAACGAAGTCGGGGGTGGGGGAACTTTCTCCGCTACCGTGTCCGCCGGCACTGTGTCGGAGACGGTCAGTGTGGTGTCCGGCTCGGGCGGGAGTTCGGGCTCGCCTTGGAGCGTGTTTTCCGGTCCGCAGGCGGGGAACAGCATCACCGACGACAGCGCGATGCCTGCGACGGTCACCGCCTTGCCGAGGCTCTTGCGCCGGTGGAGCTCCTTCTCGAGATAGCGCAACTCCGCCTCGCAGAAAGGGCATGTCCCGGGACATTCGCCCTTAAACGTGCATTCGCGCTGCTCCAACGGGATGCCGTTCTCCGTGGCGATTCGTTTCCGAATCTCCTTCAAATACTCGCATTTGTTCTTGCCGGGGTTCATAACGGTGGATTTTTTATGATGTGGCGAAAATACGTTTTTTTTCAAACCGGAAGGATTGGGCGAATTTTCCTGTCGCCCCTATCAGGGCTTTGGGGCGAGAATAGCTCCGAACAGGGGCAACACACGCTTACGGGAACCGTTTTTGCGACGCTGGGAAGCGTCGCCTCCTATGCGCCCGAACGCCAAAAAAATAAAGATGACCGGTGTTGAAAAAAAATGTGAAAAATTAATCTCAAAAGTGAACAGGTATGTGTTCTTTTTATATCTTTGCCACTTGAAACTTAAAATTTTAAGATTATGACAGAAAACGAACCCCAACCCGAGAAAAAAGGGTTATTCCAGAGAATCCTGGACAAGTTCAAATCTACCACCAAAGAGGTGGCCGACAAGGTGGAAGACACCGTAGAGGATGCCAAAAACTCCGAATTTGGCGATAAGGTGGCCGATGCCGCCAAAAAAGTCGGCGAGAAAGCCAAAGACGTGATCCAAGATGTCAAGGAAAGCGAATTTGTGGATAAGGTCGGCGACATGAAAGACGCAGTCGTGGACAAAGCCAAAGACATGATTAATGATGTCAAAGAGAGCGAGTTCGCTGACAAAGTCGGCGACGTGAAAGACGTCGTGGTGGACAAGGTCAAATCGGTGAGCAGCGATGTGTCCAACTTCTGTTCGGACAAATTCAAAAAGGTCATCGGCAAGATCGACTTCGAGAACACGTTGAACTCTCTCCGCGAGAAGCAGGAGAAGTCTGGCAAAGACATGTCCTCGTTAATTAATTTCGTTGAAAAACTTCAAAACATTAAATAACAGAGAATTATGGCAGAAAATAATATACTGTCCCAATTGCAGGACTTGTTGAAAAACTTCAAATTGAATGATTTGATCAAGCAGGCTGAAGCGGCCAAGGATGATGACAAGAAGGGTGGCGGCATCACGGATGTGGTGAAGGCAGTCACCAAAGGCGGCGGCGTTTTCGGCGTGCTGAAATTGTTGAAGATGCTCAAATCCTTCCAAGGTGGCAAGATTTTCGGAAATCTGGGCAAACTGGCCGGTCTCGCCTCCTTGAAAGGCACCGCAGAGAAACTCCAGAACTCTCCGGAAGACACCGAGGATCAGGAGAACAAGCTTGATGAGCTGGACATGATGGTGGCAATGGTCATCGAGGACGGGGTGGTCACCCCCGAAGAAGAGGCCATGCTTTCGGCAAAAGCTGAAGAGCTTGGAATCAATGTGCCGGAGTTTCTGGCCGAAGTGCGTGAGAAATGCGCCGTTGAAGCTTAACCGGCTATCTGCCGGAATCACATTCGGCTAAGAATTCCTCATCCACGTGCAACAGACGCGCGATGGTGAACGCCTCTTTCGGGACGTCATCGTTGCGCGTTTCTATTAGGGAGTAATCCATATAGTCGGATATATGTCCGATACTTAAAGAGTTGACACCGTCGGGAATCTGAAGTCCCTTCACACGCAACCGTTTGCAGTCCACGTCCAGACCGCTGTAGTGTGTGGTGACAATGGCGGTGAGCGCAAGTTTCCGGCTCAGGCGGATGAAGCCGTTGACCATCTGCTTCCCTTCGTCGGGATTCGTGGTGCGGGCGAGTTCGTCCACGAGCGCCAGCACACGCTTGCCCTTCCGGGCGGTCTTGACAATGCGGTCGATGGTGAGCACTTCTACGGCGAACGACGACAGACCGCTCAGTGCCGACTGCCGGTCGCCGATACTCGTGATCACCTCGTCCACAACGGGCAACATGGCGGATGAGGCCGGCAGGAAGAAGCCGAACTGGAATAGGTGCTGCGCTAACGACAGTGACTGCAGCAGCACCGACTTGCCGGCCATGTTCGCACCGGTGACCAAAACGGTCTCTTGCCCGAAAGCGATGCTCACAGGCTGAAACCTCCGCCCTTTCTGAGCCAGAGTGTCTGAAATTTCGGGGTTGGACAGGTTTTCAATCGCATGGTGGTCTCCAATTTGCGGTTTGCAGGCGTTCCATTCCATGGCGAGGCGCGCTTTGGCAATCAGCAGGTCCAGCCGGGCGGTGTTGCGCAGATTGTCGGAAAGCGCATTGTGGTGTGGTCTCAGTTTGTCGCTGAGTTCCGTCCGCAGGCGGTCTTCGATGCCCTGCGCCTGAAAACGGTATTCCTCCAGTTCCTGCGTGTTTTCCGTGGCCTTCATCTTTTCGCGCAGGCAGGCCAGTTCTTCGTCGTATGCCGAATAAACGTAAAAATGGGGGATATGTGTCTTCTCCGGGTCGAGGATGTCCACCACCTCTGTCATCGGCTTGTAATGAAGCCAGGAGATTCCCAACTTGCTGACATCCTGAGCGATGACATCTGTCAGGATGGCGCTTTTCTTGATTTCGAAGAGCTGGATGTCGTCCATGACGGCACCGTTTTCCAGCGCGAGCAGGGTGGGGGCGATGTGGTTGAGCTGGTGGATTTGTTGGCAGAGGTGCGATATCACAGGGCGAAGGCTTTCATCGTGCAACAAGGCGACGAAAGCTTCCATGTGGTCGAACTCGGCAGCGAGCTCCTCCGCGCAGGTGCAGAACGGCATGTTCAATAGGTGCTGACGGCCCAGTGCAGACGAAAACTGCATTTTGTCATATACGTATCGCAGCGAAGGCTGCTGCTCGAAAGCGTTCTTGAATAACATAATCTCCTTCAATCTCAAAGTTTTAGTTTTAAGTCTAAGTCTAAGTCAATGTCACTTTCCCTCCGGCATCAACATCTCGCTTTTCTTGCTGACAATCAGCGCGGCGGCGTCGTTCAACAGTTTTTCAGCGGATTTTTCCTCACTGATGTAATAGGCTATGGAACTCTCGAACTGCTCGCCAGTGATGTGGTAGCGGTCGAAGAGGTCTTTGTAGTAACGCCGGGCAAGTTCATCCTTGCCGATGCTGTCACTCGGGACCACTTGGAGTGTACTTTCAATCAGATAGCTTTCGGCCAAGATGTTGACTAACGTGATACGGTTAATCAGATGGTCGGGCTTCTCCATGACATGCTTCTTGTTGTTGCAGCTTGGAAAGAGGAGCATTGCAACGAGCAATGCCATTACATAGGTTTTTAACTTATTCATTTTCAGGTGTTTTTATTACCGGTGTAAGTCCCAAGCGGATTCCGGCTTCGATCATGCGCTGCCAAGCGGCCTCGCGGGTGTTCTCGATTTCGCCGTCCAGAATGGCGTTGCAGACCTCATCTTTGATGTCGCCGATGGCATGGGAGGGCTTCAAGTCGAAAGCGGCCATGATGTCCTGTCCGTTGATGGGCGGCTGCCAGTTGCGCAGACGGTCTTTCTCCTCGATTTCCACGAGTTTGTCGCGCACGATCTCGAAGTTCCGGTGGTATCGTTTGATCTTGTCTGAGTTTTTGGAAGTTATGTCAGCCTCGCAAAGTCTCATCAAATCATCGATGTCGTCACCGGCCTCGAAAAGCAGCCGGCGCACGGCCGAGTCGGTGATGTTGTCCTCCACCAGGACGATGGGGCGAAGGTGCAGGTTGATGAGTTTCTGTACGTATTTTAGGCGTTCGTTCACGGGAAGTTTCAGCCGATGGAAGATTTTGGAGGCCATTTTCGCGCCCACCACCTCGTGACCGTGGAATGACCAGCCATGAATGGGGTCGAAACGTTTGGTGACGGGTTTGGCGATGTCGTGGAGCAATGCGGCCCACACGAGCCACACGTTTGTGCAGCTCATGGCGACATTGTCCACCACCTCCAACGTGTGCAAGTAGTTGTCTTTGTGTCCTTTGCCGTTGATGCTTTCCACGCCTTTGAGAGCAACCACTTCGGGGAGGAAGCGTTCCAGCAGACCGCTTTCGTCGAGCAGACGGATGCCCTTGGAGGGTCTGATGCAGTGCAGTATTTTGTTGAACTCATCCATGATACGCTCTTCCGAGATGATGTCGAGACGCTCGGCGTTGCGTTTTATGGCCTCAAAAGTTTCTGGTAAAATATTGAAATTCAGTTGATTCGCGAATCTGATAGCACGCATCATACGCAGCGGGTCGTCGGAGAAAGTGCGGTCGGGGTCGCAAGGGGTGCGGATGATCTTGGCGGCAATGTCCTGCAGCCCGTCGAATGGGTCAACGAGGGTGAAGGGGTGGTCGCCGTTGAGGGATATGGCCATGGCGTTGATGGTGAAGTCGCGGCGCAGCTGGTCGTCCTCCAGGGTGCCGTCCTCCACGATGGGCTTGCGGGAGTCGCGGCTGTAGGATTCGCGGCGCGCGCCCACGAACTCGATGACGCTGCCCTCGAAATGGAATTGTGCGGTGCCGAAATTGCGATAGATGTTGACGTGCAGGTCCGGCGAGATCAACGCGGCGGTCTTCGTGGCCAGCTCGATACCGCTGCCAACGGTCACGATATCGATGTCGGTGTTGTGGCGGCGCATGACCAAGTCGCGCACCACACCGCCCACGACGTAAGCGTCGCAGCCCAGCGCGTCGGCCGCCTGCCGCACGTATCTGTATATCGGATGTGTCAATTGTTGTTCGTACATTGTCTCGGTTCTGTGGAGCCGTTTAAAGTCATAGTCAAAAACATCGTTCAAATCAAAGATCAGCCGGTAGTTGGAAGAGGACGGCAAAGATAGTAATTTCTCGGATATGGGAGCGGCAGGGTGGTGGATTCAGGGCAAAAAAAAAAGCAACAAACGGAAACCGTCTGTTGCCTCACAAAAATCATCTAAATGTTATGAAAAAAATAAGTTCTTGGAGCGGAAAACGGGACTCGAACCCGCCACCTACAGCTTGGAAGGCTGTCGCTCTACCGGATGAGCTACTTCCGCATAAAAAAAAACAAGTGGGAGAGGAAGGATTCGAACCTCCGAAGGCTTAGCCAGCAGATTTACAGTCTGTCCCATTTGACCGCTCTGGAACTCTCCCATATTGTTTCGTTTATGCCTGGAGCCGATAGTCGGACTTGAACCAACGACCGGCTGATTACAAATCAGCTGCTCTACCAACTGAGCTATATCGGCATATGTTTCAATGAACGTCTCGTCGTTTTTGCGGTGGCAAAGATAGTATTTTTTTTATTCAACGAACCACTTGGCGATATTTTTTTTGAATATTTTATAATTTATTGTATATCAATATGATAAAAGAGCAAAAAAGCGTTTTCTTTTTGATACAGGCATTACTTTTCTCGCTTTTCAGAATGTTTGGATGGCGGAATTTGGAAGGAAATGCCGCGAAAAATGAAAAACATGCATCGAAGAATCCCGGGTTTTCTCAACCCTGACGGCGCCGGTGTCCGTTCGTGGATAAGCTTTCGGATACTATACAATATTATATATATGTCTGGACCAAGATCCGGTTTCATTGGAGACGGCAACGAAGAAAAGATTTTGAGGCATTCGACTTTTTTTGTTCTCATATTAAAAAAAAGTGTATTTTTGCCGCCGATTTAAAATTGAAAAATTATGTCAGAAATTTTACAAAAAGTACAATCCATCATCGCCGACAAATTAAGTGTCGATGTGGCTGATGTGACTCCTGAAAAGAGTTTCACCAACGATTTGGGAGCAGATTCACTGGATACGGTCGAATTGATCATGGAATTCGAGAATGCATTTGGCATTAAGTTTCCGGAAGAGGATGCTGAGAAAATAGCTACAGTAGGTGACGCGGTCGCCTATATCGAAAATCTTCTGGCTTCCAAGTAAAATATCTTAAGGTTTACAAGATACGTTTGTGATGAACCTCAAACGCGTTGTTGTAACAGGAATTGGCGCCTTAACGCCAATAGGAAATAATGTGGCCGAGTACTGGAGCAGCCTTTTGCAAGGCAGGTCCGGCGCCGGCCACATTACTTATTTCAACACCGAGAAATTCAAGACCCGATTCGCCTGCCAGTTAAAGGGTTATGTTCCGGAAGAGCATTTCACTACCAAGGAACTGTCGAAGCTGGACCGCAGTGCGCAGTATGCGCTGGTGGCCACCGCCGAGGCGCTCGCTGACGCACGGGTGGATCTGGAAAAAATAGACAAGGAGCGTGTGGGGGTGGTCTATGGCACCGGCATCGGTGGCTTGACTTCCTCCGAGGATGCCGTCCAGCAGTTCATGCTCCAAGACCGTACCCCGCGGTTCAGTCCGTACCATCTGTTGCGAGTGCTGGCCAACACCGTGTCGGGCAGCATCGCCCTGAAATACGGTTTCACGGGCCCCAACTACATCACCACCTCCGCCTGCGCGTCGTCGGCGAACGCCATCGGCGACGCCTGCTACGCCATCGCGCTGGGCAAATCGGACATGGTGGTCACTGGAGGCACAGAATCCTCCATCATCGAATTGGCCGTGGGTGGGTTCAACTCCATGCGCGCGCTTTCGACCCGCAACGACGATCCTGAGCACGCCAGCCGTCCTTTCGACAAGGACCGCGACGGCTTTGTGATGGGGGAGGGGGCGGCAACGCTGATTTTGGAGAGTGAGGAACACGCCCGTGCCCGCGGTGCCCGCATCTATGCCGAGATCACAGGCGTGGGTATGACGGCTGACATCTTCAACATCGCGGCTCCGGACCCGAACGGGAAAGCTGCCATGCTCTCCATGCGGAACGCCATCCGCAGCGCCGGCCTGAAGCCGGAGGATGTGGACTACATCAACACTCACGGCACTTCCACGCCTTTGGGTGACCTTTCCGAGTGCCGCGCCATCGAGCAACTTTTCGGCAGTCATGCCCCTAAAATGGCTATCAATTCCACAAAATCCATGATCGGACATCTGTTGGGGGCAGGCCCCGCCGTTGAAAGCGTGGCCATATTGTGCTCCATGCGCGACAGTATCGTCCATCCCACCATCAATCTCGATCATCTTGACCCGCAATTGCCCTCCAACTGGAACTTTGTGCGTGGAGAAGCCATCTCCCGCGAGGTTAATGTGGCCATCTCGAACTCCTTCGGTTTCGGGGGACATAATGTCACGCTGCTGTACGTCAAATACGAAGAGTGACCTATGTCGTTGACGGACAAGCAGATTCGGACATATTTCAAGAACATTTTCGGTTTCCGGGTGCGTCATGTCAACTTGTTCCGCACCGCTTTGGTGCACCGGTCGGTCAGTAGCGTTTCCCCAATCGGCCGAAAAGAGAACAACGAGCGACTCGAGTTTCTCGGGGATGCTGTGTTGGGTACGATTATTGCCGACTATCTCTGCCATATTTACCCGACCGAGACGGAAGGAGTGCTCACCCAAATGCGCTCCAAGCTGGTTAACCGCCAACGCCTTGGCGATTTGGCTGTCAAGCTCGGTTTGCACGACATGACCGAGACGGCAGGCAATATCAATTCCAAAAACATTCCAGGAAACACTTTCGAGGCCGTGGTGGGCGCCATTTACCGTGACCAGGGATATAAGCGTACTGCGCACATCATTCTTGACCATATCTTTCTTGTTCACATCGATATGGATGCCGTGTTTGAGGAGAACAAGGATTTCAAGAGCAGTCTGCTGATCTGGGCCCAGCGGCACAAACACACGGTGGTGTTCCGCCATGAGGCCGAACCCGACTCCAAACGCGAGCTATTCCGTGCTTTCATCGAAATGGACGGCGAGCCGTTGACAGAGGCCGTCAGCAATTCCGTGAAGGGGGCGGAACAGCGCGCCGCCGAGCTTGCCATCGCCAACCTGGGTATTTAACTCAGGAATACAACCATGATAACGTCCCAAAAAAATTGTATCTTTGCAGTTTGAATTTTGAGTGAAATGAAAAGACAGTTTTTGACCATCGTTTTGATGCTGGTGTGCGCAGGATCGATGCTCACCGCGCAAACCCCGCAAACCCCCTACACCTCTCCGAAAGACTCTGTGGATGAGAAACCTGTAGTGTTCCGTGATCGCCTGATCATGGATATTTACCACACCTTCTGGATGAATATGCCCACCGAGGTCACCCACATGAAGTTCGACCCGGGGTTCACCGTGTCCGCCATTTGGGATTTCAAGATCAAGAAAAAACCGGTCGCTGTAGGTCTTGGCGTGGGAGTGAGTTACTACACTCAGTTCAGCAATGCCCTGCTCCGCTACAATGCCGCCAGCGGTACCATGAAATACTATGTACTTCCCGCTGATGTGAATTATAACCTTTTGAAAATGAATTATTTGAATGTGAATATTCCTCTGGAATTCCGCTACCGTCATCCTAACGGGTTCAAATTCACGGTAGGTGCGCGCGCCGGCCTGATTTGTGAGATTTCCCAGAAGTACAAAGGTGCCGACCCCGCCGTCCCGTCTGATACTGCCATGTACAAGAATTTGCTTGTCAAAAACAAGATGAAATACAATATCGATGTCTATGCCCGTGTAGGTTGGAAGTTCGTCAATGTCTATTACAGTTTTTCACCGACCCCGCTGTTCGCCGACAACAAGGGACCGAAAATCTATCCTATGTCGGTTGGTATATCATTGAGTATCTTTTAGTTAATAATAAAATCGTTACGTTATGTTTTACTTGATGATTGTCATTTTTGTCATCGGCTACTTGTGCATAGCCCTTGAACATCCGTTGAAAATCAACAAAACGGCATTTGCGCTTTTGATCGGCGTGTTGATTTGGACCTGTTTCATCCTGTCGGGTCCGGAAATCTTCGAGTTCGCTGACTTCGGAGCCGGATATGAGGCGTTTAAGACAGCGCATCCGGATTCCGAACACACGTTCATCGAGTTTATTACCACCCACGAGCTCATCCATCATCTGGGCGACATCGCCGAGATCCTGTTCTACCTGATGGGCGCGATGACCGTGGTCGAACTCATCGACACTTACGGCGGTTTCAACATCATCACCGACAACATCAAGACCACCAGCAAGGTGAAGCTGCTTTGGATTCTGAGCTTCATCACCTTCTTCTTCTCCGCTATTTTGGACAACCTGACCACCGCCATCGTGATGGTCGCGTTGTTGCGGAAACTGTTGCCCGACCAGCACGACCGTTGGTTCTTCGGCGGTATGGTGATTCTGGCGGCCAATGCAGGCGGTGCGTGGAGCCCTATCGGCGACGTGACCACCATCATGCTTTGGATCGCGGGCAAGGTCTCCACCGGCAGCGTCATCCTCGAATGCTTCATCCCGAGCCTTATCTCCATGATCATCCCGTTGATTGTGGTCTCTTTTGTGGAGAAAGGCGAAATCGACGCCTCGAAACGCCCGAAAGATAACAAGAGCGAGGGTGTGCCTACCTGGCAGCGCAACCTTATCTTCTTCATGGGTGTGGCGGCGCTGGTGTTCGTCCCGGTTTTCAAAATACTGACCCACCTGAAACCCTATATGGGCATTATGCTCGGTCTTTCCATCCTTTGGATCACGACTGAAATCCTGCATAATACGAATCAGGAAGAGAGCCGCAAATTCACGATTGCGGGCGTGCTCACGCGCATTGACCTGCCGAGTATCCTCTTCTTCCTCGGTATTTTGCTGGCTGTTGCGGGTTTGCAGAGCGCAGGCCATCTCTCCATGCTCGCTGGCAGCCTCGACAGCGCGTTCAACGGCAACTACTATCTGATTGACACGGTGATCGGTGTGTTGTCGTCCATCATTGACAATGTGCCGTTGGTGGCCGGGGCCATGGGTATGTACAGCTTCCCGATGGATCACATGTTCTGGATTTTCTTGGCCTACTGCGCAGGAACGGGCGGCAGCCTCCTCATCATCGGTTCCGCCGCTGGTGTGGCCGTGATGGGTATGGAGAAGATCGATTTCATTTGGTATCTGAAGCACATTACCCCCTACGCTTTGCTCGGCTATCTCGCCGGCGCGGGCTGCTACGTGCTGATGAACAACCTTGTGTTCCACAATCTGGCCACGGCGGTCGCAGGGTGATTTTCAATTCAGAATTAAGAATTAAGAATAACGGAGGTCATTACTCCAAAAAGAAACAGGTCGTTCCGGTGGGGGACGACCTGCTTTTTTTGCGTCTCTACACGTTCTACAACACCGTGATTTGACCTTTTAAGTCGAGAATACGGTAGTCTTTGGTTTTCAAATGGATGAAATAGATATAAACGCCGGGGATGCAAACGGCTTCGCCGTACCAGCGGAAATCCGGACGGTCAGACTTGAAAACGAGCGTTCCACCGCGGTTGTATATTTCAATGCTGAAGATCGTTATATTTCGTTGAATGGATTCGGGAATACTGAAGTAATCATTCAGCCCGTCCGCGTTGTAAGGCGTGATGGCATTGGGTAGAAACAACTGGAAGTCGCAGGCAGGCATGTCCACGTATGCGGATGCTTCGCAATCCCCATCGGTAACCGTTACGCTATAACGACCGGTTTGGTTGGCGATGATGACAGGGGTGGTCTCGCCCGTGTTCCACAAATAGTCGTCGGCGGTGGAGATGGCGGTCAGCGACAACTCGCCCTCATCACAGAAGTCACCGTCGGAAGAGACAATCTCCACAGAGGTCTGCTGCACGTTCAGGTGCAGGATGAGGATGCTGTCGCAGCCCTCTGTGGCCGTGACGGTCAAGGTGTCAATCAGGACGCCGGATTCTGCCAACAGATCAGCAGAGTAGTGGAATCCGAATCCAGTGTAGGGTTGCCCGGCGCATACGGAATCCTCAATGTGGACGGTGACGGACGGTGTGATGTTGATGAAGATGGAGTCGGTGAATGGCTCCGCACGACAGCCGCTGGCATCATAGCCCATGGCATAATAATAACCCGACTGGCTAATGGTTACATTGCTCAATAAAAAGCCAGTTATTGGGGTGTGGTCGGGGGCGAAAAGTTGCAGACCCGTGATTTTGGCGGTGTCGAATGCAAACAGGATATCCTCGCCCTCGCAATATTCGCTTTGCATGGCGATGGTGTCGAAATGAAGCTTGCATGCGATGTCGAAGTCCGCATAGTGCACGGCGGATGTCCCTTTTACAGTGTATAAGGTGGGCATGTCGTATTCCATGACAGTGGCTTGGAACGGCCCGTCGTCATTGGTGACATGGATGCATTTCCAGATGTCATTGTAAACGCTGTTACTCGTGATATCCTTGACACAATACCATAGATTTGTCCCTGGAATCATGGACCAGCTGGAAGGATCCAGCGTGAAAGTGATGCACCGAGGTCTCTCCCAGTTGTCGATGTGGTAGAGGTGGGTTGCAAAACCGTTACGGGCATTATCCTCACAGATAAAGGTGAATATCAAATGTTTTCTGAGCGGGGTGTTGTCCCCGTATGCTTTGTGCATGACTTTGTATTCCAAATCGTCAATGCCACGGCATTGCCAAGGTGAAAGCAGCGAGCCGCACAGGTTGCCGCCAAACCCGCTGACTTGGAAGACAAAAAAGGGCTTGTCGGAGCGAATGTGGGCGGGTGTACGGTCGGGAAACACAAACGTGTGGCAGTCGCCACGGTTCAAAGATACGGTTTGCGTCTGGTTCCCGTGCAGAATCTCGATTTCGGTGTTGTTCTCAATGGCGTAAATGAAAGCATATTCTTCCAAAGGGGCGGTGGTGGCAAACAAGGCAGCTGCCGGCGCGGGAATCACGATGTATTCGCGGTCGGCGTATTCTTCCGGCAGAAGCTGCTCTAACAACATGTCGGTTTGTGTGCCGTCGGGAGTGACGGCATTGTCGGCGACCTCCACGACCACGGGTTTGTCGCTGTGGATTTCGCTTCCGCCGAGATGCCCTTCCGCTGACTGGGAGGCGGCAGCGAAACAATAGACCTGTCCACGGTTAAGCTGCACGTTGAACGGCACGCCCGCAGGATGTCCGCCATATAAATCAACCGAGGGGATGATGGTTGCCGTGGTCCCGTCTTCCGTGGCAATCACCTGCGCACTGTTGCGGGCCTCGGGAAAATCCGGCGAGTTGGGAAACAGACATTGCCACGGTATAAGGAAGCGTTTGCCCAGGGCTTTCTGTCCTTTCAGGGATGTGGTCTCGCTGTTGCGTGCAGTCACCGCTAAATGGGCCTGTATGACATGGTCCGTGTGCGTGAAGAAACCGTTGTTGGAGATGGAATCGAACGGGGTGATGGTGTTTGGATAATAGGAGATATCCTCGGGAAACATGCCGACACTGTCATCGCAGGAGATACCGTAGCCGAGATGGGTATGTCCGTCGGTATATTGGAACATCCACGGGTCGGTGGTGAAGAACAACTGGTTGTTCATCGCCGGGAACCGGATTTCGGGGATGTCAGTCGTGCCCATGCGGGCCGTGTTGAGCCAGACGTTAATTTGGCACGAGTCGGCAACGACGTGCGGCACACTGCACCAGAACTCGGTGTCAATTTGTGACGATGCAGGGATGATCGCCACCAGGGAATAAATTAGCACAAAAAGTAGTCTTATCGCACTTGACCGTTTTGTAGTCATTCCGTTCATCCTTTTGGTTTACAGTTGATTATTTCGGGTATTACCTCCCCTTAATGCTTTGTCGTACCAAACGGTAATTATGTTACATTCAAAATTAATTTTTTTGTAACAATATGGATATCAGTTGTTTTGTCGTAAATGATTGCCTTATCGCGTAATCTTCACGCCTCTTACAGCCCAGCGGGTGCCATTGACGCTGCCGTTCTTGCGGTAGCGCAGCGCGATGCGGAATTTCTGGTTGCCGATGGCGGTCAAATCCAGGCCGTTGCTGAGTCCGAAGTTGGTCGGGTAGTTGTTCAGGTTCGGGTTGAAAGCAATCCACTCGCTCTCATTGAAAGCCCCGCCGCTGTAGGTGGTGGAGTAATAGACTTGGTAGTAGGTTGCCGGACTGCCGCCCACGTTGTTCTGGTGGTCAAGGAAGAGCTGGGCGCCGTTCAGGTCACCGAGAGTCAGCTCCGGAGAGATAAGCCAGTCGTCGCAGTCTTCCGCGGCATTGTTGTGATAGAGGAAGTTGTTGCCGCCGTAGGACTGGAACTTCCACGACTGGTTGTCGGGATATTGCGACCAGCCGCCAGTGGTGAGGCTGTTGGCGTCGAAGGTGAGGTCAGCCAGTGTTTCGGCTTGCGAGGCGCTGGAATACTGGATGTCGTCCTTGGTGCGCAGGGTGAGCTGGTACTCGGAGTTATAGACGCTGAGAATGCCGTAAAGACAATACTCTTTGTTGGCGTCGATGAGGATGTTGCGGAAATAGGCGTAGTTGCTGGTGCGCACAATCAAACTTCCCCCGTTGAAGGTCACTTCGCGGTCGGTGGTGTAGTCGTTGTAGGAGAGAGGCAGGCCGTGGTCGGCGGAGGAGAACTTGCAGCCGTCGATCTTCACCAGACAGTTCACGTTCTCGGCCGTTAGGTCACTCGAACCGTTGATTTCGATAGGGTGGGCCACCAACGGGTTGCTCAGGTCGGGCAGACCGTCTTTGCTCAGGTAACGTTCGAGTGCGGCGGGCGCGATGCGGCCCACGGAGCCTTGATAGACCCAGCCGATCTGGTACTTGTTGTGATAGTCGCCCACAATGAGTCCGGCGCAGTTGAGATAGACCGTCTGCCCCACGGGATAGTCGTTGTAGAGGCTGGAACGGTCGATGGCGATTTCGATGCCGCCAGTCTCGTCCTGGATGGTGAGGTATTTGTAACAGTTGCCGCCCTCGTCGGAACTGACCACCACGGCCTTCACGATGAACTGCTCGTCGTAATGGCAGATAGAGTCCTGGGTGTTATTGCCCAAGGAGGGGTGCATGGCCTTGATGTCGGCGATGGTCTTGTTGGCGGCCGGCCCGTCATAGACGGGGGCTGTGAACTCAGGTTCTTCCCAGCGGTTGCAGCCGGAGAGAATGGCTGCGACCAAGATTGTGATTATCGTTATCTTTTTCATATTTCTTTTGGTTTACTTCGTTGGTGCCCCACACTGCGGCTTCGCTTCATGTGGGGTTATTAAGCTCTACCGAGCTCTTGCCCCTCCGGGGCTGCTTAAGGAAGTGTTTAATAATATATATGACATTTCGTACATAATTACAAATTACTAATTACTAATTGTTCACCGTACCAATCCCGTGATCTTGATGTCAGAAAGGTACCATGCAGACTGGGCGGAGGTGATGTGGAACATCAGACGGAAGTTGGAGGTCTGGGCGCCTTCGGGAAGCTCAATGCTGAAGTTGTTTGAGGTGGTTTGTCCTGCTGCTGCGGAGAGGTCGAGCGGAACCCATTGGGTGGTGCTCACGTCACCGGTGTAGTTGGGGGTGTAGAAACACATCATGGTGTTGGGGTCGAAGCCTCGCGGGGCGCGGTGCGAGAAGCTCAGCTCCGGACTGGAGGTGTTGTCCAGCAAAATGGCAGGGGAGATCAGGTAGTAGTCCTCGTCAGCCGACGGGTTGACAAAGAAGCCACTGAAACTGCTGTTGACCAGGGTCTGCCACGGGTTGCCGGTGCCGGTTTGGGACCAGCCTTCGTTGAAGGCGTTGTTGTAGTTGACGCTGAACACGGTCTGACGCTCCGCGGGGATGGTGAATCCCACCAAGTCGGCGGGGTTGTTGATGACGAGCTGCACGTAGTTGTTGTAGCGGGTGAGGATGCCGGTGATTTCGCCGGTGCCCACGGGCAACATCTCGCTGGCGAAAGTGGCGTAGTTGCTGGTGCGCAGCGTGATGATGGTGCCGTCAGCCATCATGATGTCGTGGCTGGTGGCTGCACCCGGTTCCGAGAAAGTGGCCAGGCCGCCCTCCTTGAAGGTGGCGCCAATCAGATGCACACGCCGGTTGTAGTCGGTCGCCGGGATGTCGTTAGCGTTAGGGATGGTTGTCATGTCGATGGGGTTGAACCCGCTTGTGGGCGCACCGTCGGGGAAGAGGTATAGGTAGGTCTTGAACGACGGGATGGGCTGCATGGAGCCGTTTGCCCAAAAACCGAGCTGCGGCAACTTGCGGTAGTCGCCCAACACCAAGCCGTCGCACTTCACATAGAGCTTCTGCCCGATTTTATACTTGTTGTACAGCGCTTTGTTGTCGATCTTGATCTGGATGCCGCCGGTCTCATCCTCGATGTTAATATACTTGTAATTGTTGCCCCATTCATCGGAGGTTGTGACATACCCGCAGATGATGATGTTGGAACCAATGGGAATGGAGTCGAAGGAGTCCTCAGAGCCGATTTCGTGCATGGCCAGAAGCTCGGCTATGGTGGTGTTGGCCTCACCGACAAAGGTGGGCATGGGGGCTATGTCGGGCTCCAGATTGCAGCCGGCGAGAAGGGCTGCGACTACAATAAGTGTTATCGCTATTTTTTTCATATCTTACAAATTCATCGTTAATTTATCGTGTATTCATCGTTCATTCATCAAATCATCATTACATCTGGAAGTTTATGCCCAAATAGAAGGTGGTGCCGAAGGCATAATAGTACTTGTTGGCGTATTTGTTGACGTTATAGTTGGTGTAGTCGAAACGGTACTGCTCCCACGCGGTGGTTACTAACTTTTTGTTGTTCAGTAGGTTGGTAACGCTGGCGTTGAATCCGATGTTGTATTTGTGCTTGATGCGCCACGACTTGCTCACGGAGATGTCCATCGTGAACTGCCCTTTCATGCGGGTCTGGTCGGCCACCAAGTGGTAGAGCTCGGAGTTCTCGTCCAAGGAGCCGCGGGCGGTGGAGGTTCTGCGCTCGGGGTTCAGGTCGCAGTAAATCTTGTCGAACCAATTGCAGTTGAGATTCACCCACCAGTAGTTGTAGTTGAACTTGAGGCCTCCGGTGGCAGCCACTTGAGGCGTACCGGCCACGTGGAAGTTCTTCCAATAGACCGTGCGCTCCATCTGTCCGTCGAAATCGACGCCGTTCTCGGCGTTCATCGTCACGTGGGCGCGGTCAGTGTAGTGGTAGTCGGCCCATGTGCCCGCCAAAATCAGCGAGAACATGCTGCCTAACTTGATCTCGGCACCGGCTTCCACGCCGACGTGCAGCTCATCGATGTCTGAGATGGCGTAGTTGACCATGCTCGACATGTCATCGTTGTAAAAGCTGATCAGCCGAGTGGCGTTGTTTATCTTCGTGCCGAAGACCGTCGCCCGCATCTTGATGACTGGATAATTGAGGATGTAGGAGAGATCGCCCGTGAAGATGGTTTCGGAGGTCAGATTATCGACGAACTTGTTGTTGATACGCGGCGAAAGGAAGGAATTGAGGATGTTCGGCGATTTGGTTTCACCCAATCCGTTGAGCACTATGTAGTTGCGACCGTTGATCTTGTAGGTGACACCGGCTCTCGCGCCGTTGTCCATGTAGATTCGCGTCTCCGAGCGGCCGAGGGAATTGTCGGGGAAGCGGCCGTTCTGCATGTGACCGTTACGCCACAGCTCCGATGCGCCGAATAGAAGCCCGAAATAGAAATCCCAGTGGTTGTAGGTGGCCTTCACCATGCCCCAAACTTTCTGTTTGAAGACGTGGTAGTCGTAGTCGTAGCCGAAGACATCGCCTTCGTGGAGCGAGTCACCAATATGGAGAAGGTCGTTGTACTGCACGTTCTGGTCGGCGGGGAAGTCACCCTCGGAGAACTTGTCAACATCGAGCCAGTATGCACCGCCGAGCAGGTCGGCGATGGTTTTGTAGTTGTGCTGCTTGAAATGGTTCACGGAGGCGCCGGCGTAGATTTTCCAGTGATCGTTGATGGACCAGTTCAGGTTGGTGCTCACACCGCCCGTCAGCTGGTCGTAGCGACGGTTCTCCACCATGTACTGGGCGCGTTTGCCTTGCAATGCGGCCGTTTGGTTGACGTTGTAGAGGTGGTCCCAGTTGATCTGGGTGTAACTTTGGTCGTTGTTCTGCCACAAGGCTAACACGTCGTAGTAGGCTTGGGAAGTGTCCTTGCCGTCAATCTGGTAGCTGGGCAGATAGCGGTAGTAGTCAGGGCGCGGATCCTGGGCATCATACCAGTTGAGGGAGGTGGTGTTGTTGAAACCGAAGGAGAGGCCTGCGGTGGTCTGCACGCTGACCTTGTTGTTCGCGGAGTTGAAGTTATGGGTCAACAGGATGGTGGGCTCGCATTGCGTGCGCATGCGGGCGTTGCGCTGTTTGCCCTGATACCAGCCCCAGTTGGCATTGTAGTAGTTGTTGCCCAAAAGGTCGTAAGCTTCCTGCACGGAGTTGGACTGCATGCCGCGCTGGATGTAGGAGGCGAAGGCCGCGAGGTTAAGCCAATGTTCGGAATTGATCTTCTTCTCGGCGGCCACGAAACCGGCGAAACCGTTGTAGGTGGTGCCGTCAACGTAGGCCAGCCCGTTGCCGAAACGCGCCGACAGGGAGCCCGTGAACGCCCAGCCCTTGGCGGTGAGCCCGGTGCTGCCCGTCACCATCATACGGTTGGTGTAAGTTCGGTTCGAAAGCGAGTAGGTGGCGCGCACTTGCTTGCGGAAGTTGCTGGCCCGCAAATTGTAGTTGCTGACCCCGCCGATGTCCCCGAAGTCGAAAGTCGCCATGTTCAGACCTGTGATGTTCTCCGGATAACGGAAGATGTGGTTCAGACCGCCCCACTGTGAGAAGTTGGCACGGCCCGTCACCATATTGTTCATTTCGAAACCGTTGGCGAACACGCCCTGGTAGCGGTTGTCATAACCACGCATCCGGAAATAGGCGATGCTGAACGTGTAGGAGGTGTTGTTGGTGTAAACGTCGGCACTGCTGTGGAGCAGACTCGGCACGTACTGTCCTCCGCCGCTGTCAAGGTCGTCGTCATCCGAATCCTCGTTCACCGCGGTGGTATTGTCTGACGGGTTCTCCCCGTCAACCACCACTTCCGTTTTCTGTTTTTTCTTGCCTTTTTTGTCCGTTTTGTTCTCCTGGGCGAAAATACTGCCACAACAGAACAGGGCCAAAACCGTCAGTAGTAGGAACTTCTTCATATTTTATAAAATTATAATCCTATAATAATAATAAAACGGCAAAGGTATAAAATATACTTTTGCCGTTGTGGATTGTTGAAAAAATGTGAAAAAAAGATGGGGAGGGTTAAAACGATTAGGCGTTGGTCACAGGCGATATCTGAAGATTAGTCGCGGATGCAGCGCACCGAACGGCCGTATTCTTTGTTGCTGTTGGAACTGTTGACGGTTGCAAGAATGGCGGCTATGCTGTAGGAATTCGCGAAGGCACCGGTAGAGGACGTAGAGGTCCAGAAAAGGGTTTCGAAACCAGAACTGCTGAACGACGAGGTCTGACCGCATCCCGCAGGAACAGCGGAGAATCCTGTGGCGTTGTTATCGCTTTGGTTGTTGCCTGGCGCGCAGTTGCCCGAGAAAGTGCCCCAATGCTCTTTGGAGGCCAAGGACTTGGCAATGTATGCGAGGTTGTTGTTGCACTTGTAGGCACTAATGTTGCTCACATAGTTGAATAGATTGGCCCATTCGTCTTTATCTGGCACGTGCCAGCCGGACGGACAGATGCCCCTGCGGCCAATGAACGAGTCAGAGATGTATGTGGTAGCGGTGGTGTCCATCGCGCCAGACCAGTTGTACAACAAACCTCGGTCAACCAACGGAATAGGGGAGGATGAGTAATCGTAGTAGTATGCCACGTAGCAGCTGGTCAGATTCCCGCCTGCCGTGAGGTGTCCATTCGGCGAAGTGGTGCAGCGCATGTTCTCCCTCATCCAACACTTGCCGCCGATTTGTACGGTGTTGTAAACGTTGCCTTCGTGGTCGGTCACGGTGGCAGCATCAGGACAGGGCATGCCGTCGCCGGAAACCACTCCCATAAATCGCAGCACGACCGTCTCCGAGGCGTTCTGCGGTTGCGTAACAGTCTGGCTCACCACTTCTGCACCGTTGACCACGGCATAACCCTCATATTCCATCATGTCGCCGAGATCAAACGGTTTGGTAGTATGGGATTTCGGCGCGAAAGCAGGTACCATCGACAGTCCCACATACTCAATAGCGTTGGAAGAACCACCGTTGCACACCATTTTGATGGAAGAGACCTTGCCTCTCTGCCGTGCGGTCAACATATAGGTGCCGGCGGTGGAAAGTCCCACCTGAAAACGGTGGATGCCACGCGGTAGAGACGTTTCTTGGAAAGTCTCCATGATGCGTCCGTTTATATCAGATATCTCCAACGTCACTTTCCCCTTGTCGGCCACCGATAATTCCACTTCGGTCATGCCGCTGAAAGGGTTCGGATTATTTTGCGACAATTTCAGGGACGGCGTCCACCTTGTTCCTGCATCTTCAATTCCCGTGCCGATCTGCAAGGTGAGGGTGGTGTCGGGCCAAAAGACAGTCTCCTGCCAATTTCGGGTGTAGTTGGTGATGGTCACGCTGTCCAGCTGCACGTAATGGCCGGTGGCATCACGGCCGGTGAATTGGAGGGTGACGGTTTGGGCGGACAAACTCGCCGCTGCAAACAAGGGCGCCAATACAATAAGCAGATGTTTTTTCATAAAGTTTGAGGTTTAAAGGTGAAAAGATGGAACATCTTCATACTTGCATTGTCGCACGATGCCGTGATTATGTTACAATGAAAATAATTTTTTTGTTTTATATTTGAAAATCAATGTGTTATATTGACTTTGTCTCGGCATTGCGGACGCAAACAGGATAATGGGATAGCCCCCCATTACTCTTTATTTTCCTTTTACTACTTTCAGAACGGGATGCCCACATCTCGTGAACAATTCTGTAATACGTACAATCGACTCCAGCGCTTCGGGCGCAATGGTGGTCTCAATCTGTCCGTATTCGTCGGGGCTTCCTGTAGTGCAAGGCTGTAGCAGGTGGTTTAATCCTGGCATCTTGTAGAAGTAGTATAACGTCTTGCCGGTCAAGTATTTGTCCATAATCTTCTCCGTGGTGTTCGCATCAATCTGCAGGTCTTTCTGCCCCGAGATGGCAAACACTGGGGCCTTGATTTTCTTGAGGTATTTTTTCGGGTCGATGCGGAAAAGCTCGTAGTACCATGGCGAGCTAAAGGTCTGTATGGCCGTGAATTTGTTTTCCGGTGTCATGTTGTATTTAACTTTCTCTTCGTCGGTGAGTTTTGCGGAGAGTTCGTCCCACACTTTGCTGATCTTTTCCGCACATTCATCTTTGTTTTTGCATTTCTTAATGATGCTGTAGATGCGCTTGTTGATGGCATTACCGTTCGCCATTTCCTTTTCCGTCAGCTCTCCCGAGGCGCGGGCGATGGCTTCGCTCTGGTAGAGCAGGATTTCGTCAATCGGCTGTGCCACACCGCCAAGGTGGATGGTGAAATCCACCCGATGGTCGTCGGCCGCCACCATGCTGGCCACCAAACTGCCCTCGCTGTGACCCAACAATCCGATTTTAACTCCTTGTAAGTCTTTGCGTTGCAATAGAGAGTCCAGAATCAGCCGCACGCCGTCGGCAAAGTCGTAAGTGGTGGATTTGCGGAAGATGGCCACGGGGAAGTCGTCGTAACGGTAGGTGGCGAATCCGGCCTTGGTGAGCGTGTCGGCGATGACGGCGAAGGGTTTGTGCGCGAACAGAGACTCGTCACGGTCCTGCCAGCCCGACCCGCTGATGAAGATGATGAGCCCATTCGGGGTGCTGTCGGGCAGGGTCAACGTTCCGTTGATGAGGGGCTTCTTGCCGCTGCGGTCGCGGAAGTTGACCTCCTCGGTACGGTAAGGGTAGGGTGGTTTGGGAGTCTGCGGTCGCGGGAAAAGCTTCCGTTGCGCACCCTGCGACAAGATGCAGTCGAACTTTTTCCCGTATTGCGTGCAGGTACCCGTAAAGCGCTGCCCGTCAGAGGAAATCCGCCCTTCGTAACTCAGGTTGAAGTCAGGGACGCGGAACGACAGCACAGAGTCTGCGTAACGCAGGTTCGAGACCGGCTGCCCCGAGAAGTACTGGTCGGGACTGTCCAATTCGGCATAGAGCGTGTCGGCCTGGTATTCCAGTTGCAAGCCGATGGTCAGGGAATCTTTCTTCGTGATAGCGATCTTGCCCTCCCAGTAGCCGGAAAGGTTCTGGGCGGAGAGGGTGTATGTCGCGCACAGGAATAAAATACTAAACAAAACAAACGACTGTCTCATAACAACTACTAACTACTAACTGCTAACTGTCCCCACAGCTCCCGCAGCGATAAATACGAGTCATGCAGCCTTTCTGCCACCTCCTCTCGCGGCACCCAAACCGCCTGACTGATGTCCTCTTCGGTCTGCGGGACAAGCGACTGCATCGGAGCCTGCATGGCGTACCAGTGGGTGATTTTCAGGATGGGTGTGCCGTGCAGAATGTAAGTGTGATACGTGTTCGGAAGAGGCTCTTGCAGGGTGATGTCGTGCAGGCCGGTTTCCTCCTCCACCTCGCGCAGGGCGGCTGTCGGCCAGTCCTCGCCGGCCTCGACCTTGCCTTTGGGGAAGTCCCAGCAACCGTAACGGAAAATCATGAGGATTTCGTCGTTTTCGTCGGACACGATGCCTCCGGCCGCGTGGATGATGCGGAAATCCTGCGCGAAACGGGACCATTCCTGCTCGTCACGCAACACCACGGGTCTGTTCTCGTGGAAAACCGTCAAAGAGTAATTGTTGTTCATAACCGTTCGTTTGGATAACGGCGGCAAAGATACAAAAATAAATCGGCTAGATCACAAACCCCTGCCGTTCCAACGTCTCCTTCAGCACCTTGGCGAAATGCTCGTTGTCGGGCTGCGTGTAGCGGTGCTTGGTGAAGACCTGCGCGAGGTTGTCGCAGTCGGGGTTCTCGGCGAGGATCTGTTTTGTCTCGGCGGAATTTTCCTTCTCTCGGTAGAGCTCGTCGATGCGTTGCTCGTCGTAATCGTGGTAAACTTCTTGGTGCACAAAGGTTTCCACGGGCAGTTTCTGCGTCAGGGCTGGCTTTTGCACAGGGTATCCCATCGGGATGCAGGCCACGGGGATGACGTGCTTGGGCAACTGCAACGTTTCCACGAACTTATCGACATTGTAGGTGATGGTGCCGAGCCAGCAGAAGCCGAGTCCGAGGGCTTCGGCGGCCACGCAGGCGTTCTGGGCGGCGATGAGCGCGTCGGTGACGGCCCAGTGGTACGACTGCAAATTGCTGTAAGCCTCGGTGTTGGCGTCGCGGAACCGGCAGTATTGGTTGAAACGCCGGAAGTCAGCGCAGAAGGTGAGGATCACTGGCGCTGTGGTCGCCATCGGCTGGTTGAAGTGGAACGGCGCAAGCTTGGCTTTCATGGCCTCGTCGCGGGTCACAATGACGCTGAACAGCTGCATGTTGCCCATCGTGGAGCCGCTGCATGCCGCTTTGAGGATCAGGCTCAGTTTTTCGTCGTCCACGGGACGGTCGCTGTATTCGCGCACGCTCACGTGGCTGAAGAGGGTTTCCAAAGTGGGATTGTAATCTGATTTAATCACGCCAACGCCACCGCAATGGGGGCATACGGAATTGGATGCTTGGTCTTTGCTCATACTGTTGTTTTTTTCCGCCGCAAAAGTACGTTTTTTTGCTTTCCATTGCTTTTTTTTGTGGAAGTGGTTATAAAAAAATATATCTTTGCAGTTTAAAATTGACGATTATGAGTGAATACTATCTAGTTGGTATCCAGCAGGTTGGCATAGGCACTGAAGATATGATGGCTTCTTGGAAATGGTATGCTGATATGTTTCAGATGAATGTCCGTATGCTGGAGGATGACACGGTGGCGGAGCGCATGCTGCCCTATACGAACCAAAAACCCGAGAAACGTCATGCCTGCATTGCCGCGAACCTTCAGGGAGGGGGCGGCTTCGAAATATGGCAATATTCAGAAAGAAAACCCATCCCCATTGACTTTGATGTGCAGATGGGCGACTTGGGTGTCTTTTGCGCCAAGATCAAAACCCATGACATTGCCGCTTACCATGCGGAACTGGCTTCGAAATACAAGAATATCACCCAGATCGGTGTCGAGCCGAACGGAATGCCCACCTTCTACATTTATGACCCCAACGGAAACCTTTTCCAAGTTGTGGAGGACAAATATGTCTTCATCGACGAGAATCGTTATTCCGGCGGCGTGGTGGGCGCCATGATCGGTGTTTCGGACATCGACAAGGCGTTGACTGTTTACAGGGATATTCTCGGATATGACACCGTCGTTTACGATAAAGTCGGTGTCTTCAGCGATTGGCAGACCCTGCGGGGCGGCACCCAACAGTATCGCAGGGTGCTTCTGTCCCATTCGCAGCCCTTCCAGGGACCGTTTGTGAACATGTACGGAAGCAGCACGATCGAGCTGGTGCAAGCGTTGGAGCGCACGCCCAGGAAAATCTTTGAAAAACCCCGCCAGTGGGGTGACCCCGGTTACATCCAGATTTGTTTCGATGTGGTCAACATGCGCGCCCTGGAGGAGCATTGCCGACAGCACGGGCACCCGTTCACCGTTGACAGCTGCCCCGGCGACGGCAACTTCGACATGGGACTCGCTTCCGGTCATTTCACCTATATCGAGGATCCTGACGGCACCCTGATCGAGTTTGTGGAGATCCACAAGATCCCGGTCAGCAACCGTTTCAACATCTGCATAAACCTTATGAAGCGAGACCGGTCTAAACCACTGCCTACATTCCTTTTCCGTCTGATGAAACTGAACCGCGTAAAATTCGATTAATATGGGAAATCTTGTCGAACTGATAAAGAAGGATTTGCGTTACGAGGAGGCTTTGCACGCCTGCATGAACTGCGGCATGTGCACTGCTGTGTGTCCGGCTGCGGAGTTTTACGATTATGACCCGCGCCGTATATGCGACCTCGTGCAACGTAACGATGAGGCCGTTATCGAAGAACTCCTCCGCTCGGAAACCATCTGGTATTGCGGGCAATGTATGTCGTGCAAGCCCCGCTGCCCTCGTGGAAACGCCCCCGGGGAGGTTATCAACGTCCTTCGCAAGGTCTCTCAGGAAACAGGTTATTTCCGTGACAGCGAGATGGGCCGCCAGCAGACCCAGCTGATGAACGGAATCGAGCAAAATATCCTCGACATCGGCTACTGCGTGCACCCCGACCGTGTGGATCCCGACTATCACATTGAACAGGGACCGGTATGGCGCTGGTTTATCGACAACATCGAGGAGGTGGCCCCGAAACTGGGCGCGAACTACCACGGCGACGGCCCCGGTGCCCTCCGCACCATTCCCCATGAGGATATGTCCGAAGTCCATAAAATATTCGAAGTCACCGGCGGCTTCGAATTGCGGGAAAAGGTTAGGTGAGAACGGTGATGGATGTATTATGAATCACGATCACCATTTGCCCCTCCCTCAAAACGCTAACCTCTAAACTCAATAATAATGAAACGAATACTGATTTTGATTGCCTTGCTCCTGCCTGCCGTCCTTTTCACGCAGGGTCAGACCAATGTGACCGACAAGAACGGGAAGAAGCAGGGCGTGTGGAAAAAATACGAGCAAGGGAAGCTTGTGTACGAGGGGCAGTTCAAAGACGATGTCCCTTATGGCACATTCAAATATTACCATGCCAACGGGAAACTGAAAAGTACCACGAACTTCGAGCAAGGGGTTCACAAGGTGCGCACGGTCATTTTCCACGAGAATGGACGGAAGGCTTCCGAAGGCGTTTATATTGACCAGCAGAAAGACGGGGAATGGCGCTACTATTCGGAACACGACACCCTCATCAAAGTGGAGAACTATAAGGCGGGCAAACGCAACGGCCTTTGGCAAACCTACTCGCCCTCAGGTGTCCTTTTGGAGGAATGCAACTATCTGAACGACAAGCGTAACGGTCTATACAAAACCTATTACCTCAACGGAAATGTCAGCTTGGAAGAGAATTTCGTTGCAGGAAAGACCAATGGCAAGAGCACCGCTTATTATCCGAACAAAGTTGTCTCTATGACAGGCAATCACCATAACGGATGGCGAGAGGGGGAATGGAACGCTTACGATGTCAATGGGAAGATACGCTCCACGATGGTGTACAAGGATCAGATGCTGGAGAACACATATATCTACATGTATCAGCGCGGGGTGGGGCAGAAACTGAACCAAAGCATGGTGGCCTACTTCGTGAAAAACCGCGACAAGATGACGGTTGTGCTGAAAAACGGCAATAAACTCGTTATTGATGAGTCGATGGAGGAAGTTGAGCAATGGCTTGATTATACGGTGTTTGTCAAGGTAAATCCCCGCTATATCGTGGCCATGGACGCCATTGTGAGCTACAAGCCCGTTCCGGATTCGGAAGACGCCCTGATCTTGAAAATACAGCCATCTCCGGATGAGGAACTCTACGCGGAAGGCAATGACGCCAAACTTCTCAAAGCGATCCTCTCCATGGAAAAACCTGTTGAATAATTCACAACACCTCCAATATGATTAACCGTTAACCATTAACCGTTAACCGTTGTAGAATGAACCGAGAGATTCTCCGCATTTCCATCCCAAGCATTGTGACGAACATCACGGTGCCGCTGTTGGGCATGGTGGACGTGGCGATAGTGGGGCATATCGGCAATGCGAGTTATATCGCGGCCATCGCATTGGCGACGATGGTCTTCAATCTGATTTACTGGAATTTCGGTTTCCTCCGGGCAGGCACGACCGGTCTTACGGCGCAGGCTTTCGGCGCGGAAGACAAGGAGGAGTTCCTCAATGTCTTGGTGCGCGGACTAGTGATCGCATGGTCGGCGGCGGCCTTGCTCCTGTTGCTCCAATATCCTATCGGGCAGCTCTGCAAACGTCTGCTGCACAGCTCGCCGGAGACCATCGACCTGATGCTGACCTACTTTTACATCCGCATTTGGGCCGCACCGGCCACAATCAGCCTATATGTGCTCAAAGGATGGTTCCTCGGCATGCAGAACGCCAGTTCCCCGATGTGGATCGCCACAATCCTCAACTTGGTGAACATCGTCTGCAGCCTGTTGTTCGTCTATCTTTTCGATGCGGGCATCGCGGGCGTGGCCTGGGGCTCGGTAGTGGCGCAATACAGCGGACTGTTGCTTGCCGTCATCATCTGGATCCTCCGCTACGGGCATTATTGGCACGACATCCGTTGGAAGGCGGCTCTGCACTGGAACAAGATGATCCGTTTCTTCAAGGTGAACAGCGACATATTCCTGCGCTCCCTCTGTTTGATCGCAGTATTCACGTTCATCCCCTATATTTCTGCCGAGATGGGGGAGGAAATTCTCGCGGCCAACACCTTGTTGATGCAACTTTTCACACTCACATCGTATGTCATGGACGGCTTCGCCTATGCGGGCGAGTCGTTGGTGGGCAAGTATTATGGAGCCCGGAATGCCGAACTGTTGCGCAAAGTCGTGCGCGCACTGGTGTGGTGGGGTGTCGCATTGGCGATGATGTTCACGCTGCTGTTCGTCTTTGGCGGCAAAGTCCTATTGCATGTCCTTGCCAACGACGAAGAGGTCATCCGAACGGCGATGCGGTTCATGTTTTGGACCTATCTGTTGCCGTTCACCGGTTTCGCGGCGTTCATCTACGACGGCATCTACATCGGCGCCACCGCTTCTGCGGCCATGCGCAATGTGATGTTCGTGGCAACTGCTGTTTTCTTCATCTTGTACTATGCCCTTGACGGCATTTGGGGCAATCACGCTCTCTGGTTCGCGTTTATTTTCTTCCTGATTTTCAGAGGTGTATTGATGGTGCTGGGAGAAAAAAAGTATATCTTCATACAATGATGTGAAGCATTGCTTTGTGTATGTTTTGCGGGTTTGTTGTCGAAAAATGCTGATGACGGTTGGAGATGCTTGAAAAATAATTACTTTTGCGCCCTTTGCGTGGAAAGGTATTATTCGTTAGATATCTATAAAATAAAATGTTTTGAAAATGGAACTGATTGAAGAATTAAAGACCAAAATGATTGAGGCGTTGAACCTCGAAGAGATGACCCCGGCGGACATTGACGACAATGCGCCGCTGTTCGGCGACGAAGGCCTCGGTCTCGACTCCATCGACGTACTGGAGCTGATCGTGCTGCTGGAGCGCAACTACGGCATCAAGATTGCCGATCCGAAACAGGGCAAGGAGATCTTCGCCTCTGTGCGCACGATGGCTGACTACGTGGCCGCGAACCGTACGAAATAATGCGTCCGAAGGTCGTCATAACCGGTATGGGAGTCGTTTCCGCGCTCGGAATCGGGGCGGAGGCAAACCTGTCGGCCCTGCTGCGCGGGGAGTCCGGCGTGCGTGCCGTATGCTACCTGCCCACCGAACATCGGGAGTTCCCCGTCGGGGAGGTGCCGATGAGCGGCGAGGAGTTACGGCAGCGGCTGTTGTTGCCCCCGGGCATCTACTCGCGCACCCACCTCCTGGGCGTGCTCGCTTTGCGGGAAGCGTTGGAACAGTCGAAATTGCTGCAACAGAACGGTTTGGCGCTCATCTCCGGCACCACCGTCGGCGGCATGGACGTCACCGAACACTACTTCCCGGCACCGCAGCCCGCCGGTCGCGACATCCACGACTGCGGAGCCTCCACCAACGAAATCGCCGACTATTTCGGCTGTTTCGACTACACCATGACCACCTCCACGGCTTGCTCGTCGGCCATGAACGCGCTGATAATGGGCAAGTTGCTGATAGAGAGCGGTGAACGGGACATCGTGGTGGCGGGCGGCTCGGAAGCGCTGTCGCTGTTCCACCTCAACGGCTTCAAGTCGCTGATGATCTTGGACCGCGAAAGATGTCGTCCGTTCGACCAGACCCGGGCGGGACTGAACCTCGGCGAAGGGGCGGCCTATCTGGTGCTGGAAAGCGAGACTTCGGCGTTGCAGCGCGGCGCGGAAATCCTCGGAGTGCTCAGCGGAGGCGGGAACGCCTGCGACGCGCATCACCAGACGGCGTCCTCGGAAGATGGTGAAGGGGCTTACTTGGCTATGACACAGGCAGTTTCAGATGCAGGGGTGTCCACATCCGACATCGGTTACGTGAATGCACATGGCACGGGAACACCGAACAACGACGCTTCGGAGAGCGCTGCGTTGAGGCGCGTGTTTGGCGAAAAACTGCCGCCGGTCTCCTCTACGAAATCCTATACGGGGCACACGACCAGCGCGTCGGGCTCCATCGAGGCCGTTTTCTGCCTGTTGGCGATGCGCGAAGGTTTTCTGCCGTATCAATCTGAATATCAAAATTTTGACGAGCAATGTATTGTTCCGGTCTCCGGAAAGGAATGCCCGCGTGCGGATCTGCGTCACGTGATGTGCAACGCCTTCGGGTTCGGGGGTAACGACTCGTCCATAATCCTGTCGCGCTATGAATAGAGTGTATGTCACCGCAATCGTGAAAGACGTGCCGGCGGAGGAATACAGCCGTTATTTACCGCCGATGAAGGCGCGCCGCATGGGCAAGTTGCAGAAACGGGCCTTGGTGACTGCGCTCAAGGCGATGGAAATCAGTGGGATAGGGGAGCCGGATGCCATCCTCAACGGCACGGCGATGGGCTGCATGGAGAACACCGTGCAGATGCTCAACGGTCTGGCAGCCGAGGGCGAGGCGATGAACATGCCCACCTGTTTCATGCAGTCAACGCACAACACCGTGGCCTCGATGATGGCGATCTACACGAAAAACCACGGTTACAACAACACCTATTCGCACCGGACCGTCTCGTTTGAGTTGGCGTTGCAAGACGCTTTCCTGCGTTTGCGTACGGGCAGGCTGCGTACTGCGCTCGTATGCGCGAACGACGAACTGACGGAGTTGCAGTTGCACAATCCGACCTTTTTCGGGCAGTTGGAAGTCCTCGACCGTTCCGAGGCGTGGATGCTTTCGGTGGAGCCGGGCGGGAATACGCTCTATGAGATTGAAAATGTGCGAGTTATTCACCAAAAAGGTGCGGAGGATCGTGCCGAAATCATAAAAAAAACATTATGAGACTAATCGTTTTGGCAGTCATCCAGTCGGTTCTTTTATGTTCCGGACAGGTGTTTCTGAAATTCGCGCTCCAGAAGATGGGCACATTCGCGTGGAAGGGCTCGTTTTTCCTGGCGCAGCTCACCAATTGGTGGTGGCTCGGCTGCGGTGCGGCCTACGGTGCCGGCGCCGTCCTCTGGATGTACATCCTCAAGAACTACCCGTTTTCCCGCGCCTATCCGCTCATTTCGCTGAGCTACGTCTTCGGGATGCTCGCCGCCGTGCTCATCTTCCACGAAACCGTGCCCGCCACCCGCTGGATCGGTGTGCTCCTGATCATGGCCGGGTGCTATTTTGTGGCACAATGAGATCCCTGAAAGGGATCCCCCTCATCAGCCGAAGGTCGCTTGCGACCTTCGGGATAATGATTTAATGAACGATGAATGAATGATGAATATGAAGAAGTTAACGATAATATTGATGATAATGGCGTTGTGGTTTGGAGCTTCCGCCCAAACCCTCAAGAAGGCCACCCCCGAGCAGTCGAAGAAGATGGTGGAGACGGTGGGGAAGGCCACCGCCGCCGTGAAGAGCATCCAGTGCGACTTCACGCAGGTGCGCCAATCGACCATGCTCAAGGAGAAACAGACCTCCAAAGGACAGATGTTCTTTGCCGGCAAGAACCTCAAATGGGCTTACACGTCGCCCAACAAGTACGCCCTCGTTGTGAAGGCCGACGGCCAGGTCTATATGCAACAGGACGGCAAAACCCGGAAGGCCGACGGCCAAAGCGGACAGCTCTTCAAGGGCATCGCGCAGGTCGTCATGAACAGCGTCACCGGCGCGGCTTTGTCCGAAAACAGCGACTTCACCGTCGAGATGTACACCCAGGGCGACAAATGGGTCGCCAAACTCACCCCGAAACAGGCGAAACTGAAGAAGATGTTCTCGAGCATCTATCTCTATTTCAACGACAAACACAACGCCGTGACGAAAGTAGAGATGAAAGAGGCCAACGGTGACACCACCACGATTTCGTTCGCCAACACGAAATTGAACGAAAAAATCCCGGATTCGGTGTTTAATTGATACAATAATGTTGCAAAACGAATTATATACAATAGTCGAAATAGATCAGCAGATCGCGAAAATCCGGTTGTTGCCGGAGTGCGCGATATACCAGGGTCATTTCCCGGGAAATCCCGTCACGCCCGGTGTGTGCCAGGTAGGGATTGTGGAGGAATTGGCCGGGAAAATATGTGGTTTCGGATTGCATTTGAATGAGGTTAAATTGTTGAAATACATTGATATACTAAGACCATCTGAAGAAGATGTTGAAGTTCGCTTCGACAAGTTGGAAGAGGCTGGGGGAGTGGTGCTTGCGAAGGGAACCTTGACATCAAAAGATCGTGTTTTCACCAAGTTTTCACTAGTTTTCGGCAAAGAGGTATGACGGTGTGGCAGAAGGTTTTTGACGAGGAGCGGATCTGCGTGATGGTGCCGACGTACAACAACGAGAAAACCATCGAGGACGTGCTGCGTCGTATCCAAGCCTACACGCACAACATCATCGTGGTGAACGACGGCAGCACCCCCGAAACGACGGCGGTCCTCACTGCCGCTTTCAATGCTTCGGAACGCCCTGAGATCGTGGATTATACACCCAATAGAGGCAAGGGATACGCTTTGATGCGGGGCTTCCGACGGGCGTTGGAACTCGGCTACCGCTATGCCGTCACCATCGACTCCGACGGACAGCATTTTCCGGAAGATATTCCTGTCATAATAGATTGTCATTCAGCGAATAAGGACGCCTTGGTGGTAGGTTCCCGCAACCTCACTGCCGACAATATGCCGTCGAAGAACACCTTCGCGAACAAGTTCTCCAACTTTTGGTTCCGCTTGCAGACGGGCATCCCGTTGGAGGACACGCAGAGCGGTTACCGACTTTATCCGCTGGAAGCCATTAATTTACGATGGCCTATCACCCCGCGTTACGAGGCCGAACTGGAACTGTTGGTTTTCTCCGCATGGCGCGGCGTACCCGTCGTTTCCGTGCCCGTTCGCGTCTATTATCCGCCCGAAGGCGAACGCGTCAGCCATTTCCGGCCGTTCTGGGACTTCTTCCGCATCAGCGTTCTCAACAGCATCCTTACGTTCGGAGCGTTGTTCTATTATCTGCCGGTGAAACTGTGGCGAACAGCGAAACGCTGGTCAAAGCAAGGGCTTTAGGCAACGACTAAGGGAGGGTAACCCCAAACAAATAGTCAGTTGTTTGAAAAAATAATTGGAAAGCCGCCGTATTCAAAAAAATGGTATTTTTGCAGGTTATATTGAGTATTTACGATGGCAAGCAACAAACAGAAGCCTTATTCCGAAAAGGAGATGAAAAGTATCAAAGTCGCGCTTTTTTTTATTGCAGCGGTGTTGATATTCTATCTCGGTTCCGTATTTTTGAAGGGTATTAATGTTTTCGGCAAGAAAAACTACTATTATGCCGTGTTTGAAGATGTCGGGGCGTTGCATGAGAGCACCAATGTGACCTTGAACGGCTTCGAGATCGGCAAGGTGACCGGCATCAAGCTGCTGAGCAGCAATCCGGTGCGGATTTGTGCCGAAATATTGGTCACAGAGGATTTGGATATTCCGAAGGATTCGAAGTTTGAGGTGGCGCAGAAAGACGTCCTTGGCGGCATGGTGGTGAACCTTCACCTGGGCCAGTCGCCTGATATCGCGCATCGCGGTGACACGCTTGGCTGTTATCTTGCCGGTGGCATGCTGGATGGCGTGGGCGACCTGGTGGCGCAGCTGCAGAGTGTCGTCGCCTCAGTGGACACTATTGGTCAGAACTTGAAAACAGCCTTCCGCTCGGACGATTCCCTGAATGGAGGCGCCATGATCAAGAACACGCTGGAGAACCTCGAGCACACCACCCAGGATCTCTCCAAACTCATGGCTGACAATGGCGGGAAGGTGACCAATGTGGTCGCGCAGCTCCAGACACTCACCAAGACGCTTGGCGAGGCCAGTCCCAAAATCGACGCGATTGTGGCCAACGTGGACAATATCAGCGACTCGCTGGCCAAGTCCAATATCCGCACGCTTGTGAATAACGCCCAAAACACCCTGGACAACGCCAACCGCATTCTCGCCGATGTGAAAAACGGCCACGGGACCGTCGGTCAGCTTGTCCAGAATGATTCGCTGTACAGCAATATCAACAAGACAATCGAAAGTTTGGATCTGCTGGTCAAAGATCTCAAGGCAAATCCTTCAAAATACATTAACGTTACTGTTTTCGGTAAGAGAGAAAAGAAAGACAAAGAAGACAAGAAAAATAAAGAATAGATATGGAAATTACAGGAAAATTAATTCAGAAATTGCCCGTGAAATCGGGTGTCAGCAGTTCAGGAAACAATTGGTCGAAGGCAGAGTTTGTCATAGAGACGATGGACCAATACCCCAAGAAGGTGTGCGCCAATCTGTGGGGTGACCGTGCCCGCGCCTTGGACCAGTTCCAGGAAGGCAGCATCATCACGGTGTCCTTTGATCTGGAGTCCCGCGAGTTCAACGGAAATTGGTACACTGACGTCAAAGCCTGGAAGGTGGAACCCGCCACTCCTGCAGCTGTCTCTGGTGCGCCCGCTTACGGTCAACCGCAAGGTTATGTCCAACAGCCTCAAGGCTATGCTCCCCAGGGATATGCCCAACCGCAGCAGCCCATGTATCCGCCTCAAGGTTATCCTCAACAACCCCAGGGCTATGTGCAACCTCAGCAACCCGCCTATCCGCCCCAACAGCAGGCTTATACACCCGCTGCACCTGCACAGCAGCCGGCGTATGCTGCCCCGGCACCGCAAGCCAACGATATGGGCAACCTTCCGAACATCCCGCAAGGACCGTTCACGGATGAAGGCGGCGCTGACGACCTGCCGTTCTAGTTTCAGGGTTTAAGGCTCAAGGCGCAAAATCGTGGTGATTGTTTCTCGCAAGTGAAGCCAACAGCCAATAGCTAATAGCCAATAGCCAAAAGAACAGCCGACAGCCGAAGTTGTATCAATTTTCATAGAAATGGATTCAAGCATTTGTCACTTGACGGTCATCCCTATGCGGGCGGAACCGTCGCATTGCGCTGAAATGGTCAGCCAGTTGTTGTTTGGTGAGACTTATCGGGTGCTGGAGAAAACCAGCGAATGGGTACACGTCGAGACCCATCACGACAGCTACCAGGGCTGGATACAGCGGAAACAATATGTTGAAATGACGGAAGAGCGTTTCGACAACTATTTGAGGGCGGACAAATTGCGCTTGAGTGCGCCATTTGCCATGCCCGGGGCGCGAATCCCTTCTGTGTTGACAATGGGCGCGTTGATGGTTGTTGACCCGGCGAGAAGTCCTTTCAGGGAGCGATTCCCGCTGCCTGATGCAGCTTCCTGGTGGCCCGCGGATGGCGTGCCGGATGTTTCTCGCGTGCAGCGTATGGAACTGCTTCGCAAGGTGGCTTTCTCTTTGCTTGGCTCCCCGTATCTTTGGGGCGGCCGTACTCCGCTCGGAATAGACTGTTCCGGTTTCGTCCAACTGCTGTACTCTCTGGTTGGCGTGCAACTGCCCCGAGACGCCTCCCAACAGGTGCTCTGCGGAGATCCGCTCGACTTCGTTCACGAAGCCCGTCTCGGAGACCTTGCCTTCTTCCAGAACGAGGAGGGCAGGGTAGTACATGTCGGGATGATGCTCAGCGACGGTGAAATCATTCATGCCAGCGGGAGCGTCCGCATTGACCGCATCGACGAGACAGGGATTTTCAACGAAGAGATGCAACGATATACACACCAGTTACGGGTGATTGTGAGAGTGTGAGACGATGATGCTGTGAATGAAAGATGAAGAGAGGATGAATAATTGTAAGGGCGTATCGCATACGCCCTTGTTTATCAATGATTATTTTCATGAAAAAGAAAAAGATTTTTATAACCATTTTATTCTGCGCTGTTTTGTTGGCGGGGATTGCGGGGTTGTTGTTTTTCAAAACGTTCTTTGCTGAGAATGTGAAGAACCGTGAACTCACCGTGGTGGTGCCGCCGGATGCGACCTTCGAGCAGGTGATGGACACGCTGCGCAAATATGAGGTGCTGGAATCCGAGGGATCTTTCCGGAAAACAGCGGACGTGTTGAAATACAATAAAATGCGGATTGGTAAATACGACATTTCCAATTGCCGCACTAATTTGGATTTGGTACGGCTTTTGCGCCGCGGGCAGCATTATCCCGTGAAGTTCACCTTCAACAATGTGCGCACCGTCGATCAGCTCGTCGAGAAAGTCGGCCATAAGTTCTATTTTGAGCCAGAGGAACTTTCCGCACTGCTTCATGACAGAGGCTATATGCAGAAGTTCGGTTTGTCCGACACTACAGCCGTATGCCTTTTTATCCCAAATACTTACGAGATTTTTTACGACATCACGGCGGAGGATTTTCTCAATCGGATGAACGACTATCACGGACAGTTCTGGAATGAAAAACGGAAAAAAGATGCTGAAGGGATCGGCTTGACGCCGGTACAAGTGGCCACGCTCGCCTCCATTGTGGAGGAGGAGAATATGCGCCCGTCGGAGAAAGCGATTATCGCAGGGCTCTACATCAACCGTTTGAACAAAGGGATGTTGCTGCAGTCGGACCCGACGGTGAAGTTCGCGTTGGGTGACTTTGCCCGCAAACGCATCCTGAACGCCGACTTGCAGGTGGATTCACCGTACAACACTTACAAGTACGCGGGGCTTCCTCCTGGCCCGATCCGGATTCCGGAGGCATCCACAATGGATTCCGTGCTGCATTATCGTCACCACAACTACCTGTACATGTGTGCGAAAGAGGATTTCTCGGGCTATCATAACTTTACCGCCAGCGCGGCTGTGCATGCGCAGAATGCCGCCCGTTATCGTGCCGCGTTGAACGCTAGGAACATCAAAAAGTGACCAATTCTTTGGATTTCGCCTTAAAGAAAAAAGGTTGCGCTGTTCAGCGCAACCTTTTCTTTTTCCGTGATCTGTACTGGATTTGAACCAGTGACCTCTTGCCTGTCAAGCAAGCGCTCTAAACCAACTGAGCTAACAGATCGTCTTGTTGAAATCGGTGGCAAAGATACACTTTTTTTGGAAATCACCAAATATTTCGAATAATTTTTATTTATTCTGCAAATATTTGAAATTCAGTTTGTTGTGATTGAAATCTGTTTGATGGTCATGATTGTGAGCGTGGAGGACGGTCATCTTTTGGCATTTTTCAGGGTGTCTTCTGCCATTCTCTTTTGTTCAAACGGGGTTGGCCTCACACCATAAAGCAGTTTGTATTCGGTAGGAGGACGATGGCCCCCTTGTCGCAAGGTGTCAGGCGTGGGCGCGGGCACTGTGTCGGTACGGGTGTTCGTACTGTCATCAGGAACGTATGTCTCCGGTTTGGATGGCATACGGTGGCAGGCAGTCAATACTCCGCAGAGGGAAATCAGCAATAACAGTAGTTTTTTCATAATGGTCATTATTTCTTTCTAAGGATCAGGTAGATGAAATAAGGGGCGCCGGCCAAAGCGGTGATGCTTCCCACGGGCAGTTCGGCGGGGGCGGCGATAGTGCGGGCCAGCGTGTCGGCGACGAGCAGGAAGAACGCCCCGAAAAACAGCGAATAGGTGAATAGCCGGCGGTTGTCGCTGCCGAAAAGGATGCGGGCGACATGCGGCATGATCAGCCCGATAAAGCCGATAGAGCCACAGAAAGAAACCACCACCGAAATCAACACAGAGGCGGTAATCAGCACCACGTAGGTCGTCCGCTGTGTGTTGACCCCAAGGGTCTGTGCCGTCTCCGTTCCCACCTGCATGATGTTCATGGCTTTGGAATAGTAGAACAGCAGTCCCGTGCAGACCGCCATCACAGGAATCAGCCAAGCGATTTCCATCCAGGAGACATGCGTAAGGCTTCCCATCGTCCAGAAATAGATCTTGTGCATTTCTTTTTGGTTCACCACGATTAACAGGGTGATGAGAGCCGAGATGAGGAAGTTGAGGGCGATACCGACGAGCAGCAGCGTGTCGGTGTTGTGTTTCCCCTTCAGTCGAGCGATGCCGAGGATTATCAGCAGGGTGATCATGGCGGTGGCCAGGGCTGGCAGGGTGATGCCGAAGACCACGGCGTCCCATCCGAGGATGAAGGCCACGGCGGCACCCATCGATGCCCCCGAGGAGATGCCGAGGATGTAGGGGTCGCACACGGGGTTACGGAAAATACTCTGGAACACGCCACCGCACAAAGCAAGCGACGCGCCCGCGAGCACACTCATCACGATGCGCGGGGCGCGTAGCTGCCATAATGTGACTTGGTAGTAATCGGTGATCTGAACATCACGAAAGAGACCGAACTTTTGTCCGACACTCTGCAGGATGACCTTCACCGGGATGGGAATCACCCCGATGCATGCGGCAACAAGCATACCGCCAAGCAACACAACGGTAAGCACAACGGGAAGTATCCATTGTTTCTTCGCTTGTCCCATGAGATTGGCTATTAGCTGTTGGCTGTTGGCTTTGCGCTTGAGGCCATTAGCGATGGTTGATTCCAATGTTTCTGGCTTCAAATTTTAGATTCTATCTCTTTTTCAGTCCGAGAATCTCGCGAGCCTCGTCGGAGGTGGCGATGGGACGGCCGAGCAGTTTGGCCATGCGGACAACCTTATCGACGAGTTCGCCGTTGCTCTTGGCAAGCACGCCGCGTTCGAGGTAGAGGTTGTCTTCGAAGCCGACGCGCACGTTACCGCCCATGACGATGGTGGGGGCGGCGAGGGTGAAGGCGTGGCGGCCGATGCCGGTGCTGGTCCAGGTGCTGCCGGCGGGGATGTTCTTCACGAGCCAGCAGAGGTTGTCAACGGTAGCGGGGGTGCAGCCGGGGACGCCGAGCACGAAGTTGAACTGCATCGGGGCGCCGGGAACCTCGCCTTTGCGGGCCATGGTGAGGATGGTGTCGAGGTGACCCATCTCGAAGCACTCGTATTCGGGCTTGATGCCGCGCTCGATCATGCGTTTGCCGAAGGCGCGCATGGTGGGCATCGTGTTGTCGAAGATTTCGTCACCGAAGTTGCAAGTACCGCAGTCGAGGGTGGCCATCTCGGGAATCGGGGTGGTGTCGGTCGATTGCAGACGCTCGTCGGGGGTCATGCCCACAGCACCGCCCGTGGACGGGATCAGGATGACGTTCGGGCAAGCCTTGTAGATGGCATCCTCGCATTCCTGGAAACGAGCACGGCTCTGGGTGGGGGTGCCGTCGTCCTCGCGCACGTGCAGGTGCACGATGGCGGCGCCGGCATCCACAGCGCTCTTGGCCTCGCGCACAATCTCCTCAACGGTGTAAGGCACGGCCGGATTCTGTTCTTTCGTTACTTCTGCACCGCATATTGCGGCGGTAATAATGAGTTTATCCATTTTTATTCGTTGAATTTGTTATTATTTGACTCTTTAGTTTTGGCTTTTGGCTTTTAGCTATTAGCTTTTGGCCAACAGCCAATAGCCAATGGCTAATAGCTAGTTGTTCTTCCGTTGGCACTGTTTCGGGACCACACACGTACCTGACGCGCGGCAGACCACGATGGGTTCTTCCAGCACGTCGGCGGCGGAAGCGCTGATGTCAGGACGCGGACGAACGACCTTGCGGGCCTCGAAGACCATCTTGCGGGAGGTGTTGCCCACCTTGGTGATCTCACCGACAGCCTCAATGTAGTCGCCGGCATACACAGGGGCGAGGAATTCCACATTGTCGTAAGCGCAGAAGAGGCCTTCGTCGCCATCTTGCATGATCAGCAATTCGGTGGCCACATCGCCGAACAAGGCGAGCATATGGGCGCCGTCAACTAAGTTACCGCCATAATGGGCATCTTGAGAACTCATTCTCAAACGAATCATAGATGTTTTCTTTTCTTCCATAAGGTATTGTTTTTCAGTTATTTGAAATAATTTGAATTTTAAATTCCGATTTTGCAAAGGTATATAAAATTTGAATATATTGGAAAAACCGGATTATGAACGACGAGGTAAATGTTTTCGGCGGATTATCAGAAAGATGAGCAAGCTGGATAAGAGAACGGCTGACAATACGATGATTATGGGGATTGCGTAAGAGATTTTGGTTATTTCACACACATTGTCCCCCACTTTGACGACATACACGCCCGATCGCTTGCCTAAATTTATCGGTACTTTGTTCTCCCCTTGACGCAGGAAAAGGTATTGCTTGTGTATGATATTTCCTTGTGGATCATAGATTTCCAGTGGTGTGACGCAATATTCCTCCACCGTAACGATCAGTTTGTGCTTTTTCCGGGAAAAAGTGCGGTTTGTGTGGCTGACTACGGTGAGAATTTTATCGTTTCTTATGTGGAAGTAGTCCTTCGTCTGCTGCCAGAAGATGTCTCCTCTTTCTGCCAGGTATTGGTCCAGCTTCCGGCAGCTTTCCTCCCATTGCGTCAAGCTTTGGGGAATGTTGAATCGTTGCACCTGCATGGGGATCTCCTCTTTCAGCAATTGGAGGATGTTGTCCAAATGGGGCTTTGTTTCTTGGTATCTGAAACGTGTTTTGTTGAGTTGCTCCAGCCTTAAAAGGAACTGGTTCTTGAATATTTTGCTTTCGAGTAATTTACGGAAAAAGAGCGTGGACGCCCTGCCCGTGCTCCAGTATTCGCCCGTAAAGGTAGCCATCGTGTAAACGTCGTATTTGAGATTGTCGAGGCAACAGTCCCCATCGTAAAATACCCACTGCCAGGGGCCTTTTGGATTTTGCCAGCATCGTGCGTTATTAGCAGGCCAGTCCCAATTGGTGGAAAATAGTTCGAATATGAAGTAGTCGATGATGTTGAGGATGTCGATTTGCTTTGTCAGTTGGTGATACTGAGCTGTGTCGGAGAGATCTGCCGTCTCCAACCAGTGGAAAAGTGTCTTGAAATCGTCAGCGGAGCCGCATTCCGCTGCGTCCCAAGCGTTGATGATGTTGACGTTGTTGCAGTCGACGACGTAATGGTTTTCCAGGTAGCGTTCATCGACTTTTTCCTCGATGAAGTAGATGCCCCAGTATTCGCCGTTGAGGAAGAGCACTGCCGGACGAGATGCGGTGGTGCCCATGTTGAGTGGGAACGCAATCCTATTCGCAAGCCAGTCGTTCACGCCTGAAGGGGTGGATGCGTTTCTGAACGGTCTTAGTACCAGGTGCTTGTATTTTTCCAACTCGGATTCTTCAAAAATCCTGTATTTGAAGTTTTTCTTTCCGTATTCCTGTCGGGCATAGAGCTTAAGACCTTTTTGCTGTGCTCTTCTGGAGCGTATGCCGCCATGTGTGCGCAGCCCCGCCAGCTGGTTGAAACCGCAGTTCCCGTCGGCATAGAACTCCACATTCACTGCCCGTTCCCATTCGCGGCCATGTTGGGCATAGTTGCCGGTTCCTTCTGGATCTTTTGGGTCGCAAAATTTTCCCGGAACCATAATGCCCGTGTCGTAAGCGAAGAGGGAAAGGGAGTCGGCACAGATGGAGATGACCGGAAGGCCGTGGAGGTCACAGTCCAACGAACCGATGAAATAGGATTGTGTTACGACAGGAGTGACGCGGTTTCCTTGTCTGTCGAATGCCGCGGCACGGATCACAATCCCTTTCGTCACGGAACGGGGAAGATAGAATTCGTTTTTCGGTGAAATCGGGATTTTGTAGATGTTTGAGCGGGATTCCAGCTGCTTATCCAACACCAGTGGCTCTTGATAGCGGGCTGATGTTGCGCTCGGACTGTTTCCGTTCAACGTATAGCGGATGGTGAGGTCGGGATTGTCGCAGGTCAGGGTAACGGGAAATGTTTGGGGGTAGGAGCCTCCTGCGGACGAAAAACGGACCACGTAGCTTTGTGCGGAGAGATGTATTTGCAGCAGGCATAGCAGCACTGTGAGGAGTCTCTGGCGTATATGGTTCATTGTTTTTTTACTGAGAAATTTTCGGCAAAGATACGGTTTTTTAGTGAGCAGTGAGCAGTGATCAGTGATTTGTGATTTGGGGTGTGGTGGAGACGCGGCGCGCCGCGTCTCTACGATTCCGCGAAGCGTTACCGTTTCACAATCTTCCGGTGATATTCTTTCCCGTCTGTGTCCTTCACGCGCAGGAGATAGACGCCCGTGGGTACGGATTCCACGTTCAGCGTGGCGGTTGCGCCCTGTTGGGGCGTATCGCATACGCCCGTCACCACCCGCCCCTGCAGGTCGTACAACGCGACGTTGGCAATCTCCGCCCCGCGCAGTTCGATGTATAGGAGATCGGAGGTGGGGTTGGGGTGGATGGATAGTGTACCGTCGTCGTTGCGCATCGCGGCGCGTTTCGTGTGCGCCCTCGTGTCGCCGCCGTCCTGTTGGGGCGTATCGCATACGCCTGCGTCATCCCATTCGTCCTCGTAGCATATCCCGAAGAAGAAGCACAGCACGCCCTTGGCCATCACCGAGGCACGGCCGGTGTTGCGCTCCGCGATCGTCTGCAGCTGCGCGATCTGGGCGGGCGTCAGGGCGTACCAGTTGATGTGCCCGTCCGATTGTAGGGGCGAATAATTATTCGCCCCTACGGAATTGCCATTGTTCCGAAGCGCCACCTTCATCGCGTGGAACTCCGCGTAGTTGGCCAGTTCCGCATCTTCCGCGTCCGCAATGAACGGTTCCGCGTAGCCTTCCATGAACCGCGTCTCGGTCAAAGAATAGGGGTCGGCGATGGGCTGGGCGGCGGCGTGCCACTGTTCCAGCGTGCCGAGGTCCAGGACGGAGTCGGCCATGATGGCGCGGACGGCCTCGTAGTAGGTATCGGAGAGGGTCTGTCGGGCCTGTAGAGACGCGCCATGGCTCGTCCCCACGGTGCCGTCACCCGTCCCGCCCGCGTCCGCAGTTGCGGCCATCGCCGAGGCGAAGGCCCCTATGCCGGACTGGAAACCCGCCAGCAACGGCGGGTTCACAGGACCGACACCGCCGCCGACGCACAGCGTGGAAGTCCGGGGGTTGACCGCAGCGGAACCTATCACACTTATGTTGGAAGTCGTCACGTTCCCCGGCGAATAACCGGGGCTATGGAAATAAGTGATATGCTGGCTGCCGGCATTGTATATGCCATAGGCTTCAGTACCTGAGAAAAGATTGTCAGCCCCTTTGCCTATGGACCCTTGCGACGGGGAGACATTGGCGTCAAAGGCTATGTATATGCCGTAGGTGTTGTTGCGGAAAGTACCCGCCGTCATCTGCAGCCCGCCGGTCCAGTTGCCGTTGGTGCCGAACACCCGAATGCCATAGTCAAGCGTGTCGAAGGTGTTGCGGTAGATCGAATTGTTGGTCTCCCCGCTGCTGATCACGTGGATTCCGACAGATGTTGTGAGGGGGTTCTTGCTGGCTTTGCGGAACCGGTTCCCCTCCACCTTGTACCCGGTGCAGTGGTCCAGCACCAGGCCGTAGTTGTACTGCGCGGTGGTGGGGATGTCCTGCTGGTCGAAAAAGCTGCGCGTCACGGTGGCGAAGTGGTTGCCGTTGATGCGCACGGCGGTGCCGTTGTTCCTGAACACGGCAAAGTCCACCTCCACGGGTTTCCGCTCGTTGCCGGAGGTGTTGGCGTCGATGGCGGTGGTGAAGCCCGTGAACAGGCAGGAGTCGGAATAGAGGCCGGGACAAGTGCATGTGTTGGGGTCTATGGTCATCTCTGTGCATATCTTGTCCACAGTGAACCCCGCGTCCTCGCTGTAAATGGCATACCTGCGGTCGCCCTGCCCGGTGGTGGCGTTCTCGAATGAGCAACCGAGGAACCTCACCCCCCGCACCTCCCACAACGAGACGTGGCCGATGAAGGAGACGCTGTTCTGGGAGAAGAGGTTGTCGTCATCCACAGAGAATGTGCAGTTGGTGAAGCGGCTCACGTTATCTGTAACACTCCCGCTTATGGTGTGGTTGGTATAGGAGATAAACTCCACATCACGGCGGTTGTTCCTGAAGGTCGCATCCGTGGCGTTGATGATGCCGCCGGCGGTGGCGAAGCCGGCATTGCCGGCAAGTCCCGTGCGGATGCCGCAGAGGGCGTTCTCAACAGTGGCCCCGTTCTTCAGCTCCACCGTGCCCTGCCACTGCGGCAGTTGCCGTTTGGTGCGGTCGCCCACCACCTCGATGCCCTGCCACATCTCGCCGTCGCAGGCCGAGGTCAGCGTGCCGCCGTCCACCACGAGTTTGCCGCCAGGACGGACGATGATACGGGCATTGTTTGCCACGTATAATGTTTCTGTGATGGTGAGCGTCGCTAATGAATCAACCGTCAAGTCTTCAAGAATCAATTTGTTTGTGTTCCAAGTTGTATTCGAAGTCACGACACTGTCATTCACGCAAGTGTAGCCGCCCATCTGCTGTGCTAAAGCCACCGCATCTCCTGCATTAACCAATCCGTAACCGACCTCTATGTTCCAAGTCCCGTTAGGATGATCAGGATTTGTAGTATAATTGTATAGGTCTGGTCTTATCTTGGTACAGGTGGATTCGATAACATATTTTACTTCCTCTCTTGTCAGACAGGGATTTACAGACAACACAAGGGCGGCCACCCCTGCAACATGAGGGGCGGCTGCAGAGGTACCACCAAAAACACGCGTATATCCTCCATTTATGTTGGTTGTTGGAACATGTATTCCAGGAGCTACCACATCAAGACTGTCTCCATAACAACTGTTATATCCAGAGTCTATATTACAATAGTGGCCATATTTCATCCTCTCGCCGCATTCATTTATTCCCCCAACGGCTATCACGCAAGGATGGCTTGCAAAAGGCCCCATCAAATCATTTGACGGATTTGGGAAAGTATGTTCTTGGTTCCCCGAACTGATGACAACCACGCAACCTTTGCCGCCTCTACCGTTTTGACTAATTTCTGTGATTTTGTTTCGAATAACATCATTAAAATCCGCTGTGGTAAATGAACAGTTGATAATATCTGCCTTGTCCTCATAGCATGCATGATTGAAGGCATCTATTTTCCAAGATATCTTCCCTACCAATACAGGATGATATGTTGGATTGCCAGGACCTACATCTTTAAAATATTCGACAACTGTATGATTAATTCGTATTGGAACGACTTTTGAGGTATGTGCAACACCGACTAAGCCTTCTTCATTGTTGGCGGCTACTATCACCCCTGTGCAGAGTGTTCCATGAAAATCATAATTAGACTCAAATTCACCACAGCAAACTGAAGACGGGTGAATAGAATCATCGACAGCATCATAACCTTCCAACAAATTGTTAATCAAGTCTGAGTGGTTTAGATCCACACCATTATCCAAAACGGCAACCTTTATCTGAGGATGACCTGTGGTGATATTCCATGCGGGCAAAAGATTCATGTTTATGTCACTATGCACGGCCCATTGATATTGATATTCCGGATTGTCTTCATATCCGTTTAGGATGTCAGACTCGTAAAAATCTGGTTGAGCATATTCGAACAATCCCGTTTCATATAATAATGCCGCACATCGCAATGCAACATCCGAAGAAAGAGAAATTATGTATTCTTGTGCATTATACCTGCTTTGAACGATATTGATGTAAGGCACTCCAATGCTGTCAAGTACAGGCATCAACGAAGTTGAAGGTTTTACTTTCACCAAAATTGTTCTCGATGGATAAAATGTCAATGTGTCATTCGATGCGCAATTTGAGGAATTCAGGCACACTGAAGTGTCGTTGCTGGAAATCACATCGTTAAATTGTTCTATTTTGTCCTCCAAAATAAAATATTTGGACAAAAACGGATTGTATTCATACACTTTCGAACAACAACTGCTCAACTCCTCTTGTATAATCTTAATCTGGCTTTCCGAAAGAGTGTTTTTCAATCTAACATATCTTACAAATTCATTTTCAGGTAGAAAAACTCTTTTTCCTTGACAGTAATAGTAGGATTGTTGTGCAAACAAAGGGTAAAAGCCAAGCAAGATTAAAACGATTGAATAAAACACTTTTTTCATAACTTCAATTTTTTATTTTACGACTACCTTTACTGCGGAACTGTTCATTCGCACAACATAAACACCACTTTTCATAGGCAAATATGCTTCCATATCGTTCAATGTGGCTCGGCGTATAACCTGTCCAAGCATATCGAAAATCTCTATAGGCGAACTCTCTCGAACCCCCTCAACGTATATACCTCCCTCACCGCCCCATGCACGGAATGAGTTGTTGCTGTACGTCTCAACGCCCACCGTTCCCGGGCGGATTTCCAGATAATCGCGGACAGGGCCGTTTGTCGTCACCAAACATCTGCTACCATGGTCATAATAGGCACCCTCCGGTGAAAAAACATAGCTGCCGTTCAGCTGGAAACCGTCAAGGTATTGGGTGCAATAGTCAGCACTGATGGACAGAAAGCCTGAATCGATGGTCAGCACGGTAAGGTCATAGTCTTCGTATATCGGCGATCCCTGGAAACCGGCCGATGGCCAATAAGGAATGTCAATCACCACACTTGTTCCGCTTCCGATACGAACAGAAGCAACTCCCAATTCACAAAGAATTCCGTATACGATACCATTCAAAGTCAAGGAGCCGGTGCCTGTAATATTATAGGTACCACTATGGAGTACCAATGGGATTTTACCGTAGATGCTATTATGGCCTATCAGCTCGATGTTCACCGTCTGGCCGCTATGCGCCTCTATGATAACCGTATTACCATTACTGTCATCATACGGGTCTCCCGAGTCGTAACGGTATATAGTGGCATTTTGCAGGATGAGCGTTCGAGAGGCAGAGTCATAACGAACTGTTCCATTGATATAGTTACTGGTGATGCTGTCCTGATTTTCGGGTGTGACCATCACATTTGCAACTCTTATGTTTGGATATTGCGCAAAAGTGCTGAGAATCAATCCCATATTCAGCAAAAGAAACGCTACTTTTTTCATTTTCTTGTGTTTTATTATTTGTTGGTTTTTTTCGGCAAAGATACGATTTTTTAGTGAGCAATGAACAGTGAACAGTGATTTTGGGATTTTTTTGGGGAGGGAGCGGAGGATGGCCTGTTCCCTGCCGATTAACGGGATTGGTACAGGGTTTCGGCGATGACATCCGCCGCGTGGCCGTCGCCATAGAGTTCCACGGGAAATGCCGGAGCCTTGGCGGACATTTCGCGGACGGCTTCGAGAATGGTTTCGGGGTCGGTGCCGGCAATACGGTTGTAGCCGCAGTCCACCAACTCGGTCCACTCCGTCTCGTTGCGCAACGTCACGCAGTATTTTCCCATGTAATAGGCCTCTTTTTGGAGACCGCCGCTGTCGGTCATCACCAACGTGCTGTGTTCCAAGAGGTAAAGCATCTCCAAATAGCCGACCGGCTCGATGAAGCTGATGGGGGACCGATTCGGATCAAATCCGATGGAGGCCATGCTTTTACGGGTATGCGGGTGCAGGGGGCAGACCACGGGTGTTGTGTTGCTGATTTGCTCGAGTGTTTCGAGTAAACACCTGAGAGTCTGAGGATTATCCACGTTTTCGGCACGGTGTAGCGTACAGAGGATGAATGTGTCTTGGATTTCAGCGTCGGCCTTGCGCCTGCGAGGATAAAATTTTTTAGCAGCATCCTTCATCACATCACCACACATCACCACCTGCGCACCAATAGTCAGCCTACCTTCGCTATTAAGCTGATTGACAGCTGTTTCTGACGGGCAGAACAGCAAGTCGCTGATGCGGTCGGTGAGGATTCGGTTTATCTCTTCGGGCATCGCCTCGTTGAAGGAACGCAGTCCCGCCTCGACGTGCGCCACGCGGATATGCAGTTTTTTGGCTGCCAGCGCCCCTGCGAGCGTGGAGTCCGTGTCTCCGTAAACCAACACCCAGTCGGGCCGTTCTGACAGGAGCACCTCCTCGATGCGTTCCATCATACGGCCGGTGAGCGCCCCATGCGGAAGCCCGTGGATGTCAAATTGATAGTCCGGTTCACGGATCTGCATCTCGTCAAAAAAGAGTTGCGACATGTTGGTGTCGAAATGTTGGCCGGTATGTACAATAACCTCCTGGATGTCATCGTGTTGCGACAACGCCCGGGAAACCACGGCGGCTTTTATGAACTGTGGTCTGGCGCCAAGTATAGTGACAATTTTCATTTCGGGGGCAAACATACAAAAAATTCGGGTACGGTTCCTGTTATGGTAAAAAAACGTAGAGACGCGCCAAGGCACGTCTCTACAGTTGGGTTGTTCGGCAAAAAAGACCGATTATTTGATCACGCCGAGTTCCTTGCCGATCTTGGTGAAGGCGGCGATGCACTTGTCGAGGTGCTCGGGCTCGTGGGCGGCGGAAATCTGCACGCGGATACGGGCTTGGTCTTTCGGTACCACAGGATAGTAGAAACCGGTGACGTAGATGCCTTCTTCCTGCAGTTTGGCGGCCATCACCTGTGACAGTTTGGCGTCATACAGCATCACGGCGCAGATAGCGGACTCGGTCGGCTTGATGTCGAAACCGGCGGCCTTCATCTTGGCGACGAAATACTCGGTGTTGCTGTGCAGCTTGTCCTGCAGCTCGTTAGTCTCCGACATGATGTCAACCATCTTGCAGCCGGCAGCGGCCACCATCGGAGGAATGGAGTTGGAGAACAGGTACGGACGGGAACGCTGACGGAGCATGTCGATGATCTCCTTCTTACCGGTGGTGAAACCGCCGATGGCGCCGCCGAAGGCCTTGCCCAGCGTACCGGTGAGGATCTCGATCTTGCCGCGCAGGTTGTAGCGCTCGGTCACGCCGCGACCAGTGTTGCCCACCACGCCGGCGGAGTGGCTCTCGTCCACCATAACCATGGCGTCGTATTTCTGAGCCAGTTCGTAAATCTTGTCGAGCGGGCAGACGTTGCCGTCCATGCTGAACACGCCGTCGGTGACGATGATGCGGAAACGCTGTGCCTGAGCGGCTTTCAGTTGCTCCTCGAGGTCGGCCATGTCGGCGTTTTTGTAACGGTAGCGGACGGCCTTGCAGAGGCGCACGCCGTCGATGATGGAGGCGTGGTTGAGGGCGTCGGAGATGATGGCGTCCTGGTCGGTGAGCAGGGGCTCGAAGACACCGCCGTTGGCGTCGAAGCAGGCAGCGTAGAGGATGGTGTCCTCAGTGCCGAAGAATTCGGCGATCTTCTTCTCCAGGGCCTTGTGCAGGTCGGAGCAGCCGCAGATGAAACGCACGGAGGCCATGCCGTAGCCGTGGGTGTCGAGGGCTTCCTTGGCGGCGGCGATCAGACGCGCGTCGTTGGCGAGGCCCAGATAGTTGTTGGCGCAGAAGTTCAGCACTTTGCTGCCGTCCTGCAGCGTGATCTCACCGCTCTGCGGGGAAGCGATGATGCGTTCGTTCTTGTACAAGCCGGCTTCCTTGATGTCGGCCAGTTCCTTCTGAAGATGTTGTTGGAAATTGGTGTACATACTTTATGGTTTATAGTTTATAGTTTAATGTTTATTGTTTATTGTTTAATAGTGATCTGTGATCAGTGAACAGTGATTAGATTCCTTGAGCGGCCCTTTCCCCTCCTTTGGAGGGGTGTCCGCAGGGCGGGGTGGTCAGGGGCAAGAGCTCGGTAGAACAGGCGAGTACAAACCAGACAAAATCATCTTAAAACGGTGGCAAAAGTACAATTTTTTTGCCCATATATTCAAAAGGGCGAAAAAATTTTCGCCCCTTTGGATGTTCCTTTTTAATCGCGGACACAGCGGACGGAAAAACCAGAACTATTACTGCTATTGTAATGAAAGTCGAGCTGGGAGTTGGCGATTAATTTAAAGAAAGTGGCGGCCTCGTTGCCTCCTCCCGTAGAAGACCAGAAGCACGCTTCGGCACCTGCATTTACCAAGGTCGCACCGTAGTAGCCCGCAGGAACGGCGCTGAAGCCCGTGATATTGTTGGTGGTCAGGTCATTGCCGATCGCGCAGTTTTTGGTAGAGCTGTCCCACCACGCCGTGGAAGCCATCGCCTTGCCAATGAAGTAATTGATGTCCGGTCCACAGGTATAGACGGTTTGGTCCTTCACATACATCGTCAGCTGTGACCACTCCGCCCAGCTCGGCACATGCCAACCTGAAGGACAGACTCCCTGCACGCCGCTCGGATTGGCGTTGCTGGAGGACGCTCCGTGCATCACCGCACGCCAGTTGTACAGGTATCCCCGTTCCTCCAACGGAATTCCGGAGCTGTCGTAGTCGTAATAGTAGGGATCGAAATAGCTGTAGTCGTTTCCTCCGTAAGGGATGTCGGTGCCGTCCGCATATTTTGTGACACGCAGGTTTTCCTTCATCCAGCACTGAAAGCCAATCTGCACCGTGTTATAGACGTTGCCCTCAACGTCTGTCAGCGTCGGGGCCCCAAAGCAAGGTTGACTGTCTTTCAACGACATCGTGAATGAGAGCTCAATCGTCTGAGACTCATACTGTCCCTGCCACAAGCGATTACTCTTCACTTCTTCTCCGCGAAAGATAGTATAACCTACGATATCCAACATGTCGCCGAGGTCAAACGGATTGTTAGAAACACCACGAGAGCGGGATTTGGTCTGCTGTGACGTTTCTTCGGCAGTGTTCATAAACGTTATGGCATAGTCGCTGCCGCTTCCCAGGTTCACCATCTTCACCGAGGCGGTCTGCCCTTTCTGGCTGGCGGTCAGGAAATAGAGGCCCGCAGAAGGAATGGTGACGCGTAACGAATAGGTCCCCGGTTGGGAAGCCAAATAATGATTCGTCCCCACAACCCGACCGGTAATGTCCGTCATAGTTATGGCCACATCGCCAGGCTCGCTCACCTGCAAGTTCACGAAAGTTGTGCCTTCGAATGGGTTAGGGCTATTTTGAGACAACCTTATCGATTCGCTTTGGAGCGTGCCAAAATCATCGATGCCCGTGGCACTCAAGTACAACACAGTGTCAGGCCACGTCAGCGTCTCCAGCCAACCCTTATTGCCGTCGTAAACCTCCACACGGGTTAGCTGAACATTGTCGTGGTTGATATCGCGCCCCGTGAACGTAAGGGTCAGCGACTGCGCCTGCAAGAAACTCAACGTCAGGCAAAATATAAGGATTGTAAGGAAAAATCTTTTCATAGGGTTATCACTTTAATAAGAGATTTATTCAAGAAACTATCACTTAAATGTGACATTGAATCGTTTGCCTCGTCATCGCCGAAAAACAAATTCGCAC
>JBGUPL010000005.1:0-16917 GCA_045130275.1 Bacteroidales bacterium
TGCCTTTTGCCTTTTGCCTTTTGCCTTTTGCCTTTTGCCTTTTGCCTTTTGCCTTTTGCCTTTTGCCTTTTGCCTTTTGCCTAACAAAGCCGCAAAAATACGAAAAAAATAGTATTTTCGCGCCCTGAAATTATGAGAGAGAAAAAGATTTCCATACGCGGTGCGAAGGTCAACAACCTGAAGAATATCGACCTCGATATTCCACGCAATAAGTTTATAGTAATCACAGGCTTGTCGGGCTCCGGCAAGTCGTCGCTGGCTTTCGATACGCTATATGCGGAAGGACAACGACGCTATGTGGAGAGTCTAAGCTCGTATGCACGCCAGTTTATGGGTCGCATGCGCAAGCCCGATGTGAAGTCCATCGCCGGCATACCGCCGGCCATTGCCATCGAACAGCAGATACTGTCGCGCAACCCGCGCTCGACCGTGGGCACCGTGACGGAGATTTATGAGTATCTGAAGCTGTTGTTCGCCCGTATAGGCAGGACTGTCTCCCCCGTCAGCGGCCAGGAGGTGAAACGCCACGATGTCCGTGACGTGTTGGGCTATATCTCTCAAATTCCAGCAGGAGAACGTATCTATGTGCTTGCCCCGATGGTGATCCCTGAAGGACGTTCCGTCGGCGACCAACTGCAGATCCTTCGGCAACAGGGTTTCAATAGAATGGTCTATGAGCATAAACTGATTGAAATCGACGATGTTATAAACACCATGAAATCGCCGGACCCGGAAAAACTTTATATCATGGTGGACCGTTTCAAGTCCGACAATTTGGCTGCGCAGCAGACTCGCGTCACGGACGCCGTGCAAGTGGCTTTCTCTGAGGGCAAAGGCGTTTGTGCTGTGCTGCGCGAGGGTGCGGAGAATGTGTTGCAGACGTTCAGCAACTTTTTTGAAGCCGACGGCATGACATTCGAGGAACCGACGGTGAACATGTTCAGCTTCAACAACCCGTATGGAGCGTGCAAAACCTGTTCCGGCACGGGCATGGTGGAGGGCGTGAATCCCGACCTGGTGTTTCCCGACCGTTCGCTGTCGGTGGCTGAGGATGCGGTCGCCTGCTGGCACGGCGAGGTCATGAGCGAGTGGAAACGCCATTTCATCCGTTACGCCTCCAAACTTGACTTCCCTGTCTATCGTGCCATCGACGACCTCACCGAGGAGGAATACAACCTGCTTTGGTACGGCGATGTGAGCCATAACGTACACGGTATCACTCAGTTCTTCGACTTTGTGGCCGCCAACACTTACAAAATCCAGTTTCGGGTGATGCAGGCGCGCTATCGCGGCCGCGAGCTTTGTCCTGAATGCCACGGCACGCGCTTGCGCAAAGACGCACAATATGTGAAAGTCAACGGCAGGTCCATTGCGGAATTGCAGAATATGCCCATCACTGATTTGAAGAGATTTTTCGATGACTTTGAATATCAGAATGATAATGAGAAGGAAATCGCCAAGATTCTGATGCGGGAGCTGATCACTCGCATCGGGCTGTTGGATGAGGTGGGGCTCGGCTATCTGACCCTCGACCGCAACTGCTCCACGTTGTCGGGCGGAGAGTCGCAGCGCATCAACCTCGCCACCTCGTTGGGTAGCAGCCTCGTAGGTTCCCTCTATATCCTCGATGAGCCAAGTATCGGCTTGCATCCACGTGATACTCAGAATCTTATCAATGTGCTGAAACGGCTGCGCGACATCGGCAACACGGTGGTTGTGGTCGAGCACGACGAGGCGATTATCAAAGCCGCTGACTACATTGTCGATATCGGCCCCAAAGCGGGGCAGTTCGGTGGCGAGGTGGTTTTCGCTGGCACATTTGACAAGTTGTTGGCACATAAGAAAAACTTGACAGCCAGTTATTTGCGTGGAATGGTGCCACAATCTGACGGCAAAGATGTGATGCGTATTCCATTGCCGAAGTACCGCCGTAAATGGCGTAACTACATAGAAGTGAAATCTGCGCGTGAGCATAACCTCAAGAATATTGATGTGAAAATCCCACTGGAGTGCTTCACGGTGGTGACCGGTGTGAGCGGATCTGGCAAGAGTACGCTGATAACGGACATCTTGTACCCTGCGGTGGCAAGGCTTTTGGGCGACGCCAATGCGCCTCGGGCTGGCCGGTGCGGCGGCGTGTCGGGCGACATGTCCAAGGTCAACGGTGTGGTGATGGTTGATCAAGACGCCATCGGTCGTTCCTCCCGTTCCAATCCAGCCACTTATCTGAAGATTTTTGACTATATCCGCGAGTTGTATGCTGCCCAGCCGTTGTCCAAACAGCGCAACTACAAAGCCGGCTTCTTCTCTTTCAACGTGGCCGGCGGTCGATGCGAAGAATGCGAGGGTGAGGGAGTTATCCACATCAACATGCAGTTCATGGCCGACGTGGAGATGGTTTGCCCGTCGTGTCAGGGTAAGCGTTTCCGTGATGATGCCTTGGACATCAAGGTCTCAGGCAAGGATATCAATGACATTCTGAATATGACGGTGAATGAGGCGTTGGAATTCTTCAACAGCCTGACACCCAATGATATAACTGCAAATATCCTTCGTCGTCTGCAACCGTTGAAGGATGTGGGGCTGGAGTATCTCGTGTTGGGACAGTCCTCTTCAACCTTGTCTGGCGGTGAAGCGCAGCGTGTGAAGCTGGCCAATTTCTTGGCGCAAGACGACGACAAACAGCACAAACTGTTTATCTTCGACGAACCCACTACGGGCTTGCATTTCCATGATATCCACAAACTTTATGACTCGTTCAACAGGCTGATTGAACACGGCAATACGGTGCTGGTCATCGAGCACAACACCGAACTCATCAAATGCGCCGATTGGATCATCGACCTCGGACCCGAGGGCGGCGACGCCGGCGGGAACATCGTGTTTGAAGGTACGCCGGAAGAACTGGTGAAGTGCGAAAAGAGCTACACGGCGGAATGGCTGCGAGATAAGTTAGCAGTTAGCGGTTAGCAGTTAGGAGCTCGTAAGAGTGTAAGGTGTATTTGTTTACGTTTAAAGACATATTCATCATTCTACATTAACAAGCTCCAGTCCGAGTTTGTTTCCACGTGCATTGTTCGGATGCCCAACGCGGCTGCGGCTTCGGTGTTGCGCTCGCTGTCGTCGATGAAGAGCAGCTGTTCAGGACGTATGCCCTCGCTGCGGAGCACATGCTCATAGATTTCCCTTGAGGGTTTCAGCAATTTGCATTGGAAGCTGACGTAGAGTGCGTCGAAATAGTCGCGGATGGGGTGCCCGTGGCTGTCGAACGCGCCGCTCTCGGCCCATTCGAAGAAGAAGGGGTTGGTGTTGGAGAGCAGGCATACGCGATAGCCCATTCCGCGGAGTCGTTGGATGGCATCGAGATTTCGTTGCGGAATCTCCTTGAGGTAGCCGAGCCAGGCGTAGAGGCACTGCTCGTGGGTGAGCGGCTTGCCGACGAGACGGCTCAGCTCCGTGACGAATGTTTCCGCCGTGATCTGCCCACCCTCCAGCTGACCGAAAAGTCCCTGCTGGTGGTAGGGGTTGAGATATTTGCGGGCCTCGGCGACCCCGATTCCCTCGAAGCGCGACACGGCCTGTTCGTGGTCGATGTGGAGCACCACGCCGCCCATGTCTAGCGCGATATGGGTGATGTCTTTCATCATTTTTCCATCATTTTTTAGGGTAGCAAAAGTACACTTTTTTCATAGACTTGAGACTTGAGACTTGAGACTTGAGACTTGAGACTTGAGACTTTCGGGATGATTACAAAGTCTTACGTTTTAAGCCGTACGTCTTTAAAATCCTATTTGTCCTTTCCCCAAAAAATGTATCTTTGCCGCCTGAAATTTTATTTGTATCATCAAACTAAAAATCTATGAAAAAGATTATGATTCTTGCCTGCGTTTGCATGGCGTTTGTGTTTTCAAGCTGTCACAGAGAGCAGCACACTTACAATGCTTCCGTCACAGAATACAATTTTGCCAACCATGACAATCAGGTTTCTGTGAAGGCCGTCCTGAATAGTCTGGCTTCTTTTTGGGAAGGTGACTATGTGTGGAAAGGCGATGTCGCTTTTACCGATTTGAAGGCTGACGCCCGTTTTACGCTCGAGGCTAATTTGGCTATTTCTACCAATTTCAACAACAAGTTGGCCCAATATTTCGAAGAGGGTGACTATTTCATCTATACCCTCAAGAGAAGCGAGGATAACACCATTCTTCACCAATACAAATACACGAAAGACGGTGGTGAGGAGATCCTCGATGTCGTGGCCGATTAAGAAATCATCTTTTGACGACATGAAGACGGGACAATCGCTGTTGTCCCGTCTTTTTTTATTCGCTGAACGGGTTGCTATGCACAAATCCCGATTCATTATTCACAAAAAATCGTATCTTTGCCGCCGGAAAATCAAACATCATTAAATATCAAAATTTCAATTATGGCATTCAATTTAAGAAACAGAAGCTTCCTGAAACTGTTGGACTTCACTCCGACGGAAATCCAATTCATGCTTGACCTGGCCCGCGACCTCAAACGCGCGAAATACGCCGGCACGGAACAACCTCGTCTGAAAGGCAAGAACATCGCCTTGATTTTCGAGAAGACCTCCACTCGTACCCGTTGCGCTTTTGAAGTGGCCGCTTACGACCAAGGCGCACATGTCACCTACCTCGGACCCACCGGTTCCCAGATCGGCGTGAAGGAGTCTATGGAAGACACTGCCCGTGTGCTCGGACGCATGTTCGACGGCATCGAATACCGTGGCTTCGCCCAGGCTACCGTCGAGAAACTGGCTGAATACGCCGGTGTCCCCGTCTGGAACGGCCTCACCAACGAATTCCACCCCACACAGGTTCTTGCCGACTTCCTCACTATGAGCGAGCATGTTGACAAACCCCTGAACCAAGTCACTTACGCTTACCTCGGCGATGCCCGCTTCAACATGGGTAACTCCCTGATGGTCGGCGGCGCGAAGATGGGCATGGATGTCCGTATCGTGGCTCCCAAGGCTCTGCAACCCGACAAAGCCCTCGTGAAACAATGTCAGGAAATCGCTAAAAAGACCGGTGCTAAGGTGACCGTCACCGACGACGTGAAGAAGGGCGTCAAAGGATGCGACTTCCTCTACACCGACGTTTGGGTCTCCATGGGCGAACCCGTCGAAGTGTGGGCTGAGCGTATCAAACTGCTCAAACCTTATCAGGTCAACAAAGAGACGATGGCCCTCACCGGCAACCCGAAATGCAAGTTCATGCACTGTCTGCCTGCTTACCACAACCTCGAAACACAGGTTGGCCGCGACGTGCACAAACAATTCGGTCTGGACGGCATCGAAGTCACCGAGGACGTTTTCGAATCCGAGAACTCCATCGTGTTCGACGAAGCCGAAAACCGTATGCACACGATCAAGGCCGTGATGGTGGCCACCCTCGGCGACTAATCCGTTTCTTACAGTTATTAAAAAAGTGCGGCTGATGTTTCGTCAGTCGCACTTTTTTTAGTTTACAAGGTTAATCTCCTAACCTCCTAACCTTTTACCCTAATCATGATCCCTCCGGTTCTCGCACTCGCAGATGTCGGTGAACAGGATGTCGGTTTCGGGCAACAGCTGCTCCATGGCCTCATATTCCCATTTGGTGAGCGGTATTTGCCGTAAATCCAAGATTTTCAATGTTCTGCTGATATTGGCGATGGAGTGGGGGAGTACGTAAAGCGGGTTTCCCCACGCATCGATGGTGACGAGCTGGTGCAGGTTCCCGATGCTCTCGGGCAGCTCTTCGAGGATGTTGCGGGAGACAACGAGTGTGCGCAAATCGGTGAGCGCGCCTATCGTTTCGGGCAGCCGCAACAGCTTGTTATGGTCGAGGTTAAGATATTGAAGATGAGTGAGTTTCCCTATGTTTTGGTTAAGTCGGCAGAGTTTGCACCCCTTCACGGTGAGCTCGCGCAACTCCGTGAGCCGGAACAACTCCTCCGGCAACGAATCTTTATTCGCCAACTTGGTGATTTTCAACCGATAGACAGGCTTCTCCGACTTCAGCGCCTCCTCAATCGACGTGAAGACCTTCCCGTCATCATCAGGCGCGTAAAGCAGAGTCGTCTTCTGCGCAAAAACGGCAGATGTAAAAACGGATATTATTAAAATGAAGAATAAACCTCTCTTGCACACCGCATCCTTATTTTTTAATTTTTAATTCTTAATTCTGCATTGTTTCCACCCTCTTCTCATACGCCATCCTCTTCCCGTCCCTCACCTGCACGACCCCGCAGAAAGTGAACCCGAAGTCGCGGATGAGGTTGCGCATCGGGAGGTTGTCGTGGTGGGTGTCGATGCGGAACCATCTTACGCCTTTGGCTCGTGCCTTCCGTTCCGCGAACTTGAGAATGTGCTTGGCGAGGTCGAGACCGAGAAACTCGTCGGCAACGGCGAGACGGTGCACGACAACGTAGGGCTCGCCGTTGCTGAGCCATTTCCCGTCAATCTTTTCGTAATAGGGGTCTTTGTCGAACACGATGGCAGCGTAGGCGGCAGGTTTTCCCCATTTGATGAAATAATGCCCTTGATGTTTCCGTTTGTCGTTGCGTACGGCCTCTTCGTTCGGATAGCCGTCCTGCCACTGGTCGAGGCCCATCTTTTTCATCCTGCGCTTCGCCTGCCCGATGATTTTCATGATGTCTTCGATGTGGTCGAGCGTGGGGTTGAGGTGAATGGACCGACTGGGACTCAGCAGGATTTTGGCAGATTCTTTGTAATCGTTAAGCGCTATGATTAGTTCTTCCTGGCTCTTGAATTTTTTCTCCTCCGCTATCTTGTAAACCGGCTTGAACGCAATCTTTTTGCCGTAAAGTCTGGGACTGGCGTCGATGACGTGGATTTCGTAGGTGAGCTCGTGAAGGTTCAGTGTCGGGCGCGTGCCCACATAGAGCATCCCCTTGTGGCGTTTCCCGTCGTATTTCACCCATGTGGCGTAAGCGCCCTTCTCCAGCGTGACGGGCGTGTCGGGTTGCACGTTGGCGGTCGGGAAACCGAGCTTGTGCCCGTTTCCGAGTCCTTGGATGACAGTTCCGGTGATGTAGTCGGTTATGTACATGGTGGTCTTTAGTTTCAAGTTTCAGATTTCAGGATTCAATGTAGAGGCGTATCGCATACGCCGTAGAAACATATCGCATGCGCCGTAGAGGCGTATAGCATACGCCTTGTCGGGTTCAAGGTTGATCTAATGTGATGATGTATCGTTCTATTTTGCCGGAAGATGCTTCCGTAGAGGAGGTGAGCATCGTTCCCCGGGAGGAGTCGGCGCGCAAAAGGATGCCAGGATAGGCCAAGTATTCATACACTCCTTCGTCCACCATGTTCAAACGAAAACGAGAGCTTTTCAACTCCTTTTTGTCCATGCCGAAGGATTTCAGCAGATCGGCAACGGCTTTTCCGAGTTGCTTGCTGTCGTATTCGGTGTTCTGCTTGATTCGACAGAACTGTCTTTCAGGGTCGAATTCTTCAATCGCTACGAAGGTCTTTGCGTCAAAATATCCGCCCGACAAGGTATTGTCTACCTTGATTTTCCCTTTGATGGGTTTGTTTAGCGGGTATGAATAGCCTAACGCATTGTGTATGAAGGAAATCTCTTTATATACGCCGGACAAAAGGTACTCTTTGGTGTATAACGACTTCAGGGTGTTCATCATTTCATCCGCTGCATCGTCGCCTATGGCCGACATTAATGCGTCCGTGTATTTGAAGATGCTCTTGATCAGTGTGTCTGCATTCTCAATTTCGATGACTTCACCCACATTGTTTGTGGAATAATAGACGGTTTGGAGTATTTCGTAATCTTTAAAGCTCAGTTTGCCGTCCAACAGGGTGTCGAGAATGGGGTTGTTGTACAGACCGTCATAGACCATCTTGATGTGGTATTTTTCTTCGGTGGAATCCACCACGGTCATCACCATCGTGTAATTCAGGGTGTCGATAGCGTTGTCTTTCTGCACGATTTTGGAGACATTGTACTTGAAGACATCCCCCGGATGCCAATCCGCGATAAACTCGACATTCTGCGCCTGCAACGCGCAGCCCATTAAGAGAATACCTACAAATAGTACGATCTGCCTGAATATATTCATCATTCTGCATTCTGCATTCTACATTCTACATTATCCCACGCTTCCCGACAGCGTCAAACTCAGCAGTTTCTGCGCCTCGACGGCGAACTCCATCGGCAGCTTGCTGAGCACCTCCTTGGCGTAGCCGTTGACGATGAGGCTCACGGCGTTCTCCTGGTCGATGCCGCGCTGCTGGCAGTAGAAGAGCTGGTCGTCGGAGATCTTCGAGGTGGTGGCCTCGTGCTCCAACACGGAGCTGGAGTTGGCGCACTGCAGGTCGGGCCAGGTGTGTGCGCCGCATTTGTCGCCCATCAGCAGCGAGTCGCATTGCGAGAAGTTGCGGGCGTTCTCGGCGTTCTTATCAACCCGCACGAGTCCGCGGTAGCTGTTCTGGCTGTGGCCCGCGGAGATGCCCTTGGAGACGATCAAGCTGCGGGTGTTGCGGCCCAGGTGGATCATCTTCGTGCCCGTGTCGGCTTGCTGGTAGTTGTTGGTGACGGCCACGGAGTAGAACTCTCCCACGCTGTTGTCGCCCTTGAGGATGCAGCCTGGGTACTTCCACGTGATGGCCGAGCCGGTCTCCACCTGTGTCCACGAAATCTTGGAGTTCGCGCCCTTGCAGAGACCGCGCTTGGTGACGAGGTTGTAGATGCCGCCCTTGCCGTTCTTGTCGCCCGGGTACCAGTTCTGGACGGTCGAGTACTTGATCTCCGCGTCCTTGATGGCGATGAGCTCCACCACGGCGGCGTGCAGTTGGTTCTCGTCACGCTGCGGGGCGGTGCAGCCCTCCATGTAGCTTACGTACGCGCCCTCGTCGGCGATGAGCAGCGTGCGCTCGAACTGGCCGGTGTTGGCCGCGTTGATGCGGAAATAGGTGGAAAGCTCGATGGGACAGCGCACCCCCTTGGGAATGTAGCAGAACGAGCCCTCGCTGAAGACCGCCGAGTTGAGGGCGGCGAAGAAGTTGTCGGTGTAGGGGACCACGGTGCCGAGGTACTGCCGCACCAGGTCGGGATGCTCGCGCACCGCCTCGCCGAAGGAGCAGAAGATGATGCCGTACTTCTTCAGCGTGTCGGAGAAGGTGGTTTTCACGGAAACGGAGTCCATGACCGCATCCACAGCCACGCCCGCCAGCACTTTCTGCTCTTCGAGGTTGATGCCCAGCTTGTTGAACGTATCGACCAACTCGGGATCGACCTCGTCCATTGAGGCGAGCTGTTTCTTCTTCTTGGGGATGGCCAAATACCTGATGTCCTGGTAGTTGGGTTTTTCAAACTCGAGATGTCCCCAGTCGGGCTCCTCGAGGGTGGTCCAGTAGCGGTATGCCTTCAGCCGGAATTCCAGCAGCCAGTCAGGTTCGCCCTTGCGCTGCGAAATCCGCCGCACGATGTCCTCGTTCAGCCCTTTCGGGAAATCCTCGATATCAATGTCCGACACGAAACCGTATTCGTATTCCTTGTCGGTGATGTCTTTCAATATGTCCTTTTGTTCGGTCTCTTCTTGTTTCATTTTCTTTAGTGATCAGTGAATAGTGATCAGTGAACAGGGTTTGATGGAGACGTTGTTCGCAGCGTCTCTACGCCCTCTGTCTTTCGGGCGGCAAAGATACGATTTTTCGAGTTAGTTTTCCATCAAAAACCTCGACGCCTCGATGCCTGCCATGCTGCCGGTGCCGGCGGCGATGACGGCCTGGCGGAAGACGGGGTCCTGCACGTCGCCGGCGGCGAACACGCCCTCGACGTTGGTCTTCGTGCTGTCAGGCTTCGTGACGATGTAGCCCTGCTCGTTCATATCTAATTGTCCCACAAAGAGTTCGGTGGTCGGCACCACGCCGATGGCCTCGAACACGCCATCGACTTCCAAGGTGCGCTCCTCGCCGGTCTGCGCGTGCTTCACCTTCAGACCCGTCACTTTCTTGATGAACCCTTTCTGCTCGCCGGTGATCTCCACGGGCACGTGGCTCCACACCACCTCGATGTTCGGAGTCGCCAGCACGCTCTTCTGCAGCGCGGCGGTGCCCCGGAACTGGTCGCGGCGGTGCACGATATAGACTTTCGTGCAGAGCTGCGACAGGTAGAGGGCGTCCTCCAACGCGGTGTCGCCGCCGCCGATGACCACGGTGGTCTTGTTGCGGAAGAAGTTGCCGTCGCAGGTGGCGCAGGTGGAGACCCCGAAGCCGCGGAACTCGTCCTCGCCGGGCAGATGCAGCCAACGTGCGCTCGCACCCGTGGCCACGATGACCGTCTCGGCGATAATCTCTTCACCGTCATCCAGTTGGCAGTGGAACGGCCGGCTGCTGAAATCGACCTTCGCGACGCTCTTGGGCTGCATCTCCACGCCCAGTTTCAGCGCCTGCTCGCGCAGCTTGTCCATGATGACCGGACCGCCCGCGCCACCCGGGAATCCCGGGAAGTTCTCCACTTCGTTGGTGATGGTCAGCTGGCCGCCCTGCTGCATGCCCTCGATGAGAAGGGGTTTCAGGTCGGCACGTGCCGTATATACGCCGGCCATGTAACCTGCGGGGCCGGAACCGATGATGAGACATTTTACTTCTCTTGCCATATCTTTCTGGTTATTAGTTATTTGTATAATTCTTGCAAACTTTTTTTGCCAACGCGAAGATACGATTTTTTGGAATTAAGAATTAAAAATTAAGAATTAAGAATGGGATGATCGCTGACTGATGCAAAAAAAATCTTAAGTCTCACGTCTTACGTCTTAAATCTTAAAAAATACTATCTTTGCAATCCCTAAAACGACGAAACTAAAAGTTAATAATATCACCGTTATGAATATCACATTTAACAATCAAGACGCTTTGTTTGCTGTTGAGAATCAACAGATTGAGAACCTGAAACCGCAGGCGGAGGCCGCGCTCCAGACCGCGCTGAACAAGACCGGTCGCGGTAACGACTTCCTCGGGTGGATCACCCTTCCGAACGATGTGACGGAGGCCGACATCACCCGCATTGAGGAATGCGCCGCCCGCATGGCCGCCAAATCGGAGGTGGTCGTGGTGGTCGGCATCGGCGGTTCCTACCTCGGCGCCCGTGCCGTCATCGAGGCCCTGCAGCACTCTTTCGCCCCCTACGTGAAGGGCAAATACCCGCACATCCTATATGCCGGCAACAACATCAACGAGGACTATCTCCACGATCTGCTGGACGTTCTCGACACCCGCGACTACTCCGTGGTGGTGATCTCCAAGTCGGGCACGACCACCGAGCCCGCCCTGGCTTTCCGCATCCTGAAACAGCACTGCGAGAAGAAATACGGCGTGGAAGCGGCCAAGGAGCGCATCGTGGCCATCACCGACAAGGCCCGCGGCGCCCTGAAGACCCTCGCCGACAAGGAGGGCTATCCCACCTTCGTGATTCCCGATGATGTGGGCGGCCGCTATTCCGTGCTCACCCCGGTGGGTTTGCTGCCCATCGCCATGGCCGGCTTCAACATCCGCCAGCTGCTGCAAGGTGCGAAAGACATGCAGAAGTTCGTGGCCGAGAACCCGAAATACGAGCAGAACCCTGTCTTGCAATATGCTACCATTCGTAATATCCTCTATCAGAAAGGATTGAAAGTGGAGCTGCTCGCCTCTTTCGAACCGCAGCTCTTCTACTTCATCGAATGGTTCAAGCAGCTCTTCGGCGAGAGTGAAGGCAAGGAGCATAAGGGCATCTTCCCCGCCGGCGCCATCTTCTCCACCGACCTGCACTCCCTCGGTCAGTACATCCAGGAGGGCACGCGCCAGATGTTCGAGACCGTCCTCGCCATCGATGCGGTCCACCACCGCGTCAACATCCCCGAGGATGCCGAAAATCTCGACAATCTGAACTATCTGCAGCACCGCACCATCCACGAAATCAACCAGATCGCCCGCAAGGGCACGTGTCTCGCGCACGTGGACGGTCAGGTGCCGAACCTCTGCATCTCCGTCCCGGAAATCAACGAGTACCACCTCGGCGAACTCATCTACTTCTTCGAAATGAGCTGTGCGGTAAGCGGTTACATGCTCGGCGTGAACCCGTTCGACCAACCCGGCGTGGAAGCGTACAAGAAGAATATGTTCCGTCTGCTCGGAAAACCCGGCGTGTAATTGGCTTTTGGCTATTAGCTATTAGCTTTTGGCCAACAGCCAACAGCCTTAACTGCAAGTCCTAACAACAAAAATCAAAATCAACGAAATAGTGCAGGGTTTTATTTTCACGTTCTTCGCCCTTTATGTGGTGATGCTGTTCGTGATTACGGGGTTGACTTCCCGCAAGACGGACAAAATGAGTTATTTCACAGGAAACCGTAAGTCACCCTGGTTTGTGGTGGCTTACGGCATGATTGGCAGTTCGTTGTCGGGCGTGACATTCATGTCTGTGCCCGGCGACGTTTACACCACGCAGTTCACCTACTTGGGAGTGGTCTTCGGCTACATCCTCGGCTACATTGTCATCGGGTTGTTGCTGTTGCCGCTCTATTATCGGCTCAACGTGACCTCCATCTACGAGTACCTCGGCAAGCGCATCGGCAACGAGGCGCACAAGACGGGCGCGCTGTTCTTCTTCCTGTCGCGATTGCTGGGTTCGGCGTTGCGTATGTATCTGGTAATCTTTGTGTTGCAGATCTTTGTCTTCGATGGCTGGAACATCCCGATCTGGGCCACGGCCATCGTGATGATTGCCATCATCCTGCTATACACGTTCCGCGGCGGCATCAAGACCGTAGTGTGGACGGACATGCTGCAGACCACCTTTCTGATTGGCGCACTGATTATTACGATTGTGGTGATTATGCGCAACATGGGCGGCTCCTTCAGCGATATATGGGCGCAGATGGCCACCGTGGGCAAGGACGGCACCGACTGCCGCACCGTCTTCAACACCGACTGGCGCAACAACAGCTACTTCCTGAAGCAGGTCATCGGCGGCATGTTCATCACCATCTCCATGACGGGCTTGGATCAGGACATGATGCAGAAGAACCTCTCTTGCAAGTCGTTGCGGGAGTCGCAGCGCAACATGTTCTCGTTCACCTGCATCTTGGTGGTGGTCAACATCCTCTTCCTGCTGCTGGGCGGCATGTTGCTGGTCTTCGCGCAGCACAACGGCGTGGATGTCAGCCAGTTCCCGACCGACCGCATCTATCCGGAGATCGCGTTCAACTACTTGGGCAAGGTCGGGGCGTTGGTCTTCGTCTTCGGACTCATCTCCGCTGGCTTCTCCAGCGCGGACGGCACCTTCACGGCCCTCACGACCACGGTCTGCTACGATCTGCTCGACATCGAGAAGCGTTTCCCCACGGAGAAGCAGCAGATCAACGTCCGCAGAATCGTTCACCTCGTCATCTCAATGCTCTTCCTGACGGTGATTCTCATCGTCTCGCAGCACCACAACGACGCGCTCATCCGCATCATCTTCATGGTGGCTTCCTACACCTACGGCCCGATTTTGGGCTTATTCACGTTCGGTATGTTCACCAAGCGGGAGATTCCGCAGTCGCGCCGCTGGCTCGTGCCGGTCATCGCCATCGGCATCCCGGTCTTCTGTTACATCCTCGCCACGCACTCCCAGCAATGGCTCTTCGGCTACAAGTTCGGCTACGAATTGCTGATTGTCAACGGGTTGCTGGTGTTCGGGGCGTTGGTTGCGGCGAGCCGGAAAGCAAATTATGAATGCTGAATGATGAATGATGAATGCTGAATGCTGAATGTAGAATGTAGAATGGGTGGGGTAATGTCCCGGCAGGGACAAAAGCTCGGTAGGAAAATGTGCCCCGTTTTTCCATTTCGCCCCGGCAGGGGCGAAACCCGACACAGGGAAACGTTCCGGCGGCGGGAGGAACCAACGTTTCCCAACGTTGGTTCGTGAAAGGGGTTTCCGCGACGCTTGGAAGCGTAGGCTCCTACGCGCCGGCTCGCGATGTTGCAAAAAAAAACATTCCAATGATGACATCCTAATAAAAAAAAATTTACTTTTGCCAATTCAAAATCTAAAACATCTGAACCTCAGATGTGACGATTTCGTTCTTTCTCATTGTGCTACCAAGTTCTTGCCCCTTGCCGGGGCTGCTCAAGGAAAATGCCTATTATAATCTCGTAACCTCCTAACCCTTTAACCTTTTAACCTTTAACCGATAACCTTTTAATTTCTCACCAAAATAAATCGCATTATGACAAAAAAATTATTCGCTGAACTGATTGGAACGTTCGTTCTCACCCTCCTGGGCTGCGGAACGGCTATGTTCTTGGGTTGTGCCACTCCCGCTGGCGTGGTGGGTACGGCCATCGCTTTCGGTCTCACCGTGGTCGCCATGGCCTACACCATCGGCGGCATCACCGGTTGCCACATCAACCCGGCTATCACCTTCGCGGTGGCGCTTTCCGGTCGTATGACCTGGAAAGAGGCCTGCATCTATTGGATCGGCCAGTTCATCGGCGGTATCCTCGCTGGTGCTGTCCTGTTGGCTCTTGTCAACATCGTGACGCCCAGTGCTGAAGGCATCGCCGAAGGCATGATGGGTCTCGGCTGCAACGGCGTGGCTAACGCCGGCGGCGTCTGGGGCGCTTGCCTCGTGGAGATCATCGCCACCTTCATCTTCGTGCTCGTGGTTCTCGGCACTACCGACAGCAAACTCGGCGCAGGCAACCTCGCCGGTTTGGCCATCGGTCTGACCCTGATCCTCGTCCACCTCGTCTGCATCAACCTCACCGGCACCTCCGTCAACCCGGCCCGTTCCTTCGGACCCGCGTTGTTCGCTGGCGGTCAGGCTCTCGCCGAAGTGTGGGTGTTCATCGTGGCCCCGATGATCGGTGCTGCCCTCTCCGCACTCGTGTGGAAGGGACTTGCGTGCTCGAAAGAGTAATCACGTAATTTCTGTAGAGACGCAATGCATTGCGTCTCTACTGTTTTCCGATTGAAACAGACGGACGGTCTCGTTGAAGATCGTCCGTCTGTTTATTTTATAATTAGAAACGGTGTTCGTAGCCGAGTCTTAGGCAGGCACCGAAACGAGGGGGCGAGGGGCTTAGCCCAGGATAGGCAACACCGTCGTGATAGACCTTGTCGAAACCTACCGATATGTTGCTGTTGACCCCGATCGTGAGGATGTCATGGGTGGTCAACGGGATGCGGCCTCCGAGTTCGAGCACTGTCTCGCCTATGTTAAAGCACTCTTTGGCATTTGCTGCCGTCCAAGCCTCTAACCCGATGCCGAAGGAAAGGCCGCCGCGGGCGTAAAAGTGCCGTGTGTGGAATTCCATCTCAATCGGGATCCTCAGGTAATGGTAATGTTCGTTGTTCGCCGGTTTGAAAACACTTTCATAATCCAAACTGGTGTAGATTCCCCAAAATCGACTGAAGTCGTATCGAAAACCCACTCCGCCGCCTGCTTGTATGAAAGTATCGGACCAAAACAGGTAGCTGCACGCACCTCCCGTGGCGTTAGCGGTGATGTTGAACCCTTTGTAGGTGCTTTCAGATGTTGTCGTTTGTGCATTCGACTGTATGGAAAATGCGAACACTGCGACGAGTATGATGTAATTCAGTCTCTTTGTCATAACAAATATAATTTGATGAATAATGACGATGCAAAAATAGAAAATCCATCTATAGTTCACACGTCAACTTCTCAGCCATATCACGGTTTCGCCCTCGTTCAGGAATGACGGGGCGATTTCCACTACCCGTGGGGCGCGAAACCTGCGGACGGCCTCTTTCAGGGCGGAACCCCTGTTGTAGCCGTGAATCACGACAATCTTCTCCGTTCCGCGCGGGGCGCGTGCCACCCGCTCGCGAAGGAGTTCCATCGCGTCCTCCACGTACATGCCGTGAAGGTCAATGCGTATAGTATGGCTGGTTGTAGGCATAAGTTGATGATGCTTTCTTGTTTTGTGCCGCGAAAATACACTTTTTTTTCGCGAGAGTCTCGAATCTGTGAGTGTGCGTTATTTTTCTATTTTTGCGGTCTGTTTTCAAATATCGGAAGTCATGGGAAAAGAGAAGCGACAATTAAGTTGGGAAGAACTTGAAACCAAATACCGGAAGCGGATCAAGCGGCTGCACAGGATGAACGGTGTGATTTTCTGGGTGACGCTGGCCTTGGCCGTGATCAATGTGGGGATGCTGCTTGTCCGGGACAACAGCACTTGGGAGGAAATCGTCTTCCGGGGCGGCCAGTATTTGGCCATGCTGTTGATACTGAAGGCGCCGATTTTTTTGCGGAAGCGGTTCAAGGTGGATGTGCCCGCCGCCCTGTCAGTGGTCATCCTGCTCTTCGCCTTCTCCGCCTTAGTGCTCGGCGACGGCCTCGACTTCTACGGCCGGTTCACCTGGTGGGACTCCGTGCTGCACGGCTTTTCAGGCGTTATCCTGTCGTTTGTGGCGTTGTGGCTGATTCACGTCATCATGGCGGGCAACGACAAGTACATCTACTTCAACAAATACTTCCTCGTCCTCTTCTTGGTGATGTTCTCCCTGGGCATGGGAGCCTGCTGGGAAATCGTGGAATACACCTACGACAGTCTCAGCGGCACGAACACCCAGCAGTTCATGGCCTCGACCACCGGCTCCATCTTCGCTGCGGAGGATGTCCCGTTGTGCGGGCACGCCGCACTGCGCGACACGATGACGGACCTGATCCTCGACCTGGTCGGGGCCTTTGCGGTGGCCGTTTACGGCTTTTTCCAGCACAACCGGCTGAAAGAACGCTATGCCTTTGCGGTCAGGTTGATGGAGATAGACCGGGAGGAGATGGGGAAAGTGAAGGATTAGGAACTATTTCCTATTTTTGCACCTTGATTTTGAATTTGCAAATAGTATAACGACAATGATTAAATACAGCCAA
>JBGUPL010000006.1:0-7446 GCA_045130275.1 Bacteroidales bacterium
GCGGTCACCTTCTGCTGGTTGATGATATCGACGCAGGCCTGGTCGAGGGCCACGGGGTCGGTGCTGGCGAGGATGCCGTAGTCCTCCAACTTCACGGGCTCGGGATGATCGACACAGTCGCAGTCAATGCTCATGTTGTTCATCACGCTGATGTAGATGATACCCTCCTTCTTCTGGAAGTAGTCGGTCACGGCTTGCGCGGCCGCCGCCATGCTCTCGAGGAAGCCGTCCTGGTCGCCGATGTACTCGGGGGTCCAGAGTTTCTCCATGTCAAGGACCTCCATCTTGCCGGCGGAGTGGATGTAGGCCTTGCCGTTCTGGCTGGCGCAGCCGATGCTGAGGTTCTTGAGTGCGCCGCCGTAGCCGCCCATGGGATGACCCTTGAAGTGGTTGAGCGCGATCATGAAGTCGTAGTTGGCCATGTGAGAGCCCACGATGTCGTACTTGATGTGCGAATCGTCTTTCACGGGAATGTGCATCTCGCCCTCCTCGTCCATGATGTCAACCTTGAACAGCGGTGTGAAGCCGTGCCGCTCGATGATCTTCCAGTGGTTGGCCGAGGTGTTGCGGTCATCCTGAGCGTCTTCGGGGCCGCTGCTGTAAGCGGTGTTGCACTCCACGATGGTGCCATCGACCAGCATCACGAGGTCTTTGATGAGTTCGGGCTTCAAGTAGTTTGGGTTGCTGCCCTCGCCGGTGGAGATCTTCACGGCCACGCGGCCCTTGGCCTCCACACCCAGCGCTTTGTAGATCTTCACCAACGCCTCGGGACTGATGTCGCGAGTCAAATAAACGGTCGCGCCCTCCTCGGAAGGTTGAGATTGGTTATTTTTGCCACTTTGTCCGCAAGAAGCGAGCACCACGGCAGCGATGACGATAAAGGGAATGTTTTTCATTTTTGATGAATTTCTATTTACAAATAAGGTTTTTCTCCTGCAAAGATACACTTTTTATTGGAGCAATTCACCCAGTATCTTGTCCATATCCACATCACGGGCAATGATGGCGCCGGTCTCGCCGTCAATCAGCAAGACGGTCGGGATGCCAGGAAGGGTATAATCTTTCCATGCCTTGCTGCCTCGTCCGGGATGATCGTCACATACATTCACCCACGTCATCCCTTTTTCTTTGATGAAGGTCTTCCAATACTCCACATCGGGGTTCTCCGCTACGGAATAGATCTCCAATCCCTTCTCATGATACTTGGTGTAGAGTTCCTTAAGCTGTGGGACCTTCTCCACACATCCGCTGCACCATGTTGCCCAAAAATCCAGCAGGACGTAGCGGTTGGCCGGATTGTTCACCACCGACTTCAGGCTGACAGGTTTCCCGGTAGCGTCAGGATAGGTCATGTCGATGAAATAGTTGGGCTTGCTGCCTTCCGGCGCCGGCTCGGTTTTCAGACGGCGTGTCAGTTCCTCACGTAATTCGGCGACGTATTGCTTCTCAGCCAACTCGGGCATCAAGCGGTCGAGGATTCCAAGCGCCTCTGCCGATGAATACCAATGTGCCGCATAATACAATGCCAACGGACCAGCTTGTTCTGCGTTAATCACTTCTCGCTTGAGCGCCTCGACCGCCTCTTGATCGCCACTGTTTTCTAATTCGTCAATCTTCTTGAAGGTATCGTTGGCGGCAGTGCCTGTCGCGTTGTTGACCTCATAATCTTCTTCGTCAGAGGCGTCCACATCGACGACAATCGTTCCCGGCTCCAGAAAGAAATCTTTCAACTGCGTGTCGTCCTGCGAATACAAATACACGTGGGTTGGCGATGAAATACGGGGATGGAACTCAAAGTGTCCATCCTTGACACGGGTCGTCTCAATAACCTTGAAATGGTCGAAGTCGTCCTCCAGTCTGATTTTTGTTCCCTCTTTCAGTCCCTTGATGGTCCCTTTCACGGTGCAATACTCGGGTTGGCTGTTACGGCAACCGCTGACACAGATTGCCAGCGCCACAGCCGCCACCATCAGACAGCAAATCGTGAGAATTTTAGTAATGTGTTTCATATTGGATTTGTTTTGATATTTTCTTTATTTGTCAAAAATCATTCGCTATGCGATTATAAATCACTTTTCGTAGGCTTAGAATTAGGCGTTCACAGACCTGCTGCGACAAAGTTACCTTAGATACGGCCCCGTGACAGACCCCGAATCCTCCGCCATCGCCTTGGGCGTTCCCTCGAAGATGATGTCGCCGCCCATCGCGCCGCCGCCGGGACCGAGCTCGATGAGCCAGTCGCAGGACTTCAGCATCTCGATGTTGTGCTCGATGAGGAAGATGGTGTTGCCCGCCTCCACCATCGTGTCGAAGAGGTTGAGGATGCGCTTGATGTCGCCCGCGTGGAGACCGTCGGAGGGCTCGTCCATGATGAAGATCTTGCCCGCATCGCGCAGGTAGGAGGCCAACTTGATGCGCTGCAGCTCGCCGCCGGAAAGGGTGGAGAGCGACTGGTTCAGATGCAGATACCCCAAACCAACTTTGCGCAACGGCTCCAATTTCTCGGCAATCCCACTTCCGGCAAACAGCTCGGAGGCTTTGTTGGCGGTAAGGTCCATTACCTCGGCAATGTTGAGCCCGTTAACTTTGTAGGAAAGGACTTCCGGCGAATAGCGCAATCCGCCGCAAGCCTCGCAGGTCGTCTCAATGGCATCCATAAAGGCCATATCGTTGACGATGACGCCCTTGCCCTGACAGACAGGACAGCCGCCCTTTCCATTGAAGGAGAAGAGGTCGGCCTTGGTCTTGTTGGTCTTGGCGAAGAGCTTGCGGATGTCGTCGGCGACGTCCAAATAGGTGGCCGGGGTGCTGCGCAGACTGATGCCGATGCTCTTCTGGCTGATATAGACGATGTGTTCGGGATGCGGATAGGCGTTCCGGAAACATTCCATCAACGAACTCTTGCCCGAGCCCGCCACGCCCGCGATGCCGCACATCACGCCCAACGGCAGCTTGACGGAAACATTCTTCAGGTTGTGCAAATGGGCGTTCTCCAACATGAAGAAATCCTTGGGCGTGCGCACCTGCTCCTTGATGGCACTCGTCGCGCTCAGCATCGTGCCCGTAAGCGTCTGACTGTGCAGCAGCTCCTCGTAGGTGCCCTCGAAGACGATTTCGCCGCCTTTCATACCGGCACCGGGGCCCATATCGATGATGTGGTCGGCGATTTTGATGATCTCCTTGTGATGCTCCACGAGGATGACCGTATTGCCGTGGTTCTTGAGCTTCTGCACTGAGCGTTGCATCAGCAGGATGTCGTGGTTGTGCAGGCCCACGCTGGGCTCGTCGAGGATGTACATCACGTCGGATAGTGGTGAGTTGATGTATTTGGCGATCTTGCAACGCTGGGCCTCGCCGCCGGAGAGGGTGCCGATGGCGCGGTCGAGGGTGAGGTAGCCGAGTCCGATCTCCTCCAACGCCGCCAGCCGCTCGGTGGTCGCCCGCTTGATGTCCTCCGCTAACGGATTGTTGATGGTTTCCATCCATCGGCGGCAGTCGCTGATGCTCATGGCTGTCACCTCGGCGATATTGAGTCCGCCGATCTTGCATGAGCGTATTTTCTCGTTGAGGCGCGTGCCGCCGCAGTCGGGACAGGTGCCCATCGTCAGCATCGGGTTGAGCACGGAGGCGTGGAGCAGTCCCTCCTCCGAGTTGATGATGCTGCGGTACATCCGGGGGATGAGGCCTTCGTACTTGGCGGTCTTGGGCCAGTTGGAAGGCGGATTCTTCAGCTTGATCTGCGGCGAGTTAAGGAAAAGGTCGAGTTCCTCGGGCGAGTAGTCCTTGATCTTCTTGTCGAGGTCGAAGAGGCCGCTGTGGGCGTAGCGTATCCAGCGCCAGCCGCCCTTGCCGAAGGCGATGTAGTGGATGGTGTCCTCGTCGTTGAGCGACTTGTCGAAATCCACCAGCTTGTGGATGTCCAGCTCGCGGATCTCGCCCAGTCCGCCGCAGCGCGGACAGCTGCCCGAGGGGTGGTTGAACGAGAAGGCGTCGGAGTAGCCCACGAAGGGTTGCCCGATGCGCGAGAAGAGCAGACGCAGCAGGGCGTAGATGTCGGTGTAGGTGCCCACGGTGGAGCGGGAGTTGGAGGCGGGCTTGCGCTGTTCGATGACGATGGCGATGGGCAGGTTCTGGATGTCGCCCACGTGCGGCCGCCCGTACTTGGGCAGGTACTGCTGCGTGAAGGAGGGGAAGGTGTCGTTGAGCTCGCGCCGCGACTTGGCTGCGATGGTGTCCAGCACCAGCGACGACTTCCCCGACCCCGACACGCCCGTCACCACGGTGATCTTCCCCTTGGGAATCCTGACGTTGACGTGCTTGAGGTTGTTCTCGGTGGCATCGCGCACGATGATGTGGGTAAAATCGTTTATATGGCTCATAAGAGTGGTGAATTGCAATACTATCCTCTCCTTTTAAGCACCACCAGCTCGGCATCCGCACCATCCTTCCCGTACTCGCTCACGAGGATGCAATGTTCGTCGCAGGCGATGCCGAAGCAGCGACCAATTGCGCCCTGTTTTTCCACCTGATTACCCCAATAGGTGGCATTGTCGTTGAGGAATTTCACCTTGTTGCCGTTGATGGTGTACTCCATATTGACGAACGAGCCTTGCAGCACAAAGAGGTTGTCGATGCGCGGCATATCCTTGATGCCCAATGCATTGACCTCGTCAATAAGCTGCCGCTTGATCGGCGAGGTGGCGTGCGGCAGCTGGTCGGCGGGCAGTTGCCAGCGTTTCAAGTTGGGGTAATACTGACGAAGCACGCCCTTGTACTCTTCGCGGGTGAGGTCTTGACCGGTATTTTTGTTGTACTCCTCCACAAACTGTGCGCAGAACTCCACCATCTCCTCCATAGTGAAGTCGCCGGTGAACGCACCGTCTTTGTAGCAGTAGATGCAGTATTCTTCGTTTTGGCTGCCGTCGGCGTTGGTGCCGAGGATTTCCGGGGCCAGTGGCATTCCGCAGCTCTGACAAAATTGTTGTTCTTTATCCATATTGATTCGTTTTTTTTTGTTTTTTCCTAACCCCACGTTGTGCTTGTGTGGGGTTAGTTGCGCTTCGCGCGTGTCACACCCTCTTTCCCATCTCATACGCCTCCTGCAGTTTGGTGTTGCCGGCAATCTCGTTCGGACCGCCCACGCCGCCGCAGAAGAGGTGGCCCTTGAGCGCGGATTTGCCGTAGCAGTCGATCCAGCCGGTGAGGCCGCCCTCGGCGCGTTTCGGCACGAACTCCTTGTTCTCGGCAGCCGTGGTCAGCAGATAGACGTCGCGGAAACGGTAGTCCTTGGGGTACATGGCGTTCATACGGTCGATGAGGGTCTTCATCTGGCCGCTCATCTCGTAGTAGTAGATGGGCGTGGCCCAGCAAACCACATCAGCGTTGAGCACGCTTCCCATAATGGCTGGCACGTCGTCCTTGAAGACGCAGGCACCTGTCTTTTGGCACGATAGGCAGCCGATACAAAACTTGATTTCCTTGCCTCTGAGCGACACGAGTTCCACTTGATGCCCAGCAGCTTCCGCGCCCTTGGCAAAATGCTCCGCTAAAGCGTTGCTGTTCGAGCCGGGGCGGAGACTGGTTGAAATTACGATTACTTTTTTCATAGTTAAAACTTATCGGATGAAATTGGTGTATTTCGTCACTTCCTTTTCAGGCAATCCGTTGCGCTCGCACTCGGCAGCGATGGCGTGTATGAGGAAGGCCATGTTGCGGCCCAAGATGCGCATGATTTGCACGCCTTCTTCGTCTTTCATCACATCTTCTGGGGTATGTCCATGTACCATGTTCCAATAGCGGCTGCTCACCACGGGCATCTCGCTGATGGTAAAATACTTGTTAAGCCTGTCGAAAGCGGCTGTGGTGCCCCCACGTCGTGCCGAGACGACGGCCGCGCCCACCTTCATCCGTTTGTCGAAAGGTGTGCTGAAAAACAGGCGGTCGAGCAGGTTGGTGAGCGTCCCGTTGGGGCCGCCGTAATACACTGGCGAGCCAACCACGAGGCCGTTGGCTTGCTCAAACTTAGTTGCCACTTCGTTCACCATATCGTTGAACACACAATGCCCCAATTCGGCGCACTTGCCACAGGCGATGCAGCCTCGGATGTCCTTGTTCCCGATGTGGACGATTTCGGTTTCTATGCCGTTCTTCTGTAGTTCTTCCGCCACGATGCTCAAGGCGGTGAAGGTGCAGCCGTTGGTGTGTGGGCTGCCGTTGATAAGGAGTGCTTTCATTTGTGATTATTTTGCTGCAAAGGTATGAAAAAACTCATTCTAATGAGACAATAGGACTTTAGGCTTTCCGCTCGCTGACCACCATAAACAGCACAGCGGCGATGCAAATGGCAATGCCGACAAGGATATTGGCGGTCATCGGCTCTGCAAACATCAGCGTTCCTACAAGTATGCCTGTTAGTGGCTCAAACACGCCTAAAACTGCAGTCTTTGTCGGGCCGATCAAACGCGTTGACATCGAAATGGTTAGCATGGAAATCATCGTGGGGAAGATGGCCAAACCGATGAGGTTCAGCACCTCCGTTGGTTGGTCGATGCCTTGAAGGATAGGCGTTCCATCGATGATTTGATACGTTAAAAACAACGTTGCACCGACTACCAAGGCGTAAAAGGTCAGAGCGTGCTCGGAAATGTGCTTGATGCGCTGCGAACGGTTGACGATGATCAAGAAGAAGGAATAGCTGAGGGCCGACAGGGCAGCCAACACCATCCCTGCCCAATGCAGCGTCACGCCGCCGCCTGGCCAACTGAGCACCACCACGCCGCCCACAGTGGCGGCAATGCTCAGCCACACCTGCCATGTGGGATAGACCTTTAGGAACAGCATGATAACGGCCACGAAGATGGGATAGAGATACACCAAGGTAGTGGCCAATCCAGCGGGAATAAACTTGTAAGACTCAAACAAAGTTACGCTACTGGCAGCAAATAGGATTCCCAGCACAATCAGCAGCTGAAACTCTTTCCACGTCGCTTTGAAGGTCTCTTTCCGCAGCAACATCCATCCACCCAAAAGCAAGGCAGAAATGGCATAGCGGAAAAACAGCATGGACAGTACCGGCACGCCGCCATCCAGCAATGGCTTGCCAAACAGCGGATTCAAGCCGTATGAAACTCCGGCCATGATTCCCGCTGCAAAACCTAAAAGTGTTCGTTTATTGCTTTTCAAAATGCAGTATGGTTTTATTCTTCCTTCGCATTAGGCACCGCAAAAATAACCGTTAGTACACCAATGGCACCGACAATGGGCACGATGATGCGAGCCACCGAGCCTTTAGGGATAAAGACGAATGTAGAGAGTAGCACCATCGTCACCATAATGCCACAAGCACCGGCTTTTTGCGCAACGGTCATCCCGCCGCGACGGCGATAACTGCGGATGTAGGTTCCTAACCACGACTGCAAAAGCCACTCCTGTAGCCGCGGCGAAGAA
>JBGUPL010000007.1:0-34860 GCA_045130275.1 Bacteroidales bacterium
TCAGAAAATGAAAATCTTATTCGTAATAGACGCCTACTTCACCAACAACAACGGGACAAGCATTTCCGCGCAGCGTTTCGCGGACGAGCTTCGCAAACGAGGCCATGAGGTGCGCATCCTGACCACCTGCAAAGAGGCAAGGGAGGACATCTACGGGCTTCCTGAGCTGAAAGTCCCTTTTTTTCAGGGGCTGATCTCGAAACACGGCTTCCAGTTCGCCAAATGGAAGCGGAAGACGCTCACCGAGGCGGTGCAATGGGCGGACATCGTCCATTGCTACATGCCGTTCGTGATGGAGGCGAAGGCGAAAAAAATCGCCGACAAGTTAGGCAAGCCCTCCACGGCCGCCTTCCATATCCAGCCTGAAAACATCACCTCCAGTATCGGTATGGGGAACATCGCCTGGGTCAACAACGCCATTTTCAGGCTGTTCCGCAACACCACCTACAACCATTACGGCCATGTGCACACCCCGTCGCAGTTCATGGCCGGCGAAATCGAGAAGCGCGGCTATACGGCCAAGATTCATCCCATCTCCAACGGCATCCAATCGGATTTCACCTGGACGAAAACGCCCAGGAGCCCGGAATATGCCGACAAAATCCTCATCATGATGGTGGGGCGTTTGGCCGGCGAAAAGCGTCAGGACCTTATCATCAATGCCCTGCAATACTCCAAATACGGAGACAAAATCCAACTGGTGTTCGCCGGAAAAGGACCGAAATACAAACAGTATTATAAACTGGGTCAAAAGCTCAAGAACCCGCCAATTTTCACCTATCTCACCAAGGATGAACTTCTCAACCTTTTGGGACAGTGTGACTTGTATGTCCACGCTTCCGACATGGAGTCCGAGGCCATTTCCTGCATCGAAGCCTTCGCCACAGGGCTCGTGCCCGTCATCTCCGACAGCAGGCTTTCGGCCACGAAGCAGTTCGCCCTCGACCATCGGAGCCTCTTTAGAGCCGGCGACCCCAAGGATCTGGCACGCGCCATCGACTACTGGCTCGACAACCCCGAGGAGAAGCGGCGAATGGAGAAAATCTATTCCGAATCAGCAAAGAAATACTCCATCGACTATTCCATCGACCAGTTTGAAGCGATGCTGAAAGAGGCGATTGCCGATTTCGAGAAGTCGAGGCGGAGCTGAGCGGGTCAACACACGTAGATATCCAAGTTTATGCTAAATAAAGAACGTCTCAAGTCAGTCGTCACGATGACGCCCGCCATTTTGAAGCGCAAGAGCCTCGAAACGCTGAAACCGTTGCGGATGGTCACGCCCTTCACGGTGCGGAATGCGCTCTACATGTCCATTCCGACCGGCATCTTGTTGACCGTCATTATGTTGCTGGGAAAGCTGAGCACGCAGACTTGGACCGTGGCTCCTGACTTCCACTTCGTGCTGACGCTTTCGCTGAACTGCGCCCTGTTCTTCCTGCTGTTCCTCTACGTCTTCAGCATCCTCAAGAGCGGCATGCGCGTGGCCTGGCGATTCGCGTTGGCCACCATAGGGGCGCTGGTCATCGCCGCCTCTTTCTCCTTGCTCTCCAACTGGGTGAAAAACCAGATGTACGAAGGGCAGCTGCTGGAGCATCTTGGTGACAATGTGCTGAAAGACAGTTTGATTGCCGTCATCACCATCTTGATTACAGTGCTGATTTACATGCTTAGCCGGCGCCATCAGATGGAGATGGAGAACGAACGCCTGCAGTCCGAAAATCTGTTGGTGCGTTATGAAACGCTTGAGAACCAGTTGGATCCGCACTTTCTGTTCAATTCGCTGAACACGCTAAGCGGGCTGATCGGGACCGACGACGAGAAGGCGCAGGCCTATTTGATGCAGTTGGCCTCCACCTACCGCTATACCATCCAGCAGAACAAGCTGGTGCCTTTGGCCGACGAGCTCGCCTTCGCTGACGCCTACCTCTACATGATGAATATCCGTTACGGCGACAGCCTCACGGTTGTCCGCCATTTCGACGAGGTGCAAAGCGGCTATTACGTGGTGCCCATCAGCTTGCAGCTGCTGATAGAGAACGCCATCAAGCACAATGTGGTCAGCAACCGGCACCCGCTCACCATCACGGTGGCGTCCACCGGCCACGGCAGTCTGCGGGTCAGCAACTCAATGTGCCCGAAAGAGGAGGACTCAACCTCGGAAGGCATCGGTCTATCCAACATGGACAAGCGCTACGAGCTGATTGCCGGCGAGCATATCTCGGTGAGCAACGACGGAACAACGTTTTCCGTGGAGATTCCCCTCATTCCCGCTCAGAAAGCGGAAGCCATCCTCGCTAAGCTTGGAGAGGAGATGGGGTGAGTATCAGGTTTCAAGGTTCAAAGTTCAAAGTTCAAGGTTCAAAACTCAATTCACCATTCACTATGAAAAAAGTTGTAATCATCGAGGACGAGGCCATTGCGGCGCAGCGGCTCAGCCATTTGCTCGGCGAGGTGTCGCCGGAGAGCACGGTGGAGCAGGTTTTGCAGTCGGTGGAGGAGACGGTGGAGTGGTTCTCCGCGCACCCTTTCCCCGACCTGGTGTTCATGGACATCCACTTGGCCGACGGCAACGCATTCCGCATTTTCGACAAGGTGTCCTTCCCGTGCCCGATCATCTTCACCACGGCCTACGACCAATATGCGCTGCAGGCCTTCAAGGTGAACAGCATCGACTACCTGCTCAAGCCCATCGGCAAGGAGGATTTGCAGCGGGCGTTGGACAAATGGGCCATTTTGTCGGGGAATAGAAACGACACAACGGGTAATCAGCAGCTTGACGCGCTTGTCAAGATGTTCAGCCAGCAGTCGCAGCGGTATCCTTCCTACTTCCTCATCCCCGTTAAGGACAAGTTGGTGCCCCTGGCGGTCAATGAGATAGCTTGTTTCTACTTGGAGGACAAAGTGTCGCGGGCGTTGACCTATCCGGGCAAGACCGTGGTGATTGGGAAGCCGTTGGACGTGATTGCCGAGCAATTAGACCCGGGGCTGTTCTTCCGCGCCAACCGTCAGTTCGTGGTGGCGCACAACGCCATCGAAGGGATCACGGTATGGTTCGGCGGGAAGCTGCGGCTCACGCTGTCGGTGCCCGTTCCGGAGGAAATCACCATCAGCAAGTCGAGGGTCCCGGAGTTCAAGGAATGGTACATGCAGTGACTTTTAGTTCTCCGCCACGTGTCCGACATTCACCAGCCATTTGCCGGCTTGTGTGAGGAACGGTTCGAGCAAATCGTATGAGATCACACAAGCGGGCATTCCGGCTGCGTAGCATGCAATCTCATACTGCTGATAGACGAACTCCACGCCGTCCTCACGGAAGACGGGGGCAGCCTGAGGCAGCGGGAAGTAGTCATTGTTCTCCATTGTCAGCAGGTTCTCCATCTCCGTGGCATTCGACTCAAAATATTGCGAGAAGATGTTGTCCTTGACCAGGTCAGCAAGTTCATCCATGGATTCTTCGCGGAAAATGTCGTAATCAATGCGGCGGCCGTCAGACTTGCGGAAGGTTTGTCCCATCGCCACGAACCAGCCGTGTGCGCCACCGGAGAAGCCTTCTTGGGTGTACTGATAGGTAACATAGCGATCAGTTTCGCACAATTTATTGATTTTCACGCTCTTATAGCATTGAGCATCTTCTATCGGTGGCATATCGGGAATGACGTTCTGCTTGAAGTCGGTCAACACGGCATTTTTATAATGTTCCAACATCTGAGGGCCGTTTTCCAAGCCACCTTCGAATGTGCCGCCCATTTGTTCGGACATCCACTCGCGGATATTGTTGATCACAAAGAAATTGCCTGATTCCGGGAAATCCACCACAAAATCGACCTTACCCTTGATGTTTTTCTGTTCCACGGAGTCGGCAAGGGAAAGTGTCCGGGTTTTGATGTCGGCGGGGGTGATCTGCGACAGCGAGGTGAGGGTGTTGAGCGCCTGCGTGTCGATTTTGGTCTTGCAACCGGCGAGCACCAGTATCAGCCCGCAAAAAAGTCCAACTGCTAAAAGGGTTTTCTTCATAACAATTTCGATTATATTTTACGACGGCAAAAATACAATTTTAATTGATAACGGATAATGAATAATGGATAATAATCAAAACAGGTGTATTTTTTACCGGAGCAACGGCTAACTACTATAACTAAAAAAGGCCTCCGAAAAACGGAAGCCTTAACGATATTTCATGATAATTAATTCGAAGGAAGGGACCTAAAGCAGGACAATTCCGATTATTTGGAGCCTTTGTCCTTTTGTCCAGCGTGACCGCGGAAGATACGGGTGGGCGCGAACTCGCCGAGTTTGTGGCCAACCATGTTCTCGGTGACATAGACGGGGATGAATTTGTTCCCGTTATGCACAGCGATGGTGAGTCCCACGAAATCGGGTGAAATCATGGAGGAGCGGGACCAAGTCTTGATGGTGGACTTTTTGCCAGACTCCTGAGCAGCGATCACACGTTGTTCCAGTTTGTAATGTATATACGGTCCTTTTTTTAATGAACGACTCATAATCAATAGCTTTTAGGTTATTTTTTTCTTCTTTCAACGATGTACTGGGAAGAATTCTTCTTCGGATGGCGGGTCTTGTAACCTTTAGCGGGCATACCTTTGCGGGAACGCGGGTTACCGCCGGATGCACGGCCTTCACCACCGCCCATCGGGTGGTCAACAGGGTTCATGACGACACCGCGGTTGCGCGGACGGCGACCGAGCCAGCGGCTACGGCCGGCCTTGCCGGACACCTCGAGGCTGTGGTCTCCGTTGGAGACGATGCCGACGGTGGCCTTGCAGGCGCAGAGGATCATGCGGGTCTCGCCTGAGGGCAGTTTGATGATGGCGTAGCGGCCGTCACGTGACATCAGCTGGGCGTAGGAGCCTGCGCTGCGGGCGATTTTGCCGCCCTGGCCAGGACGCATCTCGATGTTGTGGATAATGGATCCGAGGGGGATCTCGCCGATCGGGAGGCAGTTGCCGAGATCGGGAGCCACACCCGTGCCGCTGACGATCTGCTGGCCGACTTTGATGCCGTGAGGCGCCACGATGTAGCGTTTCTCGCCATCGGCGTAGAACAGCAGGGCGATACGTGCCGAGCGGTTGGGATCGTACTCAATGGTCTTAACGGTGGCCGGAACACCATCCTTGTTTCTCTTGAAGTCAATGATGCGATACATCTGCTTGTGACCGCCTCCGCGGTACCGTACCGTCATCTTACCACTGTTGTTTCTGCCGCCCGTGCTGTGGTTCTTGGCCAACAGGCTCTTCTCGGGCTTGTTCGTGGTAATGTCATCGTAAGCGCTAATCATTTTGAAGCGCTGACCCGGCGTTACTGGTTTGTACTTTTTTAATGCCATTTCTTTTTATTAAAGGTTAAGGGTTAAAGGTTAAAGGTTAAAGGTTGTCGCAAAGCTTCAACCATCACCATTAACCGTTAACCGTTAGATGTTACTATAGAAATCGATCTTTTCATCTTTGTTCACGAAGACGTAGGCCTTCTTGAAATTGTTCTTCTGACCGAGGATGACGCCAGCCTTGGTGTTGCGGGCGGTCGTCTTGCCGCGTTGGATGAGGGTGTTCACACGCACAACCTTCACGTTGTAGATGGACTCGATCTCGCGCTTGATCTCGGGTTTCGTGGCCTCGCGGGTGACCATGAAGCCGTAGCGGTTGTACTTCTCGGCCACGGCGGTCATCTTCTCACTGATGATGGGTTTTATGATGCAACTCATTGTTTCTGAATTTTAAAGGGTGAATGAATTATTCGCCTAACATCTTCTCCAACTCCTTGAGGCTGCTTTCGCAGATGATGAGGTTGTTGGCGTTAAGCACGTGATAGGTGTTGGCCTCGATGGCGCGCATAATGTTGGTGCGCTGCAGGTTGCGACCGGAAAGATAGACATTGCGGTCGTTCTCCGGGAGCAACAACAGGGTCTTCTTGCCTTCGAGGTTGAGACCCTTCAGCATGGCCTTGTATTCCTTGGTCTTGGGCTCGTTGAAGGTGAAGTCCTCGACGACGGTGATGCAGCCTTCCTGCTGTTTGTAGGTGAAGGCGGAGAAGCGGGCGAGGCGTTTCACTTTCTTGTTGAGCTTGAAACCGTAGTCGCGAGGATGCGGTCCGAACACGGTGGCACCGCCGCGGATAGTCGGGCTCTTGATGCTGCCGGCACGGGCGCCGCCGGTACCCTTCTGCCGTTTCAGCTTGCGGGTGCTACCGGACACTGCGGAGCGTTCCAGCGTATTGTGCGTGCCTTGTCTCTGATTTGCCAAATATTGTTTCACGTCAAGCCAGATGGCGTGATCGTTCGGTTCCACGTTGAAGATCTTGTCGTTCAAGGTGACCGTCTTGGCAGTCGCGCTGCCGTCAATCTTATAAACTGTTAGCTCCATCTCTCTATTTTTATATATGAACCATTGGCTCCCGGAACGGAACCCTTAACTAATAACATGTTCTTCTCTTTCACGATCTTGACGATCTGGAGGTTGATGACTTTCACCTTGGCGTTGCCCATCTGGCCGGCCATACGCATGCCTTTGAACACGCGTGACGGGTAAGAGGATGCGCCCATGGAACCGGGGGCTCTCAGGCGGTTGTGCTGACCGTGCGTGGCGTCGCCGACACCGCGGAAATGGTGGCGTTTCACAACACCCTGGAAGCCTTTACCCTTGGAGGTGCCGCTCACATCCACGAACTCGCCTTCCTCGAAGACGGTCACGTCGAGCACATCACCCAGGGACTTCTGATGGCCTTCCTCGAAGCGGGTGAACTCACGCAGAACTTTCTTCGGCGTGGTGCCGGCCTTCTCGAAGTGACCCTTCAGAGACTTGGTCGTGTTTTTCTCTTTTTTCTCGTCGTAAGCCAATTGGATAGCGCTGTAGCCGTCCTTCTCGACGGTTTTGACTTGCGTGACCACGCAAGGACCAGCCTCTAACACCGTGCACGGCACAACCTTGCCGGAGGCATCGTAGATGCTAGTCATCCCAATTTTTTTTCCTATTAATCCTGACATTTTTAGTTGGTTTTATAAAATTTATTGTCTTTTTTTGCCTGCTTCGACACTTGGTAATGACATCCAAACAACTGATAAACAGTTATTTATCATCCAAAAACCAGTTTTTCTAACAAGCGTGCAAATATACACTTTTTCTTTACACTCAGTCACTTGCGTGAAAAAAAGTTTTCATTGTAGTTCTGGCACTATTTCCTCTCGTTATTTTTTCACAAGCAGGGTATTGAAAAAAGTGTATCTTTGCGGCCTCTAATATATATATATAATATTGTAGTGTAGAAATACATTTTTCAATCCCTGATGTAACAAAACAGAGGGCAAGTGCGACAAAGGGGGAAAACGAGACGCCTTATGCCACTCGTCTGAATACGGAATGATAAATCTTAAAATATGATAATAATCAACCTCAAAAAAAACATGAACCTCGTCAGGAGAGTGGCGTTGTACCTGCTTTTCGCCACCGCCTCCTCGTTCCATCTGTCCGCCCAGATCGACAACATTTTCTGGTTTGCCGCACCGGAGATTTCACCCAACCACGCACATAACCCCATCACTTTCTGCTTCACCTCGTTCAGCAGTCCCGCAACGGTCACCCTCTCGCAACCGGCCAATCCCAGCTTCACCCCAGTGACCGTCAATCTCAATCCATACAGTTATTACGCCTTGGATGTGACCAGCCAGGAAAGCACCGTATCCACAGCGCCAGTGAACACCGTCTGCAACTATGGATTCAAAATCACCTCCTCGGCCAACATCACCACCTATTACCAGCTTGGCGCCAACAACAGCGAGATCTACACCCTCAAGGGGCGCAACGGTCTGGGCACCGACTTCATCGTGCCGATGCAGAACCTGCTGGTCGACGGTCCGCCGTCAGACCCGCGCAACAGCATCGAGATCGTGGCCACGGAGAACAACACCACCGTGACCATCATCCCGTCCCGTCCCCTGACGGGCGGCATCGCGGCGGGAACGCCCATCACCATCACCCTCAACGCAGGGCAGTCATACTGCATCAAATCCGCAGACCAGTCGGCCAACGGGCACCTCACCAACACGCGCATCACCTCCGACAAGCCCATCGCGGTGAACTCCACCGACGATTCCGTGGCCAGCAACCAGTTCTCGGGATACTCCGGACAGGATTTGGTGGGCGAGCAGATTGTCCCCAACGATTATGCGGGCGACTTCTTCATCGCCATGTACAACAACCGCCAGTTCGAGAACCTCAACATCATCCCGACGCAGGACACCACCCATATCTACATCAACGGCAGCACCACACCGGCGGCGACCTTGAACGTGGGGCAAAGTTTCACCTATATGCCCAGCAATTCACCGACGATCGCCACCATGGTCACCTCCGACAAGCCCATCCATGTGTTCCAACTGACAGGTTCCGACGGCGAGGCCGGCGGCACACAGTTGCCCGCCCTGGGCTGCACCGGTTCGCAGGAAGTCGTTTACGCGCGCCCCTCCTACTCCACCCATCTGCGACTTTCCATCGTGGTGCCCACCACCTACGTGAACGGGTTCACCATGACCGTGGGCAACAACAACGTCCCCATCCCCGCCTCCTACTTCACCACCCTGCCCTACAACAACGCATGGTCGTACTGCTACCGCGACTTCGCCTCCTCGGTGCCTACCCAGACGGTGATGATTCTCCAGAACTCGCTCGGGCCGTTCCATCTGGGCATTCTCGACTACTATTCCGGAATGTCTTCCTCGCTGGGTTACTTCAGCGACTACAGCAGCGTGGGCCGCATCGATGTCCTCATGCAGGACATCTACTGTCTGCACGACTCCGTGCGTTTCAACTATATCACTGAAAACATAGACTCCGTGTTCCTGGTCACACCGTCCGGCGACACGCTCACCCAAGAGCCCCACATCATCAGCGACCTCACCCTCGCGGACACCGGATACTACTATCTTCTTGCGCACAGCATCATCGGTTGCGAAGACACCTGGGTCAAAGACAGCATCCGCATCCGGCTGGTGAATTCCTACAAGCCCGACCTCGGTCCCGACCAGTATCTCTGCTCCGGCGAGTCGGCCATCCTGAGGGCCAACTATGCCGCCGACGAAGTGCAGTACTATTGGAACACCGGCGACACCGAAGATTCCATCGAAGTGATCACGGCTGGCGAATACATCCTGAACGTGGTCCTCGACAACCCGGACGCCTCCTTCACATGCGAGAGTTCCGACACCGTGCAAATCTTCTACTACCCACTGCCCCGCGCCAACTTCGAAGCGGACATCACTGCCGGCTGCACCCCATTGTCCATCCATTTCAGCGACATCTCCACGCCCACCGTGGACAGCCTCACCACCGAGTGGTTCGTCTTCGACGAAAACTATTACATTGTCAACTATTCCAACGAAGACAACCCCGTGTTTGATTTCGAGGATGCGGGAACCTTCAGCGTGAAACTGGTCATCACCACCCCGGAGGGCTGCAAGGACTCTATCATCAAATGGAATTACATCACCACGGCCCCGCAGCCCACCATCGATTTCCTGGCATCGCCGGAAATCTCCATGTTGAGCGAAACCGGCGGGAATGTGGATTTCACCGCTTACCTTTCCGACAATGTGATAGACAACCCCACCAACAACATCGTCTGGGACTTCGGCGACGGCGAGGTGACGGAGGGCGAAATCAACACGTCGCACATCTACAATTCATGGGGCGACTACGTGGTGACTCTGACACTGGTCACTTTCGGAGGTTGCGGGGATTCCATAAGCCACACCATCGTGGTCGAGGATGAACTCATCTTCCCGAACGTGATCACCCCGAACGGCGACGGCATCAACGACGTATGGGCCATCGAGAACCTCAATACCGACATCAATCCGGAGGATCCTGACGAATACCGCCACAACGAGCTGCGCATCAGCGACCGCTGGGGCAAGGTGGTCTTCCACGTCAAGAATTACGACACCTGGGCTAAGGACGGCCAAATCCACGAAGGCACCAACCCGTTCACCGGAAACGAGCTCAGCGACGGGGTCTATTACTACACTTTCACCTACAAAGGCAAGGCCAAGACCACGCAGTGGCACGGGTCGATTACAATCATCAGATAAAAAAAAACGAATTACTGCAACCTTTCGTTATTTTTTCGTCATACTTATGTATATCCGCAACTTTCCCCATTGATGCCCCGGCGACCATTATGGGGAAAGTTGTTTTAAGGCTCTGTTCAAAACAAAAACTTTTAAAAAATGAGCAAAAGATGGTCACTGATGGTATTCCTTTGGGGAATATTGACGCTTTGTGCGCATGCACAGCAAGATACAGACAGTTGTTACACCCCGTTGGGCATCACCGTGTCCAACATAACTCCCTATTCCGCCGAGATTTCCTGGGATGGGGCGGACAACGCCACGCAATGGAGCGTCGAATATGGGGTTAGCGGTTTCGTGCAGGGGACAGGCACCGTGGTGAACTCCGACAGCAACGCATTGATGCTCACCGGTCTGTTAGCCAACCACACCTACGATTTCTATGTTCGCAGCGACTGCGACACGGGCAATCACAGCGATTGGACGAGCGTCAACACCTTCAGTACGCCGTGCTACGAAATCGACCATTTTCCATTCACCGAGAATTTCAACGCGACCGGAACCGGCAACGGAATCCACGACCTCCCCGAATGCTGGGGGCGGTTGAACAGCCAAACCATCGAAATACAATTCAGCGCACCTTCTACTGGCAGGCTCTGTTTCATATACAACCCCGGCATTGCTGTCTCGCCGAGAATTGCCGACTTCGACACAAACGGTAACCCCATTGACATTCGATATCTTAAGCTGGATCTGGATATCGGTTACTATGACGGGTCAGACCACCTCACCGTGGGCGTGTTGACGGATCCCAATGACGCAAGTACCTTTCAAGCCGTAAAGGAAATCAACGTTGAATACACGTTTTCGAGCTATATGCTGCATGACGAGGTCTTCTTCCATTCCTACACCGGTAGCGGACGCTACATTGCCATCAAGAACCAAAGCGGTTCCTACGCAAGGGCCGACAACTTTGTTCTCTCCCAATTCGACTTCGATTGTGCTCCTCCCGACAATTTGACTTGTGAACATATTAGCAGCGGTTCTGCATTGGTCACTTGGCAAGCCGGCCAAGTTGGCGATGTCCAAGAATACACTTTGCAATTCAGGGAACAAGGCGACAGCACATGGGTCACCCTCGACCATCTGACTAACACTTCGTTTTTCCTGACCGGCCTGACGCCTCGCACATGGTACGACGTGCGCGTGAAAACACGCTGCTCGGACAGCTTGTATGGCGATTGGGCCACCACCTCTTTCCAGACGGAATGTTTTTCGGGCGGTTACGTGACAATCGGAAACAGCTCGAACCACGGCATATACATACCTAATTGGGATTACAGTGTCACCCGCCAACTCTATTATCCCAATGATTTTGGAGGCCCGGGGTACATCTACTCCGCTTCGTTCCGGGTTTTTCAACCCACGACACCCCAACGTGCTTGGAAACTATTCTTTCAATACACCAATCAAAGTGATTTCTACTTTGGGGACGCACCGTTTGACAACCTCCCGTACACACAGGTCTATGCAGGTCCGGTGGACTTTCACGATGGCTGGATCACCATCCACTTCGACACTCCGTTCTACTACAACGGCATTTCCAACCTGGTGCTCACTATACAAGACACCACCGGCTTTTCAGCAGCTTCCGCCAACCAATTCTACTATAGTTTTTGCAGCCATCTCGCGAACGCGACAGGACATGCCTATACCCCTGATGCTCAGTTCAACCACGACGACTGGATGTGGGGGCAAGACCGTCTCAACGTGATTTTCCAAACGGACTGCGACAGTTCCGTCACCTGCGGTGCCCCGAACCTATTGGTGGACAGCGTCGGCGGGAACGGAGCTCGCCTGATTTGGGCGGCCGGATATCAGGAAAACCAATGGGAGCTGGAATACAAGAGGACATCTGACACCGTTTGGACGACGTACAACAACCCGACTGGGTTCCAAGTCACACTGACCGGACTACAGATGAACACATCCTATGTGGCTCGTATGCGGTCACTCTGCGATACCGGAAACTACAGCAATTGGACTTCGGTCTCCTTCACTACGGAATGTGGCAACATAGAGGATCTCCCCTACTCCGCGGATTTCGAAAGCCACATAACCGGCAATTTCGTGGAATGCTGGAATCGTTTGGGACAGGTCGCCGTTGTCGATTACTACGGCGGTATCACCCCCGGCGTCACCAACAACCACAGTCTCAATCTGCTCCACAATCCATCCAACATGCCGTACGCCTTGGTCGTGCTGCCCCGACTCGGCGACAACATCACAGTGCCCGACCTCGCCGTCACCCTGAGTACACAGTGCAACAACACCGGGCTATTCGAGGTCGGCGTGATGACTGACCCAGCTGACACGGGTTCCTTTGTCTCCATCAGCGGTTGGCAACCCGTTTGGGCATGGACGGAATATTTTGTGCCCCTCGCATCTTACACAGGCAATGGAAAACACATCGCCCTGCGTATGCGCTCGACCTCCAATTCTATCGTTCAGATTAATGTGGACGACTTAGTGGTGGATGTGATGCCCTTCTGTCCGAGACCCGCAAACCTAACCGTCACAAACGTCACAACTCAATCAGCCACGCTCCAGTGGGGATCATACACACCCACCGCCACGGGCTGGAATGTTGAATACGGCCCGATGGATTTCGCCTTGGGGACAGGCACTTCGATTACCGTTACCGACAGTAGCGTGACGTTGTCGGGGCTCAATCCCGCCAGTGCCTATACCTGCTGCGTTCGCGCCGATTGCGGCAGCGAGCTCAGTGCCTGGCAATGCATTTCGTTCTCCACCGACTGTGCTCCGACGACACCGCCCTATTCCGAGAATTTCGAAACCGTCGCTGGAACATTCCCTGACTGCTGGTCACAACAGTTCGACACCGGAAGCGTCGAATGGACGGTAGTAAATCCGACCTCCAATCCACAAGGAGCCCACAGCGGCGTCAAAGCCATCTGCATGAAAAACAACAGCTACACCAGTTTTATCACCACGTTAGTAAGCCCCACACTGAATCTTCAGAACCTCAACAACGCGACTCTCCGTTTCTGGCACGTGCAGAAGAAGTGGGTCAACGATCAAGACACGCTAGCCATCCTCTACCGCACCTCCCCTTTTGACGACTGGACGCTGCTCGTCTCCTTCAACCAGGACATTCCGTCGTGGACGCTGGACACGGTACTCTTACCCAACACCACCAGCACCTACCAGGTGGCCTTCCAAGGCACGGTCAGATACGGCTACGGCATCTACCTTGACGATATCAGCGTCACCGGAGAGTTGATTCCGGACACTTGCCATCCCGCCTCTAATCTTACCATCACCGACATTGGCAACAACGACATCACGGTAAGCTGGACTCCTGACAGCGATACGGACCAGTGGGCGGTCTGCTATCGGGAAGCGGGGACCGAAACATGGGATTCGTTGCTGACCACGACCCCGCCAGTCACCATAAACGGACTTCAAGTGCAGACCGACTATGAGGTTTTCGTAAGGACTTATTGCAACGACGGAGTGCCGACAGCTTCCGACACGATAACAGTCCCCACCACCAATATCGGAATTCCTGATCACGACCTGTCTCATGAGATCTGGATTTTCCCGAACCCGACCACTGGAATGATGACCATCACCTCACCGCAAAGCATGATACAGCGAGTTGAGGTCTGCGATCTGGTCGGACGCACTTTATTATCCCATATAGAAAAAGGAAACGCCGTCAGAATGGACGTTTCCGACCTTCCTGACGGCGTCTTTATCGTGAAAATCTATACGGAGACAAGCTTTGCTGTTAGCAAATTGGTAAAAGAGTAGGCTCTTTTACCGTAACTCGGCGTGCTCTTTCACGCGCTTCTTGTCCTTGAACCAGAGACCGTAAACCTCGCTCACGTTGCCAGCGGTGATGAATGCCTTGATTTCTTGTTTCCCAATATATTCCATCAGTTTGGAAAATTCGTCCTTGGTGAGCAATGTTTCCAACTCGATGGATTTCTCATTGGTGTAGCCGCCGATGACCTCATACAGCGTGCAGCCGCGCACCAAATCGTCGATGATGTAACGGCGGATGCGGTCGTAGTCCTTGGAGACGATGCAGACACGCTTGCGGTTGTTGAGGTTCGCAGTGAAATAATCGACCACCAGACCGTTGATCCACGTGCCGATGAGGCCGATGACAACCATACGGAACGGGTTGATGGCGAAAGCCGTGCAGCAGATGCAAGCACCCGCGATGGACACCGATTTGCCGATGTCGAAATGGAGGTATTTGTTGACGATTTTGGCCAAAATGTCCAGACCGCCGGTGGAGGCGTTGATGGAGAACAACACCGCCTGCGACGCACTCAGCAACAGCACGAAGCAGCAAAGGTCAAACCAAATGTCGCCCATCACGGAAGTGGAACCCTCCGCCAGGAAGCGGGTATAAGGCAAAAACTTCTCCAACAAGGCCATCAACGGACCGAGAATCAGTGCCGTATAGACCGTCTTAATGCCGAATTCCTTGCCTATCAAAAAGTAAGCCAACACCAACAGGATAGCGTTGACCACCAACACGACGGTGGAAACTGGCAACGCGAACCCGAACAACTGTTCGGAAACCCCACTGATCACAATGGAGAGACCCGAAATGGTACCGATAATCAGCTTGCTCGGCACCAGAAAATAATAGACTGCTATGGCCGTGATCAGCATTCCCACGGTCATGATCAGCAGTTCCACCCAAAACTTTTTTGATTTAAGAATCCCTAATAATTTTTCCATAACTACACTTATGACTATGACTATGACTTTAACTTTTGACTTAAACTATGACTTAGACTTAGACTATGACTATGACTATGGACTTAGACTATGACTATGGACTTAGACTATGACTTTGGTGATGGTTTTAGAAGAGGGTTATTGTTTTACGAATGGTTTCGTAATCATGCCTTTTTCTGTAGAAACCCGGACGAAATAGACGCCGGAGGAAAGGTCACTGACGTTAATCAGGGTTTGCAAGGGCGAATAATGATTCGTTTCCACACTGGTGCGCACCAATTTCCCATAAACATCGTAAACCTCAACCGATTCCACATCCATTTGCTCATTGTTCATTGTAAATTCCACATTGACAAAATTTTTGGCAGGGTTCGGATACACCCTCATATTGTTTGCCAGCGGATGATCTTCCAGTCCGTTGTTGAAGAAATGGACATGAAATGTAAGATGGTCGCCCTGCTCGTGAATATCCGTGATCTCGAAGCTGTTCTCGGGCGTGCCGTCGGTAAGATAAGGGTGCGGATCGGTGTTCGGTCCGAAGCTGGTGCGTCCGGAAGCGTAACTGAAATTGGCGTAATAGAGATCGCCATTCTCTATGTCAGACGTACTGCCCGGACGGAAAATCCAGTACTGGTGTGCCTGGTTGTAGAAGTCGAAGAAGGCGTTGGCGAACATACCGTCATAGTCCAGCGTAACGGTGTCATTCCAACGGGCGACCAGCAGTCCGGTGCCCGGGATGCCCTCGTCGAAGAGGTCGTCCTTGTTGCGATACTCGAAGAGATACCACTGGGTAGGGTCTATCTGCGACCGGATGTAATAGCAGTTCTGCGACGGACTGGAACCGACGCTCAGCAGCGTATAGTCACCATCTTCGGTTATTTCTATCGGGTCGTCCGCCACATGCAGAATCTTGTTTTTGTAGATCGCAGCAGTGTGGTTGGCGCCATAATTGCTGCACATCATATCCCACGTGCCTGCCGGCGTAACGGAAGTGTAATAACTATAATGGTACAAGTCAGGCAAATCGAGCGAATGTCCCATCTCGTGCCGGAAAACATGCGCGTTGAAATAGGAGGGCGCACCTTCGAACTCAAAATTGAACGTGTTGGGACGCACTCCGTTGAGCGTCACCGTGTAGTCGAGCGAATCGTGCGGGAAATACTCCATGTGCGGCCAAAGGATGGACGCCCACGCGCCCGTGCCGCCCTTCACCACGAAGCTGATGTTGTCGATGTCGCCGTCACCGTCACCGTCCAGGACGATATTCGGGTCAACCAGCCCCATCGAATCCACGTAACTGACGATACGGCCCAACAGTTCAGCCTCACGCATGGAAACCCCCATAAACGGGTTCGGCTCCGTATAACCGTTAGGATTGAATTGGCTATAAGGTTCGAAATAGCCTCTCGGGTAAGAATCCTGATAAGACACAATCACACCATTTTGTATATTATTGGTATAAAAAGTGTTATAATGGATTTTTCCGTACGACATGACATCGTAGAAATTATACACACTAAGGTAACCAGGCGTACGCCCATTGAACATAGTGTCAATGTCCGCAAATGAATGCGTGATTTCTGAATCATCCGCGAAACGGACAAAAACGACCAGATTGGTCAACTCTTTGGTTTGTGCATGCACCATCAAAAATGACGCACACATCAAAAAAAATGCAACTGCTTTTTTCATAACTTATTAACCTTTTAACCTTCTAACCTTTTAACCTTTTAACCCACTAACAACAGCCGATTACAATTCTTTCCTCAGTCGCGCCACGGGAATTCCCAGCTGTTCGCGGTATTTCGCGACGGTGCGGCGGGCAATGCTGTAGCCTTTCGCGCTCAGAAGCGTGCAAAGCTTGTCGTCCGAGAGAGGCTTCTTCTTGTCCTCTGCCGCAATCAGGTCGTTCAGTGTCTGCTTGATCTCCTTGGACGAGATGTCATCGTCATTCACCGCCTCGGAAAAGAGATGCTTGAGCGGGATGACCCCGAAGTCAGTCTGTACATACTTGCTGTTCGAGACACGCGAGATAGTGGAAATATCGGCGCCCACCTCTTGCGCTATTGTCTTGAGAATCATAGGTTTAAGATTGCGATTGTCGCCCGTGAGGAAATAGTCGCGCTGGTGTTGCATGATAGCAAACATCGTGTTGTAGAGTAACGTTTCACGCAATGTGAGCGTCTTGATGAACTGCATGCCGTCATCAACATACTTCTTCATGAAGCGCTCGGCTTCGGCCTTGCGGCGGTTGTACTCCTCCTTGGACAGGAAGCGGTACTCGTTGCTGAACTCCTTGTTGATGCGAACTTTGGGCACATACTGGTTGTTCAGCGTGAGGCTGAGCTTGCCGTCACGATTGGTGATGGTGAAGTCCGGGATAATGGTCTCGGCACTCTTCTGCAATGGGGATTCCGGCGAGACAGGTCGCGGATCCAACTTCTGGATTATATCCAAAGCAGCCTTGAGCTCCTTGTCTGAAATGGACATCAGGGACAATATTTTGTCATAATGCCGTCTGGTAAGCAGGTCGAAGTACTGTGTGATCAGAATGCGGGCCGTGGCATGTGCAGTTGTTTGGTCGGGAATACGGTCAAGTTGCAGCAACAGACACTCCTGCAACGTGCGCGCACCCGTGCCGGGAGGGTCGAGTTCTTGCACAAAATGCGTCAACACAAACTCCACCTCCTCAATATTGGTCTGAATGTTCTCCGTATAGAGCAATTCATTTACAATCGCCTGCAAATCAGCATGCAAGTATCCTGTATCATCCAAGGTACCCATCAGATATGTGGCAATTTGCGCCTGCCGGTCTGTCATTTCCATCTCACCCAGCTGCCACTGCCATTGTTCGCGCACCGACTCATAATAGACATCCGATTTCGGGTTTCGCGGCATCTCGTCGGGCGCATTCACTTTCGCAATGTAATTCTCCAACTGGAGATCTGAAAAGCCATCATCGTAATCGTCGCTGTCGCGGTAGTAATCTTCCTTAAAAATCTCATCTTCAGGAAGTTGCCCATTCGACAGCTCCAAGGGGTCGCCGTTGTCATCATACTCTTCACGAGGGGACTCCTCCGTATTATCAGAAGTCACAGCCTCATCGTCGTAAATCTCCAATGCGGGATTGTCATCGACGGCGTTGCGGATCTCCTGCTCCAACGACGCGTAAGGCATCTCCACCAGACGCATCAACTGCAACGTCAACGGCAGGCCGACCTGCCGTTGGACGTTTTTTTGCTCTAATGATAAACTATTGCTCGAAGAGGACATAAAATCTTCTAAAATTCAGCGTTTTGCGGGGTACGCGGGAAGGGAATCACATCGCGGATGTTGGTCATGCCGGTCACGAAGAGAAGCAGACGTTCGAAACCGAGACCGAAGCCGGAGTGCGGTGCAGAGCCGAACTTGCGGGTGTCGAAATACCACCAGTATTGCTCTTCGGTCATGCCCAGTTCATGGACACGATTCAGCAACTTGTTGTAGTCGGCCTCACGCTCGGAACCGCCAATGATCTCACCGATGGTCGGAAACAGCACGTCCATGGCACGGACCGTCTTTCCGTCGTCGTTCTGTTTCATGTAGAAAGCCTTGATTTCCTTCGGATAATCGGTCAGGATGACGGGCTTCTTGAAATGGTTCTCCACGAGATAACGCTCGTGCTCGGACTGCAGGTCGATACCCCATTTCACAGGATATTCGAACTTTTTCTTTGCCTGAAGCAGAATGTCGATGGCTTCCGTGTAACCCAAACGGACGAAATCGACCTTGGTGACCGATTCGAGACGCTCGATGAGTCCCTTGTCGAACATGTCGTTGAGGAACTTGAGGTCATCCATGTTGTTATCCAACGCATACTGGACAAGATGTTTGATGAAATCCTCGGCGAGGTCCATGTTGTCCTTGATATCATAGAAGGCCATTTCGGGCTCAATCATCCAGAACTCGGCCAAATGGCGGGGCGTATTGCTGTTTTCGGCGCGGAATGTGGGACCGAATGTGTAGATGTTGCCCAAGGCCATGGCGCCCAGCTCGCCCTCCAGCTGTCCGGAAACCGTCAGGTTGGTGTGTTTGCCGAAGAAGTCCTGCTTGAAATCGACTTTGCCGTCCTCGGTGCGCGGGATGTTGTTCAGGTCGAATGTGGTGACGTTGAACATCTCGCCGGCGCCCTCCGCATCGGAAGCGGTGATCAACGGGGTGTGCAAGTAGAAGAACCCTCTGTCGTTGAAATATTTATGAATGGCGAAAGCCATGGCATGGCGCAGACGCAGCACACAGCCGAAATAGTTGGTGCGCGGACGCAGATGGGCGATCTCGCGAAGGAACTCCATTGAGTGACCTTTCTTCTGCAAAGGATATTGTTCAGGGTCGGCGGTGCCGTAAACCTCAATCGTTTCGGCCTGCACCTCCACACTCTGTCCTTTGCCCTGCGACTCCACAAGCTTTCCGGTCACGTGGATGCACGAACCCGTCGTGATCTGTTTCAGCAGTGCCTCGTCAAATTTGTCCGTGTCGGCCACCACTTGCAGGTTGGTGACGATGGAACCGTCGTTGAGCTGGATGAACTGCACGAAATTGTTGCCACGTTTGGTGCGCACCCAACCTTTCACGTCCACGGTGTTGCCTATTCCAACCACCTCGGGCGTCTTGATGATATCTTTTAATCTGAGTTTGTTCATACTATTTTCTTTAACTTAAACTATAACTTAGACTATAACTATAACTTAGACTATAACTATAACTTAGAGTTAGACATTATAGGTATCAGGTATTAACTACTAACTACTAACTACTAACTAAAGGTAGGACTGCAGCGCCTTGCACTTGGCGTTGTGGCGCAATCTGCGAATAGCCTTCTCTTTTATCTGGCGGACACGCTCTCTTGAGAGGTCGAACTGTTCTCCGATTTCGTCAAGAGTCAGCGGGTGCTTGCTTCCCAAACCGTAAAAGAGCTTCAGGATCTCGGCTTCGCGTTGCGGAAGCGTGTCGATAACCGTGCTCAGCTCCTGTTGCAACGATTCGTAAATCAGCTCCCGGTCGGGTGAAACCGTATCCTCGTTGCGCAACACGTCATACATATTCGTGTCGTCGTCGGAAGTGAGGCTGGCGTCCATGGAGAGGTGCTTCGGGGAATTCTTCAACGAATCCTTGATCTCGTCCTCGGTCATTCCCATGCGTTCGGCGATCTCCGAAACTTTCGGCTCCCGCTGGAGTTCCTGCTCCAAAATACCCATCGTTTTATAAATCTTGTTGATGACACCCACCTTGTTCATCGGCAGACGCACAATGCGGGACTGTTCAGCGATGGCTTGCAGGATGGCCTGCCGGATCCACCAGACCGCAAACGAGATGAATTTGAAGCCTTTGGTCTCGTCAAAACGGTGAGCCGCTTTGATAAGGCCAAGATTACCCTCATTAATCAAATCCGACAAGGTAATTCCTTGATTCTGATACTGTTTTGCCACTGAAACCACGAATCTCAGATTGGCATTCGTGAGTTTCTCGAGAGCATCTTCGTCGCCGTTCTTGATGCGGCGGGCCAGTTCAGCCTCTTCGTCCGCAGTCAGCAAAGGGACCTTACCAATGTCATGCAGGTATTTGTCCAACGAGGGCGTCTCGCTCCGGTTGGTGACTTGTTTGGATATTCTTAATTGTCTCATTACAAACTAATTGATTACACGATCCGTGAATACCCAAGGGATTAGAAGCTGTATCCAATGCCTAAACCAACCACCTCCTTGAACTGGACACGGGCACGAGGACCTTCGTGGAACTTGCGCCATGCCGGACCGTCAATCATCACTTTATCGTAATACTTCAGAGAAGTCATCAAGCTGACGCTGAACACTTTGAGGAAGTTGTAGGTGATAGCGACATCCCAATCGACATCGAAGTTGCCGAACTTCTGTCCATTCTCCTTGTCATGGATTCGTGCCGTATAAGGCGTGAAAAGGGTGATGGTGGAGATGACCTTCAGGTTCTTGACCAGCGTGTAGTTAATACCGCCGTTGATGCGGAGACCCATATTCAGACCCACCGACTTGAAAGTGCCGTCCTCGCGTTTGGGAAGGCCGTAGTTGGGACGGAGGCTCTCTTCAATGCAGGTGGTCATACGGCCGGCGACAGGATAAACACCGACGGTGAATATGTCGTTCGGGCGCCACTCGACACCGAGTGCCAAGTCCGTGTAGGAAGGTGACAGCCATTTTGAGATCAGGTTGCGGTCCACGCGGTTTCCATTTCCATCTACAATATAAGACGAATCATTGTTCCAAATACCAGCATCCACATCTTTGTAATCCCAACCGCGCGCATACTGAGATCTGAAGCTTCCCAGAAGGGTGAGATACCATTTCGGATGCATCTGGTAACCGACTTTGGTTGTCAGATTGATCTTGTCGTTGGCTTTTCTCCAGCGATAACCCGGCTTATAGTCGGCCGAGAACATTTCGCCCAGTTCAGTGTCCAGATTGGTGTCCCAAGTCCATTTGTCCTTTTTGTAAGACAAAGTCAAGTTAGCGAAGACGAAGCCGGTCACATTGTTGTTACCGCCGGCGGCCCAGTTGAAGAGGGCTGTCTGGGCTGCGTTCAGGCCGGTCACACCCGTGAATTTCCAGTGCTTGGCACTGTCAATCTCCGCCGATTTCACCTTCGTTTTCAAGGCCTCGTCGGCAGCCGTTTTTTCATCCACCTGTGCGTTCGCCATCATCACGGCCATCGCGCATAAACTCAAAAGTAAAAATGCTTTCTTCATAATTTTATATTTTAATTTAACTTATTTATTATCAATCAACAAAATTCTAATTCTTCAATACCTTTGATGATTTTCAAGGATTCACCTTGTGATACGTTCTCCACCACCGGTCTGAAATCTTGTCTTCGCAAGCCAGGTCAAAATCTCGCTTCGAGCAGGGCAGGTAGTAGTTCTGCACCCGGTTACGGTCTTTTTGATACATCGGCACGATCACCCACCATCTTCCGGATTTCTTGCTGTTGTAGAAGACCAATTCATCTAAAGCGCCTGAAACCGAGACGTTGAACTGACGATAGTCGTCCTTGTTCTTGAACTGGCCGTCGTTCAGACGGAAAGTGTACCCTTCCACAAAATACCAAAGGATGTGCGCAATGAGCTGCGAAGTCTGGTTGTTAAAGTCCAGCGTCGGATCATATTCGTATATGCCGAAAGACGACAGCTTGTCACTCAGTCCCACGTACTTGGCTATCTGGCAGATCTCTTCCCCATAGAAACCGTTGGAAGAGTTGTGAGGACATCCGGGGGCATCAGGTCGGCGGACGGCGGAGATGTCCAGCGACACCATATCGGCGTTTCGCACCACCGGTTCCACCTCTTCGAGGTTCCGACGCATAAGTCCCACGCGATAAGTCTCAAAATAGAGACTCTCCATCATTCCCACCGACTCGGGGCTGTTCATGTAGCTCTGGTAGCCGATATTGGCGTAGTTCAACAGGAAATTGGGCTGCTGAAGCACCAATTTGTTGACATACGCGTCGGATCGGATAGGAGACGTTTCGGTGCCCAAGTCAAAACAGGCATCCACATCCACCACATTGACCACCCGCTCCATCAATTCGTAAGCTCGGTAATTGGCGAATGCGAGGTCGTTTCCTCCACCGAGTATAATTGGAATTACCTTGTTTTCAATAAGATACGCAACAACTTCTGACACTGCGGAATAAGTATCCTCCACAGTTCTTCCCAAACGCAAATTCCCCAAATCCAGAATGCGCACTTTCTTGCGCCAGCCATAAAGCTGGTAGAACTGGCGGCGGATCTCGTCAGGCGCTAACGAACAGGAAGGGTTCTGATAGGTGTTTCGCACCTCCGGCACCCCCATAATGGCGATGTCGGCCTCCTCAATGTTCAGCGAAGCCTCAGGATCATACATCAGTATATCATGCAACAACCGGTCAGACAACCGCTCGGTGTCCGCGAAGTGGAGCGACTCCACAGTAACGGGATCAAAATACAATGACAAATCCATAGTTTATGATCTTTTTTTTCTGACCGTCCGTTTTTTGGAAGTAGGGGTGGTTTCCTGGATGATCTTCATACAGTCTTCATAAGACAACTTGTTGGCTACCATATCTTTGGGGATCTTATAATTATCCGTTCCATTCGTGATATAGGGGCCATAACGTCCGTTCATCACCTTCAGGTTGGCATCCTCGGGATAGGAGATCAACACATTTTTCGTCTCTTTGTTGCGGATGAACTCTATCGCCTGTTCTTCCGTGATGGCGTTGATATCCGTTCCTTTGTCCAGCGTGATATTTTTTCCGTCATATTTAATATAAGGGCCATAACGACCGGCGGCAGCCAAAATCTCCTTGCCATCGAAATGTCCGACCAAATGCGGGGTTCGTTCCTCCGTCTTCTTCATCTTATTCTCAAGCAGCTCTATGCAGCGTTCCAATGAGATAGAATACGGATCGTCGGTCTTGGGGATGGACTCGAAAGTGCCGTCGTAGCGGACATAGGGACCGAAACGCCCCACACCCACAGAGACCTCCTTGCCGTTCCACTCGCCCACTGTGCGAGGCAGGCGGAAAAGGTCGAGCGCTTCCTCAAGGGTGATGGTATCGATGAATTGGTCGGCCTGCAGACGCGCATAACGGGGTTTCGCGTCGGCGTAGGACTCGCCGATCTGCACCATAGGGCCGTATTTGCCGAGCTTGGCAAACACCTTCTCGTTGGTCTTGGGGTCATAACCCAAAAGACGTTCACCGCTGGCTTTGGTGGAATAGTTGATGGCCGTATCGACCTGCTGGTGGAAGTCTCCGTAGAATCGGTGCATCATATCCTGCCAATTGGCCTTGCCTTCGGCGATGTCGTCGAACTCCTTCTCCACATCGGCGGTGAAACCGTAGTCCATGATGTCTTTGAAATTCTCCTGCAAATAGTCGTTGACCACGATACCCACGTCGGTGGGGATCAGTTTGTCTTTCTCGTAACCGTATTTCTCCTTTTTCAACTCCTCCTTGATGCCATTGTCAGTCAGGGTGAGGCAAACGTACTGGCGTTCCTTGCCCTGGCGGGTGGCCTTGCGCACATATTCGCGCTTCTGGATGGTGGAAATGGTGGGAGCGTATGTAGAAGGACGGCCGATACCCAGTTCCTCGAGTTTCTTCACGAGGCTGGCCTCGGTGTATCGCACCGGCGGCTGCGCGTAACGCTGCGTGGCAGAAATCCGTTTCGCATTCAGGACTTCATTCACCTGCATGGCGGGCAGCATACCTTTGATTTCCTCGCTGTCATCGTCTTTTGACTCCGTATAGACCTTCAGGAAGCCGGGGAAGAGGATCACTTCGCCGGTGGCCACAAACTTCTCGGCACGACCATCCACAGGAATGGAGATGGTGGTCTTCTCGGTCTTGGCGTCACTCATTTGCGAAGCGATGGTGCGTTTCCAAATCAACTCATAGAGGTTCTTGGCGAAAGTGTCGCCGGGCACCGTCTCGCGGGCGATGTCGGTGGGACGGATGGCCTCGTGCGCTTCCTGGGCACCTTTCGACTTGGTGACGTACTTGCGGGTCTTGGCATATTCCTCGCCATACTTGGCGGACACCACCTTGTTGGCAACGGCCAGCGCCATATTCGACAAATTCACGGAGTCGGTACGCATGTAGGTGATGTAACCGGCCTCATAGAGCTGCTGGGCCACGACCATGGTCTTCGACACGGAGAAGCCGAGCTTGCGGGCGGCTTCCTGTTGCAATGTGGACGTGGTGAACGGCGGTGCGGGACTCTTCTTGCCCGGCGTCTTCTCGATAGCCGAAATCTGGAAACGGGCGTTCCGGCAATGTTCCAGGAACGCGGTGGCCTCCTCCTTGGAAGGGAAACGCTTGTTCAGTTCTGCATCCAACTCGATCTTCGCGTCACGCTCGGGCGTGAAGATGCCGTCCACCTTGTAGGCCGACGTGCTGTTGAACTTCTCGATTTCGTGCTCGCGTTCCACGATGAGCTTCACGGCAACCGACTGGACGCGCCCCGCCGACAACGACGGACGCACCTTGCGCCAAAGCACCGGCGACAGCTCGAACCCGACCAAGCGGTCGAGCACCCGGCGGGCCTGCTGGGCGTTGACCAAATCCACATTCAACGTGCGCGGATTGGCCAGGGCCTCATCGAGAGCAGACGGCGTGATTTCATGAAAAACAATACGTTTTACTTTCGAAGGATCCATTTTGGTCACTTCCATCAGATGCCACGAGATGGCTTCACCCTCGCGGTCATCATCGGTTGCGAGCCAGATGGTGTCGGCCTCGGCGGCCTTCTTCTTGATGTCGTTGATGAGGGCTTTCTTGTCGTCCAGAACCTCATACTGCGGCTCAAAGTCGTGGGCGATGTCTATGCCCATCCCTTTGGCGGGAAGGTCGCGCACGTGTCCCTTGCTGGAGAGCACGGTGTAGTCCTTGCCAATGAACTTCTGTATGGTTTTTGCCTTCGCCGGAGACTCGACGATGATTAAGTTTTTGCTCATATAGTTTGGTTTACTGTTTACGGTTTAGGGTTTAGAGTTTAGGGTTTAAGGTTTCGTTTAGAGTATTCGTAACCGAGCATCGCGTTCACGGTTTGCCAGTCTTGCTGGCGGATGTGCTCGCGGATGACGGCGGAGTGGACGCCGGCGGAGTTCCACATCTCCTCGGGGATGTCCACCACTTGCAAATGATGACTGCTGCAGAATGCCTTGATGTTGTCGTGGTGACCTGCCCGTTGATGCCCGAAGGCATGGTTGGGGCCCATCACCAACGTGTGCGCATGCAGCTTGCCGACAATCACCTCCTCGATGAAACGCTGATAGGACATTTCAGAGAAAGCCTTGGTGAACGGCTGCACAATGACCATGTCAATTCCTTGTTTTTCAATCAATTCCAGGTTTTTCTCCAACGGATTGATGGTAAAGAAATCGGAACCGGGATACAGCACGCTGCGCGGGTGCGGATCAAAGGTCAACACCACACTGGAGCCACCGACCTGTTCAGCCTGCTCGCGCAGGAACCGCAGGATGCGGACATGCCCCAAATGGACACCGTCGAACGCGCCGACAGCGACCACCGGGTTCTTGAACTCCGGCAAAGACTCTATTCCGTCAAAAATGAACATTCTGCAATGATTATGCCTGAGAACAATTAACGCAGTTTTGCACCTGCTTCACGTTCGTAAGCAGCAATCAACTTGTTCATCACCTTGTTGATTTCCTCTTCGGTGAGCGTCCGGTCAGAACCTTGCAGCACGAAATTGAGCGCATACGATTTCTTGCCCTCGTCCACGCCGGCACCTTCGTACACATCGAACAGGTTGACCTGTTTCAGCAACTTGGAGGCGTATTTGAAGGCAATCTTCTCCAAGGTATCGTAGCTCACCCCTTTGTCCACCACGAGGGCGAGGTCACGCCGCACGGCGGGGAAACTGTTGATGGGCTTGTACGATACGGCACGGCCCTGTAGCAGCTCATAAAGCATTCTGACATCAATCTCGGCGTAATAAACCGGTTTCTTGATGTCGAAATGCCGCAGAATGTCCGCACGCAGCACACCCAGGCACACCGGCGTCAACTCGCCAACCTGGTAGGCGACCTGCTGGGTAAACATACGGGGAGCCTTGTCGGTCACCAACTGTACGTTCTCCAACGGGAAGTTGATCTTCAGCAGGAAATTATCTACCATGTTGCGCAAATAGAAGAAGTCGGCAGAGGGCATCTTGCCTTCCCAGTTGTCTTCACCAAGCCTGCCCGTCACAAACATCGACATCATCTCCTTCTCTTGATAGCGAACTGTAACATCCTCACCGGCAGTTGTTTCCGTATTCAGGTGATAGGTCTTTCCAAACTCAAAGAGCCGCAAATCAACCATTTTGTTGTTGACATTGCGCATCACGTTCTCCAATCCGGAGAAGAGCAACGTCTGCCGCATGGCGTTCAGCTCACTGCTCAGCGGATTGAGTAACTTCACCGTTTCCGACTCGTTGAGGAAGTCGAATTGTTGGGCATATTCGGCTTTGGTGAGTGAATTGTTCATCACCTCATAGAACCCGTTGTCCGCCAGATATTTGGAGATGGCCATCTGCATTTGGTAGAGACCGTCGCCCTGACGCAGGCAAGACATGTCGTAGGTCAGTGTAGTGGGGATTTCGATGTTGTTGTAGCCATAGATACGGAGGATCTCCTCGATGAGATCGATCGGGCGGGTCACGTCCGCCTTGTTTTGGGGAACCGTCACGATGATCTTGTCGTCACCGGCGGGCTTCACCTCCATGTCCAAAAGCACCAATATTTTCGTAATGGTCTGTTTGTCAATGATTTTACCCGCAACTTGATTGACATCCTCATAATAGAGGGTGATTTGTACGGGATCAATTTTATTGGGATAGCGGTCGAGAATGTCCATAACGGGATAACCGCCTGCGAGTTCCGTCACCAACTCCACGGCGCGTTTCAGCGCATAAACCGTGATGGAGGGGTCGCAGCCACGCTCGTAGCGGAACGAGGCGTCGGTCTTCAAGCCGTGACGTTTGGCAGTTTTGCGGATGCTCACGGGGTTGAAGTACGCACTCTCGAGGAAGAGGCGGGTGGTGTTCTCCGTGATGCCGGAGTGCAGACCGCCATAGACACCTGCGATGCACATACCTTCCTTCTCATTGCAGATCATCAAGTCGTCAGCGCTGAGCTTGATCTCATTGCCATCGAGGGTCACGAACGGGGTTCCTTCTGGCAAATTCTTGACAATCACCTTGTTGCCCTCGATTTTATCGGCATCGAAGGCGTGCATGGGCTGTCCGAGCTCCAGCATGATGTATTGAGTGATATCCACAATGTTGTTGATGGGGCGCACACCCACAGATTTCAGCTTGGTTTGGAGCCATTCCGGGGAGGGCTGCACCTTGATGTCGTCGAGAAGGACGCCGGAATAGCGCGGGCAGTCTTTCTGGTTCTCGATGACAACGTCCACGCGGGAACGGATACCGGCGACCGGCTGCACCTCGCGGGCGTTGCGGCGCACGAGTGTGGAGCAGGGCACGCCATGCTGCACCAAGGCAGCATACAGGTCACGAGCCACGCCGGAATGGCAGATAGCATCGCAACGGTTCGGGGTGAGCCCGATCTCGAAGATGGTGTCAGAATCCACATGGAAGTATTCAGCGGCGGGAGTGCCAGGGATGGCGTCTTCGGGAAGCACCATGATGCCGTCGTGGGAGGTGCCCAGCCCGATCTCGTCCTCCGCGCAAATCATACCCTCGGAGGGCTCGCCACGCAGTTTGGACTTCTTGATGGTGAAAGATTCGTCACCGCTGTAGAGCACCGTGCCGATGGTGGCGACCACCACCTTCTGGCCGGCGGCCACATTGGCGGCACCGCAGACGATGTGCAACGGCTCTTCGCCGCCCACATTGACGGTGGTGACATGCAAATGGTCGGAGTTCGGATGCGGTTCGCAGGTGAGCACCTCGCCAATTACCAGACCGCGAAGCCCTCCTCTCACCGTCTCAAACGTGTCAACCCCTTCCACCTCCAGACCACAGTCCGTGAGGTATGCGGCGGTCTCATCCGCCGTAAGGTTAAAATTCAGCAAATCTTTCAGCCACTTGTAAGAAATCTTCATATATTCAACTATTTAATTATAAGCAAGTTATCGCAAAATAACCAATTTATTTTTGCGGCTGCAAATATAATATATATACATAAGATACGGGGACCGAAAACGATTTTTTTTGTTTTACGCTGAGAGAATGGGACTTAGGACGTGGGACTTGGCGTTTGGGAGGAAAAATCTCAAATCATTAAAATCACTAATTACTCATTACAAAACGCGTTTTCGGGAAAGCTTTCCGGTTGGCGGACCCATACCCGACGGCGTAATTCATCGCCCCGGCCGGCACTTCCACCGTAACCTCCTCCCTACCCTCTTTCGCGATTTGCGCGGCAATGCGGTCGTGCCATAAAGCAGTGAGTACCAGTTCTTTGAAGGAAACATGGAACGGTCCCGCCAACAGGCGCTCACCCTCGCGAAGGTCTTTCGTGGGATGCAGTCCCATGCGCAGCACGGTGACGCCTGCATCCTGGAAAAACAGGTACAGTTTCTTGCACCACTCCACCGCATCAGTCAAGGGCAGAGGAGAATAACGGCCGGCGAGATAGTCGTCGGCCAAAGCGGTGCCCTCCACCACGAGCGTCGGGTATATGCGGGTGCAGGAAGCGCCGAACTCCACAATCCGCTCTGCCGTTCGAAGGGCCTTCGACTCCGTGTCGCCAGGCAGCCCGATCATCATCTGCAACCCGAGGTCTATACCATGGCGACGAATCAGGGCGGAAGCGTCCGACACATCCGCCACGGTGTGCCCGCGACCGCTGCGACGCAGGATATCGTCGTCCAGCGACTGCGCTCCCAGTTCGATCAACGTAACCCCTTTTTGCTTAAGATTTTGCAGAATATGGTCATCGATATAATCCGGGCGGGTGGAAAGTTGTATGCCCTCAATCCGCCCGTCGTGAAGATAGGGTTGCACCGCATCCAGATAGCGGTTCTGGATCGCTTCGGGCAGACAGGTGAAGCTGCCTCCGAAAAACGCCACGCGCTTGTGAATGCCTGCCGGAATTGTCTGCAAATAACTGTCAATCAAGGCAATGACTTCCGGCAAAGAGGGTAATTTCTGTTGACCCGAGATCACAAATTGGTTGCAATAGACGCAACGGTGCGGGCAGGCCAGCATCGGCAGGAAAACGGGAATGACACGATATGCAGAAGGCATGGGGACTATGACTTGGAACTATGACTTAGACTTTGACTAAAACTTAGACTTTGACGGGTGGTGACCAGATAAAAAAAAAGCAACCTTGAAGGCTGCTTGGTGGTAGCGTGTAGGGGATTCGAACCCCTGATTTTAAGAATGAAAATCTTACGTCCTAGGCCAACTAGACGAACACGCCATTGGTGTCAGAATTTGACGCGGCAAAAATACACTTTTTTTTTTTTGCTCCGCCAACTTCTGAAAAAAAGTTTCTCTTATTCCGGTTTGTCTTGTTCGAACCTGAATCCCAGGCGTTTACCAGTTCTCAAAAGGTTCGTTTGCTCTTCCAATTGCAGGATATCGTTCACGGTGATGATCTTCATATCCTCATAATTCGGCACCAAAAGGTCAAAATTCAGCGTGTATCGAATGGCTGAGCTGAGGATTTCCTTGACCGCCTCCGGGGAGATTTCGTTGCTGCTGAAATTGTTGATGACCTGGGCCAGCTCGCGTTTGCCCTCGATGTAGTAATGCCCCTCCTTGTTGATGAAGATACGTCCGATCATATAGCCGAGGTCGTTCACACGGTCATATTTCAGGGAATCGCCGAGGAAGTTGAATATCTGGATCATACCGCAATAGGAGCGGTCCTTGTCTTCCTTGATATAGGGCGTGCGCATCACCTCATGCTCCCGCGAAAACTCGAAAATGTTGGTATGCATGAGGAAAATCAGCACGTCACCGCCGAATTTGAGCATGAATTGGTACTGGTTCTTGTTGGTGAACAGCACCGGGATGTTGTCGTGGTCGTCGGCGTATTTGTCGCGGTAATACTCCTCGAAGCCTTTGGCTGCGTCTTTGAAGAGTTGCATAGTCTCCAGCGTGACTGAAAAGATGCTCTGTTTCAGTTCACCCTTGGTTATCAACAGATTGCACAAATTGTCATCCATATTTCTCGTATAAAAATGAGCGGCAAAGATACAAAAATTTCGGTCAACGGCCATCCGGGCCGCTTCAACCGCAAAAAAGTCTGATTATCAGCGCAGTAGGGCGAGCGCATCCTCCTCGGCGATGTCTTCCTCGCTGAGGCGCGCGGGTTCGTAGCCCATCTCGCGGGCCTTCTCGCCGGCATAGACGAAGTAGGTGCAGGTGCATTCGGCGCAGCAGACGCCTTCGGGGCTGAGGATTTCGCCATGGACGACCGCGACGTTGTGCCGTTGCTCCACCAGTCTGGCGTTCAATCTGACGTGCGGCCAGAGCGTACTGACCGGCTTGCGATAGCGCATCTCCATCTTGGCGGTCACGCCGGAAGTCTGCAACTGGTAGAATACCACCCAACCGCATATCTCGTCGAGCAGGGTGGCCTGGATGCCGCCGTGCAGCGTGTCGATCCAGCTCACGAAGTTGGGGTTGGCGCGCCAGAAGGAGACCACCTGTTCCCCGTTCCAGTAGAAATTCATGTGCACGCCCCTCGGATTGTCGGGGCAGCACCCGAAGCAGTTGTAACCTTTTGTGTTCCCCACCCAGGGGTTGATAATGTGTCTCATACTCGATTCAAAGGGTTAAGAGCCCTGAGGTGTTCCGCTAAAGAGAGCCTCTGCGGGCTGAAAAAAAACGCCGCGAAAGTACAAAAAAAAATTTCATATCATGAATTTTTATATTTTTGCACTTTCTAACCTTAAATTAAAATCTTATGAGTTACAAGATCATTGACGTGGAAGGAATCGGCGACGTTTACGCCGGAAAGTTAACTGAAGCTGGCATCAACACCGTTGAGGAGCTTTTGGAAAAAGGCAAGAAGCCTGCCGGCCGCGCGGAGCTGGCCGAAGCGACGGGCATCTCCCCGAAGCTGATCCTGACATGGTGCAACCATGCCGACCTGATGCGCATCAACGGCGTGGGCCCGCAGTTCTCCGAGTTGCTGGAGGCCGCCGGTGTTGACACCGTTAAGGAGTTCCGTCACCGCGTGGCGGAGAACCTGTTCGCCAAGATGACCGAAATCAACGAGGAGAAGCACCTCGTGGGCCGCGTCCCCACCGCCGGCGAGCTTCAGAAGATGATCGACCAGGCCAAGGAGATGGAGCCCATGATGGAGTACTAATCTCCGGTTCTGTCCACACGTCGCGCCCGCCGCGACACCACACCCCCATGCTGCGCCCCGCGCCGCATGGGGGTTTTTCTTATAGCCATAGCCACTGTTCCAAAAGTACTGGCAGAAAAAATTGTTAACCTTTTTTAACACTCATAAAATTTTGATTATCAAAGTATTACAGAACTCTATTTTTGCCGTTTTTGAACGCATTAACATTTATTAACATTTTTATTTTTCTGAATATCAATTTGTTACAAAACAAAATACAAAAAAATGACCGAGCGTAATGCAATTTTTGTATTTTTGCCGCCGATTTTTTTTCAATGAAGAATGAGGAGTGATAATTGATAATTGATAATTGATAATTGATAATAACTAATAACAATAAAAATAACAATAACTAATAACTAATAACTGCTCACTAATCACTACTCACTACTCACTACTCACTAATATAAAGAAATAAATAAAATTAAAGAATATGAAGAAATTTACGATTATTTGTGTACTGCTGTTCTTGACAGCAAGCGTAACCATGGGACAAAACTACCAGTTCCCATATAATGGCCAATTCGAATATTGGACATCAACGTCTAATAACAGTGCCGTTCCTAAAGGATGGCATTCTTTTAATGAAGCACAATGTGATTTGACTGGTTTAGCTGCATTGGGCTGTAGCACGGCAAAAACCAATCATAGTAATAGGGTGACAGGTCGTGGAGGTGGCTATGCCATGCAGATTTATTGCAAAACAGTGCTAAGCATCCCGGCAAACGGAGCTATGTCAACTGGTCGAATGCGCATAGCGGACATGGATGCCTCCAATGATGAGAACTACATGTATACGCGACGCACAGGAACATCTTCTAACCCTGCTGCTTGTTATTCATTCTCGGGCAGACCGGATTCCCTTAGTTTTTGGGCTAAATTCAACATGAACAATATAAATAATACTGCATCTTTGAAAATTCACTTGCATGGTGACTGCAATTATAAAGATGTCCCATCACATGATGAGACAACTGAACAAGATGGGAAAATTGCAAACAGAATTTGCCATTTCACTTGTAATGGAAATACTAATACATGGCAGAAATACAGTTTTGATATTAAATACTATCAGTCCAACACTACTGAAGTGATTAGTAATCCTCAATTAAATTCGATAGCTACACCATCTTATTTGTTAGCTTCCTTTAGCACCAATAAGTCATCTGGAGTTGGCTCAAACAACGATGAACTGATTGTGGATGATGCCACATTTATATATAACAAAAAATTGTCGTCTGTAAAGATTAATAATGTGCCAATTTCAGACTTAGCTCTTGGCACATTAAATAATACCGCTTATGCATCAGCAATTACTACAACAGCTGGTTCTGGCGAGAATGCTATAAAGACGTTCAACAACCAAGGAACGGCAACTTATCCATATTCTCAACTCGTATGTTCTGATTCCATTCCAACTGTTAGTGCAACCGCAGAATCTGGTTTAATTAGCAGTTTAACTGTGACTCAAGCCACGGTCTCCAATCCGTATGCTACCATAGTCGTGACGCACAATGATGGATCTTACTATACGTATAAAGTTCATTTCACCAATATTCAAACTACTCCCACCATCACCCTTAATGGAACTGGGAGCAATGGCAACTCGTATTCCGCTTGTGCGGGCGAGGCCATCAATATGACAGCTTCGGGTGCCTCCTCTTATGTGTGGAGTGGTGGTCTGGGCTCCGGCGCGACCGTGCATCCCACCGCTTCCGGCACCTACACGGTGACCGGCACCGCCTCCAACGGCTGTTCTGCCACGGCCAACGCATACGTGACCGTGACCCCACTGCCCAACGTGACCATCTCCGGTAACACCTCCATCTGCTCGGGCAACAGCGCCACGCTGACAGCCGCACCACAAGGACTTGATTCCTATGCATGGTCAACTGGATCCAACGCTCAGTCCATCTCGGTGAGCACCGGTGGTTCCTACAGTGTGACCGGCACCAACAATTTCGGATGTTCCGCCACTTACTCCGTGACGGTGACCGAGCAAGCCAATCCCACGGTCTCCATCAACGGTCCGAGTTATTTGTGCTCCGGTGCCACGGGCACGCTGACGGCCACGGGCGACGCCACCGCCTACAGCTGGACCGGCGGCGGCACGGGCAGCACCCTGGATATCACCAGTGGAGGCAACTACACTGTGACGGCCTCCTTGAATGGTTGTGAGAGCACGGCCTCCATCAGCGTCACTTCCAAGACTAGCCCGACCGTAAGCATCAGCGGCGGCAGCACCGTCTGTACCGGCAGTTCCCTGACCTTGACCGCTACCCCCACCCCCGCTACCGCCTCTGTCACCTGGACGGGTGGCAGCACCGGAATCACGCTCCCCGTCACCGCGGCCGGCACCTACACGGCAACGGCCAACCTGGACGGTTGTGAAGGCACCGCCTCTGTGACGGTGACCGAGTCGGGCATTCCTTCTGCCCCGACCGTGACCCCAAATTCCATTTGCGGTGCGGGCACGGTGACCTTGACGGCCTCCTCCAATGAGGGCACGATCCACTGGTATGCCAACGAGACGACCCAGAGCGAGTTGGGAACGGGCACGAGCTATACAACACCAACTATCAGTGTCCCTACCACCTACTATGTGGAGGTACACTCCGAGGCAGGTTGTAAATCCTCCCGCGTGCCAGTGGTGGCCACAGCGAACCCGCTTCCGATCGTGACGCTGACGAGTGATGCTGCAAACAATGCGGTATGCGCAGGCAACAGCACGACGCTGACAGCCGGCGGCGCCGACAGCTACAGCTGGAGCAACGGCGGGACGGACGCCACCATCACGGTGACGCCTGCCGGAACGACGACCTACACCGTGACGGGCACCGGCGCTAACAACTGTACGGCTACGGCCTCTGTCACGGTGACGGTGAACCCTGTTCCGGGCATTCCGACGGTGGCCAGCCAGACTGTCTGCAAGGGCACAGGCAACGTGACCTTGACGGCCACGATGGGCGAGAACGGTACAACCTTGCGTTGGCGCACGAGCCCCACGGGCAACGCCACGACGAGTGATGAAAACTATACTGCCAACGCTGTCGGCAGCTACTATGTATCCACCTACAACGCCAACACCCAGTGCGAGAGCGAACAAGTGACGATCAC
>JBGUPL010000008.1:0-1782 GCA_045130275.1 Bacteroidales bacterium
AGAAAGGAGGTGATCCAGGGGCACCTTCCGGTACCCCTACCTTGTTACGACTTCGTCCCAGTTATCAACCCCACCTTTGACGGCTCCCTCCTTTCGGTTAAGATACCGGCTTCAGGTGTTGCCAACTCCCATGACGTGACGGGCGGTGTGTACAAGGCCCGGGAACGTATTCAACGCAGTATCGCTGACCTGCGTTTACTAGCAACTCCATCTTCATGCAGGCGAGTTGCAGCCTGCAATCTGAACTGGGGCCGGCTTTGGAGGATTCGCTCCGGGTCGCCCCTTCGCTTCCCATTGTACCGACCATTGTAGCGTGTGTGTAGCCCAGGATATAAAGGCCATGCTGACTTGACGTCATCCCCACCTTCCTCCGGCTTTCTACCGGCGGTCTTGCGTGATACGTGTAACACACAACAAGGGTTGCGCTCGTTAGCGGACTTAACCGAACATCTCACGACACGAGCTGACGACAGCCATGCAGCACCTGTTCAAGCTCCCCGAGGGGTCGTTCCGGTTTCCCTTCACTACCACTTGTATGTCAAACCCTGGTAAGGTTCTTCGTGTATCATCGAATTAAACCACACGCTCCGCTGCTTGTGCGGGCCCCCGTCAATTCCTTTGAGTTTTAATCTTGCGACCGTACTCCCCAGGCGGTAGACTTATCGCGTTTGCTTAGTCACTCAGGAATTTTACTCCCCAAACGACGAGTCTACATCGTTTACGGCCAGGACTACCGGGGTCTCTAATCCCGTTTGCTACCCTGGCTTTCGCGTCTCAGTGTCAGTTGGTGTCCAGTAATCCGCTTTCGCCTCTGGTGTTCTTCCGGATATCTACGCATTTCACCGCTACTCCCGGAGTTCCGATTACCTCTCCCGTACTCTAGCTGCACAGTTTTGAACGACCCCTCCCGGTTAAGCCGGGATATTTAACATCCAACTTGTACTGCCTCCTACACGCGCTTTACGCCCAGTAAATCCGGATAACGCTCGTCTCCTACGTTTTACCGCGGCTGCTGGCACGTAGTTAGCCGAGACTTATTCATGAGGTACCATCCTTCCTTTTCCCTCATAAAAGGACTTTACGACCCGAAGGCCTCCTTCGTCCACGCGGCGTTGCTGCTTCAGGCTTTCGCCCATTAAGCAATATTCCCTACTGCTGCCACCCGCAGGTGTATGGACCGTGTTTCAGTTCCATTGTGGGGGACCACCCTCTCAGGTCCCCTACCCGTCTTCGTCTTGGTGGGCCGTTACCCTCACCAACTAACTGATGGGCCGCAGGCCCCTCCCAAAGTAGATCTCTCTTTTACTTATCCTTCTCTGACTGAGATAAGCTTATTCGGTTTTGCCACCCGTTTCCAGGTGATATTCCCATCTTTGGGGCAGGTCACCAACGTGTTACTCACCCGTTCGCCACTACAGTATTGCTACTGCCGTTCGACTTGCATGTATTAGGCACGCCGCCAGCGTTCATCCTGAGCCAGGATCAAACTCTCCGCTAAATCTTTTTTCAGCCTTTCGGCTGTTATTTACTTCACGGAAATTCGCCGGAATTGTCTGGTTTGTTTATTTCTGCTGCTTCTCAATTGTCAAGGTTCTTCGCCGCCCTTTTTGCGGGCAACAGTTCATTATTATATCTGTCTGACATTTCCTGTCAAGACCCTTTTTTCAAATTCGTGAAAACTTATGACATTTTTGAAAATTCGTTTTCCCGACCCCTCTTCCGGGAGCCGAAAACCGCATTTTTCAGGCGAAAAACCCTTCCGTTTTTCCCTTCGCCTGAGTG
>JBGUPL010000009.1:0-54374 GCA_045130275.1 Bacteroidales bacterium
GTCCGCAGAGACCCGTGCGAAACACACCGCCACGGACATTGCCGATGACGCCGCCCTCACCGTCTATCCCAACCCCACCGACGACCTTCTGTTCGTGGAATTGCACGGGGCGGGGATTGCCAATGTCGCGTTGTATGACCTGCAGGGACGGACGATGATGGGCGCATACGATACGCCCCAACTGACAAACACCACCACCCTGAACGTGAAATCCCTTCCCGCGGGTGTGTATGTGTTGCACGTGAAGGATGCCGACGGGCGGGAATACCAACAGAAGGTGGTGAGAAAATAATGTGTTGAAAGTTTTTTTAGGGGGCGTGCAATTGTTCGCCCCCTATGTGTTTTAAAGAGTTCCCGTCATCAAAAAAAATGTATCTTTGCACCGTTTTAGAAATTTCAATAAAAACCAAATAATCTATGAGAAAATTAGTTGCATTAAGCATGATTGCGGCGGCTATCTTTCTGATCAGCGGCTGCGGACTCGGAAAAATGGTCAAGAAGTATCCGGAAGTGACGGTTACTTTGGACGACCCCGATTTGGAGAACAAAGGTGGTGAAGTGGCTTACACCATCAAGGGCACCATTCCTCCCAAGTATATGAAAAAGAAAGCCACGATGACCTTTACCCCGTCGCTGTCTGTTGACGGACAGAAGGTTACCCCTCCGTTCGCCACCATCAAACTGAAAGGCGAAAAAGCCAAAGGCGACGGTGTCACCATCCCTTACAAGTCAGGTGGCAGCTTCACCAAGAGCGGCACCTTCAAATTCGATGAAAGCTATGAGACCGCGGACATCGTGACCGGCGCCGTAGCCAACCTGAAAAAGAAATCGCACGATTTCGGCGACCGCAACCTCGGAGAGGGCATCAGCAACACCAGTGCACGTGCCAACCTGACACCGAGATTGACGGACAACGCCAACAGCGGCACCGCTTTCCTGCTCGCGCCACACAACTACAAGGCTGAATTCATCGGCAGAACTGCCACACTCTATTTTGACCTCAACAGCGCGAACATGAACTGGAACAACCCCAACAACAAAACCAAAGCAGCAAAAGATTCCATCACCGCTTTCACCGATTTCATGGGCAATGACTACATCATCGACCGCGTGGTGATTTCCGGCTGGGCTTCCCCCGAAGGTGAGGAAACCAACAACCAGGGCCTTTCCGAACGCCGTTTCCAAGTGGGCAAAAACTGGTTCAACGACAAGTTCAACGCATACCTTAAAGATTACGCAAAACGTAACAATATCAAAATGAAAGACTTGCAAAAGCCTGTCTTCCAATATGTGAACAATGCCAAAGGTGAGGACTGGGACGGCTTCGAGGCTGCCATCGAGACATCGAACATCGCCCAAAAGAACCAGATTCTCAACGTGGTGCGCTCTCAGTCGAATAATGACATGCGCGAGCAGAAGATCCGCGAGATGACGGACATCTATCCCGAAATCGCCGATGTCATCCTGCCGCCGCTGCGCCGCGCCGAGATCCAAATGATCTGCAAAAAACACGACACCTACACTGACGCCGACCTCATCCGTTTCGTGCAGTCTAACCCGAACGACTTCTCCGTCAACGAACGCCTCTACGCCGCCTCTGTCGCAACCGACATGGCTACAAAGGAGAGCATCTACAAAGCGTTGATCAACAACAAAAACACTGAGAATGATTGGCGTGCATACAACAACCTCGGCGCCATGAAGTTGAATGAATACTACCAGAATGGCAACCCGTCTGATCTGGAGGAGGCGCTGAACTATCTGCAGAAAGCCGCCGCTCTCTCCCCGAACAACGGCATCATTCTCAACAATATGGCAATTGCTGACTATTTGAGCGGTGACTTGGCAGCGGCCTACACGAACTTCGAAGCTTCCGCCAACGCTTCCGTCCAGCCCGTCGATCAGAACTACAACACGGGCGCACTCAGCATCCTCAACGGCGACTACACAAAAGCCGCTCAACTCATGGCCAATCGTAGCTGCGACTACAACACCGCACTGGTGCAACTGCTGCAAAAGGACTATAACGCCGCCAAGTCCACTCTCGACTGCATTGACGAAGTGGATGCCAAGACCGCTTACCTGAAGGCTGTCCTTTCCGCCCGCATGAAAGTGGAAGAGGGTGTCTATAGCAACCTTACCACTGCCCTCAACTTGGATCCCTCCCTGAAGAAAACAGCCAAACGCGACGCCGAGTTCAAGCGTTACCGCCACTCCGACCGCTTCAAACAACTGGTGAAATAATTTCCGATACATTATTATATAGCAGGCGGGTGAATCAGTTGGGTTCACCCGCTTGTCTTTTCCCCCCATTTATTCTATTGCCTGTTGCCTATTGCCTGTTGCCTATTGCCTGTTGCCTGTTGCCTATTGCCTGTTGCCTAATTACAAAATAAATTCATTATCTTTGCCATGTTTATATATTCGGAAAGAAAAATTATAACCAACTGATACCGAAATGATTACAGAAAACAGAAACGTGGCTATCGCCTACGATTTCGATGGAACGCTCGCTCCGGGCAATATGCAGGAATACAATTTCATCCCAGACCTCAACATGGACAAGGGGGAGTTCTGGCAGGAGGCCAATGAAATGGCTAAACGGCACGATATGGACGAAGTGCTTGCTTATATGCACCTGATGCTTATTAAAGCCAAAGAGCAAAACCTTGATATTCGTGAAGCCACATTTATGAAATATGGGGAGAAAATCACCTTTTTTGAAGGAGTTGAAACCTATTTCGAACGCATCAACGCTTATGCAGCCTCGCTGAATTTACATCTGGAACATTTCATCATTTCGTCCGGATTGCGCGAAATTGTGAAAGGAACGAGCATCGCCAAGCATTTCAAGACCATCTATGCTTCTGGTTTCCAATACGATGATAACGGAAGCGCCTGCTGGCCAGCCCTCGGCGTGAATTATACCAACAAGACGCAATTCCTTTTCCGTATCAACAAAGGCATCTACAATTCATACGACAACACCCTGATTAACAAGTCAATGCCAGAAGATGAGCGCGCTGTGCCTTTCTCCAACTTCATTTACATCGGTGACGGGGAGACTGACGTGCCCGCCATGAAGATGGTCAACCTCTACGGAGGCACCACCATCGCCGTCTATAATCCCAACTCCATGCCCACTCCCGAGCGTCCTGTGAGCGCGAAAGAGAAGTGCATCAACCTCATCAAGCAAAAACGTGCTGACTACATTGGTCCCGCCGACTACACCGAAAACAGCGAGCTGGAGGTCATCCTCAAAAAGGTCATCGACAAGATTGCCGTGGAACAGGATCTACTGCACATCAAGTACAAGGAGATTGGGAACAAATAGTAGGCAACAGGCAATAGGCAATAGGCAACAGGCAACAGGCAATAGGCAACAGGCAACAGGCAATAGGTAACAGGCAATAAATAACGGTCGAAGGACCATATATGAAACCGGAAAGATCCAAACGAAGAACGAACATACTACCCATAAACTACCAAATCGAAAAAGCCCAAGTCCAAAGAGGGCTGAAAGCCCGACCCATATTAACCCAGAGTGAACGCAGTGAGCCCTGGGATTAAGAAAGAAACCAAAACCACTATGGAAAAAATATACGAAAAGTACCAACAAACTTCAGGAGTCTGCACCGACAGTCGCAACCTGCTGCCTGACTGCCTGTTCGTGTGCCTGAAAGGGGCCAATTTCGACGGGAACAAGTTCGCCGCCGAGGTACTGGAGCAAGGCGCCAAGTATGTTATCACCGAGAACCGCGACCTGGCGGGCAATCCCCGCGCCGTGGTTGTGGATGACACGCTCAAAACATTGCAACAGTTAGCGCACTATCACCGACAAAAACTGAAAATGCCCTTCATCGGTATCACGGGCACGAACGGCAAGACTACCACGAAAGAGTTGATAAACGCCGTGTTGTCAACCACTTACAAGACCGCTTGCACGGAAGGAAACCTCAACAATCACATCGGGGTGCCGTTGACGCTGCTCTCCATCAAGCCGACAGACGAGATGGCCATCGTCGAGATGGGCGCGAACCATGTCGGAGAGATCGATGACCTTTGCAAAATTGCTGAACCCACCTTCGGAGTCATCACCAATATCGGCGTGGCACACATCGAAGGTTTTGGCTCCAAAGAGAATATCATCAAAACGAAAAAAGCTCTATATGAGCATGTTATAGCTAACAAGGGAACGCTGTTTGTCAATGAAACGGATGAGGTTTTGCAGCAAAATCTGACCTACGATAAGATTGTCTTTTACGGAAAGGGTGCTGAAAAACAGATTGTGTCGATGAATCCTTATTTGCGTATTCGCGTTGGGGAGACAGAGGTGGATACGCATCTGACCGGAAGCTACAACATCTGGAACTTCATGGCAGCGGCGGCAGTCGGTCGTTATTTCCATATTTGTGACGATGTAATAGCCAAAGCATTAGGCGATTACGTGCCGTCCAACCACCGTTCGCAGGTGAACTGTATCGGCAGCAACGTCATCATTTCCGACTACTACAATGCCAACCTGACCAGTATGACGGCTGCGCTGAAGAATTTGGCGCAGTTAGAGCATCCTCACAAGGTGGCTGTGTTGGGCGACATGCGGGAACTTGGCGATTTAAGCGTATCAGCCCATACAGAGATTTCACAATTGGTTGAAAATCTGCATATTGAGGGATATTTCGTAGGAACAGAATTCGGCAGAGTGGTGAAAAGAAATAACTTCGTGGATGTGGAAGAGGCAAACGACTATTTTACGAAACATCCGTTAGAAAATGCCATGATCTTGATCAAGGGTTCTAACAGCATGCATCTCAACAAGCTAACTGCAATTCTCGAAGCATGAAGAACGAATGGGACAGCATCGGCATCATGTCGGGCACCTCGCTAGACGGCATTGACTTGGCGTGGTGCCATTTCTATCGCCAAGAGGATGGAAAATGGGGCTATCACATCGAAAAAGCGGTGACGGTTCCCTATCCCAATGATTTCCGGCAGCGGTTGTCCAATGCGCAGGAACTTTCTGCTTTAGAGTATGTTAAACTCAACAACGAAGTGGCGGAATATTTCGCGACAGCAGTCAACAAGTGGTTGGGCAACGGTCCACGGCCTGACTTCCTCGCTTCGCACGGTCACACCGTTTTCCATCAACCGGAAATCGGTTTGACTACGCAGATTGGTAACGGGGCAATATTGGCAGCAAAGACTAAAATATTGACTGTCTGTGATTTCCGAACCAAAGATGTTGCCCTGGGCGGTCAGGGTGCGCCGTTAGTGCCCATTGGCGACGAACTGCTCTTCGGTGAATACGACGCATGTCTGAATTTGGGCGGCTTTTCAAACATCTCGTATCTTGTTGACAATAAGCGAATTGCCTATGACATTGCACCATGTAACATGGTCCTCAACAAGTTAGCCAACCTCGCAGGATTGCCATACGACAAAGACGGCCAACTTTCGCGAAACGGCAAAATTATCCCTGAATTGCTGCAGAAACTAAATAATTTGGACTATTATCATCAAAAACCACCCAAATCTTTAGGGAAAGAGTGGTATGATGAGGTCTTTTCGCCCGTTTTAACCCCGTTTCTCTCCAATTACTATGTTTCTGATATGTTGCGGACAGTCGTGGAACATATTGCCATGCAAATTGTCGCGAATGTTCATGAAACGGCGCAGACATTGCTCATCACTGGCGGCGGCGCACATCATTCATTTTTAATAGAACAAATTCAAAATCAAAGAGATACATTGAATATTATTGTTCCAGACCCTTTGATTATCGATTACAAAGAAGCGTTGATTTTCGCCTTCTTGGGACTATTGAGGTTGAACGGGGAAATCAACTGCCTAAGCAGCGTCACCGGTGCCCGCGAGGACTGTTGTGGGGGCTGTGTGTATTTATAGACTTAGACTTATGACTATGACTTTTGCCTAAAATTTTCTACCTTTGCATTTTCTTAACAGTTTTGCCAAAATTCTATGAACCAGATTATTACCCTTTTAAGTGACTGGCGGTTGCGCGACCCGTACGTTGCCATGCTCAAAGGAGAACTTCTCAAGACGCAACCCGAAGCGCAATTCATCGACATTACCCATTATGTGGATAAATTCAACCTTCTGCAGACGGCTTTGCTGATGAAAACCAGCTATACTTCGTTTCCGGAAGGCTCTGTCCACCTGATCTTGACCAATATGTCGTTGAATTCCACTTTTCAGCCAGTGGCGCTGTTCCATAACGGGCACTGGTTCATCGGGGAAGACAACGGCGTGTTCTTCCTGATGTTTGGTCAGGAGGCCGCTTTGAAAGGTTATTATCTCTCTGACAGCGAAGAGAATACATTGCAGCAAATGCTATGGATGATCCAGCGGATTTCGACTGACAATCTGATAGACAACGCATCGGAATATCTGAATTTCAAACGGATGTTCGTTGAGCTGCCGGATCATTCGTCCGAAAGTCGTCAGATAGAAGGACACATTGTTTATGTGGATGCCTTCAACAACGCGGTGACAGACATTCCGGCGTCATTGTTCGCCCAAGCGGTTGGGAAACGACCTTTTACCGCCACCATCCAATCCAAGGGTGTATGGACCATCACAAAACATTTCACTCAATACAAAGCATCAGAGAACGAAATGTTCCTGTGCGACAATGCTTTGGGTTTATTAGAAGTATCCTCGTTCCAGTCCGATGTGGCCGTACTGGCGGATTTGGAACCAGGCGACACCATCATCATCAAATACGAATAACATGTTCACGGTAGGTTTGGTTCAGGCGGACATTAAGCCGAATAACAAAACGGGAAATCTCAAGCACTACTCTGAGTGGTTGGAACAGGAAATCACGGAACCCGTTCATTTATTGGTGTTCCCAGAAATGTTTCACTGTGGGTTTTCTCCCGATGTCAGGTCGGATGCAGAGCCCGACAACGGTGACAGCATCTTTTTCCTATACATGACAGCCAACAAGTTCCAGTGCGACGTGGTGGCCACGTTGCCAATCCTGCAAGACGGCATACTGTACAACCGTTTGGTTTGGTTCTCCCGCGACCGCATTTTGGGTCGTTACGACAAGCATCACCTATTTATGGGCGAGGAGGAGTTTTTCACGCCAGGAACGGAACGCACGATTGTCAACACGTTGGGTTACAGATTCTTGCCGCTGACATGTTTCGATGTGAGGTTTCCGGAATGGAGTCGCAACAGGGTACTAGACGGTCAGTTCGACTACGACTGTCTGCTTTACACGGCCAATTTCCCGGCACCGCGCGAGACTGAGCTGATCACGTTGGCGCAGGCGCGCGCTATCGAGAACCAAGCTTATGCCATGGTGGTGAACCGCACCGGCATCGACGGTTACGGGAGGCGTCATGCAGGCGGGTGTGCGGTCATCAATCCACACGGCGAAATCGAGGCCCAGACCACGTCCGAAAAAGAGCAAATTTTGATCCATTCATGCAATTTCGACACGCTAAAACCGCTAAGAGAGCTGTTTCCGGTCTCAAAATTTTGGCAACAATAATCCAAAATCAATATTTATCTATTTGATTTTCAGTTTAATAAAAAAATTTTCAGAATTTTAACGGAGTGTAAGAAAAAAGTGTATATTTGCAGCCTCAATCCAACGATGGTGCTGTAGCTCAGTTGGTAGAGCAACGGACTGAAAATCCGTGTGTCACTGGTTCAATTCCCGTCAGCACCACAGACCCCGAATCATTCGGGGTTTTTTTATGCCCGAATACGAAATTCTTCACCCTATGATAACCCATAATTTTGTATTTTTGCCAAATTTTTTTGGTAAGATATGTTTAGTCTGTATATCAAAGAACTGAAGGCTTTCTTAAGCTCCATTATCGGATACATATTCATCGGGGTTTTCCTGATTGTAGCGGGGCTTTTCATCTGGGTGTTCCCGAACGTGAACAACGTGGTGGAATCGGGACTTGCGGATTTACAAGGACTCTTCAACTTGTCCCAATTCCTGTTCCTGTTTCTGGTCCCGGCCATCACCATGCGTTCCTTTGCCGAGGAGAAACGCACCGGCACGATGGATTTCCTGCTCACCCTTCCGCTCACCGACATGCAGATCGTGTGGGCGAAGTTCCTCGCCTGCCTCACCCTGTTGGTCATCGCCCTTCTGCCGACCCTCGTCTATGTGATAACGGTCTATTGGATCGGCAACCCCGTCGGTAATATCGATATGGGCAGCACCTGGGGCTCCTACCTCGGCTTGCTTTTCCTCGGCGCGTCATTCATCGCCGTCGGACTCTTCTCGTCAAGCCTCACCAACAACCAGATCGTGGCCTTCATCATCGCCGCGCTGCTCTGCTTTATCCTCTCTTTCGGCTTCGCGTTCATCTACTCCTTCGACGCACTCGGCAATTTCGGCTACTATCTGAAAACCCTCGGCATCGAACACCATTATGCGTCTATCAGCCAGGGCGTTATCGATACCCGAGACGTGCTGTATTTCTGTAGTGTAATATTCATATTCCTCTATTCCACCCGTTTGGTTCTGTTGAGTCGTAAATGGTAAAATCTGAAAACTATGAGCAAGAATATCAATAAGCAGAGCAAACAATTCAAGAGACACACTCTAATCGGTCTGTTGGTCGTCATTGCCGCCATCGTCCTCGTCAACTTTTTGTCGTCCTTTTTCTTCTATCGTATTGATTTGACGAAAGACAAACGCCATTCGCTGTCGAAGAGCACGATTGAGATGTTGAAGAACCTGGACGACCGTGTCTATTTTCAGGTTTACCTCAAAGGAAAAGATCAACCAGCTGATTACCAGTTGTTTGCCAAGCAAGTGGAACAGATGTTGCAAAATTTCCGGAGCTACTCAAAAAATGTCTATTACGAGTTCATTGACCCCATCGAGGGCAAAACAAACGAGGAGCTGAACGCCATTTTGGGCGAATTCGTGAAGAAAGGGCTGGAGCCGATTCCCATCAGTCGCGAGGATGCGGGTGGGTATTCCACGCATGTGGTCATCCCTGGCGCTATCGTCTCCTACCGTAACCATGAGTATCCGGCCAAGGTGGTGGTGGCCGACCCGTCCGGCGCCGACTGGCTGAAATATTCCAACGAGGAACTGGAATACAACCTGGTGGCACCTGTACGCCGTCTGATGAAAACCGACAAGCCCAAAGTGGCTTATCTAGACGGTCATGGCGAGCTTGACTTTTGGAATACTTGCTGGACAGCTATGCAGTTGCAACGGTTTTATAACGTCACCCGCATCACCCTGGATGGCAAAATCAATGCTCTGCGCAACATCAGTATTGATGACACAGTGTCTGGAAATCTGGTACTCGGCGACAACAAGTATGATGTCCTCATTGTTGCACAACCGACGCAGCCCTTCAAAGAGTACGATAAATATGCTATAGATCAATACATTATGCGTGGCGGAAAGGTGCTATGGCTTATTGACAATACCACAGCCTCTTTAGACAGCCTGCGGGCGGCACCTGAGTTCTTCGCAACCCCAAGAGCACTGTACATCAACGACTTGTTCTTCACTTACGGCGTACGATTCAACACCGACTTAATCCAAGATTTGAGTTGCCTACCCGTGCCGCAGCAAGTGAGCGTCATCGGCGACCAACCGCAGTACAAGTTCATGGTTTTCCCCTATTGCCTTGATATCGTGAACTTTGGCGATCACCCTATTGTGAGGAACCTCAAGGATATCAAATCCGACTTCGCAGGCAGCATCGATTTGGTAGGCAACAATGCCGACCTCAGCAAAACGGTGCTGATGACCACTTCAGAACGCACGAAGGTGGTACCCACGCCCTCCATCGTGACGTTGCGCGTGGGCATGGTGAAGCCCAATCTGCAGGAATACTCCTACCGCAACGTGCCAATTGCCGTACTTGTGGAGGGCAACTTCCAGTCAGCGTTCAAAGGAATTCTGCCCATTGAGTTCGATACCATCAAAGAACTCGACTACCGCGACCATAGCGAATATACGCGACAGATCTTTGTCTCCGACGGCGATATCATCCGCAACCCGTTCGACAGCAAGCGCAACCAACCCTATCCCGCCGGCTACGACATCTACACGCGCCAAACCTTCGACAACACGGAGTTTATCGTCAACTGTGTCAACTACTTATGCGCGGACGACGACCTATTGCAGCTGCGTGCCAAGAACTTCAAGATCGGTTCGTTGAGCAGCGAGAAGACCCGCAACCACAAAGTGTTGTTGGCGGTGTTGAACATCGGCATCCCGTTGTTGCTCATCGCGCTGATGGGCACCGTGCTGATTGTGATCCGAAAGGTCAGGTTCTCTAAAAAACAAGAGTAAGAGATTGTCTTTTTGCGTCTATACGGAATAACTAATATCCGTTTTTTATTGAAAGTTTGCGAAATCTGAAATTAATTTTAACAATTAATTGTTAAAATTAAAATGGATAATTGTATATATATCTGATTTTCATTGAAATATAATTTTTCAAAAATCTGCACGGGAGTAGATTATTTGTACTATTTTTGCAGCGACTTGTTGACTAACAAAAAATGTACTTCGAATATGGAAAGCGAAAAGATTACACTTACAGAGCCCGAATTGCCGCAATTGAGGCAGATGGTGCTGGAAAACACCAAAAGAATCTGCAGAAACGAACAAATGATCGACCATATGCGTAAAAAGGAAATCGAAGAGGAACGGAAAAGGTGCGAAAGAGAAAAATTCTGGGAGAACATCGAACGTGAACACGCACTCGCCCAACAGAAGCATGATCGCGATATTTGCGAGATGAGGGAGATTGTCAAAGAAACCCAAAAACTGAACAAGGAGAACGCTGAAGGGTTGAAAAAGACCCGTGCGCTGGTGAATGAGAACGCTGAAGGGTTGAAGGAGACCCGTGCGCTGGTGAATGAAAACGCTGAAGGGTTGAAGGAAATCCGAAAACTAAGTAAGGAGACCCATGAGTTGGTGAAGGAGAGCTCCAAACTGGTGAAGGAGAATTCCGAGCTGGTGAGAGAAAATTCCGAGCTAGTGAAGGAGAATTCTGAGCAGTTGAAGAGGCAGGTGGACGAAACCACAAAAATCATCAGAGAAATGTCCATACAATTCATGGGCAGGACGGGGCATATCGTGGAGGGTCTCTTGAGTTCCTCAGCAGAAAAAGTATTCCAGGAAGCGGGACTTGACCTGTACAACCATGGCAAAAACCTTATACGTAAGTTCAAATCCGAAAACAAACAAATGGAGGTGGACGTGCTGCTCAGCAACGATGAATTTGCCGTCCCCATCGAAGTTAAGACGAACTGTACCAAGGCGGATGTCCATAGGATTTTGCACCAGATGGGGTTATTCCGGGATCTTTTTCCTGAATACGCCGACAAGGAGGTCATCGCTGCCGTCGCTGCCATCAACTACGAAAATGGGGTGGACACCCTCGCACATGAGAAGGGACTGCTAGTGATCCGTGTCAATAGCGATGACATCTTCTCACTCGACCCGTTCGACATGGGAGCGCTGCGTCGGTTCTAACGATCAATCAACCATTTGGGGGCTCCATGCAATTGTTCCCCACCACTTTATTCGAACTGCACCGCCTTCACCGGCGTGATCTTCCGACTGATGACCCAAGCGGGGACAACCAACACAAGCATACAAGCTATGAAAACGCCGAGATTCAACAGCAAAACCTCCCATACCTGGAACTTAATCGGCACATAATTCACATAATAGGTGTCGGGATTGAGCTTGATGAGATGGAATTTCTGCTGCAACCAACCAAGGCCGAGCCCGATGGCATTCCCAATCAGCAGCCCGCGTAGCAGCGTTCTGCCCGCTACTATCAGAAAGGTACGGACCACGTGTTTTGTTTTCATACCCAATGTTTTAAGGATACCTATGAGCCGCGTCTGTCCTAATACGATGATGAAGAACACCGACATCATGGTAATCATGCAGACACAAGTTGTGATGATCAGCAACACGGAGACGTTAGTATCGAACAAGGCGATCCAGTCGAAGATTTCAGGGTAAATTTGCTTCACAGTTTCGGCTTTCAAGTTTATATCTATCTGATGGTGAAGCTGTTCACCCACCTCATCCATCATGTTATAGTTGCGGGTGAGCACCTCGACACCGCTTACCTGTGAGGAGTCCCAGTCGTTGAGCTTCTGCACGTGCCGCAAATCAACCAAAGCGAACTTGGTGTCGTATTCTGGTAGTCCCGTTTCATAAATCCCTGACAGAGTGAAGCTTCGCTGTCTCGGAGGGTCCTGAACAAAGTAGGTGCGCACCTTATCGCCGACCTTAATCTGCAGCTTGTCGGCCAGCCGTTTGGAGAGGATGATGCGGTTGTCGGCAATGGTATCGTTCAGATGCAACGTGTCTCCTTCGATCATGTTACGGGCAAAATCGCGACCGTTGAACGATTTATCCACCCCTTTCAGCACGATACCCTCCACCTGGTCCGCCGTCTTGATGATGCCCACCTTTGTAGCGTAAGGTTGTATCGAAACTACTTCCGGATGGCTGAGAACATCGTGTAAAAGAGTGTCATTCAGGGTGATGGGAGTTTGCTCGTAAGAGTAATTGCGGTCGTAGTGGGAGATGCGGATATGCTGTCCCATAGCCACTACCTTGTCTTCGATTACCTGCTTGTAGCCGGCCGTCACTCCGATGGCGATCAGCATAATGACAACGCCGAGCGCCACGCCGAACACCGAAAGACGGATAATCGGTTTGGAGAAACGGTCACCCTTGTCGCGCAGGATGCGGTGCGCCAATTGCCAGTGGTAGGAGAATTGAGACATAATTTATTATGACTTTGGCCATTAGCTATTGGCTGTTAGCTGGTGGTTTGTATCTGAAAGCCAATAGTCAACAGCTAATAGCTAAATGCTGTATCTGATAGAAAACGGGGTGTGAATAAATACACAGTAGAGGCAGGACGCATCCTGTCTCTACTGTGTGTTTATCGATTAGAACGTGTTGCCGGCGGCTTGGCAGGCGGTGATGGCCACAAGGCTGACGATGTCGTCCACGGAGCAGCCGCGGGAGAGGTCATTGATGGGAGCAGCCATGCCCTGCATGACGGGTCCGATAGCTTCAGCACCGGCGAAGCGCTGCACGAGCTTATAGGCGATATTACCGGTCTCCAACGACGGGAACACCAGCACGTTTGCTTTGCCCGCGACAGGGCTGCCGGGAGCTTTGGAAGCACCCACGGACGGGATGATGGCGGCATCGGCCTGCAATTCGCCGTCAATCACGAGGTTAGGATCCATCTCCTTGGCGATGCGGGTGGCGTTCACCACTCTGTCAACGAGTTCGTGTTTTGCGGAACCTTTCGTGGAGAAGCTCAGCATGGCCACGCGCGGCTCGATGCCAGCGATGGTGCGGGCAGTCTGGGCCGTGACGACTGCGATCTGGGCGAGTTTGTTCTCGTCAGTATTCGGATCGGCAGCACAGTCGGCGAAAACCATCACACCATCATCACCCCACTTCTTGTCTTGGAAGCACATGATAAAGGCACCTGAGACCACGGAGATGCCGGGCAGGGTCTTCACAATCTGGAAAGCGGGACGGAGCACATCGCCAGTAGCGTGCTGTGCACCAGTCACTTCACCGTCAACATCTTTGTTCTTGATGAGCAGGGTGGCCAAGTAAAGCGGATCCTCCACTTTCTTGAGGGCCTCTTCCATCGTCATACCTTTGTTCTTTCGAATTTCATACAACATATTGGCGTAGAAATCCTTCTTGGGGTTGTCCATCGGGTCGATGATGTCGGCCTTCGCGATGTTTTTCAAACCCCACTCAGCAGCCTTGGCCTCAATGTTGGCCTTATTGCCTAAAAGCGTGATGGCAGCGTAACCGTTCTCGATGATGATATCGGCAGCCTTTAAGGTTCTTTCTTCCTCGCCCTCAGCCAAAACAATGCGTTTGTTGGCCTTCTTGGCGTTTTCTTTGATTTTTTCGATTAAGTTCATTGTTTGTTTATTTAATGTAAGATGTTTAAGGCAATAGGGAATGGTGATCAGTGAATAGTGATCTGAGATTAGTGATCAACCAAAGGTCATAGTCATAATTATAGTCATTGTTATAGTTATAGTCATTGTCAAAGTCAAACCCGGCCGCAAAGATACATTATTTTCGGTTTTGCGGGGCAAATTCCGAAAATCTGCGAAATCAACCACTTTGTATTAATAATTAATAGTTAACAAGAATTTATATAATTGTGCTTTATAATTAGTTGCGAAACTAAAAAAAACTCTTGACAAGAGGGTATTCTTGATATATCTTTGTAGCACTAAATATTAATACTATGAAAAAGAAAAATGAAGAAAACTTGCCCGGACAGGGTTGCGGTGACAAGGTCACCGTAGAAAAGGAGACAACAAAAGATGTTGTCATGGAAGAAACCGTTAAAGAAGAGACCGCCGAAGAACGTCCAGAGGGTTCGGATGATGATTTCCCAGAAGACGATGAGGGAGACTGCGTCGAAATTCATGCCCCAGGGAAAGAGTTTCTGGAATTCCTCTCGAAACTGCTTCATATGATGAAAAGCATCGTCGATTTGCAGAAACGGCTGGTGGAATTTGAAAAAGACCCGACTTTCGACATGTTGATGGACCTCTGCATGGTGCATCTGCAGGAAATGAAGGATTCCGACAAGGAGAAGAAGTCATCAGATGGGGACAGCGACGACGACGAGAAAGGTGATTGTGACGAAGACGACGACACCATCACGGAGGCTTTCATTAGCTTGAAAGTAAAGAAGTTGAAAGATTAGCGTCTTTTTAACGACTTTGTCAGTAATCAAGCGCTCTCTCTGCGGGAAAAGCGGAAACATGCGGAAATGTTTCCGCACTTTTCCGCAACATTCCTCAATCTCCTAAAGAATAGCCGAAACGTTTCATCTGCAACTCGTTGTTGCGCCAATCTTTGAGGACTTTGACGGACAGGTCGAGGAAGACGTGCTTTTGCAGGAAATCTTCGATGGACATCCGTGCGTCAGTGCCCAGTTTTTTGATGGCCGAGCCCTTGCTGCCGATGATGATGGCCTTCTGCGTGGAACGTTCCACGTAGAGGGTCGCGGCTATCCGGATGAGGTCGGGCTCCTCCTTGTAGCTCTCCACCACCACTTCCACGCTGTAGGGGATCTCCTTCTTGTACTGCAGAAGGATCTGTTCCCGAATAAGTTCCGAAACGAAAAAGCGCATCGGGCGGTCGGTAAGGGCGTCTTTGGGGAAGTAGGGCGGGTGCTCAGGCAGCAGTTCGACGATGCGGTTGCGCACAGCCTCGATGTTGACACCCTTCAATGCGGAGATGGCGAAGACATCAGCGGTAGGGAGAATCGTCTGCCAGTGTGCCTCCGACTCAGCGACCTGCTCCTCCGTATACTTGTCCGTCTTGTTGATGATGAACACGACGGGGATTCCCATCTGGTTGATCTTTGCAACCAGTTCTTCGTTGTACCTAGTCTCCCCGCACTCGATGAGATAGAGGATGATGTCGGCGTCCTGCAGCGAGTCCGTGACGAACTTCATCATGTACTTCTGCATCATGTATGCAGGGTCGAGCACACCCGGCAGGTCGGAATAGACGATTTGAAAGTCGTCGCCATTGACAATACCCTTGATCCGGTGACGGGTAGTCTGCGCCTTGGAGGTCATAATGGAGACCTTTTCACCGACTAACTGGTTCATCAGGGTGCTTTTGCCCACATTGGGGTTGCCGATGATGTTCACGAAGCCCGCACGGTGCGGGATAGTATTGGATTGTGTATTTTGGAGTTCCATAATAAAAGTCTCAAATTAGGCGGTTTGACGAATCAAATGCCGCGCTGCGATTTCAGGCGGCAAAAATAGCATTTTTCCAAGACTTATGAAGATAGAATTACTCTTAGTGCTTTGTTATTCTTATCTCAACAGCGTCACACAGCCTTTTGCAGTTTTTTCCTTATTGCCAAACTGCTTGTAGTGAACCACACACGTATATACGCCTTCGGGCGCGTTGGTGCCATCCCAGCCGAATGACAGTTCCTCCGTGCGGAAAACCAGCCCTCCCCAGCGGTTGTAGATTTCTATGCTGTAGGTTTCTATCTCTTCTGGATAATTGAACACCGGCCGGAACACGTTGTTGAGGGTGGGCTTGTTGGGTGTGAACGCATTGGGTAGCCATACAGTGACATGGGGGATTTCGTCTGGGTGGTATAGAATATGAAGCTCTACCACAGAATCGCAGCCGTTGGAGGAGGTGTAGGTGAAGGTGTAATCGCCCGGACTGGAATAGGCCACTCCATCGTGATACACGCTTTCGTCTGGAGAAATGTATTCGAAAAGCGTCGTATGCATTTCCGGAAGCACCGTGAGCGTCAATTCATGCAAATTGGAGGCGGTGTCGGTGCATTCTGTACGTGTAAATGTATAGACACCGGCGGTGTTCTGTGCTTGAATGGTGAATCCATATCCCTCGAATGCCTCTCCTATGCAAACGCTGTCAAGATAGGTGATAGTGGTGTCGATAGGAATCTCATTGGAAAAAGTGATGTCATTGACATGTATCCAAACAGCACCGAACCAATCATTAAAGTCTTCTGCCACCCGGAACACCAATATATGGGGTGGAGGAATGGTAATTCCCTTGCACGCGAGGTCAAGCGTGCAGTACGTGGGGTTGTTAATATCATCCCATGAACTGAGAATATAAAAAGTATCTATCGGCACATAGCCTTCTAATGTGTCGGTAATGGTTGTCACATAGCCAATGGACAAAGGGGCTCCAAAGACGAGCGAAGTGTCGGTGGTGGCATTCAGAGCATTGTAAACGGCTGAAAAGGTAATACTGGTAGGGGATTCCTGAAGAGATGGGGCGATCATGCTTCTCTCCTGCACATCAGAAGGCAGCACCCACGTTCTGCTTTGTCGGTTCACACACATCATGCGGTCAGGTGACATCTCTGGCGGATGGTAGAGAACTTCTGTGGGCCAGCCCCATGCGTACAAGTGCGTGCAACATTGTATCCAGCAATTTTCGGGATAAAGGAAAGTGGAATCCGCTGATTGTATTAACCAACCACTTGAGGAGGAACTGTAAAATCCCGTCTCGAAGTTCTCGAAATAGGGTAGCGGTTTCGGAGGGCAATTTTGTGCCATACTTCGCCAAGCGCCACTTATCATCAAGAGAAACAGCGTCCCCAAAAAACATATTTTCTTTATACCAAGCATCTTATCATACGAAAAACTTGTCAAAAGATTTCCCACGCACCATTTGTCGCATGAAAAGGTGATTTTGTTACATCACTTTTTCATTTAATACAGGTTCGGAGTCTTTTGGCCCGAAAGTGATGTAGCTGAAATTTTCCAACCAGTCGCCGGTGTTGAAGAAGAGACAGTTTGGAGTCAGCTCGTAGCGCGTGGGGATGTGCCGGTGCGCGAAAATAAAGCACTCGACATCCGTTGTCTGCAGCAACTCACGGGCGAACTGTACCTGGAACTCGTCCTCCCCTTTGAAAACGAACATGCTTTCGTCGTGGGAGTTGCGGCTCTTTTCGGAAAAGAACCGCGAGATGGCGAACGATTGCCTCGGATGCAACATGCTGTACAACCGCTGGTTGAACTTGTTGTTGAAAATCCGCTTGATGAGCAGGTACTTGCGTTGTTTGCCCCCCAATCCGTCGCCGTGACCTATAAAACAGCGGTGCCCGTTGATGTCGAACAGTCGCGCTTCACGGTAGATTATCGCCCCGAACGTCTGCGTGAAATAGTCCTCCACCCACATGTCGTGGTTGCCCGTAAAATAGTGGATTTCAACACCTTGCGAGTGCAGCTCCTTCAGACAGGCGAACAGCGTGACGTAGCCTTTCGGCACCACGTCGCGGTACTCGAACCAATAGTCGAATATGTCGCCCAACAGAAACAAATGTTGGATTGTTCCCTCTTGATCCTTAATTAGTTGCACGAGCTTATGTTCTCGTTCCTCGCTAGCTTTGTCCGGCGGGGTGCGGAAATGCGCGTCCGACACGAACAGACAGTTGCCGTGCAGCACAATGGGGTCGGGAAATGAGCTCGTTTTTTTCACGCAGCAAAAATACATTTTATTTGTGAACAGTGAATGGAGAACAGAGAACAGAAAAAAGTGTACTTTTGCAGCGTTAGAATAAATAGAACCCTTAAAATTATACCGTTATGAAAAATTTTCAGAAACATGTAATGGTTTTCTTTCTCGTGCTGGGAATGGCTGGCGGCGTTTTCGCCCAGGCCCCGTACAAGCACAGCATCGGCGTTACGGCCGGCAATTTTGAAGCTCTTTCCTATAAGACCTTCTTCACCAACCATCTGGCCCTGCAGCTGGATCTCGGCTACAAATACACCCTTGGGGCCACCCGTTATGGAAATATAGATGTCAACTCCTTTGAACTGAACCCCAACCTGATGTACGAAGGTCACTTCACCAAAGGTCTCTACGGATTCATCGGCGGAGGTGTCAGCTTGGGATATTCCTGGTACTGGGGCGTTTTTGACGACTGGTTTTATAATGCCCGTTATCGTTACGATTACGGCAAGTTCGGAGCGAACGGCATCCTCGGTATGGAATACAAGTTCAACATCCCGCTGACATTGCAGTTCGACTTCCGTCCCGGTTACGGAATGCTCTTCAACGATGATATTGACTTTGATTATTTCGACTGGAGCGTGAACGTCGGAGTCCGATACACGTTCTAATAGGATTTGATGTTAACACCTTAATATATATGCTTCCCACAGACTACCCAGACTGTGGGATTTTTTTTGGTTGCCTCTTTCTCGACGAAAACATTTTAAAGATAATCGGAGATTTTTATATCTTTGCCATCTAAAATGCCAATCATGCGAAAAATCATCCTTATATCAATACTGTTCTGCATTTGCCTCGGACTCTCCGCGCAGACCTTCACCGAGTGGCAGGATCCCGCCGTGTTTGAAATGAACAAACTCTACCCGCGGGCCAATATCCCGCAAAACTGTAGAGACGCAATGCATTGCGTCTCTACGGACGGCCAATGGACGTTTCATTACGTCCCCAATGCCGACGAGCGCCCGGCCGACTTCTTCCGCACCGACTACGACGACAGCGGCTGGGGCACCATTCCCGTGCCGGGCAACTGGGAGCTCAACGGCTACGGCGTGCCCGTCTATGTGAACACCACCAACGACTTCGACAACAGCCAGTTACCGAAAGTCCCCGTGAAGGGCAACGCCGTAGGCAGTTACCGCAAGTGGGTGGACATCGACAAGACGTGGGAGGACAAGCAGGTGATTATCAACATCGGGGGTGCGAAATCCTGTTTCTACCTCTGGGTGAACGGCGAGTTTGTGGGTTACAGCGAGGACGCCAAGACCAATTCTGAATTTGATATTACCCAGTTCGTACAATTTGGCAAGCGTAATCTTATCGCGCTGCAGGTCTTCAAATGGAGCGACGGTTCTTACTTCGAGTGCCAAGATTTCTGGCGGCTGAGCGGCATCGAGCGCAGTATTACCCTCTACGCCCAACCCAAAACGCACATCCTGGATTATAAGGTGGTGGCGGACTTGGATTCGACGTACAAAAACGGGATTTTGGATGTGGAGGTGACAGTGGAAACTATGATGGATACTATCATCCCCACCTTTATACCGGGTGGTTTTCGCCAACCTGATTATACTATTACCCTTGAATTAAATGGAAAAATACTCAGAACCAAAGACGTTTTTTTCAATGGGGAAAGAACAATCACGATGCCTTTTCATAAAATAATTCCCGATGTAAAAACATGGACAGCGGAGAACCCTAATCTTTATCAATTGACAATCAGACTATGCAAACCAATAGGAACTGCACTTAAACCACCCAGTCAGACTCTTGAAATAGACCATCTCCCCATCGGTTTCCGCAACATCCGCATCGAAGACGGACAACTGAAGGTGAACGGGGTGCCCGTGACCATCCGTGGGGTGAACCGCCACGAGCACGATCCGAAAACGGGCCACGTGGTCTCCAAAGAACGTATGGAGCAGGATATCCGGCTGATGAAGGCCAACAACATCAACACGGTACGCACCAGCCACTATCCCAATGCGCCGGAGTTCTACAACCTGTGTGATTACTATGGTTTGTATGTCATTGACGAGGCCAATGCGGAGTCGCACGCGCAGGGCTACGGCGAGAAGTCTTTGGCGAAACGCACTGATTTCAAGGAGGCTACAGTGGCGCGTGTCCGCAATATGTACGAGCGCGACAAGAACCACCCGTGTATCATCGTCTGGTCGCTGGGCAACGAGTCGGGCAACGGTGTCTGCTATGAGGCCGCCTACGACTGGCTGAAGGGCAAGGACAGCAGCCGCCCCGTGCAGTACGAGCGCGCCCTCTACGACCGCAACACCGACATCGTGGCCATTATGTACCCCTCGGCGGACTACCTCGCCCGTCACGCCCGCGAGCCGCAGGAGCGTCCGTTCATTATGTGCGAGTACGCGCACGCGATGGGCAACAGTTGCGGCGGCCTCTCCAACTACTGGGACACTATCTACAAGTACCCGCAGCTGCAGGGCGGCTGCATCTGGGACTGGGTCGATCAGGGTCTGCTGACGAAGGATGCGCAGGGCCGGGAGTTCTACGCATACGGCGGCGACTTCGGGGAGAATATGCCCTCCGACGGCAACTTTTGCATCAACGGTCTGGTGGATCCCGACCGCAAGCCGCACCCTCAGTTGGCCGAAGTGCGGAAGGTCTATCAGCCTGTCAAGATAGAGGCGGTGGATTTGGATTCATTGAAATTCCGTATTATCAACCGCTTCGATTTCAGCAACTTGGAAGAATATACGCTGCTGTACCGCTTGCGCACCGATGTGGCGCACGAACCGGCGGTGCATCCTGACAGCTTTCTGCGGCCACCAATGCCAGGAGAACCACTCTCTGGCTACATCCCGATGGTGCCGATGCACCTTGCCCCGCATGACACCGGCTATTTCACTATGCCGCAAGAAATTGTAGAAGCCGTGCGAGATTTGGACACAGTTGCTCCCGGACGGGATGTGATGGTGGATTTTTATTTAGGACCAAAAACCTATTCTCGTCCTCAATGGCAGAAAGATTTAATGACAGAAAAACAGGATTCCACTTTCTGGTATCACGTGGTCGCTTACGAGCAGTTCAAGTTGCCCGTGCCGACGCGAAAACCTAATGTACCTAATCTTGGTTTTGAAAAGGATACTATTCAGTATCAATGGAATGGAAACAATCTGAACATCATCATCGGGCAGACGAAAATCGTGTTTGACCGGACGCAGGGTTGCATTTCCACGATTGAAAAGGACGGAAAGCCCGTGGTGGTGGACGGACCGCGGCTCACTTTCTGGCGGCCACCCACGGACAATGACCACGTAGATGGTCACGGCGAGCTGCTTTGGAGACGCATCGGGTTAGACAATCTCACCTGGACAGTGGATTATTTCGATGTTTACAAAAGTTGGGATGACGCCGTGTATGTCAATATTCAAAGAACCGCCCATAACAAAAACATGGAAAAGGTTCTCGAAACACTTGAGGATTATATGTTCAAGCGCACTGGAGACATCCTGATATACTATGCGACTTTTCCTGGCAAATGGGTACAGTCATTGCCTAAATTCGGTGTGCAGATGAAGGTGTCGGACGAGCTGGTGAACACCGAATGGGTGGGCAATGCGCAGGAAACCTATCCCGACCGGCAGGCCTGCGGATTTGTGGGGCATTACGAAGCCCCCACGGATGATCTGTTCCATCATTATGTGTACCCGCAGGCGGCGGGCAACCGTATGGAAACGCGCTACGTGTCGATGCTCAACAAAGAACGCCAGCGGATGTTTTCCGCCACCATCCCTGACTGGTGGTTGGACGAAAGAAGAAACCTCCAGTTCAGCATCTATCCTTATTCCGATGAGAATATTGGGCAGGCCAAGCACACCAACGAGCTGAGAAAGGAAAATTACTATACCCTGAATATAGACTACCTGCAGGCCGGGTTAGGCACGGCCACTTGCGGTCCCGGCATCGCAGACCGCGACCTGGTGGAGACCAGCCGGATGATGTCCTTTGATTTGCTTCTGCAAGTGGGCGAGAATGCATTTTTCGAGGATCTTTTCGTCGATAAGTCCAAATACTTTCTCTATTTCCACCCCGATGTCAATTTTCGGGTTTCCAGAAAAACAGGCGATTTCGACCCCGTCACCTTGCTGTCCAAGCCCGATGCCCCTTACGACAAGCACGCGGATTCCGTCCTCATTGACGAGTACATCGGCAACCCTGCCAACTATCGCGAAGGTTGGGTCGGCTATTTCGGGAAGCCGATGGAGTTGCGCTTGGAGACCTTGCCCCTCAACGGCGACTCCTTGACCGTCACCCTCAGTTTCGCGCACCATCCCTCGCAGTGGGTCTTTATGCCGCAGAAGGTGACGGTGTCGTATTCCAAGAACGGCAAGAAGTACAGCCAGCCCGAGGAGGTAGCGCTGCCCTTCGACCCGGTGTTGAAGGAGAACGACAAGCCGCGGGTATGCATCCTGCGCCACAAAATCCCGAGCGATGGAGTGAAATACATCCGCATCGAGGCCGAACCAGTGGAAAAGCTGCCGGCATGGCACGCCGCCCCCGGCGAGAAGGCGTGGATTATGACCGATGAGATAAAAATTTCGGTCCATTAAATTTTGACAACCAGTTGTTGTCTAATGCATGTTTTTTGCCAAATTAATGAAAAAAACATTTTTAAGAATTTTTAAGAGCAGACCATTAGAAAAAAATATATTTTTGCGCCTTGGAATAAAAGGCGAAAAAAATTATAAAAATCAATAATTATTAACCCCAAAAAAATCAAAAAAATGAAGAAAGTATTTTGTGTAATGGCTGTTGCAGCCCTGTTTTTGCTCAACGGATGTAATCCTACATCTGAAACCCCCATCACGGATATCCTGAAATCCGCCAAGAAAGGTTGGGTGATGACTTCTGTCAAATCTGTTCCTGCTTATGTGCTCACTTCCGGCGTTGCTCTTGAGGAGCTCTTTGCTGACGGTGACTATGAACACAACACTGGTTACTTCTTCTCCTATGAAAAAGACGATGCCATCATTTTTGGTGACAATGGCGTTCAAACCATCGATCCTGGTACCCTTCTGCCGGAAGCACCGGATGCTTATCAAATCGCTACCGTCGCTGCTTATACCGTTGACGAAGCGAACGAAGAGATCTTCATGCAGATGCCTTGGGAATACACCCCCGATTACACTATGTATGACGACGCTGTTGAAAGATGCACTGTTCAAGAGTATTCCAAGGACAAACTGGTCATCAAATATACCAGAAACGATGACGAGAATCCTACCAAGGCTCAGAACACCTTCACCATCACCTACGTTCCTGCCAAGTAATTTCAACTGAAATTTTCACTTAAAACCCCAAATAAAATGAAAAAAGTATTATTAGCAGTATTATGCGCAGGTCTGTTCTTCGCCTGTGGTAAAAAGAAACAAGTCGAGCAACCCGAGGCTTTGATTGACACCCCCGTTGTGGAGGATGTCATTGAAGACGTTGCTGAGGAAGTGCAAGAGGCTGTTGCTGAAGAGCCCGTCGCTCAGGCAACTCCCGCCAAAAAAACCACTACCGCCAAGAAGACCACCACTCCTTCGAAAGCTGAACAACAAGGCATTCAGAAGGTTGGTGACAACTCCAACGTCAAACAACATGCAGAAAAGGCTGCCACCAATGTTGCCAACACTGCTATTGACAAAGCCGAGCAAGACGCCACAAATTCCATCGTGAACAGCGGCAAAAAGAAAAGATAATATTGCACTATCTTTCATAAAAAAGGTGTTCTTTTGGAACACCTTTTTTGTTTTAAAAAAAAGTGTACTTTTGTGCAAAATTTTTTCGGACAATAAAGTGATGAATATCAAGGAGAAAATACGCGTGGTTCCTGACTTTCCGACACCCGGAATTCAGTTTTATGACATTACCACTTTGCTCAACGATCCGCGGGCTTTTCGCGAAACTATCGATGCTATGGTGCAGATTGCCAGAAAGTTTGAACCCGATGTGGTGGTCGCCCTTGAGTCGCGCGGCTTTTTCTTTGGCCCTACCCTCGCCTACCAATTGGGCGTCCCGTTTGTTCCCGTACGAAAAAAAGGCAAACTCCCTTACACGACCTATCAGGAGACTTATTTGCTCGAATACGGCAGTGCAACGATGGAAATCCACACTGACGCAATGGCCGAAAATCAAAAGGTGCTCATCATTGATGACGTGCTGGCGACCGGAGGCTCCATGGCAGCAGCCATCAATCTCATCAACCATTTTCACCCGAAAGAGATCCATCTGCTTTTCCTGATGGAATTGGAGGCCCTGAAAGGACGCAAGAAATTGTCCAAATATCCTATTGACAGTTTATTAACCGTATAAAATACCTATCAAATAAATTTTTTATGAAAAATATCGATTGGAAAAACCTTTCATTCGGTTATATGAAAACCGATTACAATGTCCGCTGCTACTTCAGAAACGGCGAGTGGGGAAAACTGGAATTGAGCTCTGACGAGTACATTCCGATGCACATGGCAGCTTCCTGCCTGCATTATGGCCAAGAGGCTTTCGAAGGCATGAAGGCCTTCCGCGGCAAAGACGGCAAAGTCCGCTTGTTCCGCTGGGAAGAGAACTGGAAACGTCTCAACAATTCCGCCGACACCATCATGCTGGCCCCCATTCCGGAAAAGTTGTTCTTTGACGCATTGGAGATGGTGATCAAGGCCAACGCCGAGTACATCCCGCCTTATGGCACCGAAGGCTCCCTCTACATCCGTCCGCTGCTGATCGGTACTGGCGCTACCATCGGTGTGAAACCCGCCGACGAATATCTTTTCATCGTCTTCGTGATGCCCGTCGGACCTTACTTCAAGGAAGGCTTCAAACCCACCGACATGCAGATCGCCAAGGATTACGACCGCGCAGCTCCCCTGGGCACCGGTCACGTTAAGGTCGGCGGTAACTACGCCGCTTCCCTCCGCGCCGGCGAGCGCGCCCACAAGGAAGGCTTCAGCGCTTCCATCTTCGCCGATGCCAAGACGAAAACCTTCATCGACGAGGCTGGTCCCGCCAACTTCTTCGGCATCAAGGACGGCAAGTATGTGACCCCCGACTCCGGATCCATCCTGCCCTCTATCACCAACATGAGCCTCCGCACCATCGCTGAGGACCTCGGTCTCGTGGTCGAAAGACGTCACGTCAGACTCGACGAAATCGACACCTTCGAGGAAGCCGGCGCTTGCGGTACCGCCGCTGTGATTTCACCCATCCACAAGATTCAAGACAGAGAGACCGGCAAGGAATATGTCATCTCCAAAGACGGCAAACCCGGCCCTTGGTCCATCAAGATGCGTGAATATCTTATGGGTATCCAATATGGCGAAATCGAAGACAAGTTCGGTTGGTGCACCATCGTGGAGTGCTAATTTTCACCATTTTTACTACAAAAGAGGATGTCATCACGGCATCCTCTTTTTGTTAAAACACTGATTTACAGTTGTTTAATTGTCATTGGCAAATGAATGTTTTCGTGGCGGTATATATCAAAAAAAGTGTATTTTTGCCGCGCTAAAATTTTTTATTAACAATTAAAAGAAAGAGGTATTTTTTATGATTATTGTTCCCATTAAAGAAGGCGAGTCCATCGACAAAGCGCTCAAGAAACTGAAAAAGAAATTCGACAAGATTGGTGTGAAGAAAGAAATCCGCGCCAGACAGGAATTCACCAAAAAGAGCGTCATCAGACGGGAGCAATTGCGCAAGGCCATTTACGTTCAGCAGCTTCGCGCCGCCGAGAACGAATAAACAACGGCTTTTGCCAATCACGAGAAACAGGGACGCATCCCTGTTTTTTTTGTCTATTAACCCTACCGAGCTCTTGTCCCTGTCGGGACTGCTTAAGGAAGATGTTTTAAATATTCAGCATTTTAACAAATGCCCCCCACAACCACTAACTACTAACTGCTAACTACTGACTATATATGAATTATACGGATTTCATCGACTACTTGAAATACGAGAAACGCGTCTCGCCACACACAGTGACTGCGTATGAGAATGATATGTCTCAGTTTTTCAGTTATTTAGAAGAAAAATTGGAGATTAATCAACTGCAAGATGTTCATCCCGAGGATATTCGCTCATGGATTATATCCTTGTTGGAGGATGATTCTTTGCAGTCTAAATCGGTGAACCGCAAGATCAGTGCAGTACGTGCATTCTATCGTTATAAACTGAAAATCAAAGAGTTATCCGTTAATCCTACCCTCACTATCCATGCTCCTAAAGTGCCCAAAAAACTGCCGCAGTATGTGGAACAGAAAGATATGGAGCATCTTTTTTCCGACATACCTTTTGAGGCTGGTTTTGAAGGATTGCGCGACCGTACTATTCTCGAACTGTTTTATGCCACAGGAATGCGTTTGTCGGAATTGCTGAATATAAAAGTGCAAGACATTCATTTACAAGAAAATACAATCAAAGTTTTGGGAAAACGGAACAAAGAGCGTATCATCCCATTCGGCAATCGACTGGAAGAGTTATTGACATCGTACTTGGAAAACTTGCAAAAAAAATTTTTTGAGGGAACGGAAAATAATTATATCTTTGTCACCGCTAACGGAAAGCAACTTTATCCGAAGGCGGTCTATCGAATTGTACGAAAATATCTGGACATGGTGACCACTATTGACAAGCGAAGCCCTCATGTGATCAGGCACACGTTCGCCACCCATCTGCTCAACAAAGGTGCGGATCTCAATGCCATCAAGACCATATTGGGCCACAGCAGTCTAGCCGCCACTCAGGTATATACGCACAACTCGATAGAACAACTCAAATCCATTTATCAACAAGCTCATCCTAGAGCATAAAAAAAGGAGGTTTTATGAAAATCAACATCAATTCCGTTCATTTCAAAGCGGATCAGAAATTGGAGAACTTCATCAACGAAAAGGTGGAGAAGCTGAACAGACTGCACGACGGCATCATGGGTGCTGACGTAGCCCTGAAATTGGAGAACACCGATGCGCCGGAGAACAAGACCGTTGACATTCGCATGAACATCCGCGGTTATGATGCGCGCGCCGGCAAAACGGCCAAGACTTTTGAGGAAGCCACCGATCTCGCCGTGGATGCCCTCAAAAAACAACTTCAAAAGAGCAAAGACAAAGAACAGAACAAAAGACCTTCAGGGGAAATCTCCTTTGAGGAAAAAGAATAAGCTGGTTTACAGCCTCTTATGAAAAAAAACGCCCCGGATGGCATCTGCTGTCCGGGGCGCTTTGTTTTGTATTGGAAAGACTGCCTTGGTAATTACTTGGCGAACTTTTTCTCCAACGATACTTCATGGTAGATTTGGGTGATGACCTCCTTGGTATAGAGCGGGAAATCAGCCTTCATCATCCAGTCATAGTAGGCAGGTTCCACTTTGAAGACTTCATTCACAGGTTTGCCCTTGTGCTTGCCAAAATTGAAAACTGGCCGCTGTTGCGCATCCATCACAATATGTCCAGCCAGATCCACCGTCTGACGCTCAGTGGTGAATGCACTCAGCGCCTTGACATCGTTCTGTACGGGAACGTAGGTGCGTTTGGTGCGGTGGTCGGTGTATTCCACGCCGTCGTATTTTTCCAACTGCGCCTTCAACACCTCGTAAGTCGCTTTTGTGTCGGCACTGGCCTGGTGAGCATCCGTCAAATCGCCATTGCAGTAGAACTTGTAGGCAGCGATGAGGTTGCGCGGCTCCATCTTGTGGAAAATATTCTGGACATCAATGAGATATCGGTTGCGCAGGTCGAAACGGCGGCCGCAACGCAAAAACTCTTCCACTAACAACGGCACGTCAAACTTGTTGGAATTGAAACCGGCCAGGTCAGCATCTCCGATGAATGCCATCAAATCATCCGCCAACTGCTCGAACGTGGGCTTTTCGCGCACATCCTCGTCCGTGATGCCATGAATCGCGGAACACTCCTCCGGGATCGGGATTCCTGGATTGATGAGCTCCGTGCGGCTTATCTCTTCGCCATCGGGCATGACTTTCAGCATGGAGATTTCCACTATTCTATCTTTCCCGACATTCAAGCCGGTAGTCTCCAAATCAAAAAAAACCAAAGGTCTGCTTAAATTGAACTTCATATTTACTGTTTTACTATTTTTTCGGTGATGATAGTTTGTTTTTGGGTTGACAGCTGGACAAAATAGACACCCTTTGGATATTTTTCCAACGACAACTCTGTCGAATGCAGTTTCCCCGATTCCACACACTGTCCATAAACATTCCATATCGAATAATCCACATCTTGTCCATAGTCATCCATAAGGACATGGATAGTGCCTGTGGTAGGATTGGGGTACATTTTCACGTCGGCATGGTTGTGATGCGGGACAGCGGAGTGGTCGAACTTTTTGCCGACCACAGGACGGACCATCGGCGCGCCCTTGTAAAAAGAAGGATGCCATTGGGCCCCGGTGCGATAGAAGAACTTCCCGCTGGCATCGTTGTTTTGGTCAAAACCAATGTTCAACTGCACATCGTGATTTTGGAAAAATCCGACATAAAAGGTTCCCGAGACGGCGAGCGGTTCTTCGAGGTAATAAGGCACAAAGTCGAGATAATTTTCAGTAAAGGCCGGAAGTTGGGCAGGCATCTCGTAAAGCACATCGCCGGGAAGACCATTATTGTCATCCCAAACCATCAATGTGAACGGTGCCACATTTTCATCGTTGAGTGTGTGGTTAAACCACATCCGAACGGCCTGCAGGGTATCAGGCTCCGCCAACGTGAATTTTACTGCAAAGGAAGACTGCGGATTCGACATGGTAGAGAGCAGACAGTAACCCGCTTCCGCGGTACCGTCGTCATAAGCATAGTAATTGTAGAATCTCTGCTCGAAACGGGCGGTATCATTGCTCCTGCGGTCATCGTTTCCACCCACCATGCTGAAAACATGCGTGATGGTGAACACCGCGCTGTCGGCTCCATCATATTCATACGCCATTTCCAGATTAGGGTTGGCGTGATGTTCATAACTGTGCAAACCACTGGTGAAGTATGGTTCAGCATTCTCGTTGTTCAACGGCGAAACGTAAATGGTCTGTCCCGAATTCTTGACGATTCTGAAAGTGTAATCGGTATTTTTCACAGAACTGGACAAATTGCTCAAATCATTATGGAATTTGGATATCATGTCCGACGGCCGATATTGGTGCCACGGCATTGCTTGGTAATCCTTTAACGATGAAATGGATGGGCTCACGAAAGCCACGTCATTGGGATAAATATCATTACGCGTGCGGTTGAGATCCAACCTGACATAATCGATGTTCCACTGGTCACAATTGCTTGACCACCCCACGATGTTCCCGCTTGTCCAGGCATCCATGTCCAAACTGGCAAAGTTACGGAACCGGAATTGGAAGTTGTTGCGGAAATATTGGTTGTCCACAATGGGAATCATCACCTGTTTGAAGTATTGTAACGGATTCTCATCCACCCAATCGCTCACATTGCAGCCAAATGACGACCAGACCTCATTCCAGACATATTCTTCCTCGAAAATGGAATCAATAGGCATCAAAATGGTTTCTCCCGCGTATGCTCCGCTTTCGAAGATGTAGTAAGTACCTGGCATGAAGGGATTTTCAATCGTGTCGCCCATAGAATAGTACTGTCCTTCCTCGATGATATATTCGCCATACTCGAAACCGGCGAACACCATGTTTCCTGTGGCATATCCGAACTCAAGGACCAATTTGTCGGAATGTTCGGGAGCATCTCCTACAATTTCCCATCCGCCAGCGGGATAGGTCTTGCTGGCCCCTGCAGGTTGGTAATAGAAACTGAAGTAAAGAGAGTCGGAAACATGCATCGGTCTATGTTGCAAGAAGTTACTGTCAAGACGAATCAGGTTGGAAGTCAGGGTGTCGGCTCCAAACGTGTTGCGGGAGGCGTGGTCATAGACTTGCCCGTACTCATTCAAAATATCCAACGTCACGACCCCGATGGAAGGCGGATACACGGCAAAACCAGTGTTGACATAACCTTGCCGGTCCTCCCACAAACGAGCATCGGGATATCCTGAATAGTTGGAGAAATCATCCACAAAAGGCAACTTGACGGCCGTGTTGGATCTGGCGGGGATCCCTTTCTTGGCGGCCTTCATGATAACAGTGTTTTGCGGCACGCCGGTTAACAATTCTTGTGCGTTTCCGAAAAACGGGAACAAAAGAAGCAGAAATGTGAAAATTTTTGAATTAAATTTCATAAACGTCTTTGTTTAAGATGGTTATATTTGATTTTCTGTAGTTGCATTCTGAGTGCTGTCGCTGTCAGGCAGATCACCGATGTCCTTGCCCACTACCAATGTGATCTTCTCGCCCTGCTTGATGGGGGTGCCTTGCGCGATGGAATGCCCTTTGTAAAGCACTTCCAGCACCACATTCTCATACGGGCTGGGCTTCTCGATGATACGGTCCAGGACCAAACCTTGCGACTCGATCATAATCTGTGCCTGTCGGAGCGACAAATCCCTTAATTCCAACATTTTGATAGTCGGAGGTTCAGATGCAGCGACTGTAAGATAGACTTTACGGCCGTGCTTGACCTTCTCGCCGGGCAACGGGTTCTGTTTCAACACCGAACCAGGCGTCGCGCCTTCTTCATACAACTCATCGTTCACCACAAACACAAAACCTTCGGCCCGTCCATGCTGGGTGAGCTCTTCCGCCGACTTCCCATAGTAGGAAGGCATCTCCACTTCGCGCCCGTGACGGGTGAACAGATTCAGGAACAGAATAATGAGAACAAATAGGAGTATGGTCACCAAAATGGCCATAAGTATGTGGAAAAGCGGTCTTTGTGAACTTAATTTCCCGCGTGTCGCAGCATTTTTCAGTTTGCTCATGAAATACTTTTTCTCTCTATTAACTTGATTTTTTTAAACCTGCAAAGATACAATTTTAATTTGAAAGTATATAGAAACGAACAAAAGCTTAAATTAGTATTTCGTGCGCTAAAAATGCATAAACAAAAAGTTCTTTTTGTATTTTTGCCACGTGTATTAAATTAGGGAGAAAATATACCGAACGTAATGAAAATCGGACTGATCAGAGAGACAAAGAACCCCGTTGACAACCGTGTCGCGTTGACCCCGTCGCAAATGGCCGCACTGCAAAACCGCTATCCTGATGACGAATTTGTGGTGCAATCCAGCGACACACGTGTGTTTCCGGACGCAGCGTATCGCGAAGCCGGGTTAACCATAACCGACCGAATGGATGATTGCGACGTCCTGTTCGGAATCAAGGAGGCCGAAGTGCATACCCTTATCCCCGACAAGCACTATTTCTTTTTCGGGCACATCGCCAAGCAACAGGATTCGAATCGTCCTCTTTTGCAAGCACTTGTGAAAAAACGAATCACTTTTTCCGATTACGAATACCTGGTTGACGACCACAACCGGCGGCTTTGCGCCTTCGGCTGGTGGGCAGGCTTTGTAGGCACATACTACACCTTACGGGGATACGGAATCCGCCACGGCCTTTTCGAACTACCCAAGCCTGATCGTCAATTTTCGATGGAAAAGCTCTTGAACGCCTTGCGTTCCGTGAATCTGCCTTCCGTAAAACTGTTGGTGACCGGCAACGGCCGTGTGTCGCATGGCGTCCAGGAACTTTTGGAACAAATCGGTGCTGAAAGGCTTCCCGAGGAAGATTTCCTTTCAGACAGACCCGTCTGCAAGCTCTCCTTTTGCACCGCTGACGCCGACAAACTGGTCGTCCGAAAAGATGGAACGGCATTCTCTTGGGAGGATTTCCAAGCAAACCCGTCCCAATACAGCAGTGATTTCATGCGATGGGGCCGACATGCAGACATCTTGGTTTCAGCACATTTCTGGAACCCGAAAGCCCCCATCTATCTGACCCAAAAGGATTTAGCCAATCCCGAATTGAAAATCCGTTTTATCGGGGATATCTCTTGTGACATCCAAGGCAGCCTTCAATCCACTTTACGCGCCTCCACCCACGACGAACCTTATTACGACTACGATCCTGACACAGCCAGCGAGGCTCCGGCATTCTCCTCCGACCGTCACATTACCGTCATGGCGGTGGACACGTGTCCCAATGCTCTTGCAGCGGACACCAGCGCTTATTTCGGAGAAAAGCTTATTGAACATGTGTTTGTTCCACTATTGGATCGGCAACATTCGGATGTTATCCAACGTTCCACCATTCTGGAACATGGGCGGCTAACCCCGCGGTTCAGCTATCTCAAATCTTTTGCCGACGAAGAATAAACACTTAGTTATCAACTGATTATGGAAACAGCGGGTACCTTGAAGGAAAAAACGGTTTTTGGCATGATGTGGAGTGCCGTGGGCAAGGTGGGGACGCTGACCATCAACTTTCTTTCCAACCTTGTGCTGGCACGGCTGCTGATGCCGGAGGACTTCGACTGCATCGGCATGCTGGCCATTTTCCTCGCTGTCTCCAACATCTTCATCCAAGGCGGTTTAGGGGCTGCCCTTATTCAGAAGAAAAACCCTACCAAGATGGATTACTCGACCGTATTCTATTGGAATTTGGTGTTTTCCGTCGTTTTTTATCTCATATTATTTGTTATAGCGCCGTTTGTGGCTCGTTTCTATGAACTTCCGATCCTCCAGCCCATGTTGCGGGTGCAGAGTTCTGTGCTTATCATCCAATCTTTCGCTATCGTGCAAATCACACAGCTCCAGAAGCGGATGAATTTCAGAGCGTTAGCCATCCGCAATATGGCTGCCGCGCTGGCGGGCACCCTCATCGCCATTCCGTTGGCACTTCGCGGCTACGGAGCTTGGAGTTTGGTGGCCTCCGCCATCACCGCCGCTATTGTCAACGTGCTGTTGCTCTGGATTTTGAGCGAATGGAGACCTTCGCTGGAATTCAGTTTCGCCTCATTGAAAGGCCTTTTCAGTTTCGGCGGTCTTATGCTCCTCTCCTCCTTAGCCGAAACCTTGTACGTCAACCTCCAGGGACTGATCATCGGAAAGAGATTTCCTGCCGGCAACCTCGGTTACTACATGCAGGCAAAAAAATTGGAGGAAGTGCCTGTGACAGGACTCTCCTCCATTGTCAACGAGGTGACCTTTCCGGCATTCGCCACCCTGCAAGACGATCCGAACCGACTCCTCGAAGGGGTACGCAAAAGCACAAAAGCGCTTGTTTTTCTCAATTTTCCAATGATGATCCTCTTGATAATCATTGCTTTGCCTCTCATCACACTTTTGTACGGAGCCAAATGGGAAACATCGGTGCCCTATTTCCAAATCCTTTGTATCTCTGGCTTGATATATACCATTAACACCCTCAACACTAACGTAATCAAAGCGTTAGGTAAAGGAAAAATCTACTTCCTCATCCAAATAATCAAACGGATCATCGGCATCGCCATGATTTTCACTGGCATGACATTCGGCATTTATGGTCTGCTGTGGGCCGTTGCTGGAGTATCATATATCAGCTTTATAATCAACGCGATAGTCAACAAAAAGCTGATTAACTATGGGATAATGAGTCAGTTACGTGACATTATTCCTTGTTTGTTAGCTGCTTTGGTGGCCGGTGCCATCACGTATGCGTTGAGAAATCTCCTGCCTATACATATTTATATTATTATGCTCATCCAAATCATTGTTTATGCTCTTGTCTATATCCTTTTAGCTAAATTATTGAAAATCGAAGGATTACAAACCTATATCACCACCCTTTCCAAGTTATTTCACCGAAAATAATATCCAAAAATATGCAAATACGCTCTAATCCGAATATTTGGTTTCGATATCTTTTGACGACCATTTCGCCAAGATACACCATCAATTTACTGTTCAAGTTGTGCCATCACCGCAAACCCGACCTGAACAATCCTCAAACGCTGGATGAGAAAATCCAATGGATGAAATTGAATTATTACAAGGACAATGCCTTGGTAAAACAGTGCGCCGACAAATGGACGGTTCGCAATTATGTGGCAGACAATGGATTAAGTGATATCTTGACAGACGTTATTGCAACCTATCATCATCCGGAGGAGATTGATTGGGATGCCCTCCCCGACAAGTTTGTGCTGAAATGGAACTTCGGGAACGGCGGCAATGTGATCTGTACCGACAAAAGCCGTTTGAACAAAGAGGCTGCAATTCAGGATCTGAAACGTTTTCAGAAACTCAAATTCCATCTCCTGGCTGCTGAACCGCAGTACGACATCGCTGAAAAGGTGCTGATATGTGAAAAATTCATCGAACCAGAACATGGTAATCTGCCTGTGGACTACAAATTATACTGTTTTAATGGTGAAGCCAAATATGTGCTCTGTTGTATTGGGCGAAAAGAAGGTCATAAACCTGCATTCTATTTCTTCGACCGCGATTGGCAACTGCAACGGCTTAACCGTCAGGGGAAAGAAGCTCCAGAAGGGTTCACCGTTCCCAAACCCGATGGCATCAACAAGCTTTTCGAATACGCTGAGAGGCTCTCCAAACCGTTCCCGTTTGTGCGTGCCGACTTCTACCTCGAACACGGCAAGGCTTGGTTTGGCGAACTGACCTTCACGCCTGCCGGTGGTTTCGATTACGGACGACTTCCCGAAAGCGACCTGCTCTTCGGCAGCATGGTGCAGCTTCCTGATAAACTTTGACTTTCGACTTTAAATCTAAAACAATGAAAAAACAACGAATCGCCAAAATACTGGTTATCACAATATTGTGTTTATCCACGCTGATGTTCTTGCCGTGGGTCTATATGACTTCAGCCTATTACATCGCCCGTTATCTGATTATGGCGATGACCTTTGTGGCTTTTGTCCTTACGTTTTCTTTAACCCGATTTATGGCCATTCGTTTTGTGCGGCTACTACTGCTTACCATCGCTTGCGCGACGTTATGCATGTTGTGCGTGCCCGTTGTGTACTTGTCCGACATCTCACAGTTGGTGGTGGTATTGGTCACAGTCGCCATTGGCGCAGGTCTGCAGTGGGAGGAACGTGAGTGGGCGGAAGTCAGCTACTACTACACTTTGTTAATGGTCACCGTGACGATATGTAATTGCCTCTTCTATGCAGGAGGTCTGTATATCCCTGAGTACTATATGTTTAATGAAGGAAAGAATCAAGTGGGAGCTATGGTGGCCATTGGTGCGACAGCTTGTTTCTATTTCGGGATGAAACGCAAAGAGATGCGCACAGCGTTTTGGGTGATCAGCTTCCTTGCTCTGCTTTCCATTGTTCTGATTCGTGCTCGGTCCGACTGTTTTGCCTTGATAGCCTGCATGTTATTAATCGTTGTAAAGGAAGCAGACTTTCATCTGAAATGGAGTGTGAAAACGGTGTTGACCATCATCGCCATCATTCTGATTGGCATAATTATCTACACCGGGTTTGTGAGTGACGAGCTGCACACTTTCATGTATGGTGGCAAAAGTGCAGACAACCTCAACGACATCACCTCTCGGCGATGGACCCGTAACCAACGCGGAATCGAAATTCTACGTCACCATCCGACGCCTGAGGATGTGAAGAATCCGATGAAGATCCCTTTCATCCACAACTACCCGTTGCTCAGACTAGTACGGTACCGACTATTTTCTTTGCCATTGCTTGGATTCTACATCTACTTTGGCTTAAGCACTTTGATCGAAATTTTCAAGTCCAGGAAATCCCAAATCCGGCAAGTGGGGTGGATTGTTTGTTGCATCCCGCTGCTTATCAGTTTCGCAGAACCCAATTTCCCCTACGGTCCGGGCTTGGTCCAGTTGCTGGCTTTTCTGTTGTTAGGATTCTCGTTACGCCCTGATAATCCGCCAAAAGATCCCGTTGAGGGTAACGCAGTGTTGCACATCAGCAACGATTTCACGAACAGCAAAGTACATCGAAATTTATACAAAGAGCTGGATTCCAATGGGTTAAATCAGATAGTTTTTGTGCCACTTCGCAAGGAGGCACCTGAAGACAACCGTTTTGAAGGGCAGAACACGCACTTTGTCTTTGCACACATCCTGAGACGCATCCACCGTTTGTTTTTCTTCCATAAAATTGAGCGAACGGTTCGCGAGATGGAGAAAACCGTTGAATTGGGTAAAGTCGGTTGCATTCACGCCACCAATTTGTTCAGCGACGGTATGGTGGCTTTGGAATTACACCGCAAATACGGAATTCCTTATGTGGTGGCGGTCCGCAACAGCGATGTAAACATATTCCTGCGTTTTATGCCGCATTTGTGGTGGGTGCATCGCGCGGTGCTGGAATCTGCCCGACATGTGGTATTCATCACACCCGCACTGCGTCAGCGGCTGTTGAAACACCCAACATTATTGGGAATGCGTGATGAAGTGGCCACCAAATCTGTTTTGATTCCGAACGGCATCAACGCATTTTGGATTAACAACTTACAAACTAAAACCAACGATGCAGCGCCGCATCACGTATTGTATGCCGGTAATTTCACCCGGAATAAAAATATTCCACGACTTGTCCGTGCCCTGCAATCGTTGCGGACAACCTTCCCTGATCTTCATTTGGATGTGGCCGGCGGCGGCGGAAACGACCAAAAGCGTGTCCTAGCGTTGATACACCAAAACGCCGACTGGATCACTTACCACGGCAAAATCACCGATTTGGAGACAATGAAATCGCTGTATCGGGCCAATCGTATTTTTGCAATGCCTTCGAAATCAGAAACTTTCGGACTTGTTTACGTAGAAGCCTTGTCACAAGGACTGTCTGTGCTGTGGAGCCGTGGCGAAGCAATCGACGGAATGTTTTCTACCCCTATCGGAGAAAGTGTGAATCCCACGCAAGTCCAAGACATTGTGAAAGCACTGCACCGGATGATGGATCATCCTGAGAACTACAAAACGCCCTCCGAAGAAGTTTTTAAATTATTCCGTTGGCCCGATATCGCCCAACAATACAAAGTCCTCTATCAAACACATTAAACATTAACCCTTAAACCATAAGTCCAATGTTATCTGTTATTTGTCCCATATATAACGAAGAAAAGTACATTGAGGAGTGCATACTGTCCGTGGTGGCGCAGGATTATCCTAAAGACGACTTGGAAGTACTTTTTGTGGACGGGCAGAGCAGTGACCGTACGCGCGACATCATCGCAGAATATGCCAGGCAATATCCGTTCATACAGTTGTTGGACAATCCCCGACGCATCGCGCCGGCAGGTCTGAACATCGGAATCCGGGCCGCACATGGCGATGTTATCCTCCGATTGGACGCGCACTCCAAGTACCCGAACGACTACTTTTCTGTATTAGTCAGCAAGTTACGCAGCAGTGATGCCGATAACGTCGGCGGGGTTTGCAATACATTGCCCTCAAAAGACACATCGTTGTGTCGAGCCATCGCATCCGCAATGCGTTCACCCTTTGGAATGGGCAATTCGCATTTCCGCATCGGGACTGAACGGGAAATGTGGGTTGACACAGTGCCTTTCGGTTGTTTCCGTCGGGATCTTTTTGACCGCATCGGTCTCTTCGACGAGGAGTTGATACGTAATCAAGACGATGAGTTTAACGGCAGAATCATTCGGAACGGTGGTCGGATTTTGCTGCTGCCGCAGGTTGTGGTGGATTATTTCGCCCGGGATACCATCGGTAAGACTTCCAAGATGTTTTACCAATACGGGTTATTCAAACCTTTGGTTAACAAGAAATTACAAAAACCAACAACCCTCCGGCAATTTTTTCCGCCGCTTTTCTTTGCGGGAATCATTACAGGAGGGGTGCTCTGCTTCTTTTCACCAGTGATTAGATGGATATATTTCGGAGTACTAATACTTTACATAATCGCTGGACTCCTTTTCGGCCTAAAAAAGCCCTACCGCTGGGACGATCTCTTATGGATGCCGATTATCTTTGCAACCATCCACCTCAGCTATGGATGCGGTTATTGGATTGGAATCTTCAAAATGCTATTTCGCGAAGAGATAACAGCAAAATCCAACCATTGAAATTAGAACGTGTAACCAATTTTGGCCTCTATACCTCCATTGAATCCATTTTCTCCGGGAAATGTTCTGAAAAAGAAACCGCCGCTGAAAGAGAGCGCCTTCACACGGAAACCGCCGGCGATTGTTGCATACAGTCCCACTGCTCTTTTGTTTTGGGTCTCCCATCTGGTTGACTCATAACCATATTGATTCATATAGGGGACCAGGACATCCTCATCCCAAAAATGGAAACCCAAGCCAGCAGCCACGTTGATGAGCGGTTTCAACTTCTTGCCACGGTCAAAGTAGTGACGGTAGTTCAAGAAAAGAGGAACCTCCTGAAATGTGGCCGTGTTAAGCCCATAACCAACACCCAAGCCCACGGCATCATTCCCCTTGATGGCGATACCATTGATGAACACACCCGTCCAACCTACATGACGGCCTACGAAGAATCCGTATTCATTGATGAAATTGTACGTAATCTTTTTGTCCTGCTGCTCCTGGGCGGAAAGGGATCCTAAACCGCAAAAGATAGCGAAGCATATCACTACTAACGTTTTTAAAACACTGTTATTCATATTCTTACTGTTTTAAGGTGATAATAAACAATCGTGCAAAAATACATTTTTTTCAAAACTGGAAAAATCTTACCTTTGCACCTTGATTTTTAAATGAAAAAACGTCTGAAAATACCATTTTTGCTGTCCGTTTTGCTGATAGGTTGCCTTTGCGCGCAGGCGCAGGGCGGACATGACAGCATACGCACGCAAAGAATAAGGGAAGTCAAAATCAATGCCGACGAACCCGAGAAAGTCTTCACAGGTCCTGCGGCCATTCAACAGATTTCCGCACAACAAATCAAGCAGCTACCTACCCTACAACTCTCTGATGCTCTGAAATATATGTCGGGGGTGGTAGTACGCGACTACGGCGGCACCGGCGGCATGAAGACCGTCTCCGTGCGCGGCCTCGGCACCCAGCACACCGGCGTGGCATACGATGACATTGCCATCACAGACTGCCAGACTGGTCAAATCGACCTCGGCAAGCTCTCCCTCGAAAACGTCGCCTCACTCTCACTGGTGGTCGGGCTGGATGACCGGATCTTCGTTCCCGCACGTCTTCATTCTTATAGCAGTCTCTTGAAAATCAACACTATAAATGCCATTCCTGAAAAACCATTCAGTTTTCGCGTCGGGGGGACAATCGGGTTGTACGGACTTTACGGATTGCAGGCCGGCGTCACCCACAAGGTGCGCTCGAAAAAACGCGACGACCGGCTCTTTTTCTGGAACCTGTCGTCCGACGCCCTGCGTTCCAAAGGCGATTATCCCTACACTCTGCATTATGGCGGCGCTAACGACAGTATTTCGCATGAAATACGCAAAAACGCTGAGACAAGGACACTTAACACCGAGTTCAACGCCGTCTGGCAACTCGACCGGACGCAACGGCTCAATGTGAAGCTTTATTACTATAACTCTGCGCGCGAACTGCCCTCCGCCACTATTTTTTACAACTCCGAATCGCATCAGAAACTTTGGAACCAAAACGCCTTCGGGCAGGTGCACTACCACAAATATTTCAACGGCAAATGGGCTTATCAGGCCAACGCGAAATTCAACTACGACTACACACGCTACTTCGACCCGGATTATCTGAACGCAGACGGTTTCTTAGACAATCGCTATCACCAGCACGAAAGTTATCTGTCTAATACCGTGATGTTTACACCGTTTTCGGAAAAAGATTCCCTAAAGCAGGTCCGAAAACTGCAATTCGCATTGGCACAAGATATTTTTTATCAGCAAATGAAGGCCAATTCACTCGAATACGAGCATCCTGGGCGGTTCACCTCGCTCACCTCCCTCTCTGCATTGTTGGAAGGATACCGCTGGAAACTCAACGCCAACCTGCTGCTCACCTATGTCAATAATATCATAGCGGAAAATCCAGACATACAAGACTACACCCATCTTTCCCCTGCCGTTGGCGGCTCCGTGGACTTGGCAAAAACCCTGCACTTGCGCTTTTTCTACAAGAACATCTTCCGGATGCCGACCTTCAACGACCTGTTCTACCGCGAAGTGGGCAACGTGAACCTCAACCCCGAGAAAACGCACCAGTGGAACCTCGGACTGGCATTGAAGGAAGCGCATATTGCGGCCGGGCGAGTCACCGTCTCCACCACGCTGGACGGATACTTTAACATCGTGAAAGACAAGATTGTGGCGTTTCCGCGGTACAACCTCTTCTCCTGGACGATGCTGAACTACGGCAAAGTGTATGTGGCGGGCGCGGAATTGAACACATTCTGGCAGTACCGCATCAGCAGCAAGTACATTCTGAGGCTGAACGGCAACGTCACCTACCAGAAGGCCATTGACCGCACTGACTCGACGAGTAAAACTTACAACCACCAAATCCCATACACGCCTTTATGGTCGGGATCGGCGAGTCTGAGTCTGCAAATGCCCTGGATCACGGTCTCTTACGCACTCATCGGCTGCGATAAACGGTACGCCCTCTCGCAGAATATCCCAGCAAACGAAGTGTCGGGATATGTGGACCAAAGCATCACGCTGAGCCACGATTTCGACTTCCGCAAATCCACCCTCGGCCTCAAACTCGAACTGCTCAACATCGCCAACAAACACTACGAAATCATCCGCAACTACCCAATGCAAGGCTTCGGTCTCCGCTTCAAGATCGTGTTTAGCTGTTAGCTGTTGGCTGTTGGCGCACTTTTGCTGAAAGCAAAAAAAGCCAAAAGCTAAAAGCTAAAAGCTAATAGCAAAAAAAATGTACCTTTGCACCCAAAATAAACGAGTATGAAAGACATCTCCTCTGAAAGCATCCAAAGAGCCGTCAACATTTTGACAAAACATACAGACAGCAAATTACTTACGCACCTCAACGCCTGCGTGCACTGCGGGTTATGCGAGACCAGCTGCCTCTTTTTCAAGACGTTCCAAGAACCGAAATACATCCCCGGCAAGAAGGTCGATATGGTGTCGTCCATCTATCGCCGCTATTGCACTTTCTTAGGCAAAACAGCGCCTAAGTTGACGAACGCCAAGGAACTGACGGAAGAGTACATTGCTGAGATGGTGGATTCTTTGTATGGTGCATGCACAATGTGCGGCCGTTGCGTGAAACATTGCTCCATCGGAGTGGACATCCCGTTCGTGGTGCGCACGGGCCGCCGGATGCTGGCCACGATGGGCTGCGTCCCCGCCTCACTGCAGGCCACTGTCGATGCCGCCCTCAACACCAAGAACAACATGGCTATCCCGAAGGAAGATTTCGTAGATACTATCGACTGGATGCAGGAGGAACTGCAGGACGAATTAGAGACGGAGGAAACGTTGATTCCGTTGAACAAGGAGAACGCGGAGATTCTCTACACGCTGAACCCGCGCGAGCCGAAATTTTTCCCGCTCTCCATCGCCGCCGCCGCCAAAATCTTCCACGTGGCCGGTGCCGACTGGACGCTCTCCGACGAGATGTACGATGTGACCAACTACGGCTATTTCTCCGGCAACGACGCTCACGCCAAGCAAATCGCGCAGCATATGTACGACGAAATGGCGAAATTGAAATGCAAAACGCTGGTCTTGGGCGAATGCGGACACGGTACCCGCGCCCTCCGCTGGGAAGCCCCCAACTATATGGGACAACACCCTGACTTCAAGATGATCTCCCTTGTGGAACTCATTGAGGAATATATCAAATCAGGAAAAATAAAGTTAGATAAGTCATTGAATGACAAAAAATACACTATCCACGATCCATGCAACATTGTGCGGAACGGTGGTTTGTTCAATTCGTTACGCTATGTGGTGAAACAAGCGGTGCCGGAACTGATTGAGATGGACCCCTTCGGCAGTGACAACTTCTGCTGCGGCGGTGGAGGCGGCATGCTGGCCATGAGCGAATACAACGAACGTCGCCTGAAGATCGGCAAAATCAAAGCCGACCAGATCAAGGCGACGGGAGCCAGCGTGGTCATTACGCCATGCCATAACTGCGCGGACCAGCTGACACAAATAAACCACGAATATAAGCTCGGCGTGGAGATTAAATCCGTGGCTGAGGTGGTGGCCGACGCAATCGTGCTGGACAAGTAACTACCGTTACTTATCCTATTTCTTCTTTTCTTGGAAAACTTTGATTTCGGACTCCTTGTCGTTTGCGGTGTCCGCCTCTTCGGTCGGCACTTCCCGCATGGGCGGTATCACGTGGGCATACCATTTGCCATCACGTTTGCGCAATTCCAACGTGTCTGAAAAATCCTTCAAAGGGGTTATTTTGTGATAAGTAGCCACCGCACAAGTGTCGTTCACCATCTTCACATCGATAATGTCAATGGTAGCCGGCGTGTCCGATTTGATATAGGTTGGATCTACCTTTTTCACTATTTGCTTGGCCATCAACAGCGTGGAATTCTTGGTCTCATCCGTCGCGTATTTTTCCGCATCATCAACCTTGTAGTTTGCCATGGCATACGAATATTCATAGGCGGCCTTCTCCACCATTTTCTGCTCATGTTTGCAACAACAAGTGAAAAAGACAACGGCGACCAGCATAAAACTTACTTTTTTCATTTTCTGACTTCTTTATAATAAAAGAGACTGCCGTATGTCCGACAGTCTCTTTTATTAATGGTGATTTTTTGTTTATTTACGGGTCGGACCATTGATTTTGACTTTGTTGGTGCCTTTAGAAGGCTGCAACATAGTCCATTCAGCATTGGTCAGTTTACCAGTGAAAGGATAGGTGGTGCCCCAGTCGCCAGTGTTGGCGTAAGTAGCAACATCACCCACTTGGGCAGACCAAGTACCAGAAATGTTAAGGGCATTCAGGTCAACAGCGGTGATAGTCTCCGTAAAAGTGGAAGTAAGAGTGTTCCATCCCCAGAATTCAGCACCAGCGCCCTGGCCGAGAATGTTGTCAACATCAACGAAAGTGTAGTTGGGATCACGGTAATGCATAATGTCACGATTGTTCTCATAATCGTATGTTCCAGGAGTGGTTTCGAGAAAACCTTGGCAGTAAATATCGTTCGTGCTATTGGCTACTTTGTGAAAAAGAAAAGTGATATAGCCATCAGAGGTATAGTCATAACCAACAGCGCTGGCAGCGTTCCAAGAGTTGTTTTGGAACGTGATTTTTGCCTCATGTTGAGGAATTTCCTCGAAATAAGCAGTGTAGGTAGCATCTCCAGTGACGGTAACAGTGCGGGGATTGTCCTTCACACCGTCCTGCCATTTCACGAATTGATAACCTGCATTAGGAACAGCAGTGAGGACAGTGGTAGCTTGGTCAGCAAATTCGCCGCCGCCGGTCACAGTGCCCCATGCGTCATTGTTAGCTTTCACCGTGATGGTGTAGTTTTTCGTACAGGAGGTGAAAATCAGACCTCCGGCCAGAATGGCCATGCAAAATACGCTTAATAATTTTTTCATAATAATTGTTATTTAAAAGGTGAATAATAAAAGTTCAAAATTACAATTCTTTTAGACTTATCGTATATAATAACGTTTAAAAGCGGTTATTATTGCTCGTCGTTCACATGTTCGCGCACAAGCTTGTCATCTATGAAAATACGGCCGCAGGCCTCACAGACGATGATTTTCTTGTGCAGACAGATATCCAGTTGGCGTTGCGGGGGTATCTTGCTGAAACAACCGCCGCAAGCGTCGCGCTCGATCTTCACAATAGCCAAACCGTTATGGGCGTTCTTGCGGATCCGCTCGAAGGCGGCCAACAGACGGTCATCCACTTTGGCGCGGAGTTCTTCCGCCTTGACCAGCAACTCTTCCTCCTCTTTTTGAGTATCGGCCACAATCACCTCCAATTCGGCTTTCTTCTGTTCCAATACTTCTTGAATCTCCTTCACCCTCTCGTTGGTCTCTGTTATTTTAGCCTGCTTTTCAAGAATTTCGGCTTCATATTTCTCTTTATGTTTGTCCGCCACTTGAATCTGCAGTTGCTGGAACTCGATCTCCTTGCTCAGTGCCTCATATTCGCGGTTATTGCGGACAGAGTTCTGTTGTTCCTCATACTTCTTGATAGAAGCCTTGGATTCATCTATATTGGTGTTTTCAGAGGCAATCTTAAGTTTCAGGTTCTTGATGTCCTCCGTAAGTTTGTTGATACGAGTATTCAGGCCCTCGCATTCGTCCTCGTTGTCACGAATTTCCTCCGGAAGTTCACCGCGAATCATGCGGATATCGTCGATTTTGGTACAGATTTGCTGAAGATTATATAACGACAGCAGTTTTTGTTCGATAGAGAGCTCTTCCGCCGTGCTCTGATTGGACTCATGCTTCTTCACTTCCACCACACCATCGGAAGTCTTCTCCACCGTGACATCATCATCTTTAATTGTCTCGACAACCGTTTTCTTGGCCGTTTTTTGCTTAACTTGAGGCACAACTTCCACAACTTCCTCTATTTCAACTTCTTCGACAGAGTCCAAAGGTTTCTCTTCCTTCACTTCTTCCACTTGAGGAACTTTCACTCTCTTCGGAGTGATTTTTTTCATTTTCGGGACCACTTTCTCCACTTTCACCTTTTTCGTGCCGTTTTCAACCTCTTCGTCTGTAACTTTTTTCTTGGCCATATTTTCCTAACTGTTTGATTGTCAATTTTTTAATAGTATTTGACTTCTACTATTTCCATTTTAGAATTCAAAGTTGCAAAATTAGCAAAATTTTCTTTGAGTAGATTAAAAATTATGTTTTTTATGAAAAATTCTCCTTCATAGTGCCCGATGTCCACCAAGAGGATGCCGGAATGGGATTTGAAGAAGTCATGGTATTTGAAATCGCCGGACACGTATGCGTCGGCACGCGAAGCGATGGCAAGGTCAATGAAGCCGGCACCGCCACCGCCGCAAATAGCGACTTTTCGGATGGTTTTCGATTCGTCACCGGCGTATCGGCTGTGTGTGAATCCGAGGTGTTCTTTCAAGTATGCAAGGAATTCGGGAACTTTCATTTCCCGCGGCAGTTCCCCGATGCGACCCAATCCGATGGTTCGGCTCTCATTTTCCAACGGTAACAGGTCGAAGGCGGGTTCCTCGTAGGGATGGTTATCGTAAACCGCTTGCACCACAGCACGTTGCAAACCAGTTGGATAAATCATCTCTATTCGTTCCTCCTTCACATGCTCCAACCGTTGCGTCTCGCCAAGATAAGGTTGCGCACCTTCCAGCGGACGGAACTGACCAGAGCCTTCTGTCGTGTAAGCGCAGCTGTCGTACAGACCTTGCACCCCGCACCCGACGGCGAACAGCGCGGACTTGAGTTTTTCGGCATGGTCAGCGGGGACGAACACCACTAACTTGCGATAAAGCCCTTTGTGCGGTTCCAGCACCTTCACATTCTGTAGTCCGAGTTTCTCCGCGAATGCGTCGTTGCCGCCGCCCTCACCGCTGTCGATGTTCGTGTGCATAGCATACAGCACCATATTGTGCGCCAATGCTTTGCAGATCATCGCCCCTACCCTGTCGGTGGGCACAATCTTGTTGATGCCGCGCTTCAGCATCAGCGGATGGTGGGATATCACGAGGTTGCAACCGTTCTCAATGGCCTCGTCAACGACCTCTTCCGACATCTCGAAACAGACCATCGCGCCGGTGATCTCCTGCTGCACGTCGCCACACTGCACCCCGCAGTTGTCGAAGTCCTCTTGGAGGTACAATGGGAATTTTTGTTCTAAAAATTGGGTTACTTGTTTGATTGTCATTGGTTTCGACTATTAGCTTTTGGCTTTTAGCTATTAGCTTTCAACTGCCGGCCTTCCGATCGTGAGATCATGGCCAATAGCCAATGGCTAACAGCTAATAGCTGTTGGTTTATGTCAAAAAAGGTGCCGTAGTCTCCTGCGGCACCTTTATAATAATTTAATCCTTAGTCCATATCAGGGAAGTCGGGCAACTCGCGGCGTTCCTGACGGTGACGCTGGCCGTCGTGCTGGTTGCTGTTGCCGTGACGGGGAGCACTGCCGTTTCGGTTGCCTCCCTGACGACCACGGTCGCGGTCGCGGCCACCGCCATTACGGTCACGGCCGCCGTTACGGCCACCGTTGCCACGCGGTTTTTCCTCTTCATAGCCCTCCGGTTTCGGGAGCAACGCCTTATGAGACAGACGGTACTTGCCGGTCTTCTCGTCAATTTCGATGAGCTTCACTTTGATCTTGTCGCCCACGTTAAGCACATCAGCCACGTTTTCTATGCGACGATAAGCGATTTCCGACACGTGCAGGAGGCCATCGGTGTTCGGCAGGAATTCCACGAATGCGCCGAATTCCGTGATGGTCTTGACCGTTCCTTCGTAAATCTCGCCCACTTCAGGAAGTGTGGTGATGAGTTTGATGCGATCCATAGCGGCGTTGATATCGTCCACATTGGCAGCGGCAATATCGATGACACCGAATTCGCCGACTTCCTCGATATTGATAACCGTGTTGGTCTCACGCTGCATCTCTTGGATGATTTTTCCTCCAGGTCCAATAACGGCACCGATGAATTCGCGGGGGATTTGCATTTGGACGATGCGCGGCACGAAGGGACGGTAGTCCTCTCTCGGTGCAGGCATGGCCTCTTTGATTTTGCCCAAGATGAACATTCTGCCGCGATGTGCCTGAGCCAATGCCTCGGCCATCACTTCGGCGGAAAGACCTTTCACCTTGATATCCATCTGACAGGCGGTGATACCGTCCTCGGTACCACAGACCTTGAAGTCCATGTCACCGAGATGATCCTCATCGCCGAGAATGTCGGAGAGGATGGCGTAGCGGCCAGTGGCCTCATCGGTAATCAGACCCATGGCAATACCGGAAACGGGCTTTTTCATCTTCACACCGCAATCAAGCAGGGCGAGTGTGCCGGCGCAAACCGTTGCCATAGAGGAACTTCCATTGGATTCAAGAATATCAGAAACCAAGCGGACGGTATAGGGGAACGACGGATCGTCGAACGGAATCATCGGTTTGAGAGCGCGTTTGGCCAAGTTGCCGTGACCGACCTCGCGACGGGAGGTGCTGCCGATACGTTTCACCTCGCCCACGCTGTAGGGCGGGAAGTTGTAGTGCAGCAGGAAACGGTTGGTGCCTTCCACCACGGCGCCGTCGATGATCTGCTCGTCGAGCTTGGTGCCGAGCGTGCAGGTGGTCAGCGACTGCGTTTCGCCGCGGGTGAAGATGGCGGAACCGTGTGCGGACGGCAGGTAGCCGGTCTCAATCCAGATGGGACGGATGTCCTCGGTGTGGCGGCCGTCGAGACGGATACGCTCGTCGAGAATCATGTTACGCATAGCGTGCCACAGGATTTCGTCATAGTAGCGTTTCACCATAACGGCCTTCTCGTCGCGCTCCTCTTCAGGAATGGTTTCAATGAAGTCAGCGAGAATCTGGTCGAAGTCGGCATTGCGCTCTTGTTTTCCCTTGAAGGATTTGGCAACGGCATAGACTTTGTCGTAGAGTTCGCTGTTCATGCGCTCACGGATGGCCTCGTCGTCAGTTTCGTGACAATACTCACGTTTCGGGTTGGCGGCGGGCACTTGAGCGGCGAGGTCAAGCTGGGCTTGGCACTGCACCTTGATGGCTTCTTTCGCGAAATTGAGGGCGGCAACCATGTCGTCTTCGGAAATCTCCTTCATTTCGCCTTCCACCATCATGATATTGTCCATGGATGCAGCGACGATCATGTCGATGTCGGAGCGTTCCATATCTTCCACGGTGGGGTTCACCACGAGCTGTCCATCCACGCGGCCCACGCGAACCTCGGAAATCGGGCACTCGAAGGGGATGTTGGAGACGGCGATGGCAGAAGAGGCTGCGAGACATGCGAGGCAGTCGGGCAGGAAGTTCTTGTCGCCGGAAATCAAGGTCACAACCACCTGAGTTTCAGCATGGAAATTCTTGGGAAAAAGGGGACGGATAGCGCGGTCCACCAGACGAGCGATGAGGATTTCATACTCAGAAGGACGAGCTTCGCGTTTGAAGAAGCCGCCAGGGAAACGACCCACAGCGCCGTATTTTTCTTGATATTCGACCTGCAGAGGCATAAAGTCAGTGCCTTCCACAGCTTCTTTTTTGCAACATACCGTTGCGAGGAGCATGGTGTTGCCCATGGTGACGACAGCAGCGCCATCAGCCTGCTTCGCCAGTTTTCCGGTTTCGATCGTAACCATACGACCGTCGCCGATATCGAAAGTTGTTCTTACTCCTAAGTTCATAGTTGATGTTTTTTTAAGATGTTACGAGTTTGAATACAACAAATATTCAAAAAGGCAATTTTCATCAAAATTGCCTTTTTGAATATCGTTGTAATCGTTCCGAAATTATTTTCTTAAGCCTAATTCTTTAATCAACGCTCTGTAGCGTTCGATATCCTGTTGCTTGAGATACTCGAGCATTTTTTTGCGCTTGCCGACCAAGGTGATAAGGGCGCGCTTGGTCACACGGTCGCCGTGGTTTTGTTTCACGTGCTCGGTCAAATGTTTGATGCGGTGCGTAAACAAGGCAACCTGAGCCTCGGGAGATCCGGTGTCTTTCTCGTTCTTGCCGTATTTCGCGAAAATTTCTTTCTTAACGTCGTTTGTCAAATACATACTTCTAACTGCTTTTAATTAATCTTTTTATCCATTTTTAAATCGGCGGCAAAGATACACTTTTTTCATTTATCTCTGCCTCCCATTTCAATTTAAACTTTTCAAGGCTTAAACACCCCTTTTTCACCTTGACTCATCAGAAACGGCTTTTGCCAGTTTTGCGATAATATTTGCGAAAGTATTCCAAATTTTTAACTAATAATTGTTAAAATTACATCCAAAATAACGCAAATTTTCCATATATCATATTATATATCAATAAATTAAGAGAAAAGTTTAAAACCCTCTTGACAAAGGCTTTTTGTTGTTGTATCTTTGCCATGACAAAACAAACAAAATTAAAAACCAAAACAAAAAAAATGAGCGAAAACATAATTCCGTTCAAACCACAAACAGAGAAGTTTCTCGAAAAACATCGTCCGATTACGCAAAAGATGGACTTGCAGACGTTGTATATGGTCAATCCCGCATACAAATTCAAGGATGATTACAACAATGTCATCATCACGAACAACAATCCAGCACGATACGATGCCGACCGCTACCGGGAGGACATCACCCACGGGTTTGCTTGGCGCTTGCACCCCGACTTGGCTGTCCTGTTCGGATTCTTTGATGGGACCTTGCCTTTGGACGAAGCGGCGAAACTATTCTGCCTCCGGCACGGAACCAGCAGAGAAAAATTCCTCGGCACCGTGAAACCATGCATCTGCAATGAAGAGCCTGTCATGATTCCGACTGATGACAATCAATGGGTCACGATTCCCAAGAACTTCCTGATCCCGAACACGAATGGTATTCCGCGCGAAAAGATGCTCGAGGACATAAACATCCCTTTCATCAGAAACAATTACAACCTTTCGGAAACTAGGCTGAACGTACCCAACAGCATGACTTTGATGCTCAACACTTCGTGCACGACCGACTGTGTCTATTGTTATGCGGACAGGCGTTTCGTCAAGAATCCACTCCCGTTTCCGCGGCTTTTGGAGCTGCTGAAAGAGGCTTATCTTTTGGGAATGCCTTATGTGGACGTGAACGGCGGTGAATTTTTTCTCTACCCACATTGGCGTGAACTACTTGCCGAAATGCGAAAGTATGACTACGTTCCACTCATCTCCACCAAACATCCTTTGTCCGAAAAGGCGGTTGCCGAGTTGAAATATCTGAATATCAAGAACATACAACTATCTATCGACAGTGTGAATGATGACGAGCTTCGACAGATGCTTCACGTGGAAAACGGCTACCTTGAAAAGGTGCTGGAAGGATTACGGCTGTTAGACAAGTTTGGCATTGAAGTCACCGTGAGATCCGTAATTACTCGGCACAACGACACGGAGCAATCACTGAACAAGACGATAGATGTGCTGACCTCATTTAGGAACGTCACGCACATCGACTTCACGCCTGCCGAATTCAGCCGTTTCAAATCGAGTGACCGTTACTTCAGCACTCAGCCGCAGCTTGCACGACTGAGAGCCGTCTTGGAAGAGCGGGGTCAGGACTGCACAGCGAGCCTGTCTTTTAAAGGGTATGAAGAGCCCCTGACGGTGGCACAACGGGTGGAAGATTTTCCGAGCCGGCGTATGTGCACCGGCAACGTACAGGGCTTCTTTGTGCTCCCCGATGGCAAGTCAACCTATTGCGAGCGGTTGTACTGGCATCCGTTCTTCATCCTCGGCGACCTGACGCAGCAGTCGATTATGGAAATGTGGAGTTCGAAGAGAGCGCTCGCGCGGTGGAATTTCTCCCAAAAAGAAGTCCGCAGCGAAAGTCCATGCAAAACCTGCGACGAATTCGAAAAGTGCCGACGAGGGTTAGGCAACTGCTGGAGGTTGGCCGTTGACGCCTACGGGGATGGCAACTACGACTACCCCGCGCCCAACTGCCCGAAAGCCCTTCCCCCAAACAAAGACTACTATATCCCCTAAACTCTAAACTCTATAAACTCTAAACTGAAAAAAAATGTATCTTTGCGCCATTAAAAAAATTATCATTATGGCAAATATTGAATTCAATAACAAGACCTACGAGATGGACGGCGACGGCTTCATGATCCATCCCGAAGAATGGAACAAAGAGCTGGCGGTGGAGATCGCCAAGGCCGACGGTATCACGGAGATGACTGAAAACCACTGGAAAGTGGTCGATTGCATCCGTGCCAACTACGAGGAAAAGGGCATCGCTCCGATGGTCCGCACCATCTGCAAGACCGCCAATCTGAAACTGAAAGACATCTACGAACTCTTCCCGCTGGGTCCCGCAAGAGGCGCCTGCCGCGTCGCCGGTCTCCCGAAACCCGAAGGCTGCGTATAATCGGCTGTTGGCTATTAGCTTTTGGCTGTTGGCTTTATTATTCGTCAGTAGCTGTCTGCTTAAACCTTAAACCCTAAACTCTAAACCTTATCATTATGAGTATTATGCAATATCTGGCGATAGCCGCAGCGGTTTATTGCCTGGTTAGTTTGTTCGTGCATTTTTTGCGGGTCGTGCGTCTCGGTGCCCCGAAGGACAAGTCCGAGCCCAGCGGCAGCGTGAAAGAGGGCGTGGTCTATGCCAACACCCGCGCTATGATGCCCGACCAGAAGGAGTCGGCCTACCTGCACATTCCGTCCTACGCCACGGGAATGCTGTTCCACATCGGTGCCTTCTGCTGCCTGCTTCTCTTCGTGCTCTCGTTCTTCCCCTTCTTTAACCGCTGGATTGGTGGCTGCAATTGGCATCTGATTTTAGCAATTCCCACCGCTTTGGGCACTATCTGCGGCATCATCCTGTTCGTCAGAAGATTGATTTCCAAGGATTTGAAGCCCTTTACCATGCCCGACGACTACATCTCCTGCGGTTTGGTCACCCTCTTCCAGCTGATGACCACGCTTTACCTGTGCTGCTCGACTTGTTGCGGGTCTGTTACCATATTATATTATATTAGCTGCATCCTGCTGTTCCTCTACATGCCGTTGGGCAAGTTGCGTCACGCGGTCTATTATTTCGCGGCGCGCTATCACCTGGGGTTCTTCTATGGATGGCGGAATGTGTGGCCGAATAAGGAAAATAAAGAGTAAACCATTATGCGATTAGACTTTTTAGGCGCGACCGAAGAGGTCACCGGCAGCAAGTTTTTGCTGACCACCAAAGACGGTATCAAGATACTGTTGGACTGCGGAATGTATCAGGGCAAGGGTCTGGAGACCGACGCCATGAACCGCGATTTGGGTTTCGACCCGAAGGAAATCGACATCGTGCTGCTCTCGCACGCGCATATCGACCATGCCGGGCTTATACCATATATATATAAGTTAGGATTCCGCGGCAAGGTGTTCTGCACCCCCGCCACCCGCGACCTCTGCGCCATCATGCTGGCCGACTCGGGCAGAATCCAAGAAGCCGATGCACGGCAATTCAACAAGAAGACCGAGCGCGTGGGCAAGACCCCCATCGAGCCAATCTATAACGAGAAGGACGCGGTGGAGTGTATGAGACTGTTTATCAGCATCCCGCGCGGGCTGCACTTCAACATCACCCCGACCGTGGCCATCGACTTCATCGACAGCGGCCACATGCTGGGCAGCAGCGCCATCTACCTCACCTTCAAGGAGGGACGGAAGACCCGCACGCTCTGCTACACCGGTGACGTGGGCCGCTACGACAAGCGCATCCTCCCCGACCCGGAGCCGTTCCCCTACGCTGACTACATCATCACCGAGTCCACCTACGGCGACCGGCTGCACTCCACCTTGGACGAGGCCGACAAGGAGCTGATGCTCGTGGTGCGCGACGCCTGCGCGAAACGCAAAGGCAAGCTGCTCATCCCCTCGTTCGCCATCGGCAGGACGCAAGAGATTGTCTATACGCTGCACCGTCTGGAACTCGCCGGCGACCTGCCCGACATCGAGTGCTTCGTGGATAGTCCGTTAGCCTGCTCCGCCACCAACATCTTCCGGCTGCACGACGACTGCTTCAACGAGGAGATGCGTGTTTTTATGCAATCCACCCCCGACCCGTTCGGCTTTGACAAACTCTCCTACGTGCGCACCATTGACGATTCCAAGGCGCTGAACGAGCACAACCGTCCCTGCATCATCATCTCCGCCTCCGGCATGATGGAGGCCGGGCGTATCAAACACCACCTGGCCAACAACATCGAGAACCCGAAGACCACCATCCTGTGCGTGGGATACTGCGCCCCGACCACGTTGGGCGCGAAAATCATGCGCGGCGACGAAACCGTCTCCATCTTCGGCAACGAGTACAAAGTGCGCGCCACGCTCGCCCGCATCGACGCTTTCTCCGGCCACGGCGACTACAGCGAGCTCATCCGCTACCTCTCTTGCCAAAAGGGCAACAAGCGGCTGAAGAAGATCTTCGTCGTGCACGGCGAAGACGATGCCCGCCGCGCCTACGCGAAACACCTCAAGGATGCCGGGTTCAAGCAGGCGTATGTGCCGATGTTCCGGGAAACCATTGAATTGGAGTAAGCTGGCTGTTAGCTTTTAGCTGTTAGCTTTTAGCCGTTAGCTGTTGGCTATAACATAGACTTAGACTTAGACTTAAACTTAGACTTAAACTTAAACTTAGACTTAGACTTAAACTTAGACTTAGACTTAAACTTAGACTTATGATATAGACAATGGCCTTTTTTAATAATCGTACTTCATCAAATTGAAAAAATGAACCCACAAAACATTCTTATCACCGGCGCCAACGGGCAACTTGGCAATTGTCTGCGCGACTTGGCAAAGGGATATCAGGATAAATACCGCTTTTTCTACACGGATGTGGCGGAATTGGACATCACCGATGCGGAGGCGATTGACCGTTATATTATAGAACACCACATCGACATCGTCATCAACGCGGCAGCCTACACAGCAGTCGATAAGGCGGAGGACGACGAGGAGAACGCCTACAGGCTCAACTGCACGGCGGTCGGGAACTTGGCGAAAGCGGCGAAGAAGCATGGGGTGTCTTTTATCCACATTTCAACGGACTATGTCTTTTCCGGAAACGCATGTGTTCCATACAAGGAGGATGACCCGACGGGGCCACTTTCCGTTTATGGGAGCACGAAGCTGGCGGGCGAGCAGGCGATTTTGGAGAGCGGTTGCCGGGCAGTTATCATCCGGACTTCCTGGCTTTATTCCGAATACGGCAACAATTTCGTGAAAACGATGCTTCGGTTGGGCGCAGAACGGGAGAGTTTGCGGGTGGTGTGCGACCAGATTGGCGGTCCGACCTACGCGGGGGATCTTGCCAAGGCTGTTTTCGCAATGCTGAACCATCTGCCGGAAGAGGGGGTGACAGAGGTTTACCACTTCGCCAACGAGGGTGTCTGCAGTTGGTACGACTTCTCAAAGGCCATCATGGATATAGCCGGTTTGTCCTGTCGCGTGGAAGCGATCCCGACATCGGAATATCCCGCAAAAGCGCACCGTCCTGCCTTTTCCTTGTTCAATTTGGGCAAAATCAAACGTACCTTAAAGGAAGAAATACCCTATTGGAGAGATAGTTTAATATTGACTATCAATAAATTACAACAAAAATAAAAAAAAATACGGAATGTGGTGTGGAATTAAAAAAAAGTGTATTTTTGCGCACCTTATTTCCGATAAAAGGAAACGTTCTTTTTTTAGCAAAAAAATCAGCCGTTGTAGCTCAGTGGTAGAGTACATCCTTGGTAAGGATGGGGTCATGAGTTCAACTCTCATCAACGGCTCTTTTTTTTTTGAA
>JBGUPL010000010.1:0-2064 GCA_045130275.1 Bacteroidales bacterium
TGCCCCGTTGTATTTTCAGATTCTGTTGAAGGGACTTGCAGGGTCTGGAAGTATGTCTAAAAAAGATTAAAAATAGAAGTCCCCTAAATATGCTATTGTACTCCTCGCCACGACCTCCAAACCTCATACCCCTCTAACCCTCTAACCCTCTAACCTTCTAACCTTCTAACCCTCTAACCTTCTAACCCTCCAACCACTTGACAATCAGCATTGTTAATAACCTTGTTTATAAAAATTCCGGACATTTATAAAACCATCGGCGGGAAATATTATTTTTGCGCGGGTTCAGGTTCTGAACGGATTAATAGGGAACGCTGTGAGAATCAGCGGCTATACCCGTAGCTGTGAGTTCCGATTTGCGCTTTTTCCAAAAAGTCACTGACAAAACACTGTCGGGAAGGCGGAAAAAAGCAGGGACGAGCCAGAAGACCTGCCTGCAACCTGCATTCGTGGCTTTCGGGACTAAGAGCAAACGAGAACGGTGATTCGCCGGGCATTGTCATCCCTGAGCTGTTTTTATTAACAACCAAAACCTTAACCATTCTATGGATCAATTGTACATCATCAAAAGAAACGGCAAACGGGAGCCTTTCTCGGCCGACAAAATCAAAAACGCCATCGCCAAGGCTTTCCTTTCCGTGAACAGCTTTGCCACGCAGGACGTGCTCATCAACGTCATGAGCCGCCTCAAGATCCACGACGGCATCTCCGTGGAGGAGATCCAGAACCAAGTGGAGACCTCCCTGATGGCGGAACGCTACTATGAGGTTGCCAAGGCCTACATCCTGTACAGACAACGCCATTACGAAGACCGCGAGGTGAAGGAAAAGCTCGATTTCCTCATCAACTACTGCAATGCCTCCAACGCCGCCACTGGCAGCAAATACGATGCCAATGCCAATGTGGAGAAGAAGAACATCGCCACCCTCATCGGCGAGCTTCCCAAATCCAATTTCATCCGCCTCAACCGCAGGATGCTCTGCGACAAAATCAAAGATCTTTACGGCAAGGAACTATCCGACAAATACTTATATCTCCTCAACAACCACTTCATCTATAAAAACGATGAGACAAGCATCGCCAACTACTGCGCTTCCATCACCATGTACCCGTGGCTTCTGGACGGCACGAAGAGCATTGGTGGCAACGCCTCCGCGCCCACGAACCTCAAGTCCTACTGCGGCGGCTTCATCAACATGGTCTTCATGGTCTCCAGCATGCTCAGCGGCGCCTGCGCCACCCCGGAGTTCCTGATGTACATGGACTACTTCATCCGCAAGGAATACGGCGATGACTATTATCAGAACAGCGACAAGGTGGTGGATCTCTCCTTGCGGCAGCGCACCATCGACAAAATGATCACCGACAGTTTCGAACAGGTGGTCTATTCCATCAACCAGCCGACAGGTGCCCGCAACTTCCAGTCTGTGTTCTGGAATGTGGCCTACTACGACCGCTACTACTTCGAAAGCCTCTTCGGCGAGTTCCGTTTCCCCGACGGCACGCGCCCCATTTGGGATTCGCTCAGCTGGCTGCAGAAACGCTTCATGCGCTGGTTCAACCAGGAGCGCCTCCGCTCGGTACTCACTTTCCCTGTCGAGACCATGGCCCTGCTCAGCAAGGACGGCGACATCATCGACACCGAATACGCCGACTTCACCGCGGAGATGTACGCGGCGGGGCATTCCTTCTTCACTTACGTGAGCGACAACGCCGACTCCCTGAGCAGCTGCTGCCGCCTGCGCAACGAGATCCAGGACAACGGCTTCAGCTACACCCTCGGCGCGGGCGGCGTCTCCACCGGCTCCAAGAGCGTGCTCACCATCAACCTCAACCGCTGCATCCAATACGAATGCCGCAACAACATCCCGCACCTCCAGTTCGTGGAAGAGGTCATCGACCTGATGCACAAGGTGCAAATCGCCTATAACGAAAATCTTAAATACCTGCAGTCCAAAGGAATGCTGCCGCTGTTCGATGCCGGCTACATCGCCATCAACCGCCAGTACCTCACCATCGGCGTGAACGGGCTGGTGGAAGCCGCCGAGTTCATGAATATCCCCA
>JBGUPL010000011.1:0-22982 GCA_045130275.1 Bacteroidales bacterium
CGGTCGGCTTGCTCCATCACCATCTTGGAGCCGCAAATCGCAAAGGTGTAGAAAAAATACTTCTTCTTTATTTCGGGATGTTGGTCGTATGGAGTGGGAATCTTCTCATAATGCGCCCAGTTGTCGCGGGTCATCATCAGACTCTCTCTGGAAATGCCTTCGGAATCCTCCCAATTGAGCCGTCCCATTCCGTCGTGCCCGTTGTCGTCCATGTCAAAGCGAAACTCACAGTCTGGAATCCTCGCCATTTCCTGAAAATGGAGACCTTTGTCGGATGAATAATACATGATGCTGTCTACGCGGAGCCAAACCTGTCCACCGGCACGTCCTACCACCCAGATTTTGTCCTGTCTCATCCGATACGGCATAGAGAGATATTCCCAAGTTTCACCTCCGTCGGTGGAGCGCAAGTATTGGTTATAGTGCGAACTTGTGTCCGACGGATCGAAAATTCTGCCGAAAACGAGCACCGTGTTGGTATCGGGGCACAACACATAGCTGAAATTCACCGCATCACTGTATGGGTGCGACACCCTTTTCCACGTGCTCGACATGCCGTTCGTGTGCCATACGTCATAATGGTCGCTCATCCAGATTTCGCCCGAAGGAGAAACGGCGAATGAGGCCCGGTTTGTGCTAAAGTTCAGGCTTGCCTTATAGTCGCGGGGCGTGTTCTGTCCTATTGCGCTGGCCAAGCACACCAGCATCAGCAAAATGGCAACTAACCGTTTCATAAAATCGACGTGTTTCAATGGGCAAAAATACATTTTTTTACACAACAAGTGCTGGCGCAATGCGCCAGCACTTGACTATTCACCAAATTCAATAATAAGCCGGTAAGAAGAAAATCTCTTGACCGATCTTAGGCTATGCCGTCACAGCGTCGCGATGGAACACCAACGGGAAATTGATGGTGGTGTCTTCGTCCTCAGCGTTGGCGAACATCATATTGATCGTGATGGTATCAGCAGCGTCATCGTAAGTGAAGACAATCTGATAGTTGATGGGGTTGCCGTTCTCGTCATTACCGACGGCGGTCAGGGTGCCAGTATGGGTGCTGCCGTCATAAACGTAAGCAAGATCCATGTTCTCAATTTCTTCGTTGGTATAGCCACCAGCCATTTCAACCACATTAATAACACTCATGTTGTCGCCAAAGGAAATATGAGCATATTCATTGTCGAAGTTGATGTGGAATGTCATAGTGGAGTCAAAACCTTCGGGGAATTGGCAACCATAGTCGCTGAGAGTCGTGCCGGTCATGGCATAAATCAGATCGCCGAGGGAGAAGTTCGCCGTCCAGTCAGTACCGATAAGATCGGAAGTGACAGCCACTCTGGGGGTAGCCCCGTTGTTCTCGTTAGGAGTGATGGGGTCCTTCTGACAAGATACCATGCAGAACGTGATGGCGATGAGCGCGATTGCAAAAATGTTTTTCTTCATACTTTTTGATTTTTACTTTGATTATTTAATTTAATTGATTTGATTTTGAATGTCTCTATTGTAAGAACGTGCCGAGAGAACGGAAAACTACAAGCGTGATTATTTTTTTATTCTCTCTCAAATTGCAGTTGATAGAGGTAGTCTCCCTCTTCCGTTCCGAGGGCAGCGCGGGAGATAATCATGGTGTTGTCGGTGATCCAGTTGACATCCCAACTTCCGCCGCCATCCGGGAGAAGCTCGCTGTCAAGTCTGCCGTCGCCGGAAAGCGTCCACGTGGAGCTGTCCGTAACGGTGGTGCCGTCCATCCCGTTGAACGTCAGCGTCACAGTGCCGTCGTCATAGAAGGTATAATACATAGACCCGCCGCCATCCTCGGGAACGTACAGGTCGCTGCCCGTCAAGGCACCGTTTGGGTCGATGTGGCTAACCACTGAGCAGATGAAATGCCACGTGCCGATGACACTCACCGACGTGCTCGAGGACGGTGCTGAAGCGTATGCCATGCCATTCCAGGTGCCGTTGTTGTAGGAAACCACCACGGTGAGCCCTTCTTTCTCCCGCTCCCTCATCCAGGCTTTCATCGCGTCACGATCCGTGGTGCTGAACGTTACGGGAGCCTTGCTGCCACGCAACCCCTTGTTCTGAAGATACGTGGTTTGGCTCATATTGAAGAACGTCACTGTCTGGCCGTTCTGCGCCTGGGTGCAAAGAACATCTAAAAGGGCGTCCCACTCGCCTTCCGTTTTCAACGTCTGGCGGTTTTCGGTTTGCCCCACCTTGTAAACGATGACACGTTCTTTGGGTTCGTTGTTGCCTTCATTGCCTCCGGGTGTGGGTTGTCTCTCACACGCAGCGAAGATCAATGTCCATACCGCTGCTAAAGCGGCGAATCTCAGTATTTTATTCATATCCAAAGTTATTTTTCTTGTTTCATATTATTCAGTTGATAATCGAGGAGCGCATCGTACTGCGCTTCGGTGTTGAGGCGGTAGAAGGCCACCGTGCGCCGTGCATGGGAGGCCACCACGCGCAAAACAGGGGTGCCCGTCCATTTCACCCGTTGTGCCGGGTTCCCGGTGTTGCCCAACCAACTCACCGTACCGTCCTCGCTTTTGATATTCAATTCTTTGGCCAGCTGTTGCCAAGCAGCCTCGTCATCGGCGACCACAAGCACCACATCAACACGTTGAGTTTCGCTGAGTTTAAAACCGTTCACCTGCGCCACGGCGAGATTCTTCCGCGAGGCGTAGTTCTTGTAGAGGTCGCTTTGCGACATTGCCGCTATCGGGAGCAGCATCATGAGTATGATAATCAGTCTTTTCATTATTCCATCAGCATTTCTGCGGCCAAGGAGGCCCATTGCGCATCGGCAGTGCCGACACGGTTACAATACACTTTCTCGTAGTTTTGGGGCTGAGGCTGGCGTTGCAAGAGGGTGTGCAGCGAAACGGCCACCGTCACCACAAGCACCAACGACGTCACCACCGTGGCAATGCGTCTTTGTTTCCGTTGCCATGCGGGGTACTCCGCCGCCAACCGTTGACCGTAGCTTTCCGCTTCGGCCCGTTGCCATAATTCGTCAAATTCGTTCTCTGTCATATATCCATTGATTTTCGTAATTTCTCCTTGATTCGCACTAACCTCACACTCACGTTCTTCTCCGTCATCCCCACGCGTTCGCCAATCTCCTTGTAATCGTAACCTTCTAACTGCAAGCGCACTATGGATCGGTCAGGTTCGTCCAGCAGGGCGATCCGCTCATGCAGTTCGCGGATCATGGTGCGGTCTTCGTCGGCGACCTCGTATCCTTCCGGCAATGCCTCCGTTTCTTTTTCCCTCCGCAAGCAGTCGATGATTTTATTTCTTCCGATTTTCCAGATCAACGCCGTTTGGGGCACTGCGGAAAGGGAAAGCAGACGTTCGCGGTCGCGCCATAACATCACGGTGACCTCCTGCAACAGGTCGTCAACCTCCAACCCCCGACGGCTGTAATGTCGGCAGAGCGAGAAGAGCAACCCCCTATGGCGGTGGAGCATGGCCTCAAAAGGATCCTGTGGTCTCACAATAGTAATAACGCAAAAACCAAGCCAAATACTACATCGGGGTGAAAAAAAATTTTACCTTTGCCGCCATAAATTCCTACCACGATGAGATCATTCGGAAGTGACAACCATTCGGGAGTGCATCCCGCTATATTAGAGGCTATTGCAGCCTGCAACGTTGACCATGAAATTGCCTACGGCGACGACACCTGCACCGCCCGTGTGCGGGAGATTTTCAAGGAGCAGTTCGGTCCGCAGGCGGAAGTCTTCCCTGTCTTCAACGGCACCGGCGCCAACGTGGTGGCCCAGCGCGCCTGCGTGCGGCCGTTCAACAGCATCCTCTGTGCCGAAACCGCCCACATCGCGGTCGATGAGTGCGGTGCGCCCGCCTTCATGACTGGCGCTTCATTGGTGACCATTCCCACGCCCGACGGCAAGCTGACGCCGGAGCTCATCCGCCCGCACCTCACCAACTGGGGCTTCGAACACCACTCGCAACCCAAGTCCGTCTATATCTCGCAGTGTTCGGAACTCGGCACCGTCTATTCCTGCGAGGAGATCCGCGCCATCGCCGACCTCATCCACCCGCACGGCATGTACCTGCATGTGGATGGCGCCCGCATTGCCAACGCAGCGGTGAAGCTCGACAAGACGTTCAAAGAGATGACCACCGACTGCGGCGTCGATGTCGTCAGTTTCGGCGGCACCAAGAACGGGATGCTGATGGGCGAATCGGTCGTGGTGCTGAACCCCGAACTGGTGCCCGAGCTCAAGTATCACCGCAAGCAGTGCGCCCAGCTCAGCTCCAAGATGCGCTACCTCAGCGCCCAGTTCATCGCCTACTTCGAGAATGACCTGTGGAAGAAAAACGCCACGCACGCCAACGCGCAGGCGCAGAAGCTCCGTCAGCGCATTATTGACATTCTTGGCGACGTTTTCACCCAGCGCACCGACTGCAACATCCTGCTGCTCAAGCTCCCGCGCCCCGTCGCCGACCGCCTTGCGCAGACTACCTTTTTCTACTACTGGAACGAGGCCGAGGATGAAATCCGTCTCGTGACTTCTTGGGACACTACCGACGAGGACATCGAGAGCGTGGTGGCGGCGTTGTCTTAAAGACAATTGTGTTGGTTGTATCCCTTTGCATTTACAGCATCACAGATGAAAAACGAAAAAAAATCAACTTGACTGCAACCATTCGTCTTTTTTGCGTCATATCTTCAGACAAATCTTTTTCCCAGTGATGTCAATCGGACTTCGCATCACCACCGGAAAAGTGTAAATTATCTGAGATAGAAGTTCCGACAAAAAACAAAAAAATGAAAAAAGCTCTGTTTTTAACAATCTTGTTGACAACCTGTATTTCGACTTTTGCGCAAACAGTGACATTGACTTTCTCCGGCAAGGATGAGTCAAATCGCTATGTGCGTATAGACAGCGTTATCGTGGAAAACCTCACAAAAGGCTGGCAAGAGGTGTTGGTCTATCCTGACACGACTTTAACGATGACTGTTTCCAGCGGCGATGGCATAGCCATATTGGATGCCCCCCTGAAATTGTCGCCAAACAATCCGAACCCGTTTGACGGCACCACATTCGTGAATGTCAACTTGTCCGAATCGGACAATTTAGGGGTGGAGATCACAGATATTGCCGGACGTGTCCTGTTATCGGAACAGTACAAGTCCGTACAGCCCGGTTCCCATCTTCTACGTATCACTCTCGCAAAATCTGGGGTTTACCTCTTGAGAGCACGCATCAAAGGCCAGACGGCAGCTGTGAAAATGATAAACCGCAGCGATGGCGGCGAAAATACGATTGCCTTTTCAGACAAAGGCGGTTTCCCTTATGCCACCCTCCAAGAAAAAACAGGATTGAAAGGTGTCTCCGACAAACCGTTCAACATCGGCGATGAGATGAAATTTCTCGCCTATGCCACCATCTACGGAATGGGGCTGCAAAGCGGTCCAATCGTCCAAACCCAGGATGCCACCCAAGATTTCCTTTTCACTTTCGTCTCCGGAATCCCTGCCGGCGATGGTTTGCCGTGCTCTTCCGAGGCCTCTGTGAGTGATTATGACGGGAATGTCTATAACACCGTTCAAATCGGGCAGCAGTGCTGGCTGAAAGAGAATCTGAAGACCACGCATTTCAGCGACGGAACGGCTATCTCGCAAGGGTCAACCTCCGTTAGCAGCACCACGGCCATGTATTATGACAATCAGTCATTAGGACATTTATACAACTGGCCTGCGACGGTGCGCGGCGGCGTTGACACTTTGTCTGGCCATGTACAAGGAGTGTGCCCGACAGGATGGCATGTCCCGAGTTATGATGAATGGAATGCGCTGATTTCATACGTGCAATCCCAGCCCGCCTATTTCTGCGACAATAACAGCAACAGCATTGCCAAGGCACTGGCCAGCACCAACTCCTGGAACACTACCACAAACTCATGCGCGGTAGGCAACAACCCAGAGTCAAACAATGCGACCGGGTTTTCAGCCCGTCCCGCAGGAGCTTTTGTCTATCAGATAGTTTATCTATGGAACCAAACAAGCTTTTGGAGTTCAACGGAACACGAGGACGAGTCCATGGCCAGGCGCATAGGTATTTCGTATTATGTTCCTAACATATCATTGAGCGCGTTTGACAAATGGGCCGGTTTCAGCGTCCGCTGTCTCAAAGATTAGCGCAGCGTCTTCTGCTTCGTGTTGCCTAAAATTGTATCTTTGCTGCGTCCTTTTTGGTATGCGGAATGAAGAAACGAATAGCCATAATCCTGTTATCCCTCACTCTCGCTCTGTGCCTCCACGCGCAGCGAGACTCCTTGGCGTTCATACACGGGAACTGGCAGACCGACACCCTCGACGGCATGGTGCTGAAACAGTGCCGGTTCGAGGGACAGCAATTGTTCGCCTCGAACCAGCAGATTTTCGTATTGGAAATCCCTGATACCGCGCACTATACGTTGGCGTTCGCGCAAGAGCCGCGCCGCACGAAGACCTCCGAGATGGCCCGCAAGCACGGGGCGGTGGCAGCTATCAACGGTTCGTTCTTCGACATGGACCAACACTTCCCCGTCTGCTACCTGCGTATCGACAGCGTGGAACTCGGGGAGAACACGCCCGGCAAGGACACCGTGAACCGCAAATACTACCAATACGGCACGCTCTGCCTCCTTGGCGACAGCGTCTTCATCCTGAAGACCGACTCGTCGCGGCATTGGGAGGAGGCGCTACCCTACCCCGACATCATGACCGCTGGACCGCTCTTGATCTGGCACGACACGCTGCAGTACATGCGCGACGACCGCACCTTCGTCACCAACCGCCACAACCGCACTGCCGTGGGCATCCGCGACGATGGCACTGTTTTGCTGCTTGTGGCCGACGGCCGCCACAAGCAGGCTGAAGGTCTGTCACTCACGGAGTTACAACAGATTTTCCAATGGCTCGGCTGCCGCGACGCCCTCAACCTCGACGGCGGCGGCTCCACCACCCTCTTCCTGAACGTCAACGACCATCAAGGCATTCTCAACTGTCCCTCCGACAACGGCCGCTTCGACCACGAAGGCGAACGCGGCGTTTCGAATGCAGTGCTGATAATGAAGAATGAAGAATGAAGAATGTTGCATTTAGCCAATAGCAAATAGCCAAAAGCTAAAAGCAAAAAACAAAATCAACGTGCAATGTCAAATTTATTTTTGTACTTTTGCCCCATCATTTATTTTTCACCAAAATCTAAAGCTATGAACGTTGTAAGCATTATCCTTTACCTGCTCTTCGGTGCAGTTGCCGGCTGGTTGGCCAGCAAATTGATGAAAGGCGGCGGCTCCGGCCTGATCGTCAACATCATCGTCGGTATCATCGGCGGTTTCCTCGGCGGCTGGCTCATGAGCCTCGTCGGCATTCAAAAAGCCGGTCTCCTTTGGGAACTCATCACTGCCGTCATTGGCGCTTGTGTATTATTGTTCCTTGTCTCCCTGATCAAGCGGAAATAACACGCATCAAAGACACTTGCAAAAAAAGAGACGCAAAATTTGCGTCTCTTTTTTTTTGCGACTCTACCTTTTTTTCTTCTTCCCTTGCTGCTTTTTCTTCCGCTGCTCCATCTTCTCAACGGATTTCAGATAGCGTTCGCGCACGTGGGAAATGTACTCCTTCGTGAACTTCGGGGTTCCATAGCGGGCCATCTTCGCCTCTATGTTGGAAGCACGGCCGAGCAAATAAGAGGTCGGTCTGGCTGGATTTCGCTTTTGAGGACTGGGATAGCAGGCGGTAATCAGCGCCGCCTGGTGTGCTGTAAGCTGCGAGGCGTGGCAGTGGAAATAGGTCTGCGCGGCCTTCTCCGCCCCGTAGATGCCCGGCCCCATCTCAATGACGTTCAGATAAACCTCCATGATGCGCTCCTTCGACCAAAAAGTCTCTATCAGGAAAGTGAAATAGGTCTCCACGCCTTTTCGCACCCACGAGCTCCTGGGCCAGCAAAACACATTCTTGGCCGTCTGCTGCGAAATGGTGCTGCCCCCTCGATGACGCCTTCCACTCTTCCGCTCCTCTATCACTGTGTTGAGGGCAATGACATCGAAACCGTTGTGTCCAAGGAAGTAGTTGTCCTCCGAAGCAATCGCGGCACGATACATATATGGAGAAATCTTTTCAATCGGCACCCATTTCTTGTGGATTCCCGTTCCGTTGCTGACGGCCTGAACCAATTGGAATGAAGTCACCGGCGGATTTACCCAACGATACAATATTGGCAATAAAATACTGATTATAAATAATATAAGTATCGCTTTTCCTACTTTTTTCCAAAACTTTCTCGCTTTTGAATTCTTTGCCATTTCCCTATGAATCTATGTTTAAAAGCCTGTTTTTTTGAGTCGGCAAAAATAATTTTTTTACGGTGGTGTTGTGATTAAAAAAAATATATATTTGCATTTTAATAATAACAAAATAAAAACAAACAAAAAATTTATAAATTTAACTATTAATTCAAAATATTCCAAACCTTAAAGAACAGAGTATGAAAGAGATAGTGTCAGTATTACAGTATCTGGTTGAAAATCCAGTTGCAACATTTACTACGATTATGGCAGTCATTTTGATCGTAACATGGTTCGTTTTTTGGATGACCCGCAAGGTCACAAAGTTATCCACAGCGCAAGAATACTTGGAAAAAAATCACAATGTGGTTTTATCCTGTATTCGCGATCTGTCAGAAAAAGTGAATGTTCTTTCTGACAGCCTAAATAAGATATCAGACTGCGTGAGCAGCCTATCAATCAGAATGGATTGCTTATCAGAGCAAATGAATGAACGTTTCGAGCAAGTGGACAAACGTTTCGAGAAAATGGACCAACGAATCAACAACTTGTCTGCACAACTCCATCGGAGCACTTTGGAGTTACGGAGTGACATTTCCTACTTAAAAGGAGAAATGAAAGGGACGCGTGAAAGATATACACGACCCAGATTATACGATCCGAGACGCAGAATGGTCAAGCGGCAATATACCAAGCAAATATAATTATTAGCTGGAAGTAAGGCTAATACAAATCAATCCACTCGTACGGATTGCCCATGTGTTGCAGGAATCGTTCGAAATCCTCGCGTTTCACGATGAGCGAAGCGGTGTTGATGCACGGGTGGAAGCTCACGCGCTCCGCCTGCTGCAGCTGACGGTCAAGGAACACGTGCACATGGTGCTCCGCGTCGTTGATGAGCCCGAACGGGGTCACGGAGCCGGGCGTAACACCCAGATACTTCATCAGTCTTGGCTCCGAAGCGAAGCTCAGCTTGCCCTGGTGCAGCTGTTTCTCGATGTCGTGGATGTTCATGTCCTGGTCGCAGTCGAGACAGACCAGATAGTGCTGGTTGCCCTTGTGGTTGCGGAAGAAGAGGTTCTTGCAGTGCTTGGCGTCATGCCCTGCCCAGTATTGCTTGGCAATCTCGATGGTCGGGGCGGGCGGGTGCTCCAGATACTCGTACGGGATGTGCAGCTCATCCAAGAGTTTGTATAATCGCGGGTCTCCGTTCATGATGTTTGGAATTTGGCCGCAAAAATACAATTTTTAATGGTTATTGGTTATGGATTGGGTATTGGTGTTAATGGTGGAGATGCGTAAAAAACGTAGGGAGGCGATACATCGTGCCCCTGCGTTTCAATCAATCACGGAGACATCGGACCGACATCGCCCATACGCCCGAAGACGAATAAATGGCTTCTTCAACAGTATCGTCGAAATACAAGAAATCAATCGTATAGCCTTTCGGGTCGTTGCCAGGGATGATAATGGCGCTGGAAGTCCAAAAGAGCGCTTCGGTTCCGGGCGGAATGACAGCACCTCCCATACCGGCAGGTTTCATGGAAAAACCAGTGGCATTATTAGTGGACAAATCGTTGCCGATTGTACAGGATTCATTGTAATAATGCCACAACCCATCATAGGCTAAAGATTTGGCAATACGGCTCGAACTCCCGTTACAGTGATAGGCAGGATTGCTGCTGACGTAGGAGAATAGGCTTTGCCACTCGAGACGACTGGGCAAATGCCACCCGTCAGGACAAATTCCTTGCACCAAAATGTGCAGACTGTCAGGCAAATACTCACAATTTACAGCCGCAGGAAAATTGTAGATGCGTCCATAAACGTTAGTGTCACCGCCGATCCAGTAGCTCGGGGTGACGTAATTGTTGGCCACTTGGGTTTGAATAAGGATCTCCGTACCGTCAGCGAAGTGCCTTGTCTTCAAATTATCCCGCATCCAGCATTGCGAACCAAGCTGTACGGTTTCGTAAACATTTCCATCATAATCAGTTACAGTGACAGGACAACTTGTGTCGGACGATAAGACAAAGGTCTTGTCGGCCCCGTAGGCAACCCCGACTTCATTCACGGCGTATGCCCTATAATAGTAGGTGACATCCGACTGGAGGTTGTTGATCGTGTCACGGAATATCCCTATGCTTGGAGATTCAGAAGTGTGCGGGTCATTAAGGGTGGGATTCGGCGAAGTACTCCAGCAAAATCCTCTTGCACTGAGTGTTGCATTACCTGATTGTGTGATTTCTCCGACGCAAACCGCCAAACTTCCCTCTTTTGCACTTACACCCATAGTGGTAACCTCAGGATATGCCAAATCTGCAGGGCGAAGGAAATGTAACACAACCTCCTCGTCCATATTGAATTGGAGCTGGCGGATAGTGTCACTTCGCATAAACAAGTTACTGTCCGTCAACACAAATCCCACATACATCATATCGTCGCCTGGCTCGAAAGGGTAATCCGGATCCGACATCTGCGCTTTCAGAGAAATCGTGTGTGGAGAACCTGCGCCGACATAGCGAATGTCCGAAAAAGCGCCACCCGAGTTCACCATCTTGATGCTTGCCTTATCGTGGTTTGTCGTTACGGTGAGCAAATAGATTTGCGGTTTCTGTAGCATGACGCGGAAAGTGTGCAAACCAGATGGCAACACTTGCGCGAAACGGGAAACCACGTGGCCCGACAGTTCATGGATTACAACGTTCACCTGATCCTTATAAGGGAGATTAAGACTAAACTCCGTGGCCCCATTGAACGGATTCGGAACATTTTGATATAGACAAAAGGATTTGTCAGGGTCATACGAGTGGACACCCACATCCGACGTAACCCAAACGGTGTCCGGATAGTACAACTGTTGCACCCAATCCCGTGTCATGTTCTGAATGGTCACATGGTGCAATTGCGTGTATTGCCCCAAACTGTCTTGTGCGGCAAAACGGATGCCAGACTGTGCCAACAGCCCTGACACCAGTGTCACTAAAACTACGAATAAGGAGACGAGTTTTTTCATAATAATACGTGGAACCTCTGTTTTTGTCATTTTTGCGCCACCTCCCCAGGCCCTGCGAGGTCCGTTAAACAGGAACTGAAAAATATTAGGCTGCAAAATTAGTAACTTTATCTATATGTTATGACGCAAAAAAGTCGAAAGGTTGCACCCCTTGATGAAAAAAACACTAATAATACACCCCCAGCAGTTCGGCAGAATCCCAATCGATGGTCGGGTATTCCTTGAAGCCGTTGGCATAGTGTGGGTTACGGAGTATCGCGTCTGTTGCGTCGATGTCCCAAAGAGTGCCGTCATCCGAATAGGCAACGAGCATGTCCTCACCTCCGTTGCGCAGGAAGAGCCATCCGTCGCCTTTTTTCTTGAAGAGATCGGGCCGGCACCAGCCATAAACGGTTGCCGAATCAAGAAAACATATTAGATTGTCCATCAGTTCATAAAAAGGTTTACGGGAGATACCGCAGGGGAACGTGACGGCATAGCGGTACTTACCAACCTTCCACAGCAGGGGCAGGTCGTCGCATAGCGTGTTGCATTCCACCTCCACATAATCGAAAAGGATTGCTTCCAAATCCTCAAGATTTGTAACATTTTCCATGACAATGAGCGTTTCCGTATCAATCGGGTTCTTCAGCCGTTCTTCCCGTAGCGCAGCCTCTTTGCGCGGTTTCTCCGCTTTCTGGTCGTAGGTCATCTTCGCAACGGTTTCCCAGCCTTTTTTCTTGGCAAGTCGGTGGAGTTCCGATTTGAAACAAAAATATGTCCACCAAATGAGGAACAGGAAAAAGAAAACAGCCCTGCCGATGTTGTAGTCTTTGAAAAGCGAAAACGACATAGCAACGACAACCGCGACCGCGATGACGGCGTAAAAAACATAATCGAGACGCCGTTGTGCCTTTTCCTGCGTCTCGAACGGCTGTTTCATCAGTCGCCGGCGTTGGTCGTAATGCTTTTTCCTGTGGAGGGGCATTGGGATTGTTTTGTCGGCAAAGGTACATTTTTTATTGTTTTGTGATGTCCCTAATCGGGACAACAATTTACAACACAACATGCTTCCCTACCGAGCTTCAGCCCCTGACGGGGCTATTCCTATTCGCGACCGGTGCGGATTTGCTCAGACGGTACAGCGAGGAGGGATGTCCCGCAGGGACAACAGCCCCGTAAGGCGCAACAACCACGACGGATGCCTTGTCCCGCAGGGACACAAGCTCGGTAGAGACGGAGCATTCGGACGGTCCACAAACGCCCCTTCAGGGGCGAAACCTCACCGTCGTCCCCAATTATCCCGGTCCAGATTCCTGAAATTGATGGCCTCGCTCAGGTGTCCGATCTCAATGTTCGGGCTGCCGTCGAGGTCGGCGATGGTGCGGGCCACCTTGAGGATGCGGTCATAGGCGCGGGCGGAGAGACCGAGGCGGTCCATCGCCTGCTTCAGGAGCAGCTGCCCCGCTTCGTCGATGCGGCAATATTCCCGCACCATCCTGCTGCTCATCTGCGCGTTGGCGAAGAGTCCCGGATGCCCCGCGAACCGCTGCTTTTGGATTTCCCGCGCCGCCACCACCCGCTTGCGGATTTCCGCGCTGCGCTCCGACGGCTTGTCTGAGGCCAGTTCCTCGTGACTGACTGGGACGACCTCAACATGGAGGTCGATTCTATCCATTAAAGGGCCTGAGATCTTACTCAAATAGTTCTGAACCTCAAAGGGTTTGCAGGTGCAGGCGATGGTCGGGTGGTTGTAGTTGCCGCACGGACAAGGGTTCATGGCAGCGATGAACATGAAGGAGGCCGGGAACTCCACGGAATATTTTGACCGTGAGATGGTGACCCGTCGCTCCTCCAACGGCTGCCGCATCACTTCCAGCACCTGCCGCTTGAATTCGGGCAACTCGTCCAGAAAGAGCACTCCGTTGTGCGCCAGCGAGATCTCGCCCGGCTGCGGGTGCGTGCCGCCGCCCACCAAGGCAACGTCGCTGATGGTGTGGTGCGGCGCACGGAACGGCCGCGTGGAGATGATCGAGGCGTACCGGCTCATCTTGCCCGCCACCGAATGGATCTTCGTCGTCTCCAACGCCTCCTCCAAGCACAATGGCGGCAATATCGACGGCAACCGCTTGGCCAACATGGTCTTGCCGGAACCCGGCGGACCGATCAAAATCACATTGTGTCCCCCCGCGGCCGCAATCTCCATCGCCCGTTTGATATTCTCCTGACCCTTCACATCCGAAAAGTCGTACTCGTAGCGGTCGAGACTGTCGTTGAAGGCGTTGGCCACGTCAATGCGGGTCGGCTCAATGGGAACCCCTTTATCGAAAAAGTCAATCACCTGCTTGATGTCCGTGGCACCCAAAATGTCAATGCCCTGCACAATCGCGGCCTCCCGGGCGTTCTGGATGGGCAGGATCACCCCCTTCTTCTTCCGCTTCCGCGCCTCCAAGGCGATGGGCAGCGCCCCGCGGATCGGCTGGAGACTTCCATCCAGCGACAATTCCCCGAGGATGAAGTAGTCCTCCAGCTCCGACGCACCGGCAATCTGCTCCGACGCGGCCAAGATGCCGATGGCGAGGGTCAAGTCGTACGCCGAACCCTCTTTGCGGATGTCTGCCGGCGCCATGTTCACCACGATCTTGCGACCCGGGATTTTGTAGTTATAGATGTTTAGCGCGGTCTCGATCCGCTGCTGACTCTCTTTCACCGCGCTGTCGGGCAGGCCGACCAAAAAGAAGCCGATGCCGTTATCGACATTCACCTCCACCATGATGGGTATCGCGGCAACCCCCATCAAGGCACAATTGTTTGTTCGTATCAACATATTTGCACTTTTTTGAATTCATGGAAAAACACTTCGTTTTCTTTTAACACTACTATTTCGTCAAAATGGTAAAAAGATTATATGGTTATTCCATATCCCTCATTCTACATTCTTAATTCTCAATTGAATATCATGCGCACACCGACTCGGGATACAGCATGGCGCAACGATCGATGATGGTTTCAGCTTTCGCAAAACCAGAGTTGCAGACATCTTTGTTCTTTGTCCCGTCATAACCCATATACAAGTGCATTGTTTCATAACCGGCCACAATGGCAGCCAGTAGCTTTCGGTCGCGTTTGCCAGCTGCCTCCTTGTATTTCTCAATTGACGGACGGCCTTTGCCCTTACGAACATCAAGCACTGCATCTAACGCGATCAGGCATCCTTTCCATAGTGTATCTCCGGCTATCTTGATGTACTTGCTGTCTGTGTAGATTTTCAGTTCAGAATCATAGCTTGCCTTCTTGATGATTTCTTCCGCGTTGGCCACATATCTTCGGGCCTCTTCAATGGGATTTGCTTTTTCCATAAATTATTTTTTTCACGCAGCAAAGATACAACAAAAGCAATCTTTTGTCAAGTCTTTTTTCGAAAATAAACAACATTGAGAATCAGCAACTTGTGATTTTTGATAATTAAAATTAATAATTATTAGTTAATTTTAATTTTATATTTCGCAAGTTTTTACAATTTTTGATTGCATATCATCTCCAGAGAATCATATATTATGTATCACCGAGCCCTGCCAACTGTCCCTTCTCTCAAGCTCCTCCTCGATTTTGCGTACAAGTGCATCGTGGCGCAACAGATTCCACTGAGAGACAGCGAGATAACGCGGCGGCACTTCAGCAGAGAAACGCTCAATCACAATTTCGGGCGACATTCGTTCAAGATAATCACACAGAAACCGCACATACTCGTCGGCGGAGAGCGGGTGAAAACGTTCAGGATGGTCGTTGTATTCAGTTTCCATGGCTGTATTCTTGAAAATCTGCAGTTGGTGGAATTTCACGAACTGCGGCCGCAACTCATTAAGCAACTTCACATCAGAGAGCCATTGTTCCGGCTCCTCGCCTGGCAATCCGAAAATCAGATGGGCACACACGGGGATGTTTCGCTCTTTCAATAGACGGCAAGCCTCGAACTCGCATTCCACCGTGTGCCCCCGATGGATATGCTCAAGTGTCTCATTATGAAAGCTTTCCACCCCGACCTCAACGCAAAGCTCTGTCCGGTTCTTCAGTTCCGAGAAATAGTCCAGCACCGACTCGGGCAGGCAGTCGGGACGGGTGGAAACAATAATTCCCTTGATATCAGACACCGTCAACGCCGCCTCAAATTTCTCGCGCAACACCCGCAGAGGCGCGAAGGTGTTGGTATAAGATTGAAAATAAGCAAAATAGCCATTATTAGAAGGATAACGTTTTTCAAAAAAACGCTTTCCATTTTCCAATTGCGTTTCAACGTCCTCGTTGTCTGAAAGATAAGATGGAGAAAAAGCGTCATTGGCACAATAGGTGCACCCGCCTTCCAAGCGGCTCACGCGATTCGGGCAGGAAAAACCGGCATCTACGGGCAACCGCTGCATGCGACCGCCGTAATGTGCCTTGCAAAACCGACTGTAAGAATTGAATCGACGCTCGTCACCCCAGGGGAACATCACTCCTCGTCCTTATATAACAAGTTGTCACCGAACGGATCCAACAGATGGATTGTCTTCTTATCAGGATTAACTAAAAACATAAACTCTTGATTTTCATTGTTTTTTGTATAATTTCCTGTTACCATGAAAAGCAGGACACCCTCTGTCAGAAGGTCGCCGTTGTCAATCAGTTCCTCCATATCCTCCTTGATGCGGTGCGTCTCATTGAGATAAAGCCCGACAACTTCTCGTCGGTCAGTATCGTCTGACGCATCGCAATACAATTCGGTGTAGTAATTCTCCATGTCATCGAGCAATTGCGAATTCAACTTGGCATAGCCATATTCCGTCAGCGTATCGACACTGGCGATGGTAAGATTCTGGTAATCCGTTATTTGATCTTGCTCAAGATACGTCTTCGCCACTTTTTTCATCTGACGGTACAGCTTGTCCTGCTGCATCTTCTGACAGCCACCAAGACAGACCATCACTATGAGGAGAAAGAAAACGTTGTTATATTTCATTTTTAGTCAACTCACTATTCACTAATCACTATTCACTAAAACACAAAGCCAATCCCCTTGATTCCCAACACCTGATTAGAATAGGGTTGCACCGTTTGGAGAGAGCCGGCCTGGTGCATGTTGACGACACCGAAATCGTGGATTTTGTCGTTGGCGTGCATGAGCGAAACCTGGACGGGTTTTGTGTCGCGGGTGATATAACTGTACTCCGGATAGTTGAATCCGACAATTTTGGTAATATTATCTTTGTAAATACTGTTGAAAATCAAACTGTAAGCATCAGTATTCGCCCCCTCTTTCTGGTCAAAACCTTTCGTGGAGTTGAAATAGAACGCCGTGGTCGGAGCGAGGTCCTTGGGAGTGCAATAAAACACATAAACTATTGTATCAGAAACAGATACACCAGTAAACAAGCTCATATAGTTGTTTTCCCATTTCTTCAACTCGGAGAGCATGGTCTGTATCGCCTCGCCCGAGTAGGGGGTTTCTTGTTCACCGGCGGCCAAATCGTACTGGTCTTTGCGGCTCTTCATAATGGCATCGGCAGCCTCGCGGGCCTTGCTCTCAAAACTCTTGGAGACGGTTTTCGTATGGCTAGCAGGCACTTGCGTCACCACACCGTCAATGATTTTAGTATCGACAAACGCCTCCGACTTTTGGGTATAGGAGATGTCGGCGTAATTCATAAAGAAATCGGGCAGAGAGGCGGAATGGGTCGTGTAGGCGGTGAGCGGTGTCACGGCGACCGCATTGGACATGCTCTCCTCCTGCCACAACTTGGCCAGATCCGTATTGGAGGTGTAAGCCACATAGACTTTCGAATCATCAGGTGCCGTAACCGGCTCAACAACAACGGAATTGAGCGTGTAATAGGTGCGATTCTGCTGGATTATGTTCGTGAGCCCGAGTAAACTCTCGGCATAGTCGGCGAAATGGCCGCGGACCTCCTGCACTTTCGACACGGAAACCGTCATCTTGAAAGTGGTCGTCGGCAATGCGTATTGCACCCTGCCCACATATTTCACTCCCTTCTTCGGGAGGTCACCCAACGGATAAACCTGCACCTGCGCAAAAGAAGAAAGGGATAATACACAGATTATCAATAATATACTGATTTTTTTCATTGACTTTTATTTTTGGTTTTTTAATCTGGCTGTTAGCTGTTGGCTGTTAGCTTTTAGTATAAACGTAAAAACAGCGTTGATATTACAAATCATTCATTATTCGCGATTGTCAATCCCGTCTGCTGCCCATGAATATGGACAAATAATACAGCAGGGTGGCCAACGAGGAGAGCGCGGCGATGAGGTAGGTGCGGGCGGCCCACTTGAGGGCGTCTTTGGCCATGACCGTCTCGTCACCGGTCGTGATGGCGTTGCTGTCCAGCCATTCCACGGCGCGTTCGGAGGCATTGTACTCCACCGGCAGGGTGATGATGGAGAAAAGCGTGGTGAGGGCAAAAAAGGCAATACCGACGAGCAGCACCCATCTGCCTATACCCAACATATTGAGGCTCATCAGGACAATACCGGCGAGCAGTACCCATTGCGAGAGTTGAGACCCGATCTGCGTGGCGGGAACCAATCTGGAGCGCATCATCAGCCACTGATAGGCGGTGGCGTGCTGCACCGCATGACCGCACTCGTGCGCGGCAACGGCGGCGGAGGCGATGCTGCGACCCTCATACACACCCTGACTGAGGTTCACAACCTTCTTAGTCGGATCGTAATGGTCGGTGAGGAAACCACCCGTGCAGGTCACCTGAACATCGTATATCCCATTGTCTCTCAGCATCTTCTCAGCCACCTCTTTGCCGGAAAGACCACTACTGAGCGGCGTTTTGGAGTATTTATCAATACGCGAAGTCAATGTTCTCTGCACAATGAAACTCGCGACCATCAGTACAACAAAAATAAGCAAGTATCCCATTCTTTTTTGATTTTAATTAAAGTGCAAAAGTACAAAAATAATGAACAAAAACCATGCCATAAACTCAGATCATCCTATATCAGGGTTTCTTTTTCATGGCGGCGATGGACAGGAAAAGACCGAGGATGACACTACAGAAGGCGGCAAAGAGGACTTGGAGATCCTGAGGCAGACAGAATGTGAGCGTGTGTGCGGGAATCCAGAACAAAGGAATGGTCTTTTTGAAGACGAATCCCCACTGCACGCCCCAGTCCATCTCGCAAATGTGACGCTTAACGGCAACCGGTTTGAAAAGGGAGGAAAACGCCCCGCCGTGTTCGTTGATATGCATGTCGGAGATCTTATGGACAGTCATGAAGACGGGTGCGAAAGCGGTATTCATCATAACGCTGACACAGAAAGCGCCCAAGAGTTTGAGCCACGACATCGGGGCGGACATGGCTGCAGAAATACCGCTGAAAGCCGCATATCGTTCCATAAAAGCCGGCACCCCGAGACGGAACACATTCATGGCCAAGGCAATCCACATACCAAGAAGCCCCCAAACCACAAATTTGGGCGCCAAGCCGAAGCCCTTGTGATAGTATTGTCCTGTTTTCACACGGCTACCAAGCATTTCTCCGAAGGTGGCCAGGATGCCGAATTTCAAAAAGGCCATCCAGAGCGGAAAACGCTGGTTGGCGGCACAATATGCGTCATATACGCTGTCAAACAGGAAAAACGGCAGCAAAAACAGGATTATGACGGCAATCACGAATAAGTCTGATTTCTTCATATCGGTATATTTCGGTTTTGATACATCATTTTAGCACAACAACATTACATCTACAGTACCGTTATGCTACCCTCGGTCCGGCGACGCACACCACTGATACTGCGGTAGTAGAGGACGTAATTGTAAACGTTATCATGGAAGACCTTCCCCTTGAACTCACCGTTCCATTGGAAATACTTGCTGGTGGAAGTATAGACAAGCTCGCCCCAACGATTGAAGATGTGAATTTGGAAATCCTCATCCTGGACCTGTTCCAAAGAGCCTTCAGGAATTTGGAAGTAGTCGTTCAAGCCGTCCCCGTCAGGAGTGAAGGCATTCGGGAGCAAGAGAGGATATTCGCAAGGCTTAATGGTGTATTCAGCCTCCAAGACACATTCACCTTGACTGGCTGTGACCGTATAAGTGCCTGACTCATCCACTGTGACGGTGGTTGTGGTCTCGCCTGTGCTCCAAACATAGTCCGTCAACTCGCTGTGCACTTCCAAAACAGCCATCCCATTATCACAGAAATCCCTGGTAAGGGAAACAATCCGGATGGTAGTGTCCACAAAGATCAAATGTAACGTATCCACCTGCTCGCAGCCATTCTGATCGTTATGTGCAAAGGTGTAAGTTCCCGAGGTCGAATACACATTTCCATTCCATGTGTATTTTTCACAAACATAAACGGTTATGGCCGTATGTGTCGGGAAATTGACGGTAAGGTGCAGCGTATCTACCTGTTCACATCCGTGTTCGTCAAGATGCAAGAACGTGTAGGTGCCGGATTCGGTATAGGTGATGTCATGCCAAACATAGGACTCGCACGCGCTTTCCACAATTGCGACATGAACAGGGTTGAAAATGGTGAGATGCAACGTGTCCACCTGCTCACAGCCGTGGGCATCGGCATGGCTGTAGGTATAGGTGCCGGATGTGGTATAGGTGGTGCCGTTCCAAGTATAAGACTCGCAAGCACTGTCCGTAACCGACATGTGTTCGGGATAATAGAGGGTGAGGTGCAGAGTGTCCACCTGTTCGCAGCCGAAGACATCCTGGTGTGCGAAAGTGTAGGTGCCGGATGTGGTATAGGTGGTACCATTCCAAGTATAGGACTCGCAATCGGTATGGGTTTCAGACTGATGGGTCGGATGTCCGATGGTGAGGTGCAACGTATCCACCTGTTCGCAACCGTGATTGTCAAGGTGCGAATAAGTATAAAGACCTGATTGCGTGTACGTTTGACCGTTCCAGGTGTATGTTTCGCAAGCGAGTTGAGTGACTGCGGCATGCACAGGATTGTAGATAGTCAAATTCAAGGTCACGGTGGAGTCACAACCCACTGCGTTTTCAAAAGTCTGAGTGTAAGATCCTGACTGGAAGTAGGTTTGATCGTTCCACGTATAGCTTTCGCAATTGGAAGCTGAGAACTCGGAGGTGCTGCTGTGACTGATGACGAGGTGCATAGTCACGGCAGAGTCGCAGCCGTGAGCGGTCTGGAGATGCTCGGTGTAATCACCAGATGCCGTGTAAGAAGTGCCGTTCCACTCGTAGCTGTCGCACGCCGCGGCGTTAAACTCGGTGGCAGTGTCGTGATATACTATAAGATGAAGGGTCACCGTAGAATCACAGTTATTAACCGTTTGGAATTGCTGCACGTATTCGCCCGACTGCGTGTAAGTAATATCATTCCAAACATAGCTGTTACAAGTCTCGATGCTAAAGTCATTATTCTCGCTTTGATTGATGGTGAGATGCAGGAAGACGAGGGAGTCGCAATCGTGGACATTGGTAAATGGTTGAGTGTAAACGCCTGTACTTGTGTATGTTACATTATTCCATTCGTAACTATCGCATTCTGTAACGTAAAGATGGGTAGTGTCAGAATGGTGGATGGTAAGGTTGAGGGTGACGAGGGAGTCGCAACCGAGGGAATTGGTCAAGGTGAACGTCGGAGTATTGGTGCTCTCGGTGTAGGTGATACCGTCTATCCATGTGAAGAAGTCGCAAGTGTCGTGGATGTCGGTGTAGGTGGTGGAGTGTCGGACAGTCAGATTGAGGGTCACCACAGAGTCGCAGCCTGCCGCATTGGTCAAGGTGAACGTCGGAGTATCAGTACTCTCGGTGTAGGTGACGCCGTCTATCCATGTCATAGAGTCACAAACATTTTGAACATCCGTGTAAGTAGTTGATTTTCTGATGGTCAAATCAAGCGTTATCACAGAATCACAACCCACCGCATTCGGAATGACGACCGTCGGCGTGTCTGTGCTTTCGGTGTAGGTCTCACCATTGATCCAGGTAAAGCTGTCACACACATCGTGAATGTCAGTGTAATAGGTCGATTTTCTGACTGTCAGATTCAAGGTGACGATGGAGTCACAACCCACCGAGTTCACAAGAGTGAATGTCGGGGTATTGGTGCTTTCGGTATAGGTATTTCCATCAATCCAAGTCAGAGAATCACACACATCATGGATGTCGGTGTATGTCGTAGAGTGTCTGATGGTGAGGTTCAGTGTGACCACAGAATCGCAGCCCGCCACATTGGTCAAAGTGAACGTCGGAGAATTGGTGCTCTCAGTGTAAGTGATGCCGTCTATCCACGTGAAAATGTCGCAAGTGTCGTGGATGTCGGTATAGGTGGTGGAGTGTCGGACAGTCAGATTGAGCGTCACCACAGAGTCACAGCCTGCCGCATTAGTCAAGGTGAACGTCGGAGTATCAGTACTCTCGGTGTAGGTGACACCATCTATCCAAGTCAGAGAATCACACACATCATGGACATCCGTGTATGTCGTCGAGTGTCTGACGGTCAAATCAAGCGTTATCACAGAATCACAACCCACCGCATTCGGAATGACGACCGTCGGCGTGTCTGTGCTTTCGGTGTAGGTCACACCGTTGATCCATGTGAAGCTGTCACACACATCGTGAATGTCAATATAATGGGTCGATTTTCTGATTGTCAGATTGAGAGTGACTACTGAATCGCAGCCTACCGAGTTAACAAGGGTGAATGTCGGGGTGTTGGTACTTTCGGTGTAAGTGATGCCGTCAATCCAGGTGAAACTATCGCAAGTGTCATGGGTGTCGGTGTAATAGGTTGATTTTCTGATTGTCAAGTTGAGAGTAACCACGGAGTCGCAACCCACCGCGTTGGTCAAAGTAAACGTTGGAGAATTGGTGCTCTCGGTATAGGTGATGCCATCGATCCAGGTAAAGGAGTCGCAGGTGTCAATGATGACGGTGCTGTCAGTGGGCGCGAGCATGGTGATGGTGAGAGTGGTAATGCTGTCGCAGCCCGTGATGACAGAAGGCAGAGTATCGGTCAGGACGGTGTCGCCAGTGACAATCTGGTAGAACCCAAGATTGTCAAACGTATCACCGAAGCAGACGCTTGCTGCGGCTGAGACGCGAACAACTGTATCCACATGGAGGTGCATCGTCAACACGCTGTCGGCGCCGGACACGGCCGTGAGGGTCACGGTAGCGGCGCTGTCACCGGCGGTATGGAAGGCAACATCGTTCCAAGTGAACGGCAGTTCTGTCTCGCAAATAGTATCATAAGCGGAATTAGCGACGTTGGGAATGACAACAAGCGTAAGATTGATAGTGGAGTCGCAGCCCACCGCGTTGGGGATGACCACGGTGTACTCGCCCTCCTCCATAAAGGATATGGTGTCGTTGATATGATACGGCAGATCGTTCTCGACAACCGTTTCGGTGAAGGTAGTATCGGTTGAGTGTCGTATGGTGAGATTCAGCGTTATGGTGGAGTCGCAGCCCACCGCGTTGGTGAGGACGACCGTCGGGGTGCTGGTGCTCTCGGTGTAGGTGACGCCGTCGATCCAGGTGAAGGAGTCGCAGGTGTCTATGATGACGGTGCTGTCGGAAGGCATGAGCAAAGCAAGGAACAACGTGGTGATGCTGTCGCAGCCTTGTGCCGTTTGCGTCGTGTCGGAATAGGTGCCCGCAACGCTCAGATCCGCATT
>JBGUPL010000012.1:0-1539 GCA_045130275.1 Bacteroidales bacterium
CTTATTTCTATGTTGCACACCAAGGTAATTAACATTTTTAACTTTCTGGCTTCATCAGTTCAAGTTTAGTTATTACCTTTGTGGTCAGAGAGTTGAAACGGAAGCGGGCTCTGCTGAGGAGCAACCCGCCAGGGATAGGCTCTCCGCTTTAAGCCGTAAAGGCCCGAGGTCACCGTCACTGGTGGCCTTTTTTACGGATATAGCCCTATGCCTAAGAAAACCTATTTCCGTAAAAAGAGCTTGCCCAACACACTTCTATCAGTGGACGCAATGCCACAAATACCTGTTTCGGTGGATCAGCTATTTTCCGCACATTGTTTTGAGCAGACCTAAGGCTGCAATAAGCACACTGCGGTAGCAACTATTGTTTTTGAGCCTGTCAGGCAAGCTGTATGGTTATCGAACTCTGGCGATTTCATATCTCTTTCTTTCGCGCAGTACAAAGAATACCCTGTTGACCAGCTTCCTTGCAATGCGGATGATGGCGTTATTGGGTTTCATTCCCCGCTTGATGTAATTGCTGTAGGCGAGCCCCATGGCAGGATCCTTACCGATAGCCCTCCACGAGGACTCGACGAAGGCCGACCTGAGCAAGACGCGTCTCCGATAGGTAATACCTCTGACATAGACGTTGTCGTCGGAGCCGTGCACATCCGGGACAAATCCGATATAGCTGGCCAGGTGGTCACTATTGACGAAGTTGCTCACGTGCGGCACTTCCAGGCAGATCCTTGCCGCGGTAACCCTCCCGATGCCGGGGATGGACAGCAGCAGTTCGTTGGTATCCATGTGATGGGCGCTGATGACCTCGTTGAGCCGCCGCCCCGCCGCCAAGACTTGCGAATGCGCATGGTGGAGGTCTTTCAACAGGTCATTCAGACGGTACCCCTCTCCGCTGCCCAGGTCTGCCGCCACCTGCTCAAGCCATCCGTTGAAGTGTCGGCTCCAATGGGTCTTACTGGTAGGGAACAACTCGTCCGGTATCTTCACACCGTTGCGGTTCAGCAGCGACTTGATGCGCTGCTTTGCGACCCGCTGCTTCTTCACGGCCGTATCCCGCGCACTGAGGTATCCCCTAAGGCCCAGTTCCTCCCGGCTTGGGACATAAATGGCCTTAAGCTCATCGTTCATCAGATTGCGGCAGATTTTGATGCAGTCCACCGCATCCGTCTTGCGTGACCGCTCTTTTTGAGTGTCGTTGATATCGGCGGGATTGAACACGATGTTGCGGATGCCTGCCGACTCCAACTCGTAATGGACCGAAAAGCCGCAGAAACCAGCCTCGTAGGCTGAAAGGTACGTTCCCCCAGGGAAATTGTTTTCCAGATATTGCTTCAGCACCAATGCAGAAGGCGGCTGGCTGAAAGGCTTTTTGGACACATGTGCAGTGCGGACACAGACATGCCATTGCTTCAGATGAACGTCAATACCGACATAAACATTTTCTCCATTGAAATTTAATTCGTACTTTTGCATGGGCATTTTTAAATTGTTTGTGATTGAGTTGTTTTGCTTTGTTTACAAAGTTACAAACAAAAA
>JBGUPL010000013.1:0-71087 GCA_045130275.1 Bacteroidales bacterium
GGCATTGTTGTATTGGATAGCTTCCTCGCTCAAACAGCCACGAAAAACACGAAATTCTTGGCTGACAATTAAATAGTCTCCTGACCAATCAGTGGTGTCGGAGGTGACTAGCTGATAGTGCTTGGTGCCCGAGCATTTCGAATAGACAGCATACAAGGTATCGTTGGAAGAAGTGGGGTGATAAAGGCTGTCATGATGGAATAGTGGGTCGGGAGCTACCATGGCCCCGGAGCCCACAGGTTGTGTCGTCCATCCGGCAAAAGAGTATCCGGAAGCGCATGACCACGCTTGAGGTAGAACAATCCCATCTCCGCTGTTCGCTTCCGTGCTGTCCGTCACTAAGCACGCCCCCGTCCCCGGATCAAAATGGACTGTGGCGGGGAGACCGTTGCCCAGTACGGACATGAACGTGTCCGCAGACTCGCAGTCCGCAGGATAACTCTCATATGTGTGCGCTACCCCACCCTCTTTCCGATACAACTGGATGGCCTTCTGCACGGTGTAAGAACTGGATTTGTAATAGCGGAAACGCTGACCTGTGGGGTTGCCGTTATTGTCATGGCTGTCGGTGCTGTTAAAACGTAAGTGCGCCCCTCCACTGCCAATAATATCGATGTCCCCATCGTTAAAGTAGATAGAGTTTTCATAAGTGTTGTTAGCTGTGGCTGATGTACTCAAGCCATTAGAAGTGTTGTTCGCCCAACCTATATAGTTGCCGCTTGCTGATTTTATGGTATATCCTCCGCTGCCCGTTGGGGTGATGGTGAAAGAGGCGGCGTGGGTGGTCGCGGTGTAGTCAATCTCGTCATTCTGAATAGTTGGCTCCTGATAGTTGTTGGCGGCATCCAACGCCGTCAAGTTCCCATCGAAAACTTTGCCGCCTTCCGTATAGACAATCAAATACTCGCCACTCCAGTCGGCAGGCGCGGCGGGTGCCTCCATGACCTTCCGATAGACGGGCTCTCCACCTTGGGTCTGCGTGTAAACCGCATAGAGCGTGACGCTCGTCTGGCTGTGATAGAGCTCTCCAGCAGGATGGAGCGGGACGGGTGTCGTGGCAACGGGCCCAAAGACCGGCTCGGTGCTCCAGCCGGCAAAGAACAGAGTGTCCGCACAAGGCACCGCCGCCGGCAGGATGACCCCCTCCTGACAGTCCATGGGGAGGGACGAGACCGCACAGGACCCGCCACATGGGTCAAACGTGATGACGACGCTGGGACTCACCACCACGTAAAAGGTGTCCACACAGACTACCTGCCCGCCTGCCGTGACCGTGACGTAATAGGTGGCATCGGTGGCAGGTGCCACCATGATGCTCTCGGTCGTTTCCCCAGTGCTCCACAGATACTGCAATGCCGGTTCATACACAACCGCTACGGAATCCAGGAAGAAACGCTGGTGCAGATCCGTATTTCCAATGGTGATGGTGCTGTTGGCCGTGGTACCAAGCACCGCCACATAGTCGTACTCTGTGTATTGATCATACCAGCCACCGATGGGTAGCGACTGCTTCATGACGGTGTCTTGATCCACCATCAAGTAAAACCAGGGATGCTCCGATGCATTATTCCACCCGCGCACCCACATCTTCACCTTGAAGGGCCATGACAAGTCCATGGGGATGGAGGTAATATAGCCTCCTCCTCCAGAACTGACATCTCCGAAACGAAGATGCCCGCCCGCGCGGAAAACATGACCGGTGTCAACCATGGGAAAGTTAGCGATTTCGTTGAATTGCACCTTCTTGCCGGAAGATTTGTTATTGGTATCGCTACCCATTGTGACAGAAGAAAAGCCTTCGCTGAAGATCGTATTGCTGAGGGCCGTCAGGGTGACGTTTCCGCCGGCGCAGATGGTGTCGTGATGCACGTGTTCGGTTTGGTGTTGCGGCGAGGCCATGGCGCCGACGACACAAAGCCGCAGCCACAACATCGCCAAAACGGCCATGCGCACTCCACTTCCACGAAACCATTCTTTTATGTAGAACATTGAGTATCAAATATTTACATCAAAAAACACGGTGACATTCGCCACCCCGATCACGAGGTTGCAAATATAAGAAATATATGAACATCTCAGTGTTGAACAAAACGGGTTTCCTGCGTCCTTTTTTTGTATCGATTTAAAACAAATAGAGACGCAAAGCTATGCGTCTCTACAAGTGGCGGAGAGAGCGAGATTCGAACTCGCGGAAGAGTTACCCCTTCGTCAGTTTAGCAAACTGGTGGTTTCAGCCACTCACCCATCTCTCCGGATTAGGTAGCACCTAAAATCGGCGGCAAAAATACACTTTTTTTTGATACAACGACATCTTGTGAAAAAAATCTTTTTCCCGAGAAATGATTGTTCGTAGGGGCGAATGATTATTCGCCCCTACTTAGTCATTACCAAAAAAAGTGTACCTTTGCACCCTCAAAATTGTCAAACAATGAAGTATTCCGTTGCTCAGATCGCAGAATTGATTTCTGCTGAAATAGTGGGCGATCCCAACGCCGAGATCACCACCATATGCAAAATCGAAGAAGGCGTGCCCGGCGGCCTCACCTTCCTTTCCAATCCGAAATACACCCAATATTTATACACCACAAAAGCCACGGCGGCCATCGTCAACAAGGATTTCACCCCCGAGCAGGAGGTGCCCTGCACCCTCATCAAGGTGGCCAACTCCTACCTCGCCTTCGCGCAACTCCTGAACTTCTACCAGCAGAACAAACCGCGCAAGACGGGCATTTCCGACAAGGCCTGCATCGCCCCGACCGCCAAAATCGGGCAGAATGTCTATATCGGGGAGTTCGTGAGCGTAGGCGACAGCGCAGAAATCGGCGACGGCGCGAGCCTCTACCCGCAGACCGTCATCGGCGACCGCGTGAAAATCGGTGCGCACACCACACTCTACGCGGGCGTGAAAGTCTATGAGGACTGCCACATCGGCACCGACTGCATCCTCCACGCGGGAGCGGTCATCGGCGCCGACGGCTTCGGCTTCGCCCAGCAGAACGGCGAATACCTCAAAATCCCGCAGGTCGGCAATGTGGAGATCGGCAACCATGTGGAGATCGGTGCCAACACCTGCATCGACCGCGCCACCATGGGTTCGACCCGCATCCACGACCATGTGAAGATCGACAACCTCGTGCAAATCGCGCACAACGTCACCGTGGGCGAGGGAACAGCCTTCGCCGCCCAAGCGGGCGTGGCGGGTTCCGCCAAGCTTGGCAGCCGCTGCATCATCGCCGGCCAGGCGGGCATCGCCGGCCACATCACCATCGACGACGGCACCGTCATCGGCGCACAATCCGGCGTGTCGCACTCCCTCAAACAGGGCGTCTATCTTGGCAGCCCCGCCATCAGCGCCTCCGAAGAACGCAAACTTATCGTGCTCCGCCGCAAATTACCTGAACTGTATCAACAATATATAAATAAAAAACAGAACCAATAACTTTCATGACGACATTACAAACCACTATCGCCTCTCCGGTTTCCGTATCGGGGAGAGGATTACATACAGCTCAACAGGTGACCGTCACTTTTGTCCCGGCACCTGCTGACAGCGGCGTCCGCTTCGAACGCACCGACCTGCCCGGAAGTCCTATCGTCAAGGCAACCCCTTATACTGTTTTCGACACTTCCCGCGGCACTTCCATAAAAGACGGCGATGCACAAGTGCATACCATCGAGCATCTTATGGCCGCCCTTGCCGGTCTCGGCATCGACAACGTCCTCGTGCGTACCGTCGGTCCCGAAACCCCCATCCTCGACGGCAGCTCCCGCATCTATGTGGAGATGCTCAAGGAGGTGGGCATCGTGACCCTCGACACCCCGAAGAAAATCGGCATCGTGAAGGAAGAAATCACTTTCTCTATTCCAGAAAAACAGATTGAATTGACCATAAAGCCTGCCGACCGGTTCAAAATGACCGTCAATGTGGACTACGGGACCAAAGTCCTGGCCGAGCAGCAGGCCGTACTCGACAACATCGAGAATTTTGTTCCGGATGTCTATAACTGCCGCACTTTCGTGTTCTTGGATGAACTGCAGTTCCTGATTCAGAACAATCTGGCACGAGGCGGAGACCTTGACAATGCCATCGTTTTCGTTGACAAGGTGCCCGACAACAAGGTGCTGAACGCCCTCGGGGACTTCTTCCACAAGAAAGACATCACCGTCACCCCCGACCACATCTTGAATAACACTCATCTCCGCCACCCCAATGAGCCGGCGCGCCACAAGCTGCTCGACCTCATCGGAGACCTTTATTTATTAGGGGTTCCGTTGCGCGCGGAGATCATCGCGAACCGCCCCGGTCACTTCGCCAACACCTCCTTCGCAAAAAAAATATTGGAGAGTTGTAACTTTTTGATACAACCTGCGTAAGAGTAAAATGATTATGAATTAATTTTCATTGTCTTACATAGGTTAATGGTTTTGGACAGCGGTATGAACTACCGCTGTTTTTTTAAAATAATATTGGGGCGTATGCGATACGCCCCAACAGTTCTCAAACTAATCGAAGAATCCCAGTCCGCTGATAGCGCTCAACATGCGATCCACATAATCCCACGTGGTGGGCGACCATTTGAAGCCCAAACGATAGAGCACTTGCGTGGTGTACAGGTTGCTTATAGGCACTTCTGAAACTTTCATGCCGTGAGCCATATCCTGGTAAGCGAGCAGGCTGGAAAGCGTTTTGGCCTTTTGTGGGTCATTGCCCGCACTCTCTACGGTAGAATTGTACTCCTCATCTTCCACAAGACGGATGTCCGTGCCCAGCTTGTTGAATCCGCTGAGAACGTCGCCGAGGAACTGCGTGTGGCTGTTGTAGGAATGGAACAGGCAGCAATCCTTGGGAGTGGAACTGAGCAGGATGATGGTGTGCGCCACCTCATCGATGGGCGAGAATTCCACCTTGTTTTCGTACAATGAATAGGGGAAACAGCCTAACATGTTGAAGACTTTGATGCGCCCCATGAAGGAGTTGGTGGAGAAGTTGATTTGGAACTCACCGTCGCTGGTACGCGCCGCCAAGTTACCGACACGGATCACCTTGGCCGACAATCCTTTATCAACAATGGATTGCAGCACAATGCGTTCTGCCAAGAATTTGGAATGGAGGTACTGGTTTCCGAGATATTGTCCGTCGAAGAGTCTTTGCTCGGTGAAAACGTAATCGGGTGCCATGGTGTCGTTGACATTGAGGCCACTGGTGCTGTACGTGGAAATGTGTACCAAACGTGCGCCGGTCTTCAGACAGAGGTCAACACAACGTTGCGCACCACCCACATTCACATCTTCGATCTCCGTGCCTTCGCTGAAGTGTTTCACCACTGCGGCGCAATTGAACACCGTGTCGATTTTCACTTGAACAAGGTTGGTCAGGTCGTTGGTGACATCTCCAAGAAGAATGTGGAGGCGGTTGCCGAAGAGTTCGTCGTAGGTGGATTCGAAATAGTAGAACAGGAGGGTCTTCAGCCTGTGCTCAGCGGCTTCCATGTCCTTGTCGCGCACCAGACAGTAAATGTTCTCCGCATCCGACTGGATCAGTTCCTGCAGAATGTGAATGCCCAGGTAACCCGTGGCACCTGTGAGCAGTACATTGCCCAAAGATTGGCACTCACCTTTTCGGAAGCTATCCAATATATTGTTGCTCAACAAGTTGTTAATGCCAGAATAGTCGAATTTGGTGATATCGTCATCGTCTGTGGCGACAACCGTATTGCCCGAAACGAGCGCCGCAAGCTTTCTCGGGGTGGCATTGGCAAAAACATCGCCGTAGGCCACGTGCATTCCCGCCTTGTCGGCTTCGATGATGACACGAGTCACCATGAGCGAGGTGCCGCCGAGGTCGAAGAAGCTGTCGTTGGCACCGATCTTGTCCATGGCAAGAATCTCGCTGAAGATGCGGCAGAAGAGCGCTTCCGTGTCGTTGGCCGGTGCCACGTATTCGCGGTCGGAGGCCTGCATGAGGGGCGTCGGCAGCGCCTTGCGGTTCACCTTTTGGTTCTGGTTCAGCGGAATTCTGTCGATCTGCATCGTGGAGGCGGGAATCATGTACGGAGGTTTCCGCTCGCCGATGAAGTCGTTGAGCGCCTTGATGTCCACCTGCTGGTCACTGACGATGTAGGCGGCGATGAACTTTCCACCATTCTCGTAATCAAAGGCTTGCACGGTGGCATCCTTGATACCCGGGAACTGGCGAATCACGGCTTCCACCTCCTTGAGTTCGATGCGGAATCCGCGAATCTTCACCTGACCGTCTTTACGTCCCACAAACTGGATGTTGCCGTCGGGGAGGTAACGCACGATGTCGCCGGTGCGGTAGACGCGGGCGTGTTTCGGGTCGTCGCTGAACGGATTCTTCAGGTAGGTTTCAGCGTTTTTCTCAGGACGGTTCAAATAGCCGCGACTCACCTGGGGACCGCTCACCCACAATTCGCCGGCCGCCCCGGGAGGCAATCTGTTAAACTGTTTGTCAACTATATAGAGCCTCAGATTGTCCAGCGGCTTACCGATGGGAATGTCCAACTCATAATCCTTCACCCAATAGTTGGTGGTGAAGATAGTGCACTCTGTCGGACCATAGCCGTTGTACATCTTGTAGTTTGTCGGAGGATTGAGGGCGGACAACTTCTCACCGCCCACTGCGAAACAGCGCAACGAGTGGTTCTCCACATTCGTCACAAACTGATAACCCACTTGAGTGGTGATGAACGAATGGGTGATGCCCTGCGTGTTGAAATAATTGTTGAGGTCGGGCAAATTGAGTCGTATGTCTTCCCCGATAATGTGGACGCAGGCACCGCACGTCAAGGCAGGATAGAGATCCATCATGCAGGCGTCGAAACCATAGCTGGCATACGCCGCCACCTTGTCAGCCGCCGTCAACCCATAGTGCCGCTGATACCAATGGCAGAAGGCCACTATGTTGCCGTGCTCCAGCTGACAGCCTTTCGGTGTGCCGGTCGAACCGGAAGTGTAGAGCATGATGAAAAGGCTTGACGGAGTGATGTCAGCCTTCACAGGAACCACCGCCGGCAGTTTGTCAATGTCTTTGGTCAACAGCACGATGCCGTGATATTCATCCACGATGGGACGCAACTCTTCATCGGCAATGAGCAGTTTGGCATTGGCGTCTTGCATCATGAAGTTCAGGCGTTCAGCGGGATAGCTCGGATCCAGAGGCTGGTAGGCGCATCCGGCCTTCAATACGCCTAACGAAACGATGGCCATCCATTCGCAGCGCGGAATCAACACCGAAACAATATCTTCGTTTTTAAGACCTTGCGCGACAATGTAACCTGCGATGCGCTCCGAGATCTCATCCACCTCGCGATAAGTGTATTTATGGTCGTGATAAACAACAGCAAGATTGTCAGGTGTTTGCTCCACTTGGTGACGGAAAAGCGAAACGATAGTCTGGGTGTCGTCATAGGGCACATCCGTCTGGTTGAAGCTGTCGAGCAAAGCGGTTTGTCCGGCATCCAGCAAAGAGACCTGCTGCAACGCCATCTCGGGATGATGGATGAAAGCCTCAGCCGCAGTGCAAACCGACTGCGCCAGACTTTGCATCAGCTCGTGGCTGTAGCGACCATTGTCATATTCGACCACCACACCCGGCACGCCTTCTTTCTCTTGAATGTAGAAAGCGATGCGGAACTTCGGTATATTCAGCTCAAGAGACTCTATTTCAAGCTTTTGACCGTTGATTAGATATTGGTCTATCACTCCCATCTGATAGGCGAACATGATTTCGGCCGACAAGTCGTAATCGGCAGCGATCTGCGCGAAAGGATACTTTTCGTGAGTCAAAGTCTCGTCAAAGTGCTGGCTGGTCTCATTCAGGAAGTCCATCACCTTTTGATTGCCAATCTGGGCACTCAAGGCCAACGTGTTGACGAACATGCCCGTAGTATTGCTTATGCGCAGATCGGAACGGCCGTTGCTGATGGTGGTGATGCAAATCTGCTCGTTGTTGGTGAAACGTGAGAGCGCATAGAAAACCGCCGCCAGGGTAAGGTGCGCAGGCGAGAGGTTGTTCTTCTTGCAGAATTCCTCCATCGCGTCGAAGTCCATCTTGCAGAAGACTTCGCTGACAGTACCTTGCTCCAACGGATTGGTCAAGTCGGCTGACACTTCAGTGGCCCCTTCCACATTGCCCAAACGCTGGTTGAAGAACTCCTTAGCCTCGATGTAACTCGACGTGCTTTCAGCCGCTTTCTCATCGACAACAAAACCGGCATAGCTGATGGCTTCAGCCTCGATTTCCTTGCCGTTCATCAAGTCGCACAACTGGTTCAGGAACAGGTCGAGGGAACCGCCGTCGAAAATCAAGTGATGCACATCCGCCAAGAGGCAAACGTTTCGCTCGGTGGTGACGATTTCCATTCGGTACAACGGTCCTTGTCTCAGGTTGAAAGGTCTTACGAACTCCACCTTGTATTTCTCCAATTCCGCCTCGCTCAACTGACTCTTTGTAAGGGCAAGAGGTTGAGTTGTGTCAACAATTTGCACGATTTCGCCAGCTTCGCTGTCAAAATGCACAAAAAACTGCGGGTGTGCCTTGATGAGGGTCTCGATGGACTTTTCAAGCAACTGCACATCGGTGTCTTTGGGGAGACGAATAAGGGTTGGGATGTTGTACACCGTGGAGGTGGGCTGCTTCATGCAATCGACATATACGCCCATCTGCGCGTAGGACAACGGAACATTATTTAGTTGAGAGTTAAGAGTTGAGAGTTGAGAGTTGTCGGTATTTGAAACAGTTTGGTTGGTGGCAGGAGCATTGAGGAGTTTGTTAAGAATCTCATTCTCAATTGTTTGAATATTTCCTGCCTTAACTAAGGATTTGGAATCCACGGTGATACCGTATTTTTTGTTCAGCTGCACGGCCAGTTTGATGGCGGAGATGGAGGTAAGTCCAACGTAGCCGAGCACGGTGGTCACGCCAAAGTCTTTGGTGCCCACGATGCCCGCCACGATTTCGTGCAGTTCCTCTTCGAGGATGTTCATCGGCACATGGCTTTCCTCCACGGTTTCCGCCTTTTTCTCGGGTCTCGGCAGGGCCTTCTTGTTGACCTTCTGATTCTGATTGAGCGGAATGCGGTCGATTTGCATCGTCACAGCAGGCACCATGTAAGGCGGTTTCTCATCCATGATGAAGTTGTTAAGGGCTTCGATGTCAATCTTCTCATCAGCAACAATATAAGCTGCAATGAACTTGCCGCCGCCCTCTTCGTCAAAGGCTTGCACGGTGACATCCTTGATGCCTGGATACTGGCGGATGATAGCCTCTACTTCCGTGAGCTCGATGCGGAAACCGCGAACCTTCACCTGTGCGTCGCGACGGCCCACAAACTGGACGTTTCCATCAGGCAGGTAACGCACGATGTCGCCGGTGCGGTAGCAGCGACCCCAAGGGGTCTCCACGAAAGCCTCGGCAGTCTTCTCCGGACGATTCAGATAGCCTCGTCCCACTTGAGGGCCATTGACCCATAGCTCGCCGGCAGCGCCCACAGGTAACCTATGCCCGCATGCGTCCATAATGTACAGATGCATATTCTCCACAGCCTTTCCTATGGGGATATTCTGCAATTTCTCCTTGACAGCAAATGCCGTCACATAACAGATACTCTCTGAAGGACCATAGCCGTTCAGGAACAAGTAGGGAGGAGGCGTGACATCCGCCAGTTTCTCACCGCCGGTGATAAAGGCCTTCAAGGAGTGATTGGCGATATCGTTGACAAATGAGCGGGCCACCTGTGTCGTCATGAACGTATGGGTGATGCCGTTCTGCTCAAAATAGTCGTTAAGCGCGAGGAGGTCAAGACGTATCTCCTCAGGAATGATATAGACGGTAGCACCCACTATGAGCGGCGGCCATAACTCAAGCAAACAAGCATCAAAACCGAAACTAGCATACGCTCCTATGTGACTATCCGCTTCTACATGCAGGGCATGTCGGTGCATGTGACTGAACGCCACCATATTCCGATGTTCGAGTTGACATCCCTTGGGTACGCCTGTAGAGCCACTGGTGTAGATTAGCGTAAAGAGGCTCTCGGGCTTGGGTCCATCAAATGCATTGGATTCCTTCAGGTTCTTAATGTCTTTCGTAAGCAGCACTTCACCCTTGTATTCATCCAAGATGGAACAAAGTTCCTCGTCGGCAATCAACAGTTTGGAAGCCGTATCCTGCATCATGAAGTTCAGGCGCTCCTTCGGATAGGTGGGGTCCAACGGCTGATAAGCACATCCTGCCTTCAGCACACCCAGCGAGGCAATGGCCATCCATTCTGAACGGGCTATCAGAATGGCCACCACATCCTCAAGTCCCAATCCTTTCGATGCAATATAACTTGCAATGCGGTCACTGATTTCATCCACCTCGGCGTATGTAAACCGCTTGTCCTTGAAGACCACAGCCGTCTTGTCGGGCGTTGCTTTGGCTTGACGGCGGAACAGCGATACGATGGTCTGCGTGTCGTCGTATGGATTATCGGTCTCGTTGAAACTGTCAAGCAAGTCGCACTGGCTCTTGGTGCAGATGTCAATGTCGCGCAGGAGGGTTTGGCTTAGAAAGCCCTCCAGAACCGCCTCATAACTCTCCATAAATTGGTCAATCAGCGTCTCGGAATATTCGTTGGAGCTGTATTCCGCTCTGATATGATATTTTTTGCCGACATAGAAAGCCATCAAATAAAGCGACACTCCCTCGTTGTGCTTGCGGAGCTGTATGGCCTCCATCGGTTTGCCCATCAGTTCGGTATAATCAAGTAAGAGGCCGTGCCATGCAAAGGTGGTGTTGATTTGCAGATTAAGGTCCGTCATCATGTCGGTATAGGAATAGAGATCGTGCTTGCGGCAGCCGATCATCTGTTCCTCGCCGGCTTTCAGGAAGTCTAGCACGGTGGTCTCTTCCGTGAACTTGGCGTAAACGGGCAACGTCTTCACAGTCATGCCAACGGAATGTTGGAATTTCCGTTCGGTGCGGCCGTTGAAGACCGTGGCGAACAGCGATTCATGCTCGTTGTTGTACTTGGCCAGCAGGAAGGAGTAGGCCGACGTGAAGAAAGTGCTTTTTTTGATGCCGTTGGTCTTGCAGAAAGCATCCACCCGATCCATGTCGGTGTCGAGAATGCGGAGTTTATTGGCGTCCGTGTGTTCGGGGATCTCCAAATCGGGCATAAGCTGGGTGAACGTGTCGCCGCAATCGAAGTTTTGGGCATACCACTGTTTGCCCTCTTCGAAGGCAGGTGTTTTGCGCATCTCAACTTCAGCAAGGGCAAGTTCCTGCATCGACATCTCCTCGGGGGCAAGCTCGACACCATTGTAAGCTTTTTCCACATCGTAAGTGATGATGTTGTACGAGGTGCCGTCGCTGATGATATGGTGCATGTCGAAGAGCCAATAAACATGTTCCTCGTCGCGCATCACTTTCGTATGAAACAGTCTGCCGCCAATGAGTTTGTAAGGCACGATGAATTTTTGCTTCTCGGCCTCGATGTCCGTGAACGGCTCGACAGCAAGGCTGAAATCATCCCTTTCCTTAGTGTCAACGGATTGGACAGGTTCGCCTTCTTCATTCACCTCAATCCGGGTGAAAAAAACGGGATGCGCCTTTATCGTCGCCTCAATGGCGCGGCACAAACGGTCGGCATCGAGGCTGCCGTCAAAGACAAAAAGGAACGGGAGATTATAGAAGACTTCATTCTCGTGCTCCATGCACTCGGCATAAATACCCAATTGCGATTGGGATAAAGGGGAAGTGTTTTTCATATCTTTTTTGTTTCTCTATTTATTGCTATTCAATTATTAGGTTCGGCTAACAGCCAATAGCCAACGACCAATAGCTATTGTTTTTTCTTGTCATTCCACGGCAAGGTGAATATCGTCGGGTTGACAGTCAACATCACCCACCCCCAGTGCAATCGGCGGGTTTGGGAGACCTGTTGGAGAATCTCCATCGTCTCTGTGCCTTGCATGTAGGAATATCCTGCCGACACCCTGACAAATTTCGCGAACGAATAGCCCACATTGATCACGAATTCATGACCCAACGATTTTTTCAGTTTGTTAAGATCGGCTGAAATGGCGTAGTAATGATAGGCAGCGTCGATTCTCAGGCCTCTGACGGGATTGACGACGCCTCCGGCATAGAGGTTCTGCAAGCCAGGGGAGAAATTGTTCAAATAATTGTCCATATAGAAGAAATCCATGGCACCATAGAATTCGTGGTGCGAGCCGAACAACGGGCAGAATGCCCGCGCCTTTTCGTGGAATATGAGGCCGAATCCTCCGTTAATCCTGACGGGGAATTGATCACCGCTCAGGTAATCATATCCGGCAAAGAGGGTGTATATTTTGCTGGGCGTAACCTGAAGCTTCGCACTTCCCATGAAAGCGTCCAGCTTCATTGCGTTTTCCTCTTTTCCCATCTGATAATAGAAAGAGCCTTCCAATGTCACAATGCTGGGTTTCAATTTCACGTAGGCGCCGAACAGTTGCTGAAAGAAGGTTGTATCCGGAAAATTGGAGTTCTTGCTCTGAACCCCGATATTCATGCCAAGCAGGGACATCCCGAACAGTGACTTCGGCGTCTCGTAGTGATACCAAAGAGTCTGCATGGTCTTGTAAGGCTGGATTCCGCCGGCATAGTAAGTGGTACCTTGTGAAATGTTTTCCGAATTCTGGTTGTAGGCGAGGAGGATGTGCAGTTTGTGGCCATGACCTTCGTAGCCTAATTTCAGCGCATCGTGGGTGGGCGCAGTCATCGTCCAGTCATCGTAACCCAGGATACGCTCGTCATCGTATTCCAACGTCTGACGGCCGAGCTTTGCGAAAAGCCCTGTCTTTGTGTGTCTCATCGAGAGCCAACCCTCGGAAAGACTCAGGTTGCCACCGGCTTGTCCCCAAACCCCGGAAAACTGAGGCGAAAGCCTCAATTCGAACCAGTCGGCCCGTTTGTATCCGAGGTTAAGCCTGTACTGTCCCATGATGAAGTGGGACATCCGCTCCTTCTCGTTTTCTTCCTCGTCATCCGGATTGAAACCTCCGACACGGATTTCCCCACGGGTGTTGATTTTGGCGTCAATGGTGAATTCGTTGTCCGCCTCTTGCGCCTGCAGATTCAGGGCTGTCATCATTATCAAGGCTAAGAAGCACCAACGGAAGATTGAGTTAAGGTTTGTCTGCATACGCTATAATTTCAATTATTCACTTGATACTGTTGTCAAAACCAGTATGGAATTTTGCGATAGAGAAAACGTAATGTTGTGTATTGATGGTTTCGATCGAATATTTCTCTGAATTCATCAGAACATTTTTCATATTGTTGCGGATACCTTCGCCCGTGAGTTTCAACACAGCCTCTTTCCGGGTCCAGAGTGTCAGAAAAGCCTCATCGGTGTTTTGCGACGCCCGGATCCAATCCTGTTCCTCATCGTTCATAGTATAGTCGATCAATTCAGGGCTGACATGGCGCACAACCTCCACATCTGCGCCTACAGGTTCGCTGTCTATGACGCATAGCGCCACTGTCTTGGAGTGGCTGAGACTGAAATGGATATCAGGGTGCTGCTCGAGAAAAGGTTTTCCGCTATCGGCCATGACGAAAACAGGATTCTCCTGGATGCCATGTTCCATCCAAAGCCCTTTCTTCAGCAGAAGATATGCCGCTAACGAGAGCTTTTGGTCGCGCTCATGCCGGAACCGCAGTGCCTCCTCGCGCCGCTGCACCGACACTTGAGCCATCGCGAAGTCGATGTCAAGCACATCCACCCGGTCATTGACATAGACCATCGTTAGTCAATCACCTCAAAAATATCGTCCAACTTGGTCATCTTGAAGACCTGCATCACATCGGGGCAGACGTTCCTCAGGTACATTTTTCCACCTTTAGCGGAGACTTCTTTTCTAATTTTCAAAAAGATACGCAAACCGGAGCTGCTGATGAACGGCATCTTTCCACAGTCGAGAATGATGTTGCGATCCGCATGTTGCAGCAACGGATCAATGGTGTCCGCTATTTGTTGTGCGGCTACAGTGTCCAACCGTCCGTCAAAAACGGCAGTAGTGGTGTTTCCCTCTTCTGTGATATTAATATTCATAACCTTCTAAAATATTGTATTTCAATAAATTATTTATCGTTGAAAAAATAATCAAAGCACAGCGCAAAGATAATGTTTTTCTTTTAAACCTCAAAAACAACCTTGATTTTCTATTGCCTGTTGCCTATTGCCTGTTGCCTATTGCCTATTGCCTGTTGCCTGTTGCCTGTTGCCTGTATCTTCATCCTCAATACATTCTGCCCGTTTTCGTGCGCATATTCCACCTGATCCATAATCGTCCTGATAAGATGGATACCTAAGCCACCGATCTGCCGTTCCTCTAATGGAACGTCGAGGTTGACCTCTTTTTTTTGCAAAGGATTAAACGGCGCGCCTTCGTCAATGAGGGTGGCACAAATCTGCCCGTCCATAACCTCCAGGGAAAGCTCCACGGTGCCCTTTTCACCTTCAGGATAAGCATACATGATGACATTGGTCGCGGCCTCCTCCAGCGCGAGGTTCAACTGCGGCAACAACGACATGTCAAGATTCTCTTGCTTGAAATAATCGTTCAGGAAAGGTTCCAACTTGTAGAGTTCCTCGATATTGTTGCTCATGCTCAGGGTATTATTGCCGCCTTTCGTGAAACGGACGGCCAGCATGGTGAGGTCGTCGCTCTGCTCGGCTTCCCCCACAAAGGTCTGTACCGCCAGCCGCATCTTTTCGACCTTCTCTTGAGCTGTCGCTCTGCAGTACTCCGTTGCAATTTCCAACGCTCTCGACTCCCCGAAAAGTTCCTTTTGGGTGTTCTCGGCTTCGGTCAAGCCGTCGGTGTAGAGGAACAGGGTGTCTCCGGGCAAAAGGGCCACCTCGCAAGACGTGTATTCAGCATCAGCATCAACCCCAAGGATAAGAGAAGGCGCGCTGTCCAAAAACTTCACCTTCCCGTCACGGATGACAATCGGCGGATTATGCCCGGCATTGCAATAACGGATCATGCCTGTGGATAAATCCATGACACCTATGAACATTGTGATGAACATAATGTCGGGGTTGTTGTCGCTGATTGAGGCGTTGAGCGCCTGCATGATGTGTTCGGGGCGGCTGTCGCGGGCGGACAGGGTGCGGAACAGACTATGGGCGATGGCCATCAACAATGCCGCCGGCACCCCTTTGCCGGAGACATCCCCGATGCAGAACAACAGCTGGTTGTCATGCACATAATAGTCGTACAAATCGCCGCCGACAAACTTGGCTGGGATCTGCAACCCCTTGATATCGATGGTTTTGATGGATTTCGTCAACGTTTCGGACGGCAACATCGCCTGCTGGATGTTTCTGGCGATGGAAAGCTCATCCTCGATATGCTGTTCCTTCAAACGCACCTCGTTAAATTTCCACAAATTCTGCACCGAACGGTACGCAATGAAGAAGACCGTCAAAACGCCTGTGAAGGCCAAAATAGAGAAAAACAGCGTTGCCATCCTTAACCGATGGTACATGTCGGCGTTGGAAATCGTAATGGTAAGGACCATGTCCTTGCCATCAATAGCCTCTGAGAAGACATGATATCTGCCTTTCGTCTTGGGCACTGACGGTGGCGCCACCAGTACAGAACCGTCTGTGGTGACTAATGTACAGAAACTATGAGGATAGAGCTTTATGTTGCTGACAATACTGGCAAGCGTGTCGAGGGTGACATCCGTGCAGATAACGCCTACCGTTTCGCCTGTACTGTCGCTGATCGGGAGACAGTAGGAAATCATGTATGCCATCCCGCCGGCATTGTCGTAGTAGGGAGCACTCCAAAAGCCTTTCTCCGACGCCAGTCCTTTCTTGAACCAGTCCATTTGGAGATAGTCATGTTCCTCACTCCCCAACTGGGTGACGAACAAGGTGTCGAGATTCTTCCGATGGCCGGCATAGGTTTCATACCATCGACCCTCATTGGGATAGTAGTTTTCTTTGAAGGCGACGCCTGCACCCATAATGTGTGAACTGGACTCCACCGTGTGATATGCAATGTCGTACATTGCTTCAGGGTCGTCAATCATGTATTCGGCCATCGGCCCAATGGAGTTCACAACGGTTTCTATCTTACCCAAACATCTGTTAATCGAAGCTTCAGCGTTCTTCAAGGTCATTTCCACCCGTTTTTCAACTGACCTGACTTCCTGTTTCCTAATATAAAAGTAGTACTTGATTCCAACCAAAATCAAGGCCAGAACGGCAATGAGAATCTTCAGGAGTTCTTTCTTTGCGAATTGGTATTTGTCAATAGGATAGGACATAGCAGGCTATTATTTACAATGCGACAAAAATACAATAATTCCACGAGCATCGCCCAACTTTATTCGCTCAGCTCCAGCCACTCCATCTCTTTCTCCTCTATTTGAGCCTTTATCGACTCGTAGGTCTTGTAGAGCTCGCCGGATGCGATGGCGTCGGCGTTGGCCTCGGGGTTGGCGAGCTTTTCTTCCGTGTCGGCGAGCAAGCGTTGGAGCAGTTCCAACTCGTCTTCCAACTTGCGCAACCGGTTCTTGCGTTTGCGATCGTCGGCCTCGCGCTGCTTCTTCTGCTCCCATTGCTCCTTCCCGGAGACGGGTTTGTCAACCGAATGCCCTTGGGCCATCACATTCCTGCTTTGCAACTCATTGAGCGTCTCCATCTTTCGTTGTGCGAGGAAATCATACACATCGCCAGTAAAAGCGTGCATTTGATGGTTTTTGAACTCATAGACCTTGGAGGTGAGCCCTTGCAGGAAGTCACGGTCATGGGAAACGAGAATGAGACTGCCTTCATATTGGAGCAGGGCGTTCTTGAGCACATCCTTGGAAGGCATGTCGAGGTGGTTGGTGGGCTCGTCGAGGATGAGCAGATTGAAGGGCGACAGCAACAGTTTCGCCAACGCAAGCCGCGCTTTCTCGCCACCGGAAAGCACTTTGACCTTTTTTTCTGTGTCCTCAGTGTCGAAAAGGAAACTGCCGAGAATGGTGCGGATCTTCGGCCGTATATCGCCCACCGCCACATCGTCGATGGTCTCGAAGACCGTTTTTTCCGGATTCAGCAGTTGGGCCTGGTTTTGGGCGTAATAGCCGACCACCACCTGGTAGCCGAGCTGCAGTTCACCGCTTTCGGGCGGCAACGACCCCACGATGGCTTTCACCATAGTGGATTTGCCCTCACCGTTGCGCCCCACAAACGCCACACGCTCGCCGCGCTCCAAACGGAAATCCACCCCTTTGAGCACACCGGGCTTAGTGTCGTAACCGAGACTCAGGTTCTTGCTTTCCACCACGACCAACCCCGAGTGGGGCGCGGGCGGGAACTTGAACGAGATAGAACTGTTGTCGTATTCATCCACCGTGATGCGGTCCATCTTCTCCAACATCTTGATACGGCTCTGCACCTGCCGCGCCTTGGTGGCCTTGTAGCGGAACCGCTCGATAAAGCGTTCGATTTGCGCAATCTGCTGTTGCTGGTTTTCGTATGCTGACTGCTGACTCTCAATGCGTTCCAAACGCTGTTCCACGTATTGGGAGTAACTGCATTTATAGTCTTGTATATTGCCTAAGGTGATTTCGATGGTGCGGTTGGTCACACGATCGAGGAAAGCCCGGTCATGGGAGACAAGGATTACGCAACCATCATAATTGGCGAGATAATCCTCCAGCCATTGGATAGATTCAATGTCGAGATGGTTGGTGGGCTCGTCAAGGAGGATGATCTCGGGTTTTTGCAAGAGTATCTTGGCCAGGCAGACACGCATCTGCCAACCGTTGCTGAACGACGACATCGGCAGGTGGAACTCCTCGCGCAAAAAGCCCATACCGGCGAGAACTTTCTCCGTGTCCGCTTCTATCATATTGCCTCCCAGATGGTTGTATCGGTCATTAAGGTCTGACAACTGCTGGCTCAGCTGTGCATAATCTTCAGACTCGTAATCCGTGCGTTCCGCCAGTTCATTGGCGACCTGCTGCATTTTCCGTTCCATGATTTTGATCTCGGAAAAGGCGGAGACAGCCTCGTCCCAGACGGTCAGCGGGGAGTTTCCGGCAAGTTCCTGCGGCAAATAGCCCACACGATGACCGGAGGTGATGACCATCGTGCCGGAAGCCGGTTCCAAATCGCGATGGATGATCTTCAACAGCGTGGACTTTCCTGCCCCGTTGTGCCCGACCAAGCCAATCCGGTCCCGGTCACCCGCGGTGAACGAGATGTCCTTGAACAGGAAATCACCCGTGAAATTGACTGACAGTTTGTTTATCTGAATCATTATGGGAGACAGGGTTCAACGTTCAAGGATCGATTAGGATTGCCGCAGCAACTCCATCGGATCCTCCTTCTGGTTTTCTTCATAGGAAACTTTGCCGATATTCAAGAGCATACCTACGGCACATCCCGAGACAAACAGGGAGGCGCCGCCGCTGCTGATGAACGGGAGCGTCTGTCCCGTGGTGGGCAGGAGCTCGCAGTTCACCCCGATATGCACCAGTGCCTGGCAGGTGAACCAGAAGCCGATGCCGAAGGCCAACAGCCGCCCGAATGTGCCTGTCGCCTCCTTGGCGATTTTCCGGGATCTATAAAAGATGATGAGATAGGCCAGCAATACCGCCACTCCCACCACAATGCCTGTCTCCTCAAACAAAGACGCGAAGGCATAATCGGTCTCCTTCTCCGGCAACCGGTTTTTGATGACCCCTTTGCCGGGACCCGCGGGATTGAAGCCCGACCGGGCGATGGCCGTCCGCGCCAAAATCATCTGATCGCCATAACCGTTGGTGTTATCCTTGGTGACAAAATACTCAAGTCTGTTGATGAACGTCGCCATTCGCCCGAACTTCGACTGTTTCTCCTCACTGAGATTCACCGCGACAATCATGGCCACGATCAACAATGCGGAGACGATCCCGAGCATTCCGGCAATGTCACGCAATTTGAACCCTCCAATGAAAAACAACACCAGACCTGTTACAAAGAGGATAATGGCCGTGGACATATTCATCGTAGCTATGCACAAACAGAAAAACGAGAGCAACAGAAACAGGTACCGGACATTGTTCGGGGTGATTTCCCCATGATTATGGTACAACCGCGCAATATAATTGGCGATATAGAATATTATCAAGAACCCAATAATGTAGAAAGTCTGCACGTCACGGCCAAAAATGGTGACGCCGCGCACGGCTTGTGAAAGCATGGTCAGCACCAACAGCACCACAGCCAAAAGGAGCAGGAACGGAGCCGCCACCCCAACCTTCCGATAATCGAATTGGTACACCAAGAACATCCCGACATAGCCGAACAACAGATGTTTGAGATGCTGGAGAACCACGGCTCCGCGCATGCTGTAAACCATCACGATGGATATAGCCGTCAGGAAAACCACAAGGATCAGGATCACCTTGTCGGTTTTCAGCGTAATCCGCCGCAGGAAAGACATCTTCGGCAACGGGGAAACGGTCGGGCTTGAGGTATCTGCATCCATAACAACACTGTTAAAGTTGTGCAACAGAAGCTTTGAAACGTTCGCCGCGTTCCCTGTAGGTGACCTGGCCGTTGCCGTGGACGCCCGGAGCATACAACACCGCATCGCCTTTCTGGCAGGAATAGAATGCATGGTTCACTGCATCCTCCATGCTCATGGTCATCATCACCGGAATGCCCAACTCCGCAATTCTTTGGTAAACATCAATGCTGTACACGCCTTGCAGCACCACCTCCTTGACCTTTTGTTGCGCCTCTTTCAGGACATCCTCGCTCAAAAGGTCCGGGGAATCGATGTTGGTGATCCATACGGTGGGTTTGGTCATGGACTGCAACGAATACCAAACGGCATTTGCCGTGGTGGAACGCGCATCATCGATGAAATCCACGCCCGCGAAGCTCTTGACGTGCTCCAATTTGTGGGCGCTGCCCTCGAAATCGGACAACGATTCGGCTATATTTTTCTGACGCAGGCGGATCAGCTGTTCTGACAAAGTCCCAACCCGTGGATTGGATGTCTCTCTGGCTTGTTCGAACAAGCGAAAACTGTTATTCTTCTTTGTAGGCATAATGGTTTGTGGTTTGTTATTTATTGTCTAAGGTTTTGATTTTAAGTCCAGGCCCGAAGTTTTATCGGATTTTCAGTGTCGCAATGGCCAACACCGCAAGGAGCATGCTGACCACAATGAACCGTTGCACGATTTTCGATTCATGCATCCCTTTTTTCTGAAAATGGTGATGCAGCGGCGACATCAGGAATATACGCCGGCCTTCGCCGTAACGTTTTTTGGTGTATTTGAAATAAGACACTTGCATAATCACCGACAGGGACTGAGCCAGATAAATCCCACACAGGATCGGGATAAGCAGCTCTTTGCGGATGATGATGCAGGATACTGCCACGATACCGCCGAGGGTGAGGCTTCCTGTGTCGCCCATGAACACCTGCGCCGGATAGCAGTTCCACCAATAGAAACCGATACAGGCGCCGATCACGGCCGAAACGAAAATCACCAACTCCCCGATATTGGGGATATACATGATGTTCAGATAATTGGCGAAAATCACATTTCCCGACACATAAGCGAGAATGGCTATACCAACAGCAACAGAGGCGGTTGTACCGGTCGCCAGGCCATCCAGCCCGTCAGTGAGGTTCGCCCCGTTGGAGACTGCCGCGATAATGAAAACGATTATCGGGATGAACAACAGGAACGACCACTTCCCGGATTTGTCACCCATCCAACGGGTAAGTGCAGCGTAATCCATCTCGTGGCTTTTCACAAAAGGAATCGTGGTCTTGGAAGAGTGATGGGGCTCATCGAAAAGTTTGGGTGTGTGCGCGTTACCTTGATTCTCCACTTGGAGCAACTCCCCGGATGTGACTTGGGTCACTTGCTGCTTCTGGACAGTTTTCTCGCAAATGACAGCACTCGGATGAAAATACATGACCGCGCCGACCACCAAACCAAGCAGAATCTGTCCCAACAACTTCTTGCGTGGCGAAAGTCCTTCCTTGTTCTTCTTGAAAACCTTGATATAGTCATCGGCAAATCCCAGCATTCCTAACCACAGAGTGGTGAAAATCATCAAAATGACATAGATATTCCGCAATTCACAAAGCAGAAGCACCGGAACGAGTATGGCGGCAATGATGATGAGCCCGCCCATCGTGGGGGTGCCGGCTTTCTCACTCTGCCCCGCCAGTCCCAACTCTCTGACACTCTCCCCTATTTGCTTTTTTTTCAGGTATTTGATGAAAAACTTACCAAAGAAAATAGAGATGATCAATGCCAGTACAAAGGCGGAAACGGAACGGAAGGAAATATATTGGAAGACACCCGTGCCGGGGTATCTTTGTGTATGCAGCCAAGAGAATAAATAATATAGCATATCTTTCTGATTTATTGAATGTTGAAATTGGCTTTTAGTTCTTCTGTATCATCAAAATGGTGTTTGACGTGGTTGATTTCCTGATAGTTCTCATGCCCTTTTCCCGCCACAAGAAGCACTCCTTGCGGTTGCAACATCATGCAGGCCGTCTTGATGGCCTCGCGACGGTTCTCAATGACCAACACCTGCTTGGATTTCGCTGCGGGGACGCCTTTCAACATGTCGTTCAGAATGGCTTGAGGATCTTCGGTACGAGGATTGTCGGAGGTAAGCAACACTTTGGAACTGTAACGGCAGGCAATTTCAGCCATTTCAGGGCGTTTCAGCGCGTCCCTGTCTCCTCCGCAGCCCACCACTGTAATCACCTCAGCCCCTTTGCCGACGATGTCGCGGATGGTTTTCAACACATTTTCAAGGGCATCTGGTGTATGCGCATAGTCCACAATGGCCGTGCCTCCCGCTTCATTGTGCAACATCTGGAAACGACCCGCCGCACTGTCCAGCATACTCATTTTCGTCAGCACCATGTCCTTGTCCAGACCCAACAGAACTGCTGCCCCATAGATGGCCAAGAGATTGTATGCATTGAACTTGCCGCAAAGCTTGAAATAGACCTCCCGGTCGTTGATCCTCATGTGGAGACCGGTGAAGGCGTTTTCCATCACCAAACCTTTGAAATCGGCGGCGGTACGGAGACTGTATGTATGAACGGCCGCCTTGGTGTTCTGCACCATCACCCGACCGTTTTTGTCATCGACATTGGTAAGGGCGAAGGCCGTTTTAGGCAATTTGTCAAAGAAGGACTTCTTGGCCGCGATGTAATTGGCGAACGTCTTGTGGAAATCAAGGTGATCGTGGGTGATGTTACTGAAGATCGCACCGGCGAAACGCAATCCGGAGACCCGATGTTGGCAAAGCGCATGCGAACTGACTTCCATGAAGCAGTACTCGCACTGGCTCTCAACCATCTGGGAGAGCAATTTGTTGAGTTCTACCGCGTCAGGCGTGGTGTGGGTAGCAGGAATCGTTTCATCCCCCACCCTATTGACAATTGTGGAGAGCAGACCCGCCTTGTGACCTGCCAACATAAAGAGACGGTGAAGGAGGGTGACCGTAGTGGTCTTGCCGTTGGTTCCGGTGATTCCAACCAGCTTCAGTTTGCGGCTCGGATGGTCGAAAAAAGCATCTGCAAGCAGGCCCAACGCCACGGAACTGTCCGCCACCTTGATGTAACATACATGCTCGTCAAGTGTGTCGGGAAGCGTCTCGCACACCACGGCGCGGCATCCCTGTGCGATGGCGGCCGGAATGTACTTGTGTCCATCCGTCTGCGTACCACGCTGTGCCACATAGAGTTGCGTAGTGCCTTCGGGCTGGACCGACACGACACGAGAGTCAAACAGTATTTCCGAAATGTTCAACTCCGGAAACCCCGTCAGCTCATAAGAGCGCAACGACTTCAGCAGTATATCCAATGGTTTCATTGTCTTTTTAAAGGTTAATGGTTAAAGGTTAATGGTTAAAGGTTAATGGTTAAAGGTTATAGTTTAAGTCAGGGTCAGGGATCAAGATAGATTTTCACGATTCCTGACGAATTATCAAGCACTTGCGATTTGACGCGGCCTTTTCCTGAGATTCTAACTTTGTAGCCGGCACGGATAAGTTCCGTGACAGCATCGGAGGCGAGCATACCCCGCACATCGGGCATTTTCTGGTACTGAGTCAGCGGCAGCGCGCGCACTGAGACGTGGCGGTTCGTGTCTGCCGCATCCACCCGGAGATAAGGCGCTGGCGTTTCGTAATCCACTGTATCATAGCCCAAACCGTTCAGCAGGGTGTTGAAGTATTTCCTGCGGATGGGGGCCGTGCGTCCCAGCGGCGTGAACGGGAAATCTGCGGCACTGCGTGTGGCACTGTAGTTGGAGCTGTTCATGATGCTGCGGGCAATGCGCGCGAAAGCATCAACAGCCACACTACTCATCTGAGGCACACCGTAGATATAGACAATGACGGTGTATTGCGGCCTGTCCATCGGGAAGTAGCCACAGAAGGAGACCGCGTTGATATCCTTCCTGTAGCAACCCATCTGCTCGTCCCAAATGTCGCGGGTTCCCGTCTTGCCTGCGAACATGCAGTTCTCGTCACGGTACCGGTAGGCTGTCCCGTGTTCACCCCACACCACTTGCTCCAGATAATAGCGTGCCTTCCGGACAGTGGAAGCAGAGGCTATGGAATCCATAAGTACCTGTGGCTCAAAACGTTGAACGGTATCATACATATCCGTGACATAACGGACAAACATAGGTGCCATCATCTTTCCATCGTTGGCAATGGCGTTGTAATAGATCAACGTTCGGATAATCGGGATGTTGAAGCCCGCCCCGAAACAAGTTGCATAGTAGGTGTTAAAATCGTTGGTGCCGTCCTTGATGCGGGCAGGCAGAAGGTCGCCGAGCTGGCTGTGCACCGTGTCCAGGAGACCGAACTTCCTGAGCTGCTCGAGATAGTTGGCGAACCCCCGTTTCCCGTACGTGTCAAAGATCATCTTGGCTATACCGACATTCGACGAACGTTTGAACACCTCAAGGGCAGAGACGTCGAGCACCGGATAGTCATGGTCAACCTTCGTGTACTTGAGGATTTTTCCGGATTTTGTGGGGAATTCGAACGTGTTCTTGTAGATTCTGTACCTGCCGACGGTGTCATTGGGGACTTTCTCGAGGTATGCCAGCAGGGAAGCCAGTTTGAAGGTGGAGCCCGGCTCGACCTTGGCATTGAGGGCATACTCCATGCTTTCGGTATAGTAGGAAGCGTCAGGCGCCGCACGGCGCAGGTTGGAAATGGCCTTGATCTCACCGGTCTTGGTCTCCATCACGATGGCGCAGCCCCACTCCGCATTCAACTCCGAAAGTTTCCGGGAGAGTTCGTTGTGTACAGCGTGCTGTATTTCCAACTTCAAGGTAGTGTGGATGTTATAGCCATCGACAGGGTCCATTCTGTCCCGAAGCGGCACTTTGGCATGGTTAAGTTCAAGGTATTTCTTACTGCCCTCGACACCGCCCAGAATGTCGTTCATGGAATGCTCCAGCCCGTATTGGCGTTCCGGACTCTCCACACCGAGAGTGCGCTTGGCCATCTCCCCATAGGGGTTAATACGCACATTCGCAGACACATAGTTGAAGTGCGGATGCATCACTGCCACCCGGAGGGTGTCATAGGTGGGCGCCGCTTCGACACCTTGGCGTTTCGCTCTTCTTTTCTCCCGTTTGCTTATCTTCTTGTCGGCCACGACAACCGTCTTGAACAGATAAGGCCGGTTTTTGATGAATGCGGTATCGACGCCCATCACCCACGACTTTTCATCCCAATCCTTCACGGGGAACAGGGTGGCATAGTGCTTGTTCTTGACATTCTTTTTGAAGAAGTCGTAGTAGTAATCGGCATCATATCTCGGGAAACGGTCTTTGAATTGCAGATAAAAGTCATCGGCCAGTTTGCGGAAGATGGAGTCGAAGGCGTTCGGATTCTTGCTGAGCGTGTCGCCATACTCTTTCACAAAGCCTTTGCCGTCGAAGGCCACCTCGAAAACGGTGAAATTCGCCACCAGCACACGGCCGTGGTCATCATAGATCTCGCCGCGGACAGGCCGCAGGGTGTTCTCGCGCACGAAACAGTAGGTGTCGTCGTTCGCCAGATCCTCCCAGCCGGGCTCGGTGGTGTCCACACATTTGTCGGACGTGCCGGAAGCGACAGCGCGTTCCACGATGGAAAGGTAGAGGATCTTGGCCAAGCAGGCAACGCCGAACAACAGCATCAGCAGATAAACCACCGACATTCTCCGCAAGGTGGTAGGAGAGGCCTCTTTTCTTCTACTTGTTTTCATGAGTCCGCTCCTTTCTTTTAAACCAACGGCGCTTCTCCACCGGCTTCGGGGTCTCTTTCACCGTAAACGTGTGTTTCTCGTCTGTCACAAATCCCCTTTCCTGCATCTTCTGGATGAGGATTTTGTTTTTCTCGTAGGGGATGAACTGATTGTTCGCTTTCAGTTTGCTGATTTCCGCTTTATACGTATTCTCCAGCTCCGTGATCTTCTTCTGTTTGACATGGATACGCTGCTCGCTGACCACCAAAATGGTGACCAGGATCAGCACGAAAAAGAAATACAAGTACCATGGACGGACTTTCTTTTTCACCAAAATCTCACCTCCGAAGATATTGGAGAAGAATTCACCGAAACGGGTGCGTTCTTTCGGCTGCTGTTGCGGATTATGAGAGGTGGTTTCCATGATTGATAGGGGTTATTTTCTCGGCGACGCGCAGTTTGGCGCTGCGGGCGCGAGGATTGACACTAATTTCTTCTTCATCAGGCTGAACGGCTTTCCTCGTGATGAGTTTGAACGGAGTCAGGGGATTGCCGTAAAAATCCTTCTCCACCTCGCCGTCCAGTTTTCCGGCACGCATGAAGTTCTTCACCATGCGGTCTTCCAAAGAATGGTAAGAGATGACGACCAGCCGGCCGCCAACTTTCAACGCTTCCAGGGCTTGCGTGAGAAAAGACTCCAAAACGGCCATTTCCTGGTTGACTTCGATGCGTATGGCCTGGAATATTTTGGAAAGGCTTTTATTCTCCTTCCCCCGCAACAACGACGGGCGAAGAGCCTCCACCAGTTGTCCGGTGGTGGTGATGGGCTGCTCCTCACGGGCTTTAAGGATGCGGCGGGCCAACGCACGAGCGTCGGAAAGCTCGCCGTATCGGTAGAACATGTCGGTCAGCGCCTTCTCATCGTATTGGTTCACAACATCTTGGGCCGATTTTCCGGATTGAGTGTTCATCCGCATGTCCAACACGCCGTCCTCGCGGTAGGAAAAGCCGCGTTCAGGGGTATCGAACTGATGGGAAGAGACCCCAAGGTCGGCCAAGATGCCGTCCACGGGAAGGACCTGATGATATTTAAGGAATCTGTTGAGATTCTTGAAATTGGAAGGCACAAAAGTGAATCGCTCGTCCTCGATAAGTTGCGATTGCGCATCCGAATCCTGATCAAAAGCGACAAGACGGCCTTGCTGCAATTTCTGCATGATGGAACGAGAATGACCACCGCCGCCATAAGTGACATCGACATAAGTGCCGTTGGGATTTGTAACTAAGTAATCTACAGATTGTTGAAGAAGGACCGGGTTATGATATTCCATTTTGGCCCTCCTTTTCCGTCAAATAGTGCCCGAGGTGCATCTCCTCGTTGAGTTTCTCAAAGTCTTCGGGCTGCATGTCGAACTTTTCGTGGTATTTCCGACTGTTCCACATTTCGATCTGCCCATTATCCAGCACCATAACCAACTCTTTGTCAATGGAATACATATCCATCAGCGGTTTAGGGATAACAATACGATGCTGGGCGTCGCATTCCAGCATGGCCGTGTTGCGCAGAAAGGCGTTGCGGTACAGTTTCACACGGGTCAGGTTGCGGTCAAGGGAATTCATATAGTCCATCTGCTTGCGATAGGCTTTTTCGGACCAAAGCATAATGTACTCGCCGAAACCGTGCGTGACATAGAAAGTCTTGCGCTCATCTTCCGACAGCGCACGCAAAAGAGCCGTGGGCAGCTTCAACCGCCCGCTCTTCTCTATCGAGACTTCCCAATATCCGTATTCCGTAGTCATTTTCCTTCCAAAAAACCAGAATTTTTCAGACGACAAAAATATAATTTTTCCTCAACAAATTTCCATAATCCTCTACTTATTTAATGCTTGTTGTTAAAAATTACACTTAACATTCTGATTATCAATATGGAATAATATGGAAAAAAGTTATAAACACATTTCAACAATAAAAATAACATGTTGATTTACAAATAAATACAATATACTGTTTATTAAATTGTTATATCGCTGATAGTTAGTTATTTTAATAAAATATCAAGATTATTATTCAAAAATAACACTGTCACCACAACTGATCTTGGAAAAAAATGGAAACTTTTGGAGAGCCACCCGCTCATCCAAACGCCAAATCAAGACATCGTCATGGTTATCGTCAAAAAATTGTATTTTTGCCGTCATAATAAGAAAGAAGCATCAATGGCGAAGCAAAAGGAGATAGAACACCCTGACAATTACCGCGAGACAGCTGTGCTGATAGCCGTGTCCACGCCCGACGTGGCGGAAGAGAAAACGATGGAATACCTTGACGAGCTAGCCTTCCTCGTGGAGACTGCCGGCGGGACCAGCGTGAAGAAGTTCACCCAAAACCTCGCCCACCCGGACACGCGCACCTATTTCGGCTCCGGCAAAATCCGTGAGGTGGCCGACTACGTGCACGAAAACGACATTGACATGGTGGTCGTGGACGACGAGCTTCCTCCTTCACAACAGCGTAATATAGAAGAACTTATGCGCTGCAAGGTCATGGACCGCACGCACCTCATCCTCGACATCTTCGCCAAGCATGCGCAGACCGCCCACGCCAAGACGCAGGTGGAGCTGGCGCAGTACAAATACCTCCTACCCCGCCTCACCGGTATGTGGACACACTTGGAAAAACAGCGTGGCGGTATTGGCATGAGAGGTCCCGGCGAGAAGGAAATCGAGACCGACCGCCGTATCATCCGCGACCGTATCTCTTTGTTGGAAAAGCGGTTGAAGGAAATAGACAAGCAGAAGAAAACCCAGCGCGGACACCGCGAGCAATTCGTACGAGTCGCTTTGGTCGGCTACACCAACGTCGGGAAATCGACCATCATGAACCTGCTCAGCAACTCCGATGTGCTCGTCGAGAACAAGCTCTTTGCCACCTTGGACACCACTGTTCGTAAGGTCGTTTTCCAAAACCTGCCCTTCCTATTGTCTGACACAGTGGGATTTATCCGAAAACTCCCGCATAGTTTGGTGGAGTCGTTCAAGTCAACCCTCGACGAGGTCCGCGAGACGCATCTGTTGCTGCACGTTGTCGATATCAGTCATCCCGACTTCGAGGAGCACATCCAAACCGTGCAGAAAACGCTCGATGAAATTGACTGCGGCGGAAAGCCCACGGTCATCATTTTCAACAAGATAGACCAATACTCCTGGGTGGAGAAAGCCGAGGACGATCTCACACCCAAGACCAAGGAGAACGTCACACTTGACGAGCTCAAGGCCACCTGGATGGCGAAACTCGGCCCGAAAACGCTCTTCATCTCCGCAAAAACGAAGGAAAATGTCAATGAAATGAAGGATTTTCTGTACGAAGAGATCAAGAAGTTGCATATCCAGATTTATCCGTACAATAATTTCTTGTACTAATGTCATTCCTTAAACAGTCCCGACAGGGACAAGAGCTCGGTATAAGAACGATTCGCAATTAATTTGGAAAAAGAAATGCAGGTTCAACGTTAACATGTTAGCAGAGAAGACATTAGAGAAGCTGCGCGTTTTGGCGGAGTCGGCGAAGTACGATGTGTCGTGCTCGTCGAGCGGCACCGTGCGCGGCGGCAAGAAGGGCATGGTGGGCAACACCGTGGGCGGCGTGGGCATCTGCCACTCTTTTGCCGATGACGGTCGCTGCATCTCGCTGCTGAAGGTGATGCTGACCAACCACTGCATGTACGACTGCGCCTATTGCGTCAACCGGCGCTCCAACGACATCAAACGCGCCACCCTCTCCGTGTCGGAATTGGAGGAGATCACGATGGAGTTCTACCGCCGCAACTACATCGAAGGGCTGTTCCTTTCCAGCGGTGTGGTCCGCAACCCCGACTACACGATGGAGCGGCTCACCGCCATCGTCCGCGACCTCCGGCTCATCCATCGTTTCAACGGCTACATCCACCTGAAAGCCATCCCGGGCGCCTCGCAGGAACTGCTCAACGAGGCCGGCCGCTACGCCGACCGTATGAGCGTGAACATCGAAATACCCCGCGAGGAGTCGCTGAAGATGTTGGCACCGGAAAAAGACCACCGCAGTGTCTTCCAACCCATGAAACTCATCCAGCAAGGCGTGCTCGAGAACAAGGAGGACCGCAAACACTACCGTCACGCGCCCCGCTTCGTGCCCGCCGGACAATCGACCCAGATGATCGTGGGCGCCACCAAGGATACCGACCGCGAGATCCTCACCATGTCGTCGCTGCTCTACGGTCAGCCCTCCATGCGCCGCGTCTATTATTCGGGCTACGTGAGTGTCAACACGTTCGACTCGCGCCTGCCCGTGCTCAAACAGCCGCCACTCGTGCGCGAAAACCGCCTCTACCAGGCCGACTGGCTGCTCCGCTTCTACCACTTCAAGGTGGACGAATTGGTGGACGACAGCCACGCGAACCTCGACTTGGAGATCGACCCGAAGTTGGCGTGGGCGTTGCGGCATCCCGAATTCTTCCCGGTCGATATCAACACGGCAGATTACGAAATGCTGCTGCGCGTGCCCGGCCTCGGCACCAAGTCGGCGTGGCTCATCGTCAACTCCCGCCGTTTCAACCGGTTGACCACCTTCGACCTCAAGAAGATGGGCGTGGTGATGAAGAAGGCGAAATACTTCATCACCTGCCACGAGCTCGGCGCCTCCAACCTGCAGCCCCTCCTCGGCATCAACGAGCTGACGCCCGAACGGCTGCGCCCGCTGCTCGTCTCCAAGGCTGAACAGAAACTCGCCGCGAAGGAGGCGCAGTTGTCGTTGGAGTTTGTAGAGTGACGTTGGATATAGAAAGGGGTTCGTGCCTCCTGCACGGGCGGAATCCGCAATGTCCAACCATCACGCCGGATAATGGCCATGCTCATATACCTACCGTCCAACGCCTCTCCTCGTGTCGAAGACACGATATTTTAGAAACCCCACACGGCACTCACTTCGTTCGTTTCGTGTGGGGTTGGGCGTGCGCACACGGAATCAGCGTGTCGGAGACACGCAACTGCACACGCCGCCCCCAGTCGGTTCGAGATTAAATACGGATACTTGAGAACACCTCTTCGTTGGTGTGGAAGGTGGCTTCACCGGCCTCTTTTCGTATATTTTTAGAGATAACGTCATAATATACAATGGTTTATTATGATATTATTCCTTTTATTAGAAAAAAATCAGAGAGAAGTGTTTTGTGATTAAAAATTGTGTATCTTTGCAAAGTTTTATCAAACCAAAAATTTAAAAAAAATAAATATGGGAACAGATTAGTTATCAGTACGATATGACAGGCAATACAAAAGAAACATTATTGTTTTGGCTTGCGATTTTGAGTGGCATATCCTCAATTGCAGGCTTTTTTGTAGCTTTGAGTTCAGATCAAAGCAAGGTTGTTATTGTGTTGATTGCCATCATCGTCTTTCTTGTAGCATTGCTGCTTTCAGTTTGGTATGCCATTCACAAAATTGTCCACAAAGAATTTGACAGGGGATACATAAAGCTTTCGTTCTTTACAAAATGTGAATACGTCAACCAAAATCACATTATCTATGATGGTTATCGTCTGATTCAATCCAAGCGAGCCTTTTTACCAAGTATTAAATGGGCATTCAAATGGTCAGGCTCCAAACAGCCGATTATTAGCTCAACCCTGCAGGATTGCGATGGTAAAATAATTGAAAACACTTCGAATGACTATGACCACGTTGTTCTGAAATTTAAGAAAGCACTTTCTTACAATGAATCCGCAGTAGTTCATTTCCATGCCAACATGGATGATGTGGACAATACTGCACAACCATATCTGGATGTCAGGATTGAAGAACCTATCAGTGTCGTTGATTTCCGTGTAATATTGGCATATAAAGACGCTCAATTTTCAGAAAGGGCACAATTCATGCGAAAGCCTATCAACAGCGGAATCCCGACGGAATATCAAATACTTGAAACGGTTTCATTCAATTCGTATTCCAAAAGCTACGAATATGTTTTGACAAATCCGGAAGTCGGATATTTCTACCGGTTGCAGTGGGTGAAATAACTTGTTGAACTTGTTGCGTGTCTTCGACACGCAACTATTATATGTGCACATCTTCTATTGTTCTTTATGTTCTAGAGTGCAAAAATCGTAAGTATTTTCATATTCCGAAGAAATATTTCTAAAAGTTGTATCTTTGCAACCAGAAAGATCTCCCGATTTCTTCTTCCTCTCGGTACTACCCACCATTAACCTTCTAACCATCTAACCCATAACCTTTTAACCTTCTAACCCCCTAACCTTCTAACCCTCTAACCTTCTAACCATAAAAATGACCTACTACACCTTCGACAGCACCTTAGACGGCCTACTCACGGCGGTCTTCGAGGCGTTTGCCCTGCGCGAACGGCCAGAAAAACTGTTGTCGGAAGGCGAGACCGTGTCCTTGTTCTGCGACCGCCTCTACCAAGTGTCCACCGACGAAGAGAAGGCACGCCGAGTATGGAAAGGATTAGAGAAACGACTGTCGAAAGAAGCACTCAAAATGCTTTATGTCAGCTGGTTATCAGAACTTCCGGAACTCAACAACGCACTATTCCAATATATCTGCAAGGTATTCCGGCAACCGGAAGGGGAAACGAGCATCGAGCGGAACTTCGCCGACCCGGACGTGCTCGCCGTGACCAACATCGCCCGCAAGGTGCTGCACGAACAGCTGCGGATGAAACAGTTCATCCGTTTCCAGAAGGCCAAGGACGGCACCTACCTGGCTGTTGTCGCGCCCGACCACAACGTGCTGCCGCTCATCATCGACCATTTCGCCGACCGGTTCAACGACCAGCCGTGGCTCATCTACGACGCCAAGCGGCATTACGGGTATTACTACGACGGCACGGGAGCCCCTTCCCGCATCACCTTCGCCGACGAGTCGGCCGTGACGTTCAACCTCGCCAACGGCCGTCTGAACGACGACGTGCTAAGCGACGATGACCAACTTTTGCAGGAGCTATGGCGCACCTACTTCAAAGCTATCTGCATCCGCGAGCGCCTGAACCCGCGCAAACAGCTTCAGGATATGCCGCGAAGATATTGGAAGTACTTGACAGAAAAGCAGTAACGATTCCGAATAATGGGCTAATCAATATTCTTGATTAAATCCATCACATATATCACCACCTCATACAGAACTCCGTGACGGAGTCCCGGTACTGCATTGACATTCATGGTGAAGGTGTTTCCATCGACAAAACAGACCATATCGCGGATAGGCATGGCGGCCTCCGGACCGAGCAAGGCGACAAACGCATTGAAATCAACTTGTGCGAAAACAGCATGGTTTAAGAACTCTTTCGGCCATTCGCGCTCAAAAGGCTGCGAAAGTGTTTCTATTCCCTTGAGACTCTTGGTGTAGAACATCAGCCCGTCCTTCACCAACACGCAGGAAGAGTCTTCTTTCACGATTTGCGTGAAAGTCTCATAATCCATCTCTTTCTTGTTGGTTATAATCACATAGGCATCCCAACCATCTATCTTTTTGTGATTCAGTGTTTTCATATTAATCGTGGAATCCTCTGGATCCACAGCTGAAGCGAACGACAATCCGAGCATTTCAAAAGTGTCAAAATCTTCAGGAAATTGGGGTGACGACATCGGTTCCTCCGATGCATTCTCCTTTTTCTTCTCGTCCATCGCTTTTTTACGCGCATGGAAAGTGGAGTCTGTAATGTGGTTGCTGACAGCCACATAACGTTCCAAGGCTCCGCGCACTTGTTCAGGATGGTCTATGAGGGTGACCGCTTGCATCTGGTATTCCGTTGCGGAGAGAGCTAACGTGAACACAAACGGTTTGTTCAACAACGGGCAAAGTTCACGCCACTGCGGAAGTGTTGTCATGTAGGGTTTCGCAAGGTCACCGTAACCTTCTATCGAACTGGCAGCCAAAACCAGATAGTCGCCCGACACGTATGGCATTAACCGCCTCAACGCCTCGGGGGATGACTTCAAGGCTTGGAATTCCGGAATGGGGGTGCGTTGATGGATCTCGCTTACAGCGGTAATACGGTCATGAAAAACATCTCCTCGTGAAAACAACTCCATATCCAGCTTAGCGAAAGCATCTTGAACATCTTTGGAAGTGGGGAAATAAACAGCCACTGCGTTGCTGAGGGTACGGATAAGTGGGTTGTTGGAACGATAGGCGGTATAAGAATCCCAACCCTTGGTCAGCATGGTGGTCGCCAACTCACTTGAAGCAAATTTTGAACTGCTGATCCGGTTCCATAATTGCATAGGTGTTTCCTTATTTTTGTAGAAAGACTCCAACATAAGATCAATGTCGTTGGTGTCCGGAATGGTCGAGTTGAACACGGGACTTGAATAGATGGCGTTCATGTCGTTGAGCAACGCAAGACAGGCGACATCTTCCGTGCAGATTACAGCTGCGCTTATGCTTTCTTCATCAAAAAGCATACAACGGAATTTCCGGCCAGAAGGATCCGTCATCGTCTCGAACGGCGGCACCGATTTGTCAAGAGAACGGATTGTTTTCTCGAAGTTCTTCTCATTATTCAACGGCAGGATGATGTATCGGGAATCAACCATGGCTGCCGTCGCGGTGAAATCAACGCCCATCTTACTGTCTTTCTTTATCCAACTCTGCACCAGCTTTTTGGAGAACTTTAGACTGTCATATAGTGGCTTAAGGAAGTTTTCACGATGCATGGACTCCAATTCAAATGCCCGCGCCAAAGTGTCGAGGTTCACCATGGATATCGAATAGCTGCTGTCAGGCACATAGTTGAGCACTCGCAGATGTTTCGGAACTTGCGCAAACGCGACCGACACCATAAATAACATAATGATTGTTAATATTTTACGCTTCATATTACAAAAAATTAATTTATAGACAAACAATAGATTTTTCAACTCTTATGACACAAATAATATAAAAGGTTGCACCTTAAAAATAATCTTTCTTCATTCTACATTCTTCATTCTACATTATGAATTGTCACCTCGCTCGTTCCGTGGCTCACCGGCTGCACGATGATTTTGGTCGGGATTTTGTCAGCAAGGACATCCAAATGGCTGATGATGCCGATACTGCAATGTACGATGTGGTGCAATTGCTGGAGGGTGTTGACCACACTGTCGCACAATGTCCCGTCAAGTTGGCTGATGCCCTCGTCGATGAAGAGGAAATCGGAGGAGATGCCTTGCAGGGCGAGGTTGGAAAGGCCGAGCGCGAGCGCGATTGAAATCAAGAAACTTTCGCCGCCGGAGACCATCTCGACAGGACGTGGCGCGTCACCCAAGTACTTGTCTTTCACCAAGATCATAAGTTCGCGGCCCGCACCGGTGAGTTCGTAACGGTCGGAGAGCATCCCGAGGAAATAGTTGGTGTTGTCCAGGAGTTTCTGCAGGATGAAACTCTGCGCAATCTTGCGGAAGGTCTTGCCGGTGCTGTCGCCGAAGACGTTGTTGAGTCGCTCCCACTGCCGCACCTGTTGTTGCAAGGCATCCAACTTCGCCAAGGTATCGGCATATTTCCGTTTGTTGTCGGCATCCTGCCGTAAAATCTGCTGAATCTGTCCTATTTGCTGTGACTTCTGCGTCTTCAGATCGTTTTTTGTGCGGATTTGCTGCTCAATATCGGAAAGTGGCTCCTCTTCACCCATCTCCGGCTTCGACTCCTCATGTTTCCGCAGCGTTTCCTGCGCCTGCTGCCATTTGCCGTATGCGGTATGCGCTACTTCCTGCACCGTTTTCAGCTGCTCACGAAGCTGGGCAATCATCTCAGCGGATATGCCAGCCAATTCCGACAACATCTGTTCTGAGATTTCCGAATGCTGACGATAATAGTCTTGCAAAAAAACTTCCGTTTGGGACATCTTCTTGGACAATTCCGACTGCTTTTGCGCCAGCACCACACAGTTTTCGGCCAACTGCATCCATTCTTCGGCCAATTGTTCGCACGGTTTGGCAACTTCAGAAGCGGGGAATGGGAACAACGCCGACACTTTTTTCTCGAAAGTATGCATTTGTTGCAGTTCAAGCTCTCTTTTTTCGGCAGAATCCTGCCGGTTTCTTAACACCTCCTTGCATTTTTCGTAAGCTTTGGCTTCCCTGTCAAGTGTTTCGGCTGTTTCGGGCGGATTTTCTTCCCATTTTGGGTATATTTCACTGAAAAATGCGGCCAATTCCGCTTTGGAAGTCTCAATATTTTGGTCAGTTTGCGTTTTTTGAGCTTGAAGACTGTCCAACGACTTCTGTGCGGAAACGAGATTCACTTCCGCCTGATGCCTGTCAGCCGTCAGTTCCTCCATCCGCTTGCCCTGCTGCGAAAGCAACTCCGTTTTCTCCGTCAATTGCTTGTTGAGTTGAATAGCCGCCTGAATTCGGCAAGCGATTTCCTTAGCAGCCGAATCAGCAGTAAAAATCTGGTTTTCAATTTGTTCGTCAATGGTTTTGTCCATTGTGATATTCAACGACTTACAGGTTTCTCCCAAAGCCGTCAAGGCGGTTTTCTGTTGCTGGGATTTATTTTGGAGATCCTTTTGTGCGATCTCGAATCCAGCCTGCGCACGACTCAGGTTGGTGGCGGCGACATCCATCGCGTTCTTGGCGTCCGTCAAGGCAACGTTCGCCTCAGAAAGTTGTTGTTGCAACATCTTGACGCTTTGCTCAACCGCTTCATTGGTAAGCAGTTGTTCCACTTTTTGCCCGCAAACGGGACAAGTGTCGCCCACTTGGAGTCCCGCGCGGATTTGCTTGGCGAAGTCGTTGACGCTCTGCGCCGCGGAATCGTAGCATTTCTGGGCCGTTTCTTGCGCCGCCTTCGCCGACGAATAACGCCGCTGCGCTTCCGCGAATTGCTGGCCAAGTTCCTGAACATTCTGCTGTTGCGTCGTCACCGCATTTTTCAACGCGGCAATCGCATCTTGCTGATTTCTAAGTTCCTGAACCGACTTTCGGATGTTCGCCAACTGGTTCAACAGATTCGTCTTCTCCGTTTGCTGGCGGGTGAGTTCCGCCAAATCGAACTGCTGTGTCTGCGACTTCAACGTTGCCGCTTCTTGCGTGAGTTGGGTGATGATTTCCTGCTGCTGACCTATTTCTCCCTTTTTTTTCTCCAAAGCCTCCCCATATTGCCCAATAGAAACAGTTGTGGCCTTGATTTTGTCCTCTGTCTGCGATAAATCTTGCTGGAAACGGGCAAATTGACCGAGTTTTTCGCACAGGACAGGAGCTTCAGCATACACATCCACCTTATATGCCTGGGTTTTCTGCTCGTTTTGGAGTTTTTCAATTTCAGCATGTAACAACTCGAGTTGTTGCCGTTCATACTGCAATCCCGATGTAAGTAATTGATATTCTGACTTATACTTTTTTTCTGACGCTTGAAGAAGATCAACATCTTGACGAAGTTGCACCATTTCTGCGTAAGTTTTGCGCACCTTTTCAGTCTTCTCCCAACGCTGTACAGTTTCCTGCGTACGAAGATGCGCTTCGGATTTTGTTGCGGCATCGGCTGATACCCATTGAGCCTCAGAAGTTCTTACATTTTCTTGATATTGAGCCAGTTGATTAATCCAATTGGATTTATTTGTCAACACCTTCAATTCTTCGTCAATCTGCTTGTTTTCCGCCTCTATATCTTGTATATTCTGCTGATATTCAGTAATTTGCTCCTCATTTAGGCGTACAATGTTCTCATTCTGGCTGTTGAGTTGCTCATATGCTCTCTTTTGGGCGTTGTATTTCTCATAAATCCTCCGACCAATCTCCGAAAAGATACTCGTATCGGTCAGCTTTTCAAGGATTTCCGCCTTGGCGTTCTGGTCGCTTTTCATGAACTTGGTGAACTCACCCTGCGCTAGCATCGTGGTGCGGCAGAATTGATCGTAGGTCAGCCCCGTGACCGTAATCACCTGCTGTTCAACTTCTTTCACCTTATTCCAAACTCCATTTTCGGAAGTCAGCGACCATTCCACATTATTCAGATTTCCATTGCGGTTGATAGAGAATGCGGTTTTAGCGGTATATGTAACACTATCATTTCCAACGAATTGCAGACTACACCAACCATCTTTCGTGCCACGTTTGAGATACTGCCGCAGGTCGTTGATGGCGATGCCTTTGTTCTTGTCGCTGAACTGGAATTCGGGGTCGGAGTACTGATTCTCTTTCTTTTCGGCGATGCTTTGCAGCCGCGGCGTTTTGCAGAACAACGCCATGCAGATCGCATCGAGAATAGTGCTCTTGCCCGCACCCGAGGGACCCCAAATCATGAAAATATGCTGATTCTCGGGCATCAGATGCTCAAAATCGACAACCGCTTCCGCAATGGAGTTGATATTTCGTATATCTAATCGTTTGAATTTCATTATTTAGTGGTTGGTGAACAGTTTAAGGTTTAAGGTAATAAAAATTTGAAACACATTCCTTGAGCAGTCCCAGTAGGGACAAGAGCTCGGTAGAATTTTGAAATGAATTCGCAACCATGGTTAGTAGCTATCGTGATTGTTCCTCCCTAACCTCTTGTATGACAGAATGTAACAATTCTTTCAGCGTATCGTCCATATCGGTTTGGAGGGTGTCGGTGAAGTAGCGTTCGGCAATCTCGAAGGGGTCTTTTTCGCGGAATTCCGACAGGTTGAAGTCCGGTTTTTCCACAGCAGTCTTGCCTTCGGAGGTGGGACGCGAGACTTTGTAGTCGCAATAGAGGAGGTCTTCGCCGCGTTCCAAAATGCCGCGTATTCGGTTCTCCGTGTCGGAGGGCAGCCGCTCGGCCGACAAGACATTGACCTGCACATAGCCCTGTCGTTCAGGAAGATGCGTCTCCAAATAGTCCAAAGCCTCTTCCAACGGCTGCGGTTCGGCGGGAATCATATAGAATTTTCGCAAGGGTTCCAGATCGATCGTTTCTATCTTTGGCATATCCCCGTGATTATCAATGGTGACCATCGTCACTGAGTGCGAAAACTGCTCTTTGAAGTTGAGCTGCACCGGACTGCCGCAGTAGCGCGCCTTGCCATTCGGCAGGGTCTGCGGTGTGTGGATATGCCCTAGCGCAAAATAGTCGTAATAATCATCTATATCACAGAGATTCATACTGTTAATACCACCAACTATGTCACGGCCGTTGAACGAGGTGCTCTCATGCGCGCTGAAGATGGCGTTGCCAATTGTAGTATGTCCCATCAGAATTACAGGCAAATTCCGGGTGTTTCGAGCACGGATTTCGGTCAGCACAATATTGTATAGATCATTTTGATAATCAGGCACATAAGGAATAGCCGCAATCCAGCCTTTGTCGGGAATCTCGACAATGTGTTTGTCGAGAAGATATTGGTCGTCAGCACGTTCCGCCGCGCCGACAAAGTAGGCGTTCACGCGCCGCCACACCCCGGACATACTCTCCACTCGCGAACTACTGTCGTGGTTGCCGGCCGTGAGGACAACCGGCATTTCCGGTGCCAAGTCGCAGATTCTAAGCAGATTGTCGGAAAGGAAACGCATGGAACTGTTGCTGGGCGCGTTCTTGTCGTAAAGGTCGCCGCTGACGATAAGCGCGTCAGGGCGCTCGCGCACAATGATATCGCAGAGTTGATCTAAGAAGCATTGGTGTTCTTCCTGCCTATCGTAGTGGAAGTTAAGCACCTGTCCGATGTGCCAGTCTGAAGTGTGTACTATTTTCATTATACCCGTTTTGAGCGGCAAAAATACTATTTTTTCAAAGGATATTTTCCGTGGAAGCCCATGACCATGTCTTAAAAAATGTTATCTTTGCAGCCTAAATCAACCTGATATGAATGGCAAAGTAATTATTGTATCCGCGCCTTCCGGGGCCGGCAAAACCTCTATCGTCAAGCACGTTCTGAATTTCCTTCCCGAACTGCGCTTCTCCACATCGGCCACCACCCGCACCATGCGTAAGGGTGAGGTCAACGGCAAGGACTACCATTTTCTCTCCGTGGACGACTTCAAAAAGGGTATCCGTCGCAACGATTTCCTCGAATGGGAGGAGGTATATGCCAACCAGTTCTACGGCACGCTCAAGAGCGAAATCCAACGCATCTGGGACGAGGGCAAGACGGTGATTTTCGATGTGGATGTGAAAGGAGGTCTCAACATCAAGAAATATTTCGGCGACAACGCACTGGCCATCTTTGTGGAACCGCCCACCGTGCAGGAGTTGGAAAACCGGCTTCGCAATCGCGGCACCGAGACCGAAGAGTCGTTGCGCAAAAGAGTCGAAAAGGCTGAGTACGAGCTCTCCTTCGCGCCCCAGTTCGACAAGATCATCCTCAACGACAATCTCGACGATGCCCGTGAGGAAATGCTCCAAACAATTCGCGAATTCCTTGATAAAGAATGAGTTGTAAGCAAAAACATATCGCCATCATCGGGGCGGGCGCTTCGGGGCTGTTCTTGGCGAGGAAGCTTTCCGAATCGCCGGAAGTGGATGTCACCGTTTTCGAGAAAAACCGCCAAGTGGGCGCTAAGTTGCGTGCCTCGGGCGGTGGCAAAGCCAACCTTTTCAACCGCGATATACGTCCAAAACACTATAATCAACCGGATTTTATCGAAGCATTGCTACGACGATATTCCCCGGAACAGCTTGAAAACCAGTTCGCTGAATGGGGTCTGGTGACCGTTTCCGACGAGGAAGGGCGTGTCTATCCTGCCTCGCAGTTCTCCCAAACTGTGGTCGATGTGCTCACTCAACATACGCATGATAAAACTCGATTAGAGACGAATTACGACATCCAACATATTGAGTATAAAAACAATACGTGGATAATCAACGACCACCCCACCCCATTTGATGTGTTGGTTCTGGCGTCAGGATCCCCTGCCGGGATGATTCCGAAAAACCAACGTAATTACAATCTCTATTTGCAAGATTTATCCCTGAAAACCAATCCATTAGAGTCTTCTTTGTCTGGTTTTATCCTAAAAGATTACCCGAAGTCGATATCAGGCTGCCGAACGAAGGCTATTGTTTCCTTGTATCAAAACAAAAAACTGATACATAAGGAGTTCGGTGAAATCACGTTTAAGGACGACGGAGTGTCTGGTATTGTTGTCATGAACCTGTCGGCCCATTACAGACGGTTGCAATCAAAGAAGAATTGCCGCTTGGACATCAACCTCACCTATTGGGACGAAAGTTTCGACACAAGCACATATATTCATAAAAATCAAAATGTTATAGGATTATTGCATCCTAAATTGGCTGCTCTTTATCAGCAAAAGCCTTTCGACATCCATCGCCTCATCTTCCAAATCGAAGACACCTATCCGTTGGAAGGGGCGCAGGTGGCCCACGGCGGCATCGACCTGTCGGAAATTGATGGGAACTTCGCTGCAAAAAGGTTTAAGAACCTCTTTATTCTGGGCGAAATGTTGGATGTAGATGGCGTTTGCGGCGGCTACAATCTGTTTTTCGCGTTCGCATCGGCTGCGATAGTCGGAAACAATATCCTGTAGTGGCGATTATTCGTCAATCTTCTTTCAAAAAATCGTATCTTTGCGCCGCATTTTAGAATTTACAGATTATGCGTGACGCTCGTATCTTTATAGAGAAAAAACAGGGTTTTCAGGTCGAGGCCGACAGTTTGAAAGCCACTTTGAACCAGAACTTTAACCTAAACATCACCAATCTTCGACATCTGAAGGTCTATGACATTTTCAACATAGATGAAGAACTGTTGAAGAAAGCCGAAAACGTGGTTTTCTCCGAGCCCGTAACGGACAACGTGAGCCATGAGTTCCCCTTGGAGGGACTTAAATATTTCGCCGTGGAGTTCCTGCCCGGACAGTTCGACCAGCGCGCCGACAGTGCCATGCAGTGCCTTAAACTCTTGAACCCCAAGACGGAAGCGGTCATCAAAAGCGCTAACCTTTACGTGATTGACGGCGAACTGACCGACGATCAATGGCAAAAGGTCAAGAAATTCTGCATCAACGAGGTAGAAGCCCGCGAAAAGGACATGTCCCGATTGGAGCTGACCGAAAATCCTGATGTTCAAGATGTTCCGATATACAATGGTTTCAGAACCTGGACAGAGGAACAGTTGCGCGATTTCCATGGCAAGATGGGATTGGCCATGTCGCTGGAAGACCTGAAGTTCATCCAGCAATATTTCGCCAATGATGAGAAACGCGATCCGTCCGACACGGAAATCAAGCTGCTGGACACCTACTGGAGCGACCACTGCCGCCACACAACTTTCGAAACGGCCATCACGGACATCCAGACGGAGGGCGACAACGTTTACAAAGAGCAAATTGAGAATGCGTTGCGGGAATATCTCGCCGTGCGCGACGAGATGTACGGCAAAGAGACGCAACGGCCGGTCACGCTGATGGATTTGGCTTCCATTAACGGCAAATACGAATACAAGCGCGGCAACCTTCCCGACAAGGAGATTTCCGAGGAGAACAACGCCTGCAGCATCCGCGTGAAGGTGGATGTTGATGGCAAAGAGGAAGACTGGCTGTTGATGTACAAAAACGAGACGCACAACCACCCGACGGAAATCGAGCCCTTCGGTGGTGCAGCCACTTGCGTGGGCGGCGCCATCCGCGACCCGCTGAGCGGCCGTAGCTACGTGTATCAGGCACTGCGTGTTACAGGTGCGGGTGACATTAACGCCCCGATTTCCGCCACGCTGCCCGGCAAACTCCCGCAGTCGGTGATTTCCAAGACCGCCGCCGCTGGATATTCCTCCTACGGCAACCAAATCGGTTTGGCTACCACCTGCGTTCGCGAAATCTATCATCCTGATTATCAAGCAAAACGTCTGGAAATCGGTGCCGTGGTGGGTGCCGTTCCCGAGAATCAGGTGCGCCGTGAGCGTCCGCTGCCCGGCGACATCATCATCATGTTCGGTGGCCGTACGGGACGCGACGGTATCGGAGGCGCCACCGGTTCCTCGAAGGAGCACACCGAGAAGTCGCTCGACACCTGCGCCGCGGAGGTGCAGAAAGGTAACGCACCCGAAGAGCGCAAAATCCAGCATTTGTTCCGCCGTCCCGAGGTGACCAAGCTCATCAAGAAGTCCAACGACTTCGGTGCTGGCGGTGTCAGCGTCGCCATCGGCGAGCTGGCCGACGGACTCACCATCGATTTGGACACAGTACGTACGAAATACAAAGGTCTGAACGGCACAGAAGTCGCCATCAGCGAGTCGCAGGAGCGCATGAGCGTGGTGGTCGCGCCCGAAGACGTGGAGACCTTCTTCCAGTACTGCCGCGAGGAGAACCTGGAGGCCAACATCATCGCCAAGGTGACCGACAACAACCGCCTGACGATGACGTGGCGCGGCAAGACCATTGTCGATCTCAGCCGCGATTTCATCAACACCAACGGCGTGCGCCAGAAGGTGACCGCCAAAATCGCGCACGTGGCTGACGATGTGCTGAAACCTGCTGAAATTCAAGGGAAAACGATGCAGGAAAAGTGGCATAGCTGCCTTACCAATCCGAACGTGGCTTCCCAAAAGGGGTTGATCGAGATGTTCGACGCCACCATCGGTGCATCCACCGTGTTGATGCCCTTCGGCGGCAAAGACCAATTGACGGAAGCGCAGGTGAGCGCACAGAAACTGCCTGTACTGCACGGACATACGGATCTCGCCTCCATCATGGCATTCGGTTACAACCCGTTCATCGCTATCCGTTCGCCGTACCACGCAGGGGTGATGGCCGTGTTGGAAGCCATGTCGAAAATTGTGGCTGCTGGCGGCGACTACCACAAGATCCGCTTCACCTTCCAAGAATATTTCGAAAAACTCGGCAAAGATGCTACCCGCTGGGGCAAGCCGCTTTCCGCGTTGCTCGGTGCTTTCTGGATGCAGAAAGAGTTCGGACTCGCTTCCTTGGGCGGCAAGGACTCCATGAGCGGCACCTTCAAAGACATGCACGTGCCGCCCACCATCGTCTCCTTCGCCATCACCACGGAGAATTCCGACCACATCATTTCGCCGGAATTCAAACAAAAAGGAAACTATATTTACCTTATTGAGAATAAATTAGAAAACGATATCCCGAACATTCAGCACACAGCCGAGATATTCGACTTTGTACGTAAAAACATTCTGGACCAAAAGATAATCTCTGCATTCACGCTGCAGTTCGGCGGCATTGCGGAAGCATTGGCCAAGATGAGCTTCGGAAACGATTTAGGCTTTGATATTCAGACAAATAAAGACTTGTTTGCATACGGTTACGGTAGTTTCATCGTGGAAACCACCGAAAAGTTAGACGCCCCGTTCGCCATCGAGTTGGGTAAAATCGCTGACGACTTCATCGTCAACGGCGAAAAGCTCGACAAGGCGGCGTTGTTGGCGGCTTGGCGCGGTTTCTACGGCAAGCTTTACCCACAAACTGCCCCGAACGAGACGGCTTCCGTGGGCGCGGAGTTCGCCCGCAACGTGCAAAACAACAATTTCGCGCCTGCCACGAAAGTCAGCAAGCCGAAAGTGATTCTGCCCGTATTCCCCGGCACCAACTGCGACTACGACACCGCGAAGGCTTTCGAGGATGCCGGTGCGGAAACCCGCATTTTGGTCTTCAAAAACTTGGACGAAGCGGCCATCGAGCACTCCATCGACGAGCTGGCGGCAGCCATCCGTGAGTCGCAGATCCTTGCGCTCTCCGGCGGTTTCAGTTTGGGAGACGAGCCCGACGGCAGCGGCAAGTTCATCGCCAACGTGCTGAACAGTCCGAAGGTCAAAGCGGCAGTCGAAGATCTGTTAGCCCGCAAGTGCTTGGTGCTTGGCATCTGCAACGGCTTCCAGGCGCTTGTCAAGTCCGGTCTGTTGCCTTTCGGTAAACTCGGCGATGTCACGCCCGACTCCCCCACCCTCTACCGCAACAACATCAACCGTCACATCTCGCGCATCGTGCGCACCCGCGTGGGCAGCACCAACTCCCCATGGCTTGCCTCCTTCAACGAGGGCGATGTCCACCAAATCGCGGTCAGCCACGGAGAGGGCAAGTTCGTGGTGTCGGAGCAATTGGCCAAGCAACTTTTCGAGAACGGCCAAGTTGCATTCCAGTATTGCGACGAAAACGGACAAGTGAGCATGGATCCGGAAGACAACCCGAACGGCTCCTTCTACGCTATCGAGGGCATCGTCTCCGACAACGGCTTGATTCTCGGCAAGATGGGTCACAGCGAACGCAAAGGACATAACCTCTACAAGAACATCAGCGGAAACAAAGTGCAGGATATCTTTGCGAATGCAGTTCATTACTTTAAAGGTTAAAGGCTAAGGGTTAAAGGTTAAAGATGCGACCCGTACCATTAACCGTTAACCGTTAACCATTAACCATTAACCGTTAACCATTATGAGAATCAACGATATAGAATACATTGAGGTGGAAGTCCTGGATGTGCGGGCGGCGGCGCAGGCGAGCGAAGCATTCTCCATGATTGTGACGGAGCGCTACCATCCGGACCATTACATCCCGATCATCATCGGGTTGAATGAAGCCCGGGCAATTCTGGGCGAGCGTCACGGCCGTCTGCCGCAGCGACCGCTCACGCACACCCTCTTCGCAGACCTGCTGACAGACCATATTCCAGACTACAATCTTGAATTTGTCTCCATCGACGACTTCGGCGACGGCATCTATTACGCTTCTATCGTTATCCAATCGCCCACGGGCACCTATTTCAACGTGGACGCGCGCCCGTCGGATGCGGTGGCTATCGCTTTGCACGCGAATATCCCCATCTACTTCCGGAAATCCTTGTTCGAGAAGCAGATGCAGATTGCCAAAAAGGCCTCCGACTATCAGGAAACGGCCGATTTCATGGATTTCCGTCCCGGGGCCAAAGCAGCACCCACCGTCCCCTCCGCTGAAACGGAATGGGAGACCATGTCCTTGTCGGAACTCAACGACTTGTTGCAAAATGCCATAGAAGAGGAAAATTACGAACTGGCTGCGAAGATCCAGGAGGAGATTGATAAGAGAGGGGCTTAGGTGGTTGTTGGTTGTTGGCTGTTGGCTATTAGCTATTGGCTGTTGGCTATTAGCTATTGGCTGTTGGCTGGTCACTGGCGAGAAATTTGAAAACTGAAACCGATTGACTTAGACTTAGACTTGGACTTAGACTTGGACTTAGACTTAGAACTTAGACTTAGAACATAAACTATGATGACAAATGAAGATGTTTTCACGCAACGCGCTCGCGCGGTTCTCAAGCAACATTGGGGATACGACAGTTTCCGTCCGTTGCAGGAAGACATCATCCTGTCGGTTTTAGAGGGCCGTGACACGCTGGCGTTGCTGCCCACAGGTGGCGGAAAATCCATCTGCTTTCAGGTGCCCGCGCTCGTGATGGGCGGCCTCTGCATTGTCATCTCCCCACTCATCGCACTGATGAAGGATCAGGTGGAGCACCTCCGTGCCCGCCGAATCAAGGCTGGCGCCATCTACTCTGGCATGCGTGTGAGCGAAATCCAAGCCACCATCGACAATTGCCTCTTCGACCCCGAATACCGTTTTCTATACGTCTCCCCGGAACGCCTTCAGACCGAAAGCTTCAAGGCCAACTTCGGACGGATGCCAGTCTCGATGATTGCCGTGGACGAGGCACACTGCATCTCGCAATGGGGGTACGACTTCCGTCCGCCGTATCTCGAAATCGCACAGATCCGCAAGATATTCCCCAAGGTGCCGGTGCTCGCCCTCACCGCCACTGCCACCCCCGAAGTGGTCAAAGACATTCAACTACGTCTGGATTTCAAAACCGAAAATGTTTTCCAGAAGAGTTTCAAGCGGAGCAATCTGACCTATTTTGTAGTGAATGAGGAGGACAAGAACAGCCGGATGCTACGGATCATGAACCGTTACCCTGGCTCGGGCATCGTGTATGTGCGCAACCGCAAGCGGACAGCAGAAACCGCTGAGTTTCTGAGGAACAACGGCATCTCCGCCGACCACTACCACGCCGGGCTCGACCCCCGCGAGCGCGACCGCAAGCAGCAGAGCTGGATGAAAGGCGAGACTCGCGTGATGGTCGCCACCAACGCCTTCGGCATGGGCATTGACAAACCGGACGTACGGTTTGTGGTCCATATCGACCTGCCCGACACGTTGGAGGCTTACTTCCAAGAGGCGGGGCGCGGGGGCCGCGACGAAAAGCCCGCAGTGGCGATTTTACTCTACGACAACTACGACATCGCGCAGCTCAAGCGCAACTTCACCTTCACCTTTCCAGAACTCGACCGCGTGCGCGAGGTCTATCGCGAACTATGCCAGTCGCACCACATCGAACTCGGCACCGGCGAAGGAAAGGTCTTCCCATTCTCCATGGAAGAGCACGCCCGCGCTGTGAACATGAACGCCACGCAATATTTCAGCGCGCTGAAACTGCTCAACAACATCGGCGTGATCCTGGTTTCCGAACACTTGCGCGAGAAATCCGAACTGCAATTCCGTCTCAACGGCGACCAACTGATAAAATACTATCAGGAAAAAACGGATTATGAACCACTTATCACCACTATCCTGCGCTCCTACAGCGGTGTTTTCAACCAATACACTAACATTGACGAACGCCTGCTCGCCAACCGTTTGGACATATCGGAAAACACTGTGGTCGAACAACTTAAGCAATTGCGCGCGGAAAAGGTATTATCCTACCAACCTCAAAGCAACATTCCGCTGATTGTCTTCCTGAAAGACAGAATTGACGAAAAGTACCTCTATTTCGACAAAAAGATTTACGATTTCCGAAAAGAGAAGGCAAAAGAGCGGCTTGCTGCAGTGGAAAATTACGTGAAAAGCGACAACGTATGCCGCAGCCAGCTGCTGTTGCAATACTTCGGGGAGTGGGACAGCACCCCTTGCCAGGAATGCGATGTTTGCAGAAGAAACCAAATCCACCGTGTGCGGAAAACCGATTTCGAACTGATATCCAACGAGATACACATTCTTCAACAACAAGGTAAATCTCAAAAAGAGATACTTGCGGAATTATCAAAAAAGTACGAAGAGCCTCAGATTGTGGAGGTGATGAGATGGTTGGCAGACCAGAAACATTAATCAAAAAAAATAGTATCTTCGCTGCGTTATTTTTTTTCAAACATTGTTTGCCACATTTGACTAGGTTTTTCGTCAGTATTAATGTTGTTAGAAAATCATATTCTTATGAAAAATACATGTATCCTTTTAGCAATCAGTTTGTTGTTGTCATTGACCGCAACTGCGCAATACACGCCTTGGGATTCCACACAGGGAGCGTTGAATTTCAACACCATTTCGGCTCCCTACGTCAAGATTACGCACGGCAGCAGCACCAATCCATGGCCTTCCGTCATCAACACGCCAGGTCCAAACCAAGCGAACGGTCACACCACCCATAAACTGATCACCACTCAGGCGACCGACCCCTGCAGGTGCTACGGAAATGTCGCCGGGACGCCGCACGACAATGTCCTGCCCCCCGACTGGTCCATGAGTTATAACCTGCCGCATTTGGACACGGTGGTCATGTTGGGATGCAACGACTGTTCCGGTTCGTGCGAGTGCACCAAGCACGCCCAGATAGAATACTGGTTCTACCCCGAAGTGGCAAACAGCACCCTCCTGTTCATGTTCACCTTCGCTGAAGAGGACGTGTCGTCACACGTTGCATACGGTTCTGGCACGAAAAACCCTCAGTTCTATGTTGAAGTGTTGGACGGGCAAACCGAACAATTGATCCCAAGCGGCTTCTATAAAGACCAGAACGGCAATCCCAACACCGCATGGCCCTACAATCGCTTTATGGCTTGTCCTGACGGAAGTCAGTATGGACAATCTTTTCATGTCGGGCCTAACAATTACGGTATCACCACCTATTATTGGGCACATCCCGATGCCACACCCACAACATTTGACTTCTACAAATGTCCTGTCGCCCAAACTTCCGGCCATGCTACCCAGCCTGTGGGTTGGTTTGAATACAGACCATTGGCTTTCGACTTGAGTGAACATGCCAGACAACACAAATCGGTGAAGTTGCGCATCCGTGTCTATGCTTGCACCGCGACATACCACTGGGCTTATTGCATGTTCACCGCGAAGATGATTCCTGGAGTCATTCAGGTGGACGCTTGCGGTGACCAAGATGTCTCTTTGAGCGTACCTGCAGGCTTCCGCGAGGAGGGTTCCTATGTCTGGCATTACGGCTACGACTCCACAGACGCCATCAACCGTATATTAGACTGGGAGAACCCGCCTGTCGGCATCACGTCCAACGGTTGCTATGACATCTACATCGACCGCGACCTCACCAGGCTGTGGCCTTATTATCGCTGCGAGATGCTCTCCTACACCGGAGCCCCGTTCATCTATGAGGCCCACGTGAAGTCATACTTCCTATATCCTGGTTTTGATTTCGAACAGATCTACGACAATTGCGACCTGACGGTCAAGTTCCGTGACACCAGCAACATCTTCGCCGTTGTGCCACCCACATCCGCAGGTGCCACAGAAGACACCATCTATCAAGACACCCAATTCATACGATGGTTTGTGAAACGTAACGGCACCTTTATCCAATTCGCCCAAAACGACACGACACCCACTTATACTTTCCAAGATGGGGAAGTGAATGCTAACGGAGAAGCCACCATCAAAATCATCATCCAGGATGAGGAATTGAAATGCATTGACACCTTGGAAAGGACCATCCAGCTGGACACCAGTGCGCTGGAAAAGGTCCTCGACACTGACACCATCTACACCTGTGAGGAAAAACTACCTTACAGGTATGACCCAGCCTATTTCGGGAACACACAAGAATGGTCCACAGAAGGCACCCGCCGCGTGACCTATCAGAATCTGGCTTGGAACGGCTGCGACAGTCTGGTGGACGTCACGCTCATCATCCGCAAGCCCAAAGTCGATATCACGTTTGATTTGGACTACTGTGATGAATTCACCACCACGCTCACCGCAGAGACGACCTCGGAAGTGGATCGTTATGAATGGAACACGGGCGAGACAACCCCGTCTATCACCATCACCGAGCCGGGCAACTACTCCGTCGTCATCACTGACGATGAAGGTTGCATCTCCGACCCCCCGGGAACCATCAACATCCCGGCTTGCAAACCTTTCCTCAACCTGCCCAACACCATCACTCCGGGCCGTCAGGACGGTCTGAACGACTATTTCTCCATTCCACAGAAAAACCTCATCCAGGAACTTGAATTCACCGTTTACAACCGCAATGGCGACATCGTGTTCCACACCACCAACAAGGATTTCCGGTGGAACGGCTCCGAAAACGGCAAACTGTTCTATGGTGCCACATATACCTACACCCTCTACATTATTGACTACGAAGGTGTCGCTTCGCGCCACAAAGGTTCCATCACGATTTTGTAATATATCGGATTTTTTATAAGACTATTAATTATGAAAAGAACAGTTGTACTCCTTGCATTTTTGACTGGTATTTTGGGAATGTATGCCCAAACTCCCTCTATCACAAACAGTGACTTCGAATTGTGGTCCTACGGGAAACCGGTGAACTGGACTGTCGGGTTGCATGGCAACATCACCTCCTTCGTCAACATTCCCGTGGAGGTCAACTTCGGCACACAGAGCAGCGATGCACATTCGGGTAACTATGCCATCCAGCTGACATCGGCGGATTTCACCATCCCCCTTTTGAGCTACAGTTTCAACCTGCCCGGAATTCTGCAAGCCGGAGAATCGGAAGGGTTTTCCATTCCGCTTGAGGCCATCTTGACCATCATCCAGATGTTCTCCGACACCACCGGTGGTTCCATCGGCGACCTGGATTCATTGGACCTCGAAGCTCTGTCCTCGCTCCTGCAACTGCTCTCCAAGGGGGTGCCGTGCAACGCTACGCCCTCCGTTGTATCCGCTTGGGTGAAGTACCAGGCTCAGGGCAATGACCAAATGACCATGGTTGCTGTAACGAAGAAAAATGGGGTCCCTGTGGACTACGCCTACAAATCATTCAGCGACCTGAACCCGAACGCTTACCAGGAAGTTGGCGTCAACTTTGAGAATCCCAATGCGGAGTGTGACTCCATTATGATTGTGTTGCTCTCTGCCACAAGTCTAAACAGCGGTTCCGTGTTGCTTGTGGACGACATCGCGCTGCATTTCAGCGGTGTCGGCATTGCCACCCTGGAAGATTTTGAGGGGAAAGTTTATCCCAACCCGGCTTCTGATATGGTGCACATCCGTCCTGGTGACGGAAGCGCCTACCAGTGGACGCTCACCGATTTGACTGGCAGGACCTTGCAAACGGGTGAAGCTTGCGGCGAGACCACTGTGGACACCCGCAGCTGCGCCCCGGGCATCTACCTGCTCCAAATCCTCGCAAACGGGAAAAACAGTGTCTCCAAAGTCGTGATCCGCTGATGAGTCCGAAAATCTGGCTGGCTCCGTTGCACGGAATCACTTCCCGCACGTTCAGAAACACACTATGCCGTCACGTTGACGGCATAGATTTTTTTATGGCCCCATTCTTGCCTGTGCAATCCTTCGGGAAACTGAACCGACGGGTATGGCAGGATATCTATCCGGAACTCAACACGGCGGTCCCGCTTGTTCCGCAACTCATGGGCAACCGCGCCGACCAATTTGTGGAAACCCTAACCATGTTGAACAACTTATTCGGTTATGAGCGCTTTAACATCAACATCGGATGCCCCTCTTCGCCGGTTGTCCGCCATCAGCGCGGCTGCGGACTGATGCCCCACCCCGACCGGATAGAGGCTGTCGTTGCGGAGATAACCGCCAAGACGGACTTTCAGCTGTCCCTGAAAATGCGTCTCGGCCTGCACTCCCCTGACGAAGGGCGCGAACTGCTCCGCCGCCTCAACGACTATCCGCTGGATTTCCTCGTCATCCATCCCCGACTGGGAGACGAACAATACACCGGACATCCTCATTTGGATATTCTCGAGGAGTTTTGTTCCCTTTCTGCACACAAAATAGTGTATAGTGGAGACCTTTTCACAAGAGCGGATTTCGAGGCTCTTTCCGCCCGTTTCCCGAACGTGGAAGCCTGGATGTTAGGGCGCGGGCTGCTCTACAACCCCTTTCTGGCGGAGGAAATCAAAGGTCTGGAATCCGGTGACAGCACCGCTCGGTTTTGGACCTTTCACCAAGACCTCATCGAATCTCTATTGCCGATCCGCGGCGAATCCGGCACATTAGCCAACCTCAAGGAGCTGTGGCATTACTTCGCGGAGTTCACGGGCATGACGACAGAAGCACTGCACCGATTGCTACGAACTCAAGATTTGCAGGCATTTTGCGGTGAAATCAGCCGATATTGCTGATTCTTTGTTGTATAAAACCTATTTAAAAACCATTGGGGCTGCCCGTTCTACAGAATATTAACGGACAACCCCAATTATCAATTATCAATTATCAACTACTTACTTAACCAGCGTCACCGAACCCGTGTACTCCTTATCGTCACCGTTGAGGTTGAGCAGGCGGATTATGTACACATAGACTCCTTCGGGACACATTTGGCCGTTCTTGTTACGACCGTCCCAATAATCGTAAGGATTGCGGGTGGAATAGATCAACATACCGCTCCGGTCGAAGATCTGCATGGAATAGTTGTCGGGATCCACTCCCTCGCCACTCGGCGCGAACGTCTCGTTCACTCCGTCACCATCAGGTGTGAAGGCATTGGGAATATAGAAGAAATACGGCACTGTGACGGACACCCTCCTCTTGACGGAATCCACGCAATTGAGTGAATCGGTCGCTGTCAGGGTAATCGTGTAGTAACCCGAATGCGTATAGTCGTGGGTGACTTGCTCGATATTTTCCACTTGGTTGACATTGGAGAAGATGTCGCCGAAGTCCCACAACAGATGATACTCATCCTGAGACAACGGGGTCGTGCACGTAACAGTTCCTACGCCGTTCTCGACATAGATTTCCGTGGGATCCGGTATAAACGTCGGGGTGGGAAGTGGCAGCACCGTAACGGTAAAGGTATCGATGACCGTGCAGTTGCCCTCCATAGTGGCCGACACCGTGTAAAGGGTGGTCACCTGCGGTGAAACCGTGATGGTGGGACCACTTTGGCCGTTGCTCCATTGGAATTGATTGGAGGTGGCGTGCGTGGCAACCAGTGTGGCGTTCTCGCCCATACAAATCGAATCCGTACCAGAGATTTCCGGAAGCTCCAAGTCCGTGATCTTCACCCGGACCGTGTCTTTGTTGTCGCAACTATTGTCGAAAGTGACGGTAAGGGTGTAAGTAGTACTCTCCAACGGGTTCACCGTTACTGTCGCCGTCGTGTCTCCGGTGCTCCACAAATACGATTCGGGCAAAATGTCCGGATAACCGGAATAGGTTGCCGACAGGGTGGCCGGGTCGCCCGGACAGATAAAGTTGTTGCCCGTGGAGGAGGAGAGGTGCACCTCCGGCACCTGCACAAGGATGGTGGTGGTGTCCATCAGCGTGAAGGACTGCCCTGAGGCATTCGTGAACTGATAAACGGAAATGTATTTCGTGACCGGTGCATTTGGTTTACTGACAGTGATCATCTGCTCAGTACTATAGGGCGTACCCAACGTATCGTTCACGAACCAGCGCAACGTACCTTGCTCATCCAGCGGGGTGATGGGTGTGAAACGCCATGCCTCGTCATTGGCACTCCACGCGTTAAAAGAGCCGACATGCGTAGTTGGATTGTACGTGACCCCGCGACCCGGCGCAAAAAGAATCTGAGATGATGTTTTGTTTTGCAGGCCTATGATACCTTGGTTTCCGCTATTTGTCGAAGCACAACATGCCCGATGTTTCACATATACGTCTATAATGTTTGTTCCCTCGTAAATCACCATCTGATAAGTGTTGTAATTGCTCGGGGAATTGTGATTACCGAAAAGGCCCACATTCAAATAGTTGAACACAAATGCACGACATGGGGGGCTACCAAGCACACCTACTCGAACAGCACCTGGGGTATTAAAGCAGTAGCTGTTGTAATAATTACAGTCAATATCCTCATATACACCATAAATACAATTGTTGTAATTAAAAGGCACCGTCATACTGCCTCCTCCTATCGTCTGGTTATTGGCAATATTCACATCATAGGGTGGCGATTGAGGAGGAACCCCGTATGAATAACCCAGATCAATTCCAGGATTGCTATGCCTGTATGTCATGGAAATCAACCCGTTGGTGCCAGGATACACTGTATTGTAATCTTGCCCGAAAAAGGTGAAAGTAAAAGGCAAATTGACTCCCGCCAACCATTGGTCGTCATCACTGGCATTAATGCTTTGACCCTGATTGAATTCGAAAATGTGCGATTCAAAGGGGATTTGTTTTACGGAGTAGTCGCTGGTATATTGTCCAGTAGCAATGACACCGGCTTTGAGCAGGATAATGGGAATATCACAATTCCACAAAATGGTCTTCGTCTCAGCATCAAACATGTCGGCATATAAAGAGTCAATATCGTTGGTCACCGACGGACAAGCGCTTCCGTCAGGGCTGTCAAACAACTCAGGCACGCAGGAAATCTGCGCTTTCCATCCGGATTTCTGGAGATCGCCGGCCTTGCCGCAATAGACGAAAGTGAGTGCGCTGGAAGTGGAAAAAAGTGTCGGGGGTTTGTTTTGAGTGGAATTATCAAGTGTGGATGTGCAAAACTGCCCGATGAGGCGCTTGTCTTGCGCCCAATAGTGCCCGTCATAAATCTTCATCACCCCATTCACCGAAAACTCCGTGAACTCGCATTTCACATGCGATCCGACCGGAGAGGTGAAACTGGCAAAAACCGTCTCGTTGGCATTTTGATCCACCGTGGCTATATTGCCATTGGGACCGCCAGAATCATAAAACCATGTATTACAAGTGGTCACATCCGGTGAGTTGCCGTCTGTGGGCCAGTTGTAGCTCGATGGAGTAAGGGAAAAGGCATACACCTGTGCCCGCCATCCGGCCTGCAACCCCGGAACATGCGCATCGTTCGAATGGAACACAAATGTCAGCATACGATCGGCGGCTGTAATCTCACCCGGGCTCTGCACCAGCGTATAGGCTCCTATAAGCGGAGAAGAGGTATTGGGGCCGTTGAAAATGTAGAGCGTGTCGCCATTGTCCATCGCAAATTCTTCAAAAGCGATATACAACACCGTGCCCGACATATTGGTTCGCAGGGTCATTGTGTCTCTGAGATTCTCTGCAAAATAGCCGTTCGGATCCTGGTTTGCACCCATTTGGCCTGGGACACCACCGGGGTCGTAGAAATTTCTGGGATAGTCATCGATATCGGCCACCAACGGGGCGGATCCCATAATAATATCTTGGCCTTCAGCATTTTGCAAAAAATAAAAGCCGCTTACGAGCAAGATTAGCGTGAATAATATTTTCCTCATTGTCACTATTTTTTTGTCTTAACGAAATAGTTTGCCAGATGTTGCAAAAAAAATCATTTTTGGTGAAAAAAGGCGCGAAAAAACAAAAATTTCCACAACGTGTTTTTATTTCAAAAAAAGTGTATTTTTGCAGCCGCAAAACGGACGGGGTGTGGCGCAGTTGGTAGCGCGCTACGTTCGGGACGTAGAGGCCGGAAGTTCGAGTCTTCTCACCCCGACATTACTGTAGAGACGCATTTCTTGCGTCTCTACTTTTGTTTAAAAAATGTATCTTTGCCGCCCTATATTTTTATATATGAAGAACCTTATTCATACCGCTATCATCGCTGTCACCCTGCTGACTGTCGCGTCATGCACGCACACGGAGACCACCTACTACCCTGACGGGAGCACCGAATCCGTTATCCAATACCGCGGAAAGAAAGAACACGGGAAGACCGTCTATTTTTACCGGAGCCCCAACACGGTGGAAATGGAGGTGGAAATGCGCGACGGGAAGCGCAACGGGGAGTTCCGACGCTATTTCAAGAACGGGACATTGGACACCTACTGTGTCTATGTGAACGATTCCATCGAAGGACCCGAGATCTTGTATTCCGCCAACGGCTGCAAAAGCCAGGAATACACATACGTTCATGGGCGGAAAAACGGCCCTCACAAAGCCTATCACCTTGACGGAAACATCAAAATCGAAGGAGGTTTCAAGGACGACCTTTTCGACGGGCCGTGGACTTACTATGACGAGCGTGGAGTGCCGGTGGGTGAGGGAACCTTCCGGAACGGCACCGGCGAAGTCACCTTTTACGACAAAAACGGCCGCCCGCTGCGCACCACCCATTACGAAAACAACCTGAAGAACGGGCCTGAAACCTACTTCACCCCTTCCGGCGAGGTGTTCCGCACCATCATTTTTAAAGACGACCGCATTGTCAGCCAAGAAGTTGACTCTACCCTGATTCCATAACCCATGAGAAAACTGTCCGTCATATTTCTCCTCATCCTCCTGTTCGCCAGTGCGACGTATGGGCAAGGTGGCCGCAAAATCCTTTACCGGGCGGACATGGGGTACTATGACGAGGAATTTCTCCCCGGAGCGCAACGGCTCATCGGACACGTGAAGTTCGCCCAGGACAATGTGGTGGGCTACTGCGACAGCGCTTATCTCTACGAAGCGGACAATTACCTCATCGCCTTCGGGAGCCCCGTGCGGTTCATCATCAGTGACTCCATCAACCTGTTCGGGCGACGGGCCACCTACGACGGGGAAATCCGCCAGGCCTCCATCTCCGGCAATGTACGGTTGGAAAACGGCAAGTCCTATCTTCTTTCTGACAGCCTTTTCTACGACCTGAACACCGACTGCGGCTATTACACGACCGGCGGGCAAATCTTCAACGATGACGACACCCTCACCAGCCGTATCGGAAAATACTACACCAACACCGACGATGCCTATCTCCACGAGGATGTTCTGCTGCGCAGCAGCCGATACCAGATGGATTGCGATTCCCTGCGCTACAATGCCAGCAGCAAAATCGCCTACTTCATCTCCCCAACCCACCTCGTCAACGAGGAAAACACCATCTTCACCGATCGGGGGTTCTACAATACCAACACCGATATCTCCGTGCTTTACGGCAATGTGAAACTTTTGGGCGAGAAACAGCAGCTCTTCGCCGACAGTCTTTTCTACGACCAAAATCTGAAATTCGGAAAAGCCTGGTACAATGCCACTTACATTGACACATCCAACCATATTATCCTTAAGGGGAATTATATTGAACACCATGAGAAAGGCGGCACATCCATCGCCACTGACAGCAACCTGCTCATCTACATTGACGACAACAAGGACACCCTTTATCTACATTGCGACACGCTGAAAGTCGATTTCGACACCGCCTCGAATCCCACCCTGGTGCGCGCCTATTTCCATACCAAATTCCTGCACAAGAACATCCAAGGGGCATGTGACTCCATGACCTACAATGTGAAGGACTCGTTGTTGGTAATGTACTACAACCCTGTCTTCTGGTCCGACAACTACCAGCTCTCCGGCGACACTGTGCGTTTCTGCATCATCGATTCCGTACAAAGCACCATCGAACTCTGCCGCTCCGGTTTCATTGTCGGCGGACTTTTCAGAGACACGGAGTTCAACCAGATCAAAGGTCTGAATATCAAAGGGTTTATGGAGGACACCTACTTGCAAAGGGTGGATATAATAGGCAATGCGGAATGCGTTTACTATATCCAGGAAGAAGACAGCTCCCTCATAGGGATCAACACGTCCATCACAAGCGAAATGCGTATCTATCTGGACAGCAATCACATACAACAGATCCGTTACTTTGATTCCCCCAATGGGAAAGTACATCCGGACAAACAGATGACTGAGAAAGACCGCAAGCTTCAAGGATTCCGCTGGTTAGACGCCTATCGCGCCCGAAAACCCGAAGACCTTTTCATAATGCCTGTCCCGAGGCTAATTGACAATTGATAATCCAAATCACTATTCACCAATCACTAATCACTATTCACTGCTCACTGATCACTGCTCACTGATCACTAGTCACTAATCACCAATCGCCCCCATCCCATTGAAAGAGACTCCAAACAATATCAAACTGATACTGAGATCTTTGCCGGAGAAGCCTGGTGTTTACCGCTTCTACGATGACAAGGGCACGGTGATTTATGTGGGCAAGGCAAAGCGGCTGAAGCGGCGGGTTTCCTCCTACTTCAACAAAGAGCATGACTCTGCCAAGGTGCGGATGCTGGTCACGAAGATCCGCGACATCCAGACCGTAGTGGTGGACACGGAGTGGGAGGCTTTGTTGCTGGAAAACAGCATGATCAAGGAATTCAAGCCGAAATACAACATCATGCTGAAAGACGACAAAACCTATCCATGGATTGCCGTCACGAAAGAGCCGTTTGCAAGGATCTTCCCCACCCGCAGGCCCGACCCCGCCACCATGCATCTTTTCGGGCCCTATTCTTCTGTGAAACAGATGAATATCCTGCTCGACCTCATCTACGGGCTATTTCCGATACGGAATTGCAAGATATTGAAGAACAATGACCGTCCGTGCATGCAGTACCAAATCAAAAAATGCGCTGCTCCCTGCTGCGGACTCATCACTGCCGAAGAATACAGGCAGAATATCGACCAAGCAACGCAAATCATCAAAGGGAACCGCAAAGAGGTGATCCGGCAGTTGCGTGAGGAGATGATGGGCTATGCCGACGAATGGAAATTCGAGCAAGCCGCCGAAGTGAAGCGCAGAATCGATGCTTTGGAGACCTTCATTGGCAAATCCGTCGTGGTGAACCCCTCGCTCACCGACATGGATGTCTTCGGGATGGAGGAAGACGACAACTGCGTGTACGTCAGTTTTTTACGTGTTTTGGACGGAGCGGTGGTGCAGGCGCAGACCCTCGAAATCGACAACCGTTTGGAGACCACCCGCGAAGATGCGCTTTGGACAGCCATCCTGGAGATCAGGGAACGTTTGGGAAGTCTCTCCCCCACCCTGCTGGTGCCCTTCACGCCGGAAATCGCCCCCGACGACTGGGACCTGCAAGTGCCGCAACGTGGCGACAAGCGCAAACTGTTGGAGTTGGCCGTCCGCAACGCGCACTTCTATATGCTGGAAAAGAAAAAACGGCAAGACCTCGCGGATCCCGAACGACGTAACATCCGGGTACTGCAGGCGCTCCAAGACGCTTTAGGCATGAAGACTTTGCCGCGACGTATCGAATGCTTCGACAACTCCAACACCCAAGGCGAGGAGCCCGTGGCCGCGATGAGTTGCTTCATCGACGGCAAGCCCGCCAAAAGCGAATACCGGCACTTCAACATCAAGACTGTGGTCGGTGCCGACGACTTCGCCTCCATGGAAGAGGTCATCTACCGCCGCTACCACCGGTTGCTGGAGGAGGAAAAGCCGTTGCCAGACCTGGTAGTCATCGACGGCGGCAAAGGGCAGCTCCACGCCGCCTGGAACGCCATCCAAGCCCTCCACATCGAAGACCGCCTTATGATGGTGGGCATCGCCAAACGGTTGGAGGACATCTACAAGGTGGGCGACGACCTGCCCGTCTATATCGACAAACGCTCCGAGGCGCAGAAACTGCTGCAGCACGTGCGCGACGAGGTGCACCGCTTCGGCATTACCCATCACCGCAAACGCCGCAGCAAAACCAGCATCGCCTCCATCTTAGATGACGCGCCCGGCATAGGTAAAACACTCAAGACCAGACTGTTGAAAGAATTCAAGAGCGTATCGAAAATCAAAGCCGCCAACGAGACCGAACTCGCCGCAGTCATCGGTCCGAAGAAAGCCGCGGACCTCAAGGCATATCTGTTAAAGGTTTAGGGTTTAGGGTTTAGGGTTTAGAGTTTAGAGTTTAAGATATTACGAAAGATTATGATTTATATGAACCGTTTTTCCAAAAGGGCTGTAAGCCCGAAACACGTCAACCCGACGCGCCGCGCTGGGATCATTACCCTCTTCGCCATCCTCATCGCCGTCACGGCCATGGCGCAAAACCAAAAGCTCACCTATCCCGAAACCTACATCGAGACCGTGGTGGACGCCGCCACGCTGAGCTCGCTGTCGCACGACTTTTCCGTGGACCACGTGAGCCGCAACAACGACGGCACTTTCAACACACGCATCTACCTGTCGTACAGGGATTTCGACAGTTTTCTATCGAAAAACATTCCCTTCACGACCGTACCGCAGACCCGTGCCTTTGTGCAAATGGCGCAGAACTATGCGCAGCTGACCAGCAGTTGGAACCGCTACCCGACCTACAGCACTTATCTTGCCGCGATGGACACCTTCCGCACGCGCTACCCACAGCTGTGCGAAATCGACACCATCCTGGACAACACCCCTGATCACCACAAGATCCTGGTGGCGCACATCAGCAACAACCTCAGCGACCGCGAGGGCAAGCCCTCCGTCTTCTACACCTCCACTATCCACGGCGACGAGGTGCTCGGGTACTATATGATGCTGAGACTTATCGACTATCTTCTAACAAATTACAACTCAAATACATACGTCACTGATTTAGTCAACAGCATCGACATTTGGATCTGTCCGTTGCACAACCCTGACGGCACCTACTACACCTCTGACAACCAAATCAACAGTTCACCGGTCTCCATTCGATCGAACCTCCACGGCGTGGACCTGAACCGGTCGTTCCCGCAGGTGGGGCAAACTCCAGCCAAGGAAAACGAGGACGAACCTGAGGTGCAAGCGATGATGCAGTTCATGCAGGCTCACGACTTCACCTTGGCGGCCAACTTCCACGGGGGTGCAGAGGTATTCAACTACCCATGGGACACTTGGACCAGCTGGCAGCACAGCCACGCTGACGCCGCTTGGTGGGCATTTGTCGGCCACCGGTTCGCCGACACGTGCCAGTACTACAACTCCAACTACATGAACGAGGAAAACGACGGCATCACGGAGGGCGGCGACTGGTACGTCATCACCGGCTCCATGCAGGACTACCACAACTGGTATCTTGGCACACGCCACGTAACCATCGAAGTCGGCGACAACAAAGTGCAATCCACCAACTCCTTGCCGAATTACTGGGGCTACATCAAGCAAGCGCTGCTGAATTTCATCGCCGAGGCGGACAACGGTATCCACGGCAGGGTCACCGACTCGCTAACCGGCGAACCGTTGGAGGCGCTCGTTTATATCGCCAATCACGACCTCGATCACTCCTACGTGGAGTCCTCCCTGCCCTATGGCGACTATCACCGTCCCATCAAGGCCGGTCAGTACGCTGTCACCTACTCGGCGGAGGGTTACCTACCCAAAACCATCGTCACCACCATTGCCGACGGCCAAAAATTAGTGCAGAATGTGCAACTGACCAAGAGTGTCGGCATTGACAGCTACGAAAACCGCGTGACCGTTTATCCGAACCCTGCAAAGGAGATTGTCAATGTACAATGTACAATGAACAATGTACAAAGCGTTGAGGTGTTCGATGTATATGGTAAATTGTTGCAAATTGTACCGGTCACCTCCGAAATCACACCGATCAACATCTCCGGCCTGGCCGACGGCATGTATTTCGTTCGCGTGGCCACTGAGGCAGGCACAGTGACCAAGACTTTCGTGAAGAAATAGGGGGTTAGAAGGTTAGAGGGTTAGAAGGTTAGTAGTTAATGGGTTGTTGGTTAAGGGGGTTGAATTGAACCCGATTGGACTTGCAGTCAGTATCCGCTACTATTATTCACAATAAAAAAAGCAATAATATAGAAGTTGACCGGCTGTCTGTTTTGCAGTTAATACAGATTAGCACTTGTTATAGTTGAAAACATGGGCATTCCCGTTTCTTATAATGAGCTGACGCACAATATTTTCTTTGTCCGCACAGCCGGACCCCAAAAAGTTCCCCTTCTTTTTAAGAAGGGGTGGCCGCAGGCCGGGGTAGTAATATAAAGAATATGAATACCCTAGCAGAAAAATATAACCATTACCCACACTATTGGAAACAAGGAAATCCCATCCGCAACCTTTATGCAAATATGGAATTATCATCCATATTAACTACCCCGCCCTTTGGGCACCCCTTCTGAGAATCAGAAGGGGAATTGGCGCCTCGTGGCACGGAAGTGCCACCGTATGATGGGAGAGGTTGTCGTCCCGGTCTTATTTGTCTTTTTGGGTCAACATCTATATCATTGCCATAAAAAAAGCCCGACCATGATGTCGGGCTTTTTTATATCAATAACGAAATAAAGGGGTCTTACTTCTTGACGATCTTGTGCATGGAGGTTCCATTATCGGTCGTCAGTTTCAAGGTATAGACACCGTTGGCAAGACTCTTCAGGGAGATGCTGTTCACGTCGCCGGACTCAGCCTTCACCATTTGACCCTGCATGTTGAAGATTTCAACACGTTGGACATTCGAGGTGGAATTGATGTTGATCATATCCGTGGCAGGGTTAGGATAGATAACCGTCACGCTTTCAAGCGTCTCAACACCAGCAGGATAGGTCACATTGATCATATAGGTTGCCTGGCTACCGAACTTACCATTGTCTCTGAAAATCTGGGTGCCGTCCTCAGCATTAAGTTTGAAAAAGCCGAGACCGTAATTGGTGTTAATACCATCACCATATTCGTCATAGACTTCCAAACGATAGCAACCGGTGGTGGTAGGACGGAACGGGTATTCATACGTGTGGGAGCCGGACAGTTCATGGCCTTCGCCACCGTCGGAAAGAACCACTTCGCCATTAGGATCAAAGAACTTAAAGGAAGTTTCATCACCGTATTGGTCAGTTCTGAGGGTGAAGGTCATTCTACCACCGCCCTCATAAGCATTCTTCTTGAAGGTCAAGGATTTGGGGAGAATAGTGATGCTTTCATCGTTAATCTTAGTGATTTGGATAGTCAACGTGTTATCCACACCATTCAAGATGGTCAATTCAGGAAGATTGATGATATCCTCGTGCATTGAAGGAATGCTTCCATTCCACGTGTTCGTATAGGTTGTTCCATTCAACGTGTAAGTATAAGTGACTGATGTCACCGTTTGAGCGCCCATGTTTTTGAATTTGAAATAGGCATTCGTATAATTGTCGCAAGAGGTGTTCGGGACCTCAACAACCTTGATCAGACGTCCGTCAAGAGGAGTGGTGACATTGAGGTGTTCGATCGGAACCTCAATACCGGTGAGAACTTCCTGGTGACCTTCACAAACGAAAGCGATGAAAGAGAGATTCGACAAGACCGCATCGATAGGATTGGGCGTACCGAGCTGTGCAGGAATCACGTACTCGTAGTTTTTCTCCACCAGTGTTCCAGGAGTGATATTGTCGATTGTCTCGCCCCATTGTCCGGTAATCAGATGGCGAAGCATATGCATGTGGCAGTATTGGTTGCCCACCATTTGGTCAGGATTCCACGTGGCACCGCCCGTTTGAGAACCCATCACATAGTCTTGGATGATGGCAACGTTCAACGCATTGGTCGAAACCGTTTGTGTGCCAGTGTAGTACAGTTGGACACGAATGTTCAATGTACGTGTAGCCCAATCCAGGGTGCCTTCAGCAGCGATGTTGACCGGGGAGGCCATTCCCATGATGGTATTGGCAGCAGCAGCCCATTGATTTCTGCTAAGCTCAGTAACGCCACCACTGAAAACATGACGGTTAACAGTACCGGCGGGGTAGCCAGTCAAACCCGTCTGGTCGGCCAGAGCAGTACCGAATGCGGTGGTATAGTTATTGTCTGCATAGTAACCTTCATGCACATTGATGATGTTCACTCTTTCGGGATACGCATCTTTGAGCTCATTGGCTCTCTTGTGTCCATCAGGACAATATTGGCAATAAATACCCGTGTACTCCTCGAGAAGCACATTGCGGTTGGAAGGGGTCAAAGACACAATCGTGTCAGTAACTTGCGCGGAAGTGACCAGGCTGGTCAGCAACGCAGCAACTAAAATAAGTAACGTTTTCTTCATACTTTTGATTAATTTTATGTGAATACTACTTTCAAAAATCAAACCTGCAAAAATACATTTTTGTTTCAAAAAATCAAGTCGAACTACAAATATATTTTATTTCAATATCATTTGGACAGTGTGACGATTGCTCTGTCGAATTAGAACTTCTTCATTTGCAAACATTTCCAAAACATTTTTTTCAGAATTCTCATCGTAATGGCGGATGGTCACCAACCGGATCCCGTCATTGAATTTGACGATGAATTCCTCTTGCAACGCCTCGATGCAGGGCTGGAGGCGCAACGGCACATTGTCGGTGCAGACCGAGAAAGTGAGTGCAGAATTCTGGATCAGGTTGATTTTCACGCGGTACTTCGCCAAAATATCCAATATTATGGAAAGATTTTCGACTCCGATGATTGAGAAATCGCGTGGCGAGACGGAAAGCAGAAGCTGATTGTCCTTCACGATATAGGAAGGGACTTCCACAGAATCAGCCTCTTGTGTAATCATGCTACCCTCGTTTTCCGGATGGAAGAAGGATTTTACGAACAAGGGTATCTGTTTGTTATGCAGCGGTTTAAGGGTTTTGGGATGGATGACGCTCGCACCGTAGTACGCCAACTCAACAGTCTCGTGGTACGTCAACTTGTCGATTTTGACGGCATTTGCAAAACGTTTCGGATCGGCATTGAGGATGCCGGGAACATCTTTCCATACTGTAACGCTCTCTGCATCAAGCGTATGCGCAAGAATAGCGGCGGAATAATCGGATCCCTCGCGACCAAGCGTGGTGGTCTGGTTCTCTGCTGTGCCGGCAATAAAGCCCTGCGTCAGCACAATGCCATGGGTACGATTCTGGAAGTAGGGATTGATGGTGTTGCAGACCAACTTTTGCGTCACTGTCCAATCAACATGCCCTTCGCGGTAGGTGTTGTCGGTGCGCACCAGCAGACGAGCATCAATCCATTGCGTATCAAGACCTTGCGCATTCAGATAGGTGGCAATCAATGTGGTGGAGAGCAGCTCGCCGAAACTCACGATGCGGTCGTAATCGTAGTCGAAGTTGTCGGACGTGGGACGCTGCAACTGCTCGTTCAGCAACGTGAAGAGGCGATCGGAGTGCGGCAGGAAGGGGTTGTTCGCGCCCATAAGTTGTTCGGCCACAGCCTCGTGATTCGTGCGCAACTCCGCAAGCAAAGCAGGCACGTTCTCAGGGGCATGGTAATAGGCATCCAACAACTTCTCCATGAAGTTGGTGGTCTTGCCCATAGCGGAAATCACCACCACAAGTTGCTCATTCTCATAGCGTTGAAGAATGGATTTTAAGTTCTCGATGGCTGGGGCGTCCTTCACGGAGGCGCCGCCGAATTTAAATACTTTCATAGTTCAAGTTATTCATTTTTAAGGACTTGCAATAAAGTTGTGCCCACCACGCCGAGGGTGTTCTTATCGATATGCTGGATGTTGTCGTCGAGCGTGTGCCACACCGGGTCGAAGCCGGTGCCGGAGACCGCGTCATAGTGGATGATGTCGATCATCTTGAAGGATGCATACTTGTTGACATAATAGTGGTCGTCGGTGATCACACCACCGGGACGGTTTTGGAAATGCTGGCCGTGACCGAGTTCGTAGGCTGTGGACCACACTTTACGCACCACATCCTGAGCATCGCGGAGGGAAAACTGTTCCTGCATGAACTGTGCATTCGGACTGCCCACCATATCCAGCAGGATACCGAAATCGGCCGTATAATCTTGGATATGAGGGTTTTTCGCCCAATACTGGGCACCAAGTCCCCACCATTCGCCGGGAACATCCTCGCTCTCCTTCGGGCCGTAGTCCTCTGCGTCGAAGAAGACGATATCGACACCCACATCCGGACGGGCTGCATGCAGCTGGCGGGCTACTTCGAGGAGAACGCCCACGCCGCTGGCCCCGTCATTGGCCCCGTCAATTGCCTTGTCGCGGTTAGCGGGATTGGGATCGTGGTCGGCAAAAGGACGGGCATCCCAGTGAGCTGCCAGTACAACACGTTTGGTTTTCTCCGGCCCGAAACTGCCAATGAGGTTGGCGCAGGGCCACGATTTCCCATCGTAGGTCCTGGCCGTAAACGACTGATTATAAACAGTGTCGCAATACTCGCGCAGCTTGCCGAGCAGCCAGACACGGCAATTCTCATGCGCTTCCGTGCCTAACACGCGCGGTCCGAAATCGGTCTGCGCCTTTACAAAAGCGTATGCAGAGTCATTGTCGAATGCCGGCAAGGCAACAACAGGTTGGGAGTTATCCTTTGGGGTTTTCTTGGTGCGGTCACAAGCTGTGAACAGAACAACCGCAATCATCAGCAGTATAAATATTGACCTGATTTTCAACATATTAAAATAGACTACTAAGGTTTTTCAATGTTTAAAAAAAGACGGGCGAAGATACAAAAAAAGATGGCTGAATCGTCAGTCATCTTTTTTCTGTGGCGGGATCGAGAGTTGAACTCGAGACCTCCGGGTTATGAATCCGACGCTCTAACCAACTGAGCTACCCCGCCTTTTTGAGGCTGCAAAAATACACTTTTTTTGGATTGTGCAACGGATGTTTGAAAATTTTATATAAAATTTTGACAATCAATATGATACGTAATACTCAAAGGCAATAATCGGTGACTTGAAGATGAAGAAACGAAAAGATTTTGAGCGTTTCTGTCCCGAAAAGAACCACAGAGATGCAAAATATCGTGTCTCCATTTTGTTTTATCGCTGCTTGACAATCCTCCACTCGCCTGGCTGGAGATCTCCCATGCTAAGCTCGCCGATCTGGACGCGGATGAGCCGCAGCGTGGGGAAACCGACGGCGGCGGTCATGTGGCGCACCTGGCGGTTCTTGCCCTCGGTGAGGGTGAGGCGCACCCAGCTGGTGGGGATATTGGCGCGATAGCGGATCGGGGGCACGCGCTCCCAGAGGTTCTCGGGTGGCAGTGCTCGCTCGGCCTTGCAGGGACGGGTGCGATAACCTTTGATGACGACCCCTTTCCTTAGTTTTTGCAAGGCCTCGTCGGTGATTTCGCCATCCACTTGGGCAAGGTAGGCGCGCGGGTGGGCGTTCTTCGGGTCCAGCAACCGCTTCACCAGCCGTCCGTCGTCGGTCAGCAGCAGGGCGCCCTCGCTGTCGTGGTCGAGCCGTCCCGCGGCATAGACGCCGGGCGGGAATCCGAACTCGTTGAGGGCGGGATGTCCCGCCTCTGGGGTGAACTGGCTCAGCACGCCATAGGGTTTGTTGAAGAGGATGAGCATGGGTGGTTCTTTTTGGGTGGCAAAGATAGGATTTTTCGGAGAATGTGTTGCTTTAAACAAACGTAGAGACGTTTCATGAAACGTCTCTACAACTTCTGCGGAGAGAGAGGGATTCGAACCCCCGGTTAAATCGCCCTCTCATTTTTACTCATACAACAATCACAATTACTTGATTGTTAATAATTTATATTTTTTACTTTTAGTCAAATTTGCATTGCTTTGTCTCATTTCTGTCTCAGTACAAAGCAATAAAAATAACTGATTTTCAATCAGTTATCAGCATATTGATTTCGCCGTTTTTGCAGAGCGAAAGCGGCATTTTAGTTTTGTCGTTTCAAAGAGCACTGAAAAAAAATTTTTCCCAGTTGATATTTGTATTTATAAATTAAGTATCTTGCACCCAGCAAGTTACAACAAAAAATTGCTGCAAATTTTGCTGCAATTTTTTGCTACAAATTTTGCTGCAAAAATACATAGTTTTTTGGAATTAACATTTTAAATTCCAACCTTATGGTAAAAAAAAATTTTGTGCTCACAGAGCAGGCACTGAACGTGCTAAAAAGACCTGATGTAAAACCGATGCTTATGGTGTTTTTTAGGGTAAGAGACGCCAGAACCATTGATTCGTACATTGCAAACAACGTCCCGTATGGTCCGTTGATGAACCTCCATGTCAAGGAACTGATACAGTTCCTTGTACCCGATTTGCCCGAAAAGTCAATCTACCGCAGGCTGACACCGGAAGAGGAGGACGCGCTAAACAGAACCATGCCGGAATACAAGCAAAGAAAACGCCAAAATGAACAAGATGGAGAAAACCATTAAACAGGTGATGAAGCACCTGCTATTACTGTCCGGCTACCTTGTTATCCTCAAGATTTTCGGATGGCTGACAAAAGGATGGCTGTTCGCTCTCGCCCCGCTGCTGGTAGTGGCGGCGGCGAGGCTTGCGGCCTTCACCGTATTACTCACACAATATATTATAGAGAAGCATGGGAGCAAGAAAGGCAATCAGTAAGGAGCTGCGGCGGTTCCTGCCGCACGGTTACGGGCAGGTGCTGGCCGACGAGTTCGGCTGCAGCGTCAGCAAGGTATATCACGTGGTGACGGGCCAGCTGACAGACTACCGCATCCTGGAAGCCCTGCTCGACATCATAGAGAGGAACGCCGCCCTCGAAAGACGGCTTGAACGGCGCACCAAAACCACCAAAACCAAGGAGCAATGATCAAGATATACAAGGACTGGAACTTCCCCGACACGCAGTATGTCCGGGAAGAGACCGCAAAGAGACAGATTGTGCTGCACCACACCGTTTCCGGCGACAGCGTGAACGGGGACATGTCGTGGTGGTTGCACACCACGGAGCGGGTGGCCACCTCCTACGTCATCAGCCGCGAGGGACATCTGCACCGATGCTTCGACGACAAGTACTGGGCGTACCACCTCGGCCTCACCACCCACCATTTCGCCAAGTTCGGCCTCAACTACCGCAAACTCGACCCCCAAGCCATCGGCATTGAGCTGGACAGCTGGGGCGCATTGGTACAGCACACAGACGGGAAGTTCTACCCCGTCACAAGAAAGGACGGCAAGGTTGTCCCCAACCTCAAGTGCAAGGCCGTGCCGAACATCTACGAGTATTGTTCCAACCAAAAGTACCGGGGCTTCCAGTACTACGAGCGGTACACCACGGCGCAGCTGGAGACTCTCAAGGAGCTGCTCCGCCACCTCATGGACACCCACCGCATATCCCCCAACTACAAGAGCGACATCTGGAACGTCACCGCCCGCGCCCTCATGGGCGGCGAGGGCGTCTTCGCCCACGCCTCCTACAGGCAGGACAAGAGCGACGTCCACCCGCAGGTGGAGCTTGACAACCTGCTCAAAGCCCTATAGCCATGAAAGTTGACTGGAAGTGGTTCGCCATCGTGATGATGGCCGTTGTCATCGTCGCCCTGCTCCAGCGCGGCTGCAGGGGGCGCGGCGAGACCGTGCGTGTCACGACCGTCACACGGACGGACACGCTGCACGTCACGGACACGGTCTTCTTCCCCGCGCCGTACTTGGTGACGTACCCCGTCACCATGCCCGCCGACATAGACACGGCGGCGGTTATCCGCGACTACTACTCCAGGAAGAGCTACTCCATCCCCTATGCGGACACCGCCGTGAAAGCCGTGACGGACATCACCGTCACGGGCAACGCCGTGGAGCGCGTCACGCTGGACTGGGAGCTGCTGAACAAGACCACCGTGACCACAAGGACAGTGCGCACGGAGCCGAAACTGGCCGTCACCATCGGCGGCGGACTGACGTTCAGCATCCCCGACCGCAAGCCCGGCTTTGAGTTTGTCGTGGGCGTTAACATCCGGCGCAACCAAGTGTATGCCGGCTACGACTTCGTGAACATGACCCCGCGAATCGGCTGGCAGTACCAGATATTCAGAAACTGACCAAAAACCACCATATGCGATATGATTCCGAAAGACAAAATCCATGACGTGCTCTTCGCCGCCGACATGAAAGATGTGGCGGAGAGTTCCGGCGTGAAGCTGAAGAGGGCTGGCGCGTTGCTCTACAAGGCCTGCTGTCCATTCCATGACGAAAAGGACGGCAGCTTCTTCGTGAACACGAAAACCAACCGCTGGACGTGCTATGGATGCGACCGCAGCGGCAACGCCATAGACTTCCTCATGGAACTTCGCGGGCTTTCGTTCCCGGAGGCGGTGAAGCTGCTGGCTGGACAATACGGGATACTGATAGAGGAACGTCAGCCCACCAAGGAGGAGGAAGAAACGGAAAAGGAGCGCCAAAAGCAGAAAACCATATACGAGGAGGCAACGCGCTTCTACCAGCGGCGGCTCAAGGAAACCCCCGCCGCGCTGGAGTATGCAAGAAACCGCTTTGATGACGAGACCATTGAGGCTTTCCGCATAGGCTATGCCCCCCGGGAACCCAACGAACTTTACCGCTATCTGCGGCAGAAAGGCTTCCTTATCGAGACGCTTGAGGGATGCGACCTTTTTCGGGAGCGCAAAGACCACTTCATCTATGACATCTTCCGCGACAGGCTGATGTTCCCGATATTCAACCCATACGGAAACGTAACCGCGTTTTCGGGGCGTGCGCTGCACCCCTCGGACGACATCCCAAAATACATCAACAGCGCGGAAAGTGTGACCTACACCAAGGGGGCGACCCTCTACGGGCTGAACTTCGCTTTCCGGCATATCCGTAGCGCGGACATGTCCGTGCTGGTGGAGGGAAACGCGGACGTTGTGAAGATGCACCAGCTGGGTGTGTGCAATGTCGTCGCCCCCTGCGGCACATCGCTGACGGACGAGCAAATCCGCCTGCTGGCAAGAGCCTCCAGGAACGTCACCCTCATGCTGGACGGGGACGAGGCAGGACGCAAGGCCACGGAGCGCAACGGCAAAAGGATGGTCGAGTCCGGACTGAACGTGTATGTTCTGGCCATCCCGCCAGCCGCCGACGGCGGCAAGCAGGATCCCGACAGCTTTTTCACCTCAAAGGAACAGTTCGATGGATTCCAGTCGGACAACGCACGGCTTTTCCTTGACGCTTTGGCGGAAAGCAGGAGCGCATCCTGCGCGGAAGACCCCGTGGCAAGGGCACGGACGGTCAAGGAAATCGCCACCCTCTTCGCCGACCGTGACCCAGCCGAGCGCGGGGAACTTGTCGCCCTGCTGGCACAGAGAATCCCGAACAAATCCCTTTGGAAAAACACTCTCAAACAGATTGACGATGTGAAGCGCAGGGAAAAAAGCCTTGAAAAGGAGAACGCCAAGTTCGCACTTGCCGGAAAAACGCAGGAACAGGAGGAACTGATACGGAAGTACGGGTTCTACATAGAGAACAACTGCTACTGGTTCTATTCGCTCAAGGGCGACAACTTTTTCAAGGGGTCGAACTTCACCATGGAGCCGCTCTTCCACATCGTCAGCACCATCAACGCCAAACGGCTCTACCGTCTCAAGAACGTTCACGGCAAGATTGAGGTGCTGGAGTTCAGCCAGAAAGACCTCATATCGATCGCCGCGTTCCGGCTGCGGTGCGAATCGCTGGGCAACTTCCTCTTCGAGGGCGGCGAACACGGCCTCAACAAGATAAAGGCCTATCTCTACGACAACACCAAGACCTGCCGCGAGGTCACGCAGCTGGGCTGGCAGAAGCAGGGCTTCTTCGCCTGGTCGAACGGCATCACCGTTGACGGAGAGTTCCGCCCGCTCGGCGAGCTGGGTGTCATAGAACACAAGGGGGAACACTTCTACATCCCAGCGCTGTCCTCGTTCTACAAGGATGACGAGACACTGTTCCAATTCGAGAGGAAATTCGTACACAGAGGCGGCGACATCAGCCTTTTTGAATTCACCGACAAGATGCTGAACGTCTATGGCGACAATGCCATAGCCGGAATAGGCTTCTACTTCGCCACGCTGTTCCGGGACATCATCATCGCCCAGCACCGCTTCTTTCCCATACTGAACATCTTCGGCCCGAAAGGCACGGGCAAGAGCGAGATGGCCGTCACGCTGCTGAAGCTGTTCGGCGACCTGCCCGTGGGCATCAACATGACCAACAGCACCGTGCCCGCGATGGC
>JBGUPL010000014.1:0-109389 GCA_045130275.1 Bacteroidales bacterium
CCTCAACGTGAAGGGCGTGCCGGGGAAACCGGACATCGTGATGCGCAAGTACCGGACGGCGATTTTCGTGAACGGGTGCTTTTGGCACGGACACGATGTTCAATGTACAATGTACAATGAAAAATGTACAATTATAGACTCGAAATGTTGTAGAATCCCAAATACGAATAGAGAATTTTGGGTGAATAAGATATTTAGAAATCAGGAAAGGGATCAGAAAAATTATGAGATCCTCACCGAGAATGGGTGGCAAGTGATTGTGCTTTGGGCGTGTCAGCTGAAACCCAAGAAACTGGAACAGACGATGTTGCAGGTGGAAATCCAGCTTCACGACTTTTACATCAAGACCTTTAACCATCGCTCGAAAACGTACATTCATATCGAAGAGGAGAGCCTGCCGATGGTGGCGGAGGAACCGGAAGAATACGGGCAACAAACAGAATAACCTGAAACCTGAAACTTGAAACCCTAAATTTGAAAAACGTAAAAAACAAACATAAAAAAACAATATGAATATCGCAGTCTATACCCTCACTTCTACCCTGCACGACCCGCAGGCGGTAGATACGCTCACGAAAGAGTTTCTAACCTGCTTGAATGTCCCGTACATTCTGAAAGGTGACGATTTCTCGGACTACGGCTCCCACAATTTGAATCTGATTTTCGTGCGGACGGGCGGCACCGAAGGCATCTTTCAGCAAATGATGCCCGCATTGGTCGGGAAATCGGACGCTCCGTTCTATCTCCTGGCTTCCGACAAGAGCAACTCGTTAGCCGCCTCGTTAGAAATCCTCTCCTACCTGCGACAGCAAGGGAAGCAAGGTGAGATTCTGCACGGCAATCCCGAATACATCGCCTCGCGCATCCAATTGCTGTGCCGTGTGGAATCGGCGGTCAAACGATTGCGCCAAAGCCGATTAGGGGTCATCGGGAAACCTTCTGACTGGCTCATTGCCAGCCAAGTGGATGCGGAGTGCGTCCGACAGAAACTAGGCGTTGAACTTTTAGATATTCCCATGGTTGAGCTGCTGGACACGCTGGCCGCAACCCCTGAATCCTCGCCAACAGAGCATAGCGATATGCCAACGGTCAAAGAGGCGCTTCCCGATGCCTGTCGTATCTATGAGGCATTGAAAATCGTAGTGCAAAAACATGATTTACAGGGATTTACAATCCGTTGCTTCGATTTGTTGGATGCTGTCCACAATACCGGCTGCTGGGCGTTGGCGAAGCTGAACGCGGAAGGTTATATCGCAGGTTGCGAGGGCGATGTTCCCACCATGCTGACCATGATGCTGCTTCGCGCCCTGACCGGCACGTCCTCCTTCCAAGCGAACCCCGCCAGCATCCATCCCGAAACGGGCGAAATCCTCTTCGCCCACTGCACCATACCCTTCGATATGGTTCAGCGTTACGAACTGGACACGCATTTCGAATCGGGAATCGGGGTCGGCATCCGCGGCTTCGTGCCGGAAGGCCCCGTCACGATTTGCAAAGTTTCGGGCGATTTGTCACGCGCATTCGTCGCAGAAGGAGAGCTGGTTCGCTGTCAGACAAAGCCGGACCTCTGCCGCACGCAGTTAGTGGTGCGTCTCGCCAATCCGTCCGACACCGAATATTTTCTTACGAATCCTATTGGGAATCACCATGTTATCATAGTCGGACAGCACGCAGAAGCACTGAAAGCGTTGTTACGGAGAATAAATATTTTCTGAATTATCCTCTTGAATCTTGTAAATATCCTGTCTGCGTATTTCTGCGAGTTCGGCGGGGCATATAATTGTCCCGCAGACCGCGCAGATTGACACAGATTATCACACCGTTTTTTGCAAGACTTAAAGGGATAATTCCGAATGTTTTTGATACTTTTGCCGAATGAATTTTATTACAAATCCAGCAATCAAACACTAAAGTAAATATACGATGACCACCTATTACAATTTTGAGCATTCAACAAAAACAAAAGTGGTTGGAAGTGCCCCGGGTGGACAACTGGAACTCCTTCAGCCTCTGAATTTTAACAGCATGCAACAATTATTCAACAAGTTGCCAAAACAATCGGAATTCAGGCTGAAAGGGAATTCTCGCCTTACAGATTTACTCTATTGCCTTAATATTAGCACTATCAATAACTTTATTGTCAGTTCCAAAATGTATTCCATATTGAAGAAATTCAATCTTCAAGAACACCAATGGGAAAGTTGTACCATTAGAAAAAAGGACAAAACCTGGGACTATCATCTGCTCAGATTTGCGCAACCGCGTGATAAAAAAAGGCGTCCTCAGCTCTATTGTCCAGAAATGGTGGATTGGAAAAACTCGGTTTTTTTTGAGGATTCCTATGCTCGTTTTGGGGGAATAAAAGGGAATGAGCCCATCTTAAAAATTGACAGCTATGATGACTATCTGAAAGTACAAGCCGAATATAATCGCAAATTCGATGAACATGAAAATATAGACTTGACAATAGGTGTCATGAAATTTGCTTTCAACGAGGAATATTTGGAGAAAAACAACCCCGATATGTGTTGGTTGTACCCATTGCATTCAAATCCGTTGATCTCGGAAAGACTAAAAACAGCATTGGGGGAAAACGATATCACCAGCGTGGAAACGATGGAAATAAACTCATATCTCTGTCGCAACGATGCGGAAGTACTGGGAAATATCTTTAAGGAACTCGGCGTGCGGTAGAGATCATAAATCCAACAGTTTTGTTATGTATAAGTTTTTTTAGACTAAAATGTGGTTGAATCAAAAATAGTTGTATTTTTGCGGCGGATTTGCAGAAATAATCAGAAAGCGATTAGTTTTGCTTATAGACAGACAATAAGGCGATTACGATGGCAGATATTAAATGTTTGCAAGATTGGGTTATCCATGAAATGGTGAGGGGCCGGTACATTTTCACGAAGGAAGATGTGCTGAATTTGCACCTGCCCATTTCAGACCAAGCGTTGCAGAACAGTTTGACCCGACTGACTGATCGTGGCATCATCATGTCGCCTTGGCAAAACTTTTACGTCATTATACCCAATGAGTACAAGTTGAGAGGTGTGGTTCCTCCTTCGTTTTACATAGACAAGTTGATGAGTTTTCTGAAGCGTGATTATTACGTCTCGTTACTGACGGCTGCTGCGATGAATGGAGCTTCGCATCAACGGGCCATGGTGTTCCAAGCAACGGTCAATGGGGGACCTATCCGTTCAGGAATGAAAAACGGTGTACGCGTACAATTCACTCTAAGACAAAATCTGCCACTTGAATTCACCAGGCGTGTGAAGACTTTAACTGGCTATATGACTGTGGCAGAACCTGAATTAACTGCTTTGGACGTGGTGGCAGAAGAACGCAAAGTGGGAGGTGTGAGCCGAGCTGCTGAACTTTTAGTGGAACTGTGCGAGGCCACCTCCTGGGATGACAAAAAGCTGCCATTGCTGAGTTATTTCAGCAGTGCCACCATTCAACGTCTTGGCTATCTGCTTGAACAGATTGAAGAGCAGGATCAAGCCGACCAACTCTATACATTATGGAAACAAACAGATAGGATAATGCGAAAGACTCCACTGAAGCAAACGTACGCCGTTAGCGATGATATGCCCATAGATAAGCGTTGGAAAATTATTATAAACTACGAGGTTGAAATTGACGAAATATGATTCCCCAATACTACATACAAGAATGGTACGAGCAAGTGCCTTGGAACACTGATGCGATGGTCGAACAAGACCTCATCATCTGCAAGGCCCTGGTCTGCATATTCAACGATGAATTTTTGGCTTCGCAGCTGGCATTTCGCGGAGGTACGGCGTTGCATAAGCTGTACCTTACTCCGCAATCTCGTTACAGCGAAGACATTGACCTCGTGCAAATCCATCCCGGTCCCATCAAACCCATCTTGTTCCGTCTTGGGGAGGTGCTGTCGTGGCTCCCTGGCAAAGTGACGAAGCAGAAACGGTACAACAATACTATGTTCTTCCGTATGGAGTCAGAAGTTCCACCAGTACAACCTTTACGACTGAAGATTGAAATCAATTGCTACGAACACTTTAACGTCCTGGGGTTACAAAAAATGCCGTTTGAAGTTCATAACACTTGGTTCAGCGGTAAATGTGAAATCACCACTTACACCCTTAACGAACTGATAGGAACCAAGTTGCGTGCATTATACCAAAGGAAGAAAGGTCGCGACTTGTTCGATTTGCAAGTGGCTTTGGAAAGCGGAAAGATAGACGTAGCGCGAGTGTTAGAATGCTACCAAAAGTATATGGAATTTGTGGTGGAAAAGGTTCCTACATATAAGCAATTCGTGCAAAATATGGAATTGAAGTTACAAACTCCGGAATTTTTAGGTGATATGGACATATTGCTTCGCGGTGGCGCAGAACGATTTAATCCGAACAGAGCTTACGAACTGGTCAAGAAAACCTTCATCGACCTTATGCCCGGAAGTAGAGATTAGATTTTTGCAAATAACAATTAAAAAAAACAATATTATGAAAAAAATCCTGATTTTTGCCATCGCCGCGTTCCTGTTTGCGGCGTGTAGTGATTCTGAAAAACAGCTGCAGAAACGTGCGGCCGAGCTGTGCCAGTACATCCCCGACCACGAACTGTCGGAGAAGTCGAAACCGTATATGACAGCGGATTTCTACAACGTGCTGGACACGATGTTCAACCAGCTGCCGGAGTTCGAGGCCATGGACCACGAATGGCTCTACTATTTCGTGACCGGCAACGGCGGCACTATCGCCGACTTTGAAGTGGCCGGCGTGGAAAAGACCGACAACACCCACGCGATTGCCACCATCAAGGTGCGCCAGAAATGGGAGAATGGTTCGTTCGATGAAAACTCTGACGTAGAAGAACATAAACTCTATATGGAGAAGGTGAACGGCCAATGGCTGATATCCGACTTCGACGAGCACAAGGCCGACTGCATCCGCCATATCGCCATCAACAAAAAGGAACAGGTGGTGCGCAACGCCATCAGCGACTATCTGGTGAACGAAATTGGCGAGCACTACCAGAAAGGCGAACTCTGCATCCCTATGATGATTATGGTACACGAGGAGGACGAACTCTTCATGGGCGACTTCTGGGTGTACTGGTACGACAAATCCGGCGACACGCTGAAGTGCGTCTCCGGCGGCAACCATGCGGGCACGATGACCCTGAAGAAGGAGGGCGACCAGTACAAGGTGGTCTCCTTCGAGCAGACCGTTGACGGAGCCGGCAACGAGGCCAGCGCCCAACGCATCTTTGGCAGCTATTTCGACATCTACCAAAACATCCACTCCAACGAGAAGGTCCGCGAAGCCGTCCGTCAGGAGCAACTGCGCGAGTATGTGAAAAAACACAACCTCAACGTCAAATACTACCAGGACTACGGCTGGCCTGCCGTGGAATTATAAAGGTAAAAACGCCATAAATGAAAGAAGGGCTGTCGCATTGCGGTAGCCCTTCTATTGCCTTTTGCCTTTTGCCTTTTGCCTATTTCCTCAGATACTCGTCAATCGCTTTCGCCGCGCTCTTTCCCGCGCCCATGGCGAGAATGACCGTGGCCGCGCCGGAAACGATGTCGCCGCCGGCAAAGACCCCCTCCCGTGAGGTGGCCCCTACCTCATCGGCCACAATGCAGCCGTGACTGTTGACATCCAAACCTTGCGTTGTGGTGTAAATCAGCGGATTAGGCGAAGTACCGATGGACATGATGACCATATCGGTGTCCAAGACAAACTCGGAGCCAGGAATCTTCACCGGACGGCGGCGACCCGAAGCATCAGGTTCCGTCAGCTCCATACGGACGCATTCCATACCGCACACCCAGCCTTTTTCGTCACCGATAATCTTCACCGGATTGGTAAGCAGCTGGAAGTCGATGCCCTCCTCCTTGGCGTGATGCACCTCCTCGCGACGGGCAGGCAACTCCTCCTCGGAACGGCGATAGACGATATGGACTTCCGCACCGAGACGGATGGCTGTACGAGCCGCATCCATGGCCACGTTGCCGCCACCCACCACCGTCACTTTCTTGCCGACAAAATTCGGGGTTTCGTAATGCTCCTTGTAAGAGAACAGCAGGTTGTTTCTCGTCAAAAACTCATTCGCGGAGACCACACCGCAAAGGTTTTCACCCTCGATGTTCATGAAATTGGGGAAACCTGCACCGGAAGCGATGAAAACGGCATCATAGCACCATTTGTTCATCAGATCATCCACCGACATCGTGCGGCCAATCACCACATCGCTCTCGAAACGCACACCAAGATTCTTGATGGTGTCGATTTCGGGCTTTACAATGTCTTTTTTCGGCAAGCGGAACTCTGGAATGCCATAGACGAGCACGCCACCAAATTCGTGAAGCGCCTCATATACTGTTACATCGTAGCCCATACAGCGCAGCTCTTTGGCACAGGTCAGACCGGCGGGACCACTGCCCACCACGGCCACTTTCTGACCTTTCCGAACCGTGGGTTTCTGTGCCACGATTTTGTTTTTCATCGACCAGTCACCGATGAAACGCTCTAATTTGCCGATGGCCACAGGGTCACCTTTGCGCCCGAGGATGCACTTACCCTCGCACTGGCTTTCCTGCGGGCACACGCGACCGCACACAGACGGCAACGCAGTGTCCTCACGAATCAGGGTGGCGGCTTTGTCGAACTTTCCGTCCTTGATCAGCGAGATGAAGTCGGGAATGCGGATATGCACCGGGCAGCCGCTCACACACTGCGGATTTTTGCAAGTCAAGCATCGGCGAGCCTCTTCCACCGCCTCTTCGGCATTGTAGCCGAAACAAACCTCCCTAAAGTTTGAACGACGCACCTCGGGCGCTTGCTCGCGCACTGGCACGCGTGATTTCGGTGGAAGGGCCTCATGTGCGATACCGCCGATATGACATTGGTGATTTTCACGTAACTCTTCTTCCTCCAACAACTTACGACCTTCAATGTGGTCATACATGGCCTGACGGTGCATGCACTCGTCGAAATTGATGAGGGACGCATCGAACTCGGGGCCATCCACGCAGGTGAACTTCGTTTGACCGCCGATTTGCACCCGGCACGCGCCGCACATACCCGTGCCATCCACCATCAGCGAGTTGAGACTCACCACGCAAGGAATTCCTAACTCCTTGGCTTTCAACGACACGAACTTCATCATAATCATCGGACCGATGGCCGTGATCTCATCGTAGCGGCGACCCTCATGATGAACTAGATAATCCAGCATGTCGTTCACCGTACCCTTGAAACCCATGGAACCGTCATCTGTGGTGATGTAGAGGTTGTTGGTGATTTTGCGGAACTGCTCGATATAGAAGAGCAGCGACGCGTTGCGGGCCCCGATGATGACATCGCACTCCAGTCCGTGTTGTGACATCCACTTTACCAGTGGAAAGACCGGCGCGATGCCAACACCTCCCGCTATGAAACAGTAGCGCGACCGGCGCAACATGCCGATCGGGCGGTGAATGAAGGCCGACGGATTGCCCAAAGGTCCTACCACATCATGGAAAAAACCGCCTACCGGGAAGGAGACTATTTTTCGGGTTGAAACCCCTATCGCTTTGATTACCAAAGTAATAGTTCCATCAGGCAAAAACGTGTCACTGACGGTTAACGGGATTCGCTCGGCGGTTTCGTTCGCTTTCACGATGACAAACTGTCCGGGTAGCACCGATTGCGCGATTTTCGGAGCTTCCACCTCCATCAGGAACGTGTCCTGACCTAGTTCTTCTTTTTTGACGATTTTGTACATAATTGTGGGTTAAAAGGTTAGAGGGTTAGAAGGTTAGAAGGTTAGAGGGTTAAAGGGTTAGAAGGTTAATTGGTTAGAGGGTTAAAAGGTTAGAGGGTTAGCGTAGTGTTTCGACAATGGCATTTGCAAGAACCTCCAATTCAGCGCGTTGCGCTTCTTTCATGGAGGACTTGAAAGTGATGGCGGGTTCGAGGACGGTGGTGTTCTTCATCTCGCCGAGAATGGTTTTGACGGCATTGCCGGAGACGGGTGCCCAGGAACCATTTTCAATGACGGTGAAGGTGCGGTTCTGCAGCAGATGTGCCTTGATGTCAAGCAGATAGTTCTCCATCGGAGGGTAGAGACCGCCGTTGTAGGTCGGGGCGACGAGCACGATGTGGCTGCAACGGAATGACTCTGACACCAAGTAAGATACGTGGGTGGCGGAAACATCGTACATGCGCACGTTGCGGCAGCCTTTGTCGGCAAGCATTCCTGACAAAACGGTAGCCACGGATTCTGTATGGCCGTACATAGAACCGTAAATCACGAGAACTTCCTTGTCTTCGGGTTCGTAACGGCTCCACTTGTCGTATTTTTCAATGAATTTTCCGAAATCCTTGCGCCAGATAGGCCCATGGAGCGGGCAAATCATGGCGATGTCGAGCGCGGCAGCCTTTTTCAGGAGGTTCTGCACTTGCATGCCATACTTGCCTACAATATTTGTATAATAACGACGGGCTTCATACATCCACTCGCGGTCGAAATTAACTTCGTCGGCATAGAGATTGCCGTTCAGCGCACCAAACGTACCGAAAGCGTCTGCCGAGAAGAGGACTTTGTCGGTGGTATCGTAGGAGACCAGCACTTCAGGCCAGTGAACCATCTGCGCCCCCACGAAACTTAGCGTATGCTTGCCAGTATTCAACGAATCCCCTTCTTTAACGATCTGGAATTGAACGTGTTCAGGAATATCCATAAACTGTTTCATGAAGCGGGAGGCCTGCATACTGCAAACAATGACCGCATTTGGCCAGCGCACCAGCACCTCCTGCAGGGAAGCCAGATGGTCGGGCTCCACATGGTGAACGACGATGTAATCCAAAGCGCGTCCAGCCAACACAGCGGTCAGGTTTTCCAGAAACTGTGCGCTCACCGCTTGATCCACGGCATCCAGAAGGACGGTTTTTTCATCGGTGATGACGTAGGAATTGTAAGAAGTGCCGCTCGGGATGGGCATCATATTCTCAAAAAGGGCCAATCTTCTGTCGGAGGCGCCAACATACCACAAATCGGTTGAAATTTTTCTTGATGTATTCATAATCTATATATAACTGTTTGTCTTATACTATATTCACGCGGTTTTAAAACCGAAGCGCAAAAATACAAAAAACCGTATTACAAGAATAAAATTTAAATATCTGAATCAAGGTGGGGTTTTATTTATTTTTTTTGTATTTTTGCGGGCTATAATATTAATTGGAATAATTATAAATAAAATTCTATAAAAGTATGAAAAAATTTACCCTGTTAGCATCGTTACTGATGTTTCTTACCATGAGCTACGCGGTGAATGTGATCCCCGTAGAGGATGCCATGAGGGCGTCGAGAAACTTCCTCGCAGAGCGCGTTGGCGCTACCAAGGCCGGCCAAATGGAGTTGGTGTTGGCGAACACGGAGTATTCAACCGAAGGTGTTCCTGTGACCTATCGTTTCAATGTTGGAGAGAAAGGTTTCATCATTGTTTCCGCCACGGAATTGACAAGCCCTGTGCTGGCTTATTCTTTGGAAAGCAATTTCCAAGCTGGAACCGGTGCCGATCTTTACACGGAGCGTTATGCTGAACAAATCTCATTCTTGAGAAACAACCCTTCAGCCGCCTTGAGCAATCATAAAGATTGGAACCACTATTTGGCTGCTGATTTCAGACCGTCTGTCGTCAAGGGCGCCCCTTGTGTGGAACCTTTGGTGACCACCCGTTGGACACAGGAAAAGTATTACAACACCATGTGTCCGAACAACCCGCAGAACACCTATGTTGAGGATTGCCATACTCCCGTGGGCTGTGTCGCTTTGACAATGGCCAATATCCTTTACTATTACCGTTATCCGGATCACGGTTATGGTAATGTGTTCTATATTCCTCACGAATATGATGATGACAACAACCTTATCTACACTTATCCCGTTCAATCTGTGAATTATTCCCAGGCTCAATACGATTATGACGCCATGACAGACGTGCTCTCCTCCTACGGCGGTGAATTGGCAAAATTGATCTATCACAGTGGTGTTTCCGTGCGTATGAGCTATGGCTGGGACGGTTCCGGCTCCCAATCCGAGTATGCTTTGGCTGCTCTTCAAAACCACTTCTATTTTTCTGAGGATGGACAGTTCCGTTCTGTCAGCGATATGGTTGCAGAAGACTGGTTGGCATTGGCAAAAGAGGAACTCGACCAACACCGCCCGTTGTTCTTCTCCGGTCAAAGCTCCTCTGCAGGTGGACACGCTTGGATCGTGGACGGTTATACGACCGTGAACGACAAGACCTATTTCCACGTCAATTGGGGATGGGCCGGAAGCAGTAATGGCTATTATCTTATCAGCAACATGGTTTCCCAAGGCTATGGCAACTTCAACGTTGCTGGTTCGAATTCCATGATGATAAAATTGATGCCCGACAGCGCAGCTATCGTGAAACCCGCTGAAAGCTACAAACGCGTCACCGCCAGTTTCGGAACTATCAGCGACGGTGCCGGCAATATGAAATACGCTCCGAATTCCAACCGCAGATGGGTCTTGGCTTGTCCTGACGCCACCGGTTACAAATTCGAATTCTCCAAGCTGAAAGTGAAACCCGGCGACAAGGTGGTCATCTATAACGGTGGAACAGAAGCCAGCGGTGTCAAGCAGCAATATAGCGGCGATTACCTCATGCAAGCTTGCAATGATTATCAGAATTTGGGTGACTCCATCCATGCCGGTTTCGAAGGCCAAGTGTTGCCCGGTTCCATTACTGTTAACGCCGATAGCGTGCTCGTGGTTTTCACCTCCGCTCCCAACTCTGAGACCGATTATGGTTTTGTTTTGAAGTATGAGGTCACGGGCTTCAGTAAAGCCGGTTGTACCGATGTTAAATATACGGATCAGTACAGATTGTTGACCGATAAACCCAATAACGCCACGGGCGACGAACCGTATGTGGCATCCAATGTCTGTGAATACACCCTCGATTTGCGTTTCACCAACCAACTGGTGTGTGTGTTCCCGAAATTCGATCTGAAGCAAGGTGATTTCGTGGACATTTATTGTCAGAGAAACGCTGTTTCCGCCAACAAAACGCTGCTTGGCCACTTTGACGCCAACAACCTCCCGAATCAAGTTTACACCTATGATGTTCCGACCTTCAACTATATGGGTTCCAACATATCGAGATTCATCATCCGTTTCGCTTCTGACAACTATTTGCAGGGAAGCGGTTTCGAGTTAGAATATTATGGTTTGAATACCGGTATCAGCCAATTCGAGGATGTGAATGTCAGCCTCTATCCGAATCCGGCTTCTTCTTATGTGAATGTTGAGATCGCTTCCGAAGACGCCCAGACGTTCACCGCACAGGTTGTGGATATGATGGGCAAGACGGTTTATACCACGCAGTTCAATCACAATGGTGGCACGGAGATGTATCCGATCCAGGTGAGCAACCTTGCCAAAGGTGTTTACTTCCTCCATTTGAACAGCGGTAATGGTAGCCATGTTCAGAAGTTCATTGTGGAATAATAAATAACACAAATGATAAAAGGCGGTCTTTACAGGCCGCCTTTTTTGTTGCTTAATAACAAGAAAAAAACTAAAGGTTATTTCTTGGAGAAACTGGATTTTTCCACGCCGCACATCGGGCAGGTCCAGTTGTAAGGAAGGTCTTCGAACGCGGTGCCCGGGGCAATGCCGTTGTCGGGATCGCCAACTTCGGGATCATACACGTAACCGCACAGATCACATACGTACTTTTCCATGTTTTAAGAATTTAATGGTGTATTTGTTATTAATATGAATTGGCTGTTAGCTTTTGGCTTTTAGCTAATAGCCAATGGCCAATAGCTAACAACTATTTCAGCGGACAGGTAGCGTTCATGCTGCAAATCAGATCGACAACTTTGTTGGAGTAGCCCATTTCATTGTCGTACCAGGAGACCAGCTTCACGAAATGCTCGTTAAGCATGATGCCAGCACCAGCATCGAACACAGAGGTTCTCTTCTCATCGAGGAAGTCAGTGGAGACGACGGCGTCTTCAGTGTAGCCGAGGATGCCCTTGAGTTCACCTTCGGAGGCTTTCTTCATGGCAGCCTTGATTTCCTCGTAGGTGGCGGCTTTTTCGAGGCGGCAGGTCAGATCGACCACGGAGACGTCAGCGGTGGGAACGCGCAGAGACATACCCGTGAGTTTGCCTTGCAGGGAAGGGATGACTTTGCCCACGGCCTTTGCAGCGCCGGTGGAGGAGGGGATGATATTGCCCAGGATGGAACGGCCGCCGCGCCAGTCTTTGTTAGACGGGCCGTCAACGGTCTTTTGGGTGGCCGTGGCGGCGTGAACCGTCGTCATGAGGCCTTCCACAATGCCGAAGTTGTCGTGAACGACCTTGGCGAGAGGAGCCAAGCAGTTGGTCGTGCAGGAAGCATTGGAGACGATGGGTTGTCCAGCGTACTCTTTGTTGTTGACGCCCATAACGAACATCGGGGTGTCGTCTTTGGAGGGAGCAGACATCACAACGCGTTTTGCACCTGCTTTCAGATGTGCCTCGGCCAGTTCTTTGGTCAGGAACAAACCGGTGGATTCGACCACGTAGTCAGCGCCCACTTCGTTCCATTTCAGGTTAGCGGGATCCTTTTCAGCGGTGACGCGGATCTTGTCGCCGTTCACGACCAGCATGCCGTCCTCGACGGAAACTTCGCCCTGGAATCTGCCATGGACGGAGTCATAACGCAGCATGTAAGCCATGTAATCCACGTCCAGAAGGTCGTTGATAGCAACCACTTGAACGTCTTCTCTTTCAGTTGAAGCTCTGAAAACCAGTCTGCCGATACGGCCGAAACCGTTAATACCAATTTTGATTTTTTCCATAAGATGTATTTTTAATTTGAGATGTTCAAAAAACGGGCAAAGATACATTTTTTTTGTGAACAGTGATTAGTGAATTGAGAACTGTTTTTTTACTTTTGAAAAAAAGTTTTGGAGAAGGGTCGGGCGAATTAGAAAAAAGTGTATTTTTGCCGCCCAAAAATTTAGTACAAATCAATAAAGTAAAAAGCATTATGGCAAATCATTACGAAACCGTTTTCATTATGACGCCCGTTTTGTCTGATGAACAGATGAAGGAAACGGTACAAAAATTCGAGAAGATTCTCACCGACCAAGGTGCAGAAATCGTCCACCAGGAGAACTGGGGCCTCCGCAAACTGGAATACCCCATCCAAAAGAAGTCCTCCGGATTCTATCACTTGTTCGAGTTCAAGGCTGACGGCAACGTCGTCAGCGAGCTGGAACTGCAATTCCGCCGCGATGAGCGCATCATGCGCTTCCTGACCGTGACGATGGACAAATACGCCATCGCCTATGCCGAGAAGAGACGCAACAACCGCAAGCAGAAAGCCGAACAGGCCGAGCAGCAGCCCGTTGCTGAAGAAGTAGTTAACGAAGAACCCAAAACCGAAGTAGAAGCATAAGATTATGGCACAGCAAAACGATATCAAATACATTGCTCCCGTAGCAGTTGACATTAAAAAGAAAAAATATTGTCGTTTCAAAAAGAGCGGCATCAAGTACATCGATTACAAGGATGCTGAATTTTTGAAGAAATTCGTGAACGAACAGGGTAAGATTCTGCCTCGCCGCCTGACCGGTACTTCCCTGAAATACCAAAAGAAAGTGGCCCAGGCCGTCAAACGCGCCCGTCACCTGGCTCTTCTGCCGTTCGTCACCGATAATTTAAAATCTAACTAAAAAAGTACATTGTCATGGAAATCATATTGAAACAAGACGTAGCTAATCTGGGTTATGCCGATGATCTCGTAAAAGTGAAGGACGGCTATGCCCGCAATTACCTCATTCCGCAAGGTTATGCCGAACTCGCTACCCCGGCAAAGAAAAAACAGCTCGCGGAAACCATTAAACAACGCGCTTTCAAGGCTGAGAAAATCCGCAAGGAAGCTGAATTCCTGGCTGGCAAGATCGAAGGCCTCGAAGTCAACATCCCCGTTAAGGCTTCTGAAACCGGCACTCTGTTTGGTTCAGTGAACAATATCATGGTGGCTGATGCCCTCAAAGCGCAGCACGATATTGAGATCGACCGTCACAAAATCACCATCAACGAGGATAGAATCAAGGAGTTGGGTCAATATTCCGCTCAGGTCAACCTGCACCGCGAATTTAAAGTGGACCTCAAACTCAATGTGGTTCGCGAGACGGAAGAGTAATCTTAGAGTTTTTGAATAATGAAAAGCGGCAAGATTTTTGGTTTTGCCGCTTTTTTTTGTACTTTTGCCGTTTCATTAGCCGTTAAGTATGAAAAAGCATATCCATTGTGTTACTGTCGTTTGCGCATTACTGCTGCTCTCCCTTTTCACGGGCCTCCGCAGTCCGGACCCCAACGTCAACGTCCTCGACCGGTTGACGCTGGAGGAAAAGATTGCCCAATTGCTGATTCTCCGCGTGAATAGCACGGATAATGAACAGTATAACAAGGAGTTCGTGGAACTTGTGGCGCGTGTGCAGCCCGGTGGCGTCTGCTTCTTCAAGGGCAATCCCACCCCGGAGGCCACGCTCACCAGACGGCTGCAGGCCGTCAGCAACGTACCCCTCTTCGTGGCTATCGACGGCGAATGGGGACCTGCCATGCGCCTCGACAGTTGCGTGGCCTTCCCGCGCCAGATGACCCTCGGCGCCCTTTCCGAGGAGAACGACTCCTTGATCTACCAGATGGGACTTGAGGTGGCCGAACAGTGCAAGGCCGTCGGCATCAACCTCAACTTCGCCCCTTGTATCGACATCAACAACAATAGCCGCAACCCCGTGATCAACAGCCGCTCCTTTGGCGAGAACCGCGACAAGGTATGCCGCAAGGCCGCCCTCTACATGCACGGGATGCAGGACGGTGGCATCGTTACCTCCCTCAAGCACTTCCCCGGCCACGGCGACACCGAAAGCGACTCGCACCTCGCCCTGCCTACCATCCGCAAAAGCCGCATCGATCTCGACGAGATGGAACTCTACCCCTACCGCCAACTCATTAAGGAGAACCCCGACATGGTAATGGTCGCGCACCTCAACATCCCCGCTTTGGACTCTTCTGCCAATTCGGTGTCCACGCTGTCATACGCGATTGTCTCTGACCTGCTCAAGAAAGAATTAGGGTATAACGGCTTGATTATCACTGATGCTATGGAAATGAAAGGTGTGCGCAACCAAAACCGCTTCGAAGGCGATGTGGAAATCCGCGCCTTGCTGGCCGGCGCCGACATCCTGCTGCTCCCCGGCGAAACCGACTCCGTCATCGCGGCCATCAAACGGGCGGTGGAAGAGGGTGTCATTTCCGAAGAACTCATCAATGAGCGGTGCTTACGCGTGCTGCAGTTCAAGGAAAGTCGTGGCATCACGAACTACACTTCCACCAACAGTGCAGAAATCCACAAATGGATGAACCGTCCGGAAGCCGTTTGGGTCAACCGCCAGATCGAGGAAAAAGCCCTCACGCTGCTGAAGAACGACGACGATATGCTGCCCTTGAATGCCAAAACTGCCGGAAACACAGCGTTTCTGTGTGTCGATCGCAAGGCTTACCAGAGCGAATACAAGCGGATCGTGGGCGAGTATAATCTTCCATATTATTATATGGACAAGAAGATATCCTCCAAGGAGCAGACCAATATCCTCACCAAACTGGCCCCGTACAAACAAGTCATCGTGGCTTTCGGTGGCTCCAACCAACTGGGCGGTTCCGGCTACGGTATCGACATGTCGTCGGTGCGGCTGCTCAACCGATTGGCCAAGGAGAAGCAAGTGGTTCTCATCCATTTGGGGAACCCATACGCTCTCAACTACTTCGATTCGTTGACCAACTATCGCGCCGTCATCGACGCCTACCAGTTCACGCCCTCCACCGTGGCGGCTGCCATGAAAGCCTGCTTCGGACAGATTGTCTGTGAGGGCACGCTGCCGGTCAGCATCAACGAGTACCCCGCCGGCAGTGGCATCCTGATGAGCAAATCCGTCGAGAATTTCTCCGTCTTGCCTGACAATATCACGCAACAGCTCGACAAGATGCTGCAGGACGGCATCCAGAACCACATTTACCCGGGCTGCGAAGTCATCGCCCTGCATCACGGGCAGCCAGTCTATCACAAGGCTTTCGGCTATCTCGACTACAACCGGCAGGACAAGGTGACCCCGCAAACGATGTACGATGTGGCTTCGTTGACTAAGGTGGCGGCTACTACGCTGGCTGTCATGAAGTTGTATGATAATCACGAAATTCGCCTCACCGATAGAATCGGGAAATACCTGCCCTATTTGGCTGGTACGGACAAAGCGAGCCTCACACTCGAGGAGTTGTTGACGCATACTTCCGGTATGCCGGCATTCATCCCGTTTTACAAATCCATACAAGGGGACGAACGCTATCTTCGCTCCTACAAAACAGAACATTTCCAAATCCAGGTGGCGGACAACCTTTTCTTGCGCAACGACTATCCGGACACTATTCGCTACAAGGTGGCACATTGCAAACTTAAGGAGAAAAAGTACGAATATAGCGACCTTAACTTCCTGTTGCTCAAAGATATGGTGGAAAATGTCACGATGTTGCCAATCGAGCAGTTCCTGGCTGAGAGTTATTATCAACCCATGGGGCTGGCACACACATCTTTCATGCCGTTGCAGCATGGCTTTGCCAAGCAGGAGATTGCCCCGACGGAAAAAGATTTGCTGTTCCGCAAGCAGCTGGTGCATGGCTACGTGCATGACCAGACCTCTGCGCTGATGCGCGGAAATGCTGGCAACGCGGGTTTGTTCTCCACGGCGGAGGAGCTCGCCGCCATCTTCCTTATGCTGCAGAACGGCGGTGTCTATGAAGGAACGCGCTATCTGTCAGAGAGCACTGTGGCGGAGTTTACCAAGATGCACTATCTACACGGGTGTCAGGTACGTGGTTTCGGTTTCCATACTCCAAAAGCAACCGGAACGTCCTCCATTGTGCCCGCCGCCGCTTCCACCCGCACTTTTGGCCACCAAGGCTTCACCGGCACGGTGGTCTGGTGCGATCCTGAAGAGGAACTCATTTTCGTCTTCCTCTCCAACCGCGTCTGCCCTGACGCAGAGCCTAACAAACTAGCTAAAAGCGGAATACGGCTGAAGGTGCATGAGCTGATCTATCAAGGGGTGGGGAGGTAGGCTTTAACGGTTAATGGTTAAAGGTTAATGGTTAATGGTTAAAGGTTAATGGTTAAAGGTTAATGATGAATGAATGAAATGATGAAGATAATGAATCCGATTCTATTGCATATTGAGACGGCTACGGATGTATGTTCTGTGGCATTGTCGCAGGGCGCGGAGGTCATCGGGTTGAAAGAGGAAGCCGGTGGCAACAACCACGCCAAACACCTCCTGCCGTTTGTGGATGAGGTGTTGAAGCAAGGCGGCTGCACTGTCAGTGACCTCAATGGGGTGGCAGTGAGCATCGGACCCGGTTCCTATACAGGATTGCGCATTGGGGTTTCCACCGCGAAAGGCATCGCCTACACCGCCGGCATCCCCGTGATGGCTATCAGTACGTTGGAGAGTATCGCGCAGGGAGCCAAGCAGTTATGGCGAGAGTCGAACGAAGGGGCAGTCCAGTTTGTCCCAATGATCGATGCCCGCCGCATGGAGGTCTTCACCACCCGTTTTGACTTCGACATGAATCTGTTGGAGGAGATTTCTTCCAAAATTGTGGACGAGAACACCTTTGCGGAGTTACTTTCGGAGCAGAAAGTCCTGTTTTGCGGCAACGGAATGCCCAAATGCCGCGAGTTGCTCTCCATTTGCCCCAACGCCCGCTTTGTGGACACTCCTGTCTCAGCCAAAAATATGCTCCCCGCTGCCTTGAAGAAGTGGCAAAATAATGATTTTGAGAATGTTGCATATTTTGAACCATTTTATCTGAAGGAATATGTGGCGGCCAAACCAGTGGTGAAGGGATTGAAATAAAGGTTAGAAGGTTAGAGGGTTAAATGGTTAGAAGATAACCCCCTAACCTCTTAACAAATAAATCTTTCAAGATGGAAGTACACGAACCGATAAAACGAGACCGGAACCTGAACATCACGGTCATTGCCGACGACTCCCGCGTCGGAAGGGTCGCGGTGGACCATGGTGTGATGCTGGCTGAGGTGTTCCAAGCCTCGCTGACGGTCATGGCAAACTTCGGGTTCGGGTTCGGACTGCCCGAATCCCGCCATATCCCCGACGATAGTAGCTATTTGAAGGAAATCCGAGATATGGTTTCGGGGACGAAAAACAGTCAGGTTGTCACGGATTACATTTTCCCTGAAACCCTGTTCAAGTATGCGGAGGAGCATAACACGGCCATGTTTGTCATCGGGGTGGCCTATTTTCCGGAAGATCGTGCGGAGTGTTTTTTTACTGCGAAGAAAGCGCTCAAGTTCATCCGCCAGTCGCGATTTCCCGTGATGACCGTTACGGCGTATCTTGAAAGTGTCACCGACTACAAAAACATCCTGCTTACCTTGGACATCGAGCGCCAGAACAAAGAAAAGGCATTATGGGCGGGCTATTTCAGTCGGTTCTACGGATCTGTCATCCATATTCTCTATCCGAAATACAAAGACGAGGGGTTGGTCAAGTTAGTGCGCGACAACGTGGATTTCGTGGAGAAGCTATACGATAATCTGGAAATATCATACGATAAGTACCAAGTGCCATCGCAAAACCACTTGGATGCCTATGCCTTGACGGATACACACGAGTCCGGTGCCTTGGTCATCATGATGACGCGTTATTACACGCTCGCCGATCTGCTGACGGGTCCCCGCGAGCGCAAAATCATCGGAAAGACAGGGATGCCGGTGCTGTGCATCAACCAGCGGGACGATCTTTACGTGCTTTGTACGTAGTCGGTTTAGGAGTTTAGAAGTTTAGGGGTTTAGGTTGTCAATGTTTTTTATATCTTTGCGGTCTAATTGAATCGATTGAAAAAATGGCGAAATTAGCAGTTGTCATACTCAATTGGAACGGGAGGAAGTTCTTGGAGCAGTTTCTGCCGACGTTGCTGAAGACGCTGCCGGATTATGCGGAGGCGGTGGTTTGCGACAATGCTTCCAGTGATGACTCCGTGTCGTTCATGCGGGAGCGTTTCCCGCAAGTGCGTTTGCTCCAGAATGAGCGTAACGAGGGTTTTGCGAGAGGCTACAACCTTGCTCTGCAGCAGGTTGAGGCCACTTACTACTGTCTGCTTAATTCCGACATTGAGGTGACGGAGGGTTGGATTGAACCGGTGATCGAGCAGATGGACGCGAACGAGAAAATCGCCGCGGTTCAGCCCAAGCTGCTCTCCTATTCCCGCCGCGATGAGTTCGAGTATGCCGGCGCGAGCGGCGGTTTTATTGACAAGTACGGCTATCCTTTCTGCCGTGGCCGGGTGTTCTCAAATGTGGAAAAGGATCACGGTCAATACGACACGGTGGAGGACATTTTCTGGGCGACCGGCGCTGCTATGTTCGTGCGCAGCGATGTTTACCACACTATGGGCGGTCTTGATGATGACTTTTTCGCCCACATGGAGGAGATTGACTTTTGCTGGCGCATCAAGAACATGGGTTTCAAGATCAAGGTGAACCCAGCTTCTGTGGTTTATCATATCGGCGGCGGTACGCTTCCGAAAAACAACCCGATGAAGACGTTCCTGAACTTTCGGAACAGCCTCTATCTTCTTATCAAAAATTTGCCGGATGACCGTCTTGCCAAAACATTGATACTTAGATTTTTCCTGGATCAAGTGGCGGCATTTTCCTTTCTCGCGCAAGGACATTTCAGGGATTTCACGGCGGTGTACAAGGCGATATTCACATTTGCCCGTACATATAAGCATTATTATGCCAAACGGAACACCTTGCCGAAGCTTGCGTTCCAGGACTGTTATCCTGAATCTGTCGTGAAGTTGCATTATTTGAAACACAAGAAAGTTTTTGACGGAAAGTCGTTCTCATAATACTGTCTAAGATGGAAATTTTTGCCCAGTTTTACCACTACCTGTTGCCTGTGATGACCGTCTTGGGTGTCTTGGTGTTTATCACATTACAGTTTGTGACACCCGCTTACGGTATGACCTTCAACAACCGCTGGGGTGTGTCGGTGCGCAGCAATTTGGGTTGGTTCATGATGGAGTGCCCGGTGTTTTTCACTATGCTGGTGCTCTATTTCATTTCTTTGGGACTTAATGTGAAGCCGTTTAATGTGGTGACCTGTGTGATGTTCATCTTTTTCGAGTTCCACTATTTCCAGCGCTCGTTCATATTCCCGCTGCTGATGAAGGGACAGAGCAAGATGCCGTTGTCAATCATCATCACCGGTGCGACGTTCAACACGTTCAACGCCATCATGCAGGGCGGCTGGCTCTTCTTTTTCTCGCCAGCGGATGCCTATCCCATTAGCTGGTTCTGGTCGCCGCAGTTTATATTCGGCACGGCCTTGTTTCTGTTTGGTATGGTGGTCAATCTGCATTCCGACCGGGTGATCCGCGACTTGCGCAGCGACGTCACCGACAACAACTACTACATCCCTCACGGCTGGATGTTCCGCAAGATCAGTTCCGCCAATTATTTCGGGGAGATTTTGGAGTGGGCCGGTTTCGCCATTCTTACGTGGTCGGTGTCCGGCGCGGTGTTCCTGCTGTGGTGTATGGCCAACATCATCCCCCGCTCCAAGGCCGTATATGCACGCTACACCCAATTCTTCGGCGAAGATTTCACATCCCTGAATCGGTATAAGATTTTCCCGTATATTTATTAGCTATTAGCTATTAGCCTTTAGCCAATAGCTAATAGCCAACAGCCAACAGCCAACAGCCAACAGCCAATAGCCAATAGCCAATAGCCAACAGCCAACATACACAATAAAATTAAAAATCCGCTGTTTATAAGTAATTTGCAAGACAATGCATCAACTTGGTGAAAGTTGTATCTTTGTTCGTTTGTAAAATAGGTTATAATCAGTGAACTATATGAGAATATTCAAGTTTGTACTGCTGTTTATGGCAGCAGGTTTGTTTGCCGTCGAGTCTGCCGTGGCTCAGCGGACGGAGAATTTCAAGTCACCTTTGTATGAGTACCAAACGGCGGTGGATCTGTTTAACAAAGAGAAGTACGGTTCTGCGCAGCAGTATTTCAAGTATGTATATGAGAGCACTGAAGACAAGCAGCACGACCTGAAAACCAATTCGTTGTTCTACCAGGGTGTGTGCGCCGCCAAACTCGACAACCAGGATGCCGGCTATCTGCTACAGACCTTCATCGACCGATATCCGGTGCACACCTCCGTGCCGGAAGCCCGTTTCTACCTCGGACGTTTTTATTTTGCACGGAAGAACTATAAGAAAGCAATCGCGCAGTTTGAAGAGATTTACGAATCGGAAATCCAGCCTGAAAACGTGCAGGAGTATCATTTCAAAAAGGGTTATTCTTATTTTATGACGTCGGATTACGACAACGCCAAGATGATGTTCCGGAAAGCGCGGGAGGAAGAAGGCCCTTATAAAGAACGCAGCACCTATTATCTTGCTTTCATGGCTTATCAGTCTGAACAATATGATGCCGCATTGGAAGATTTTCTCCAACTGAAAGATAACCCTGAGTTTAAGGAAGAAGTGCCTTATTTCCTTACCCAGATCTATTTCAAGGAAGGCGAGTATGAGAAAGTGTTGCAAGTCGCGCCGGAAGTCAGCACGCCGAAAGACAAAAACCAGTCTCAGGTGGTGCGCTGCGTGGCTCTGTCTCAATACAACCTCAACCAGTATGAGGAAGCCGCAGAGAACTTTGACAAATTGAAGAACAACGATCAGGTGACGATGGACCGGAACGACTGGTTCGCGATGGGTTTCACGAACTACCGCGTGCGGAAGTACAATGAGGCCATTCCCGACTTTTCCCGTGCGGCCAACGACAAGCAACCCGATGCGATGACCCAGCAGTGTTATTTCCTCATCGCCGACTGCTATATGAAGACCGGTCAGCGCACCCTTGCAGCGCAAAGTTTCAAAGAGGCTTCCAAATATGATTTCGATCCCGCCGTGAAGGAAGAGGCGATGTTCAATTATGCCAAACTGCAGTGCGAGACCTCTACCAGTCCTTTCAACAACGGTATTGAAGCTTTGCAGGAATACCTCAACCAATACCCTTATGCAAAACACAGTGAGGAGGCCGCTGACTATCTGTCGCGGATTTATCTCTCCACCAAGAACTACCAGGCAGCCATTTCCTCTATCGAAAAACTCAAGACAAAGAGCCCTGCCATCCTGAAGGCCTATCAACGTTGCACATACAACCGCGCCCTCGAGTTGATCAACAACAAGAACAACAAAGATGCCATCGCGCTGTTAAACAAGACGATAGGTTCTCCCTCAGAGAAGAAAACCCATCTGGATGCCCTCTATTGGAAAGCGGAAGCGCAGTATCGCAACGAGCAGTACAAGGACGCTTACTATTCTTTCCAAACTTATCAGAACGCTGCTGGCGCATCTTCCAATGAATATTATGTAAATTCCTTCTACTCACTTGGTTACGCGGCATTGAAAATGAAACGCTACAAGGATGCCGGAAACTATTTCAAGACGTATTTGAATAAAACAAAGAAAACAGAAGATATTGATATTCAGGCGGATGCATCTGCCCGTTTGGCCGATTGCTATTTCATGCAACTCGACCTCCCGAACGCTATTAAATACTACGACCAGTGCGAGCGTCTTGGACAGTCGAACGCAGACTATGCCGTATATCAGCTGGCCAAGTGCTATGGTTACCAGAAAAACAACAATAAGAAAATTCAAACCTTGGAAAGATTGTTAAACAACTATCCTTCAACTAGTTATAAAGATGATGCAGAGTTTGACCTGGCGGTGACCTACCATACGCAAAACGATTACACGAGTGCCATCTCAGCGTATAAGTCCTTCATCAAAAATCATCCGAAGAGCCAGTACATCCGTCAGGCACACACCCGATTGGCGCAGGCGTACCTGAACAGCGACAACCCGCAGATGGCCATCTCGACCTACAAATACGTGGTGGAAACCTATCCTGGATCGCAAGAGGCTAAAGATGCGCTTGCCAACTTGGAAACCATCTACACGGAGAACGGCAACACCAGCGAGTTCTTCGACTATGTGCGTTCCAAAAACATGAACATCTCTGCCGACCGTCAAGACTCCATCGCTTTCAAAGCTGCCGAGACCAAATACAACCGCGGCGATTGCGAGTCCTCCATCGCTGCTTGTCAGGATTATATCCGTCAGTTCCCGAACGGTTCGTTTGTGGCCAAGGCCCATTTCTTCAAAGGCGAATGCGAGTACGGTATGAGACGCTATGATGACGCATTGGCTGATTATGAGGCTATTATCAAAAACTACAAGACAGAGTACAATGTCACAGCATTGCACAAGGCCGCTTCTATATTATATAATGACAAGAAGTATGCAAAAGCGTTGACCTACTTCAACAAGCTGATGGAGAACACCACGGCGGAAGAGGAGATAATCTATGCAAACAACGGAGCCATGCGCTGTGCCTACTTCTTGAAAGAGTACCGGTCGGCGCTGACGAGCGCGGAGAACATCATCCGTGCCAACCAGCCTGATCAGGATTTGCTGTCGGAGGCATTGCTGATTGCCGGTAATTCGGCCATGGCGCTCAATGAAGTTTCTTCTGCGAAAGGCTATTACAGCCAGCTGATGCCGAAGGGCAGCAACGACTTGTGCGCCGAAGCTGCTTACCATTTGGCTGACATCGCCCTCAACTATGACAAGAATCTTGACGACTGCGAGGCGCGCATCAAGGCCATTCTCGGTAGCGATTACTCCTCCGAATATTGGTATGCCCGCACATTCATCCTCTACGGCGACCTCTACAGAGCCAAAGGCAATTATTTCCAAGCCCGTCACACTTACCAGAGCATTGTGGACAATTACGGTGGTGCGGATCTGGTGAAGATGGCACAAGATAAAATCGCTGAAATCGACGCACTTGAAAATTAACCCACTAACCTATTAACCCACTAACCTTCTAACCTTTTAACCATTTAACCATTTAACCTTAAAACCATAATATGAAAAAAATAGCAATTCCAGTAATAATAGCAATAATGCTGTCGGCTATCGGTTCAAGCGCGCAGGTGGTGGATTCCGCCCAGCTTTTGATCAAATATGTGCCGAAGTTGGCCAATTCCAACAAAATTAATCAGCAGGCGGTGCTGAAAGATACCGTGGTGAGCGAACAGATGGAGTTCAACTATGTGATCGCGCCGACCAAGCCGGAGCTGAGTTTCGAACCGGGCGAAATGCAGGTGGGTAAGCTCAACCCGGAGGTGAAGGAACGCTATTACCGCAACTACCTGAAACTTGGATTCGGATACCCTATCACGCCCTTGGCGGAATTGTCGATGCACAACTGCCAAAATCCGAAGTATTCCTACGGCTTGAATTTCCACCATTTCTCGTCCTGGGCGGAACCGATCGGGAAGGTGCAGAAAAAGTTCGCCTACGCGCCCACGAGCGACACGCGTGTGAACCTGTTTTTCAACCGGATTTTCAAAAACCACACTTTTTACTCCTCTGTCGGCTACAACCACGAACTAGCCAACTTGTACGGCTACTCTACAGATTGGGTGTGTCCGGAACTCTATCGGAATCCTGAACAGTACTACAGCAAAGAGTATAGGGATAGCATTAAGAATAATTTCAACCATGTACGTGCGGAGGTCGGTCTCCGCTCTAACTACACAGCTGATGAGAAAAGACTGAAAGAAGATGTGCGTGTGAACTACGATTTCATCCACACCAGTTGGAAAAACATGGAACACGGGGTCGGGCTGCATGGCATGCTGGCCTATGATGCCAAGTTCCTGAAAATTTCTGGCTACCAGCATTATCAATTGGATTTGGGCTTGGACTATTTCAACAATGTCTGGAGCGACAGCATTCCAATGGGAACGGACAGCAGTCTCCTGAAGCGCCGTGCCGAGAATAGTCTCATGTTCGAGTTCAAGCCGACCATGAGTTTCAGTATCCGCGAATACCACCTGATGCTGGGTGTCGGGGTGCCGGTGCTGAACCAGTACAACAAGACACAATGTCCGATCTACCCGGTTGCCGAGTTGCAGATGGGGCTCATCCGCGAAGTGCTGAACCTCTATGTCGGGGTGGACGGCCGAAGCGAATACACTTCGCTGAAAAAACTGCTGTACGAGAATCCCTATGTAAAGCCGAACCTGGACACCCTGCGCTTCATGAAATCGCAGATCAGTATATACGGTGGCGTGAAGGGCAAAATCACGTCCAAACTGAACTATCATGTCGCCGCCCGCTACTCTTATTGCCGTGACCTGCCGTTTTTCATGCTCGACACGGCCAGTCTGCTGAAAAACCAGTTTGATGTGGTGTATGCAAAGAAGGGTACGGAGCTAGACGTGACTGCCAACTTGAGTTGGGAGGCCATCAATCATTTGTATTTGAATCTGATGGGCCGCTACCACGATTTCTATTTCCTCGAAGACTACGATTGGTTTAACTCTGACCAGATTACTGGTGGAAAACCGCTCTACATCCCGCGCTGGGAGATCGGTTTCGAGGGCAAATACATCCTGAAGAACCGCTATATCTTCACTGCCAATGCAAAAGTGGGCTTCAACCGCTGGGTGGTGGTGCCGAGAAGTATGCCGGTGGTGGATGAGCATGGTTTGATGGAATTGGATGACAACGGCAATGTTGTCCATCGGATGAGTTACTCGGTGGAGAACGATATTCGCCATTCCCAAAGCGGTGAGTCAGCAACGGCTATGCCGGTGCTGAACTTTGGTATCGGATTTGAATATCTGATTACCAAGCAGTTCACTGCGTTTGCAAACATCAACAATATTGGTTGCCAGTACGCCACAAACTATTACGGATTCAATAATTTCGGAATTAACGCCATCGTGGGTATCACCTATTCGTTTGGCAATGAGGCGATTAAGCCGTTGAAGAAAAAATCCATCGCGGAAAAAGCAATATAATGAAACGAAACCTGTTTCTTACCATCCTGTTGATGCTGGTGGTCATTTCCTCCTGCGACAACATGAATCATCCGACCATTCCCTATCGGAAGGTGGATTTCACGATTTACCCGAATGACGTAATATATTATAGGCTAAACACTTACGGCGGATATGAGTATTTCACCGGCGGAATTGGCGGAATAATTGTTTTTCGCTTGGATGAATGGACATTCAAGGCATACGACCGTTCCTGCTCATACGACTGGGAGGAGACCGGTTCGTGGATCTGGATGCATCCGAGCGGTATCATGCTGGTGGACTCTCTATGCGGTTCGGTTTACAATATCCTCGACGGGACTGTTATTTCCGGCCCTGCGCGTTGGCCGTTGCGGGAATATCATACCCGTTATGACGGAGTGAGACTCCGCGTTTACAATTAATATCGATTCTCAGCATAAGTTGTTTCACGGTCATCGGACTGATGGCTGGTGAACCGTTGTGCCCTTTTGCCATTGGCTATATTATATCCTATGACCAATTGCAGGATTATGTAATAAGTGGTATAAATTAGTATTATAGTATATATAATAATACAAGGAGCGATTTTTTTTGAACAAATATTTTTTAGTCCAATCCGTATTGAAAAATTTTATATTTTTGCAAGCTTATTATAGAGTGGATAAAAAGTTTTATGTTTAATATAAATTAATGGCTATGATTAAAAAATTACTCGCAACTTTAGGAGTAATCATCCTTTTCACAAGTGCGGCATTCTCACAGAGCCAGATTAAAGGTAAAGTGACAGACCAGACGAATGCACCGTTGGGCTTCACCAGGGTGTTGCTGAAGGTCGGCGACCGTGTTGTAAACATGGCGCAAGCCGATGCGAATGGTGATTACGCAATGTTCAACATCGAGGCCGGAACATACGATTTGGTGGCCGATGCTGTGATGGTCAACAAGACGATGACAAAGTCTAACATCACGGTGGCTTCCAACCAGGTCGTGTTCGAGAACTTCGTGATTGACCTTACGAATGATGTCGCGGAAGTCGTGATTGAGTGGGAACCGCCGGTGTTCTCACAAGATAACACGACATCATCCAACCGTATGTCTGGTGAGAGTATCCGTACGACTCCCGGTCGTTCTGTGACAAGCGCTCTTGCCAACTTGGAGGGTGTCTCCTCTGTGGATGGTGCTATGACCAGTGTCCGTGGTAACCGTTCCGATGGTCAGCAGACTATCGTCGATGGTGTGCGTGTCCGTGGTGGTAGCGGTGTCTCCATGTCTTCCATTGAGGAAGTGCAGTTGATCCAGGGTGGTGTCCCCGCCGAATATGGTGACGGTACCTCCTTCACGGTGATCACCACCAAACAGGCGCCGAAGGAATTCCACGGTTCAGTTGAGCTGCGTGGATCCGTTGACGGTTACAACAACTTCCTTGCTGCTGTTTCCGTGACCGGTCCCCTGTTGAAAGGTAAAGGAAGAAACGATCCTACGCGTATCGGTTTCCTCTTCAGCGGTGAGGTCGCTTACACTCATGATGGTTCTCCCGCACGTGGTGGCACGTGGGTGGCCAACGATGATGTTCGCGAAAGCATTATCGCTAACCCGCTTCGTTACAGTAACACCGAGTTCGGTGTCCAGTACCAGGAAGCATGCTATCTGACTAGCGAGTCCTTCCACAAGGAGCGTGTGAGAAAGAACGCCGGCTCCTGGAGTTATCTCGGCCAGTTGAAACTCGACTTTATGTTGGGAAAGAGACATAATGCCAGACTCTCCGTCAGCGGTTCTTATGAATATGGCATAGGCAAATCCTGGGGTTCCACCTCTGCGCTGTTCAACGGCGACAACAACCCCATTTCCTCTTCCAGCCTCGCCCGTGTGAGCGCTCGTTTCAACCACCGTGTTGTGAACGACACCACTGGTTCGGCTGTCCTGAAGAACTTGATGTATGACATTAATGCTTCTTACACCCATACCGGTGGTCTCTCTTATGCTGCTCACCACAAAGACCGTCTTTTTGATTATGGTTATGTGGGTCAGTTCACCACCAACAAGGCAAGAGGTTATTCTTACGTCGATGAGTTCAAACTCAATGACACGACCATCTACTACGGTGCCAGAGTTTTCAATGGCTGGTACGATTCCTTGGTCACTTTCCGTGTTAACCCGGATCACAACGTCAACCCCATTTTGTCTAACTATACTTTGAACTTCATTGATAAATTCCCGACCGAGGTCATCAATGAGTACTTTGGTACGACCATTCCTTACGACCTGAACATTTATCAACAATTTGGTGCGTTGAGAAATGGTGACAGCCCTGATCTGATCTATTCTATGTACTATTCTCCTGGTACTGTGATGAGTAGCTACAGCAAATCTTCTATGGATCAGATTGGTTTGAAGGCCAGCATTTCCATGAACATTAAGGACCACGAGTTGAAGTTCGGTTATGATTTCGAGAAACTGACCTATCGAGGCTACGGTATCGCCCCCATCACGTTGTGGACGCTGATGCGTAACGAAGCAAACTCCCATATTGCCGAGTTGGATGTGGACAACCCCATTATCTATGATGATGGTGATCAATTCATCGTTGATTACAACCGTTTGATCAAATTGGAAGACCAAAGTGTTTTTGACAGAAACCTGCGTACTCATCTCGGTTTGAACCCCGATGGTGACGATTGGATCGACATCGACAATTTGTCACCGAACACGTTCAGCGTTGACATGTTCTCCGCTGAAGAGCTGCTTCTGGGTAACTCTGCTGGTTCCAGCCCGCTGGTCAGCTACTACGGTTATGACTACACTGGTAAGAAATATAACAAAAAGACTACCATCGAAGACTTCTTCAACAATGTGGACAAAGCCACCGGCCAAAAGACCTACAATATCGGTGCTTATGAGCCTATCTACATGGCGTTCTACATTCAAGATAAGTTTGCCATCAACTCTTTGTTGTTCAACGTTGGTTTGCGTGTTGACCGTTTCGACGCCAACCAGTCTGTGTTGAAAGACCCCTATCTGTTCCGTGAGGCCTATACGGTGGGCGATCTGTTGCAAATCAATGACAAACTGCAGTTTGTCGGCAACGCCCAGGATGATTGGGTTGTGTATTATTCTGGAACGGATGTTTACATGAGCGAGGCTGATATCCAAGGCGGCGAGTTCAACAAGCAGTCTATCGTTGGTTATCGTCAAGGCGACACATGGTATAACGCAGCCGGTAACTTGGTGAGCGATCCTGAAGGCGAGCTCTCCCTGTATGTGAATGGTCCTATCCTCAAAAACGAGATCGACCAGATTAACTCCATCACCAAGGTGGAAGCTGGCGCTTTCACGGATTACAAGGCACAATGGTCTGTGATGCCTCGTATCTCCTTCTCCTTCCCCGTGAATGACAACTCTTTGTTCTATGCGCACTACAACATCATCACTTCCCGTCCGACGAACCTGCAGATCTCCCCGGTGGATTATCTGTTCATTTCAAAGCGCAACTCTGCCGGCGACATCATCAACAACCCGAATATGAAGCCGCAACAGAGTATCGACTACGAAATCGGTTTCCGTCAGAAGATTGGTGCCAAGTCCGCTATCAGTATCAGTGCTTACTATTCTGAGAAACGTAACCAGATTCAGGCTTACCGTTTCTCCGGTGCATATCCGAACACCTATTATTCCTATCAGAACATCGACTTCGGTACTGTGCAAGGTTTCACATTCTCCTACAGAATGAACAGAACCCGCAACATGACGTTGTCCGCCAACTATACGCTGCAATTCGCCAAGGGTACCGGTTCAAGCACGACTTCCCAGCTCTCCATTTTGGCAGCCGGTCAGCCTAACTTGAGAACCCTGACGAACTTGAGCTTCGACCAGCGTCATAGAATCGGTGTGAACTTCGACTATCGTTTCCAAGATGGTATCGACTATAAGGAGAATGGCGGTCCTATCACCGAGAAGATCATCACTGCTGCCGACGGTACGCAAACTGTCAAGGAAATCCAATGGTTGGCCAACACAGGTTTCTCACTCCTGTTCTCCGCCGCCTCCGGTACTCCTTACACTCGTTCCAGCACACCGTACTCCAACATCGTGAGCGGTACCACTTCCACCCTTTCCGGTTCTATCAACGGTTCCAACCTGCCGTGGCAGTATCAATGTGACCTCCGTATTGACAAGTCCTTCATGTTCAACTTCAACAAGAACAAGAAAGACGAGAACGGAAAGACCAAGGCCGCCAAGATGGGTTACCTGACTATTTACCTGGATATCCAGAACCTCTTCAACTTCAAGAACGTGATTTCTGTGTATGACTACACGGGTAACGCTGACGACGACGGTTACCTCTCCGCCGCCGCTTATCAACAGCAAATCAACTCTCAGGTCTATGTACCCTCCTACATCAACTACTATTTGATGAGAGTCCAGAACCCGTATAACTACAGTCGCCCGTTCCGTGCAAGCTTAGGTATTCAATTCGGCTTTTAATCAATAGAAAAAATATTAGGATATATGAAAAATATTAAACAAATTTTCTGCTTGACTCTTCTTATGGTGTTTGTGCTGTCTGGCACATTACGCGCCGAAAAATTAAAAGGAGAGAGAAGATCTTCCTCACCGAAAGCGGAGTCTGCCACCTGTCTTCCTGCAGCAGGGTCCAACGAGCTGACGGTGAACAATGTACGCGCCTATATTGAGACGGGTGGTACTATGTGGTTCAAGGAAGTCTCCGAATATGAGGTTCCGAGAGGTTCCGGTAAGACTTCAATGTTCTGTGCCGCTCTTTGGATCGGCGGTCATGACGCCAATGGCCAGTTGAAATTGGCTGCTGTGCGTTTCAGACAAGTCGGTGACGACTATTGGCCTGGCCCGTTGAAAACCACCGGTGCCAGTACGACACAGTCCATGTGTATCAAATTCGATAAGCATTTCAAGATTTCCCGTGCGGAGGTTGACCAGCATATTTCTGGTTACAACACCACCGGTTATGTTATGCCCGCCAGCATCGCCAACTGGCCTGCCCATGGTGATGAAGGTTACTCCTATTATCTCGCTCCTTTCAAGGATGTGAACGAGAATGGCGTGTATGATCCTGAAAACGGTGACTATCCGTACTATGACATCAATAATGACTTGTGCCCTTGGACAGAAGACAATATCGCTCTCGCTGCCCAACACGCACTTCCCAGAACTCCTGAGGACATTATGTACTATGGACAAGATTGGCACAATTCCAACGGTATGATCTATGCTGACCATGTGCTTAAAGGCGATGAAACCCTTTTCTGGATTTTCAATGATAACGCCGGTCCTCACACGGAGTCTCAAGGTAACCCCATCGGTCTGGAAATCCGTGGACAGTGCTTCGGCTTCTCCACGAATGACGAACTGAACAACATGACGTTCTACTCCTATGAGATTATCAACCGTTCTACCTACACCTTGACGGACACTTATTTCTCCCAGTGGGTTGACCCGGATCTGGGTTATGCTTACGATGACTATGTGGGTTGCGATGTGGGTCGTGGTTTGGGTTACTGCTATAACGGCTCCAATGTCGATGGTAGCGGTCAAAACTGGGCTTACGGCGACCAACCCCCTGCAGTAGGTGTTGACTTCTTCCAGGGACCTTATATGGATGCCGATGGCCGTGATAACCCGAAATTCTATGCCGACAGCGCTTCCGAGATTGGCTATTGTGACAGATTTCTCAACAGCATTTACGAGCTTGACCAGATGGCCATCAATGGCGTGAACTTCGGCGATAGCATTGTCGATAACGAGCGTTTCGGTATGAGACGGTTTGTCTATCACAACAATAACGAGAGTGTCACGGGTGACCCGAGAATCGCAGTCGAGTACTACAACATGCTGCGCGGTATCTGGAGAGATAACTCCAAAATGCGTTATGGTGGCAATGCCCACACTTCTAACGGCGGTAATGGTCCTGAGTGCGACTTCATGTTCCCTGCTTTGACGGATGTCTGTAACTGGGGTACCAGTGGCATTGATCCTGTTCCCACTCAGTATGGTGCTGACGGATGGACGGAAGCCAATGTCGGTAACGCTGCTTACGACCGTCGTTTCATGCAGTCTGCTGGTCCCTTCACGTTGAAACCCGGTGCTGTGAACTACATCACTGTCGGTATTCCGTGGGCACGCGCTGCACAAGGTGGTGCCCAGGCTTCTGTGGAACTCCTGAAACGTGCCGATGACAAGTGTCAGTCTTTGTTCGAGAACTGCTTCAAGACCCTGGATGGTCCTGACGCTCCCGATGTGACGATCCGCGAGCTGGAGAACGAGCTTATCATTTATCTCTCCAACAACGATCCTCAGAAGAACAATTACCACGAGACTTATATTGAGATGGATCCTCAGATCCCGAGAACACTGGCTACCACTTCTTATGTCAATCAAGTGGATTCTATTTTCACTTACACTGCTGATGGTCAGCCCGACACGATTGTGAATGTTTATCCTGTTCCCGTTGAGGAATTGGATACGCTTACACACGAGCAACGTTCTTACAAGTTTGAAGGTTATCAGATTTATCAATTGGCAAATGCTTCTGTGAGTGTCACCGATTTGGGTGATGCCAGCAAGGCTCTCCTCGTCGCCCAGTGCGATGTCGAGAATGATGCCTCTCAGTTGATCAACTGGGTCTATAATGACGCACTCGGCACCTCTGTCGCAACGGAGATGGTCAACGGCGGTAACGAGGGTATTTCCCACTCCTTCAGAATCACCGAGGACAAATTTGCCACCGGTACCAACAAGAAACTTGTCAACCACAAAGAATACTATTTCTTGGTTCTCGCTTACGGTTACAATGAGTACAAGAAGTTCAGTTTGGACGCCGACCATATGGATGGCCAACAGACTCCTTACCTTGCCGGTCGTAGAAATATCAAGACGACGGTGGGTATTCCTCACAAACCCGTTGAGCAGATTATGAATTCCCAATACGGTGATGTGCCTATGATCACCCGTATTGAGGGACAAGGCAATGGTGGTATGTTCCTTGATCTTACCGATGAGTCTCGCGAACTGATCCTTGCCAACAATGTTTATAACAATGTCCAATACAAGAACAACTTCGGTCCGTTGAACATTCAGGTGGTTGACCCGTTGATGGTCAAGCCCTTCAACTACTATGTCAAGTTCTTGGAAAATAACATCAGCAGCGATGTCAACGACAGCACGATGTGGCAATTGATCATTTCTGATGAACATTCCGATAGAGAACTTATTGACAATGGTATCTACACTATTGGCGACAATGGTGATACCATTCCTACCCGTGTGACTACTGCAGCTATGCCGATCAGCATGACGAATGAGCAGCTCTTCTTGGATTTGGGTATTGCCATCTCCATCAAGAATTACAAATTCAAGGTTTATCAGCGTAATCTGGATGAACACATTATGAAGAATGGTGGTTATAACTACCAAAATACGACAACGTTCGCACAGCCTGATGTTCTTGGATCAGAAATTACCTTCGGTGGTGAAATTCCGTGGTTGACCGGTCTGGTTGACAACGAGGGTGATTATCCTGCCAACTGGATCCGTGCTGGTCAACAGACGGCTTCCAACTATTGGGTGTGTAACTCCGTTCAGGAAGGTTCCTCTTGCGACTATATGAAGTATCGTGCAGAAGACTTCCATAATGTGTTCCATTTCGACAATGGCGAGAAGGCGGATGACACTCGTGGTTTCATGGATCCCAACCAGCAGTTTGAAGGTATGGTCGGTGGTACGTGGGCTCCTTATGTTATGTCTTCCCCGTTTGATGGCGGTCCTAAGGCCAAATTAATCGTGAAGGATATTACCAGCAGCACGGTTTCCCCGAATCCTGATCACTATCCTATGACCGAGGCTCTGATCAACAATATCAGCAATACTGCTGGTTATAACCAAACTTTGACGAACCTCTATTCTGTGGATATCGTCCTCACTCCCGACAAGAGCCTGTGGACCAGAGCTCTCGTCTTGGAGTCTGGTTCCGGTACACCGAACACCGCTAGCCCCACTGTGTCGCAGGAGTTCAACGGTCAGACGTATAAAAACATCCGTCATGAACCTAAGAAATGCCCGTCAGTGGATAAGGAAGGTAATCCTGACAATTCTGGTACCACCGGTTTCGGTTGGTTCCCGGGTTACGCCATCAACGTGGAAACGGGTGAGCGTTTGAACATTATGTTCGCTGAAAACTCCGAGGACCCCTACAATAATGGTAACGATATGATTTTCAACCCCACCAATGTCTATGCGTTTGCTAAGGATATTTTGGCAGACACTATGCTGTTGGATGAGGACGGTCAACCTGTTCCGATGACAGAGGGTGTGTACAACGCTATGAGAGATGCCTACGGCATGAGAATGGGTGAGCCTTTGAATGGTGGTCGTCACTATGTGTATGTGGTTGGAAGTTCCGGTAACACCGCCAGCCTGTATTACCGTTATGCATCCAGAACCAGAAACTACAATGACCAAGGCAAGACCGTTTCTATCAGCGGTTTCACCCATGGTGGTACTTTCCAAGATGCGAATGGTAACTATTATCCGTATTATGAGTGCGGTCCTTACGATCAATGTGCATGGCTTTCTGCTAAGTTCAATACTTTGACCGAAACCACATACGGTAATAAGGCTCGTATGGCTAAAAAGATGCAGATTTTCAACAACGTCATGTGGACGAGCATCCCGATGCCGACCCAGATGTACGAAGATCAGTGGCTTTCTTCTGATGCCACCATCAAGTTGCGTGTTTCCCGTCCGTACATGAGATATTCTTCCCGTTGGTATGATGAGCCGTCACAGTCTCAGAATGCCAGCCTGAACAACGGTTTCCCGATGTATGAGTTCACCACGATGAACCTCGTTCCCGAAAAGGTTGAACAAGTTGCAGATGTGGACGAGCTCCTCCAGGATATCAATATTGTACCGAATCCTTACTATGGATTCTCCAACTATGAGCACGGCGCTTTGGAGACGTATGTGCGTATTGTCAATCTTCCTGCCAAGTGTACCATTTCCATCTACACGGTGAACGGTACTTTGATCAGAACGCTTACGCACGGTTCTTCTTCCGACTCCTACGTGCAGTGGGATCTCAAGAACCACGCCAACATTCCGATCGCCAGCGGTGTATATCTCATCTATGTCAATGCACCGGGTATCGGCGAACGTACGTTGAAATTCTTCTGCAATATGCGTCCTACAGACTTGAATGGTTTCTAAAATTATTAATCTTAAAAATCAGAGAATATGAAAAATCTATATAAATCATTAATAATTTGCACAATTATCGCTCTCATATCTGCAAGTGCCTCTACGGCATTTGCAGGTAACAGAGACCGTTCCGGTCAGGCAGGTGCATCCCATCTGTTGATTGATCCTTGGGCTCGTACTAGTGGTATGGCAGGCGCCGGTGTCGCCGAAATCCGCGGCCTCGAATCTGTCTTCTCCAATGTTGCTGGTTTGACATCAGTACGCAAGACTGAGCTGGCTTTCAACAGAACGCAATACCTTGTGGGTTCCGGTTGCGGTATCAGCCTCAACTCCATTGCCATCGCCCAGAAGCTCGGTAAAAAGAAAGACTTCGGCGTGATTTCCGTTTCTTTCTTCGCACAAAGCTTTGGCAATATCTCCATTACCACGACCGAACAGCCGGAAGGCGGCTTGGGAACATTCAGCCCCACGCTTTCTTACATTGGTTTGCATTATGCGAAGTCCTTCAACAACTTCATCAAGGGTGGTGTTTCAATCAAGATCATCAATGAGCGTATTTCTGACTCCAAGGCCACGGGTTTCGCAATCGATGCCGGTGTCCAGTATGTGACGGGCAAGTTTGAAAACTTCAAAATCGGTGTCACCTTGAAGAACATCGGTACGCCTATGCATTATACTGGCGATGGTCTTTCCATCCGCGCTCGTATCCCCAGTCAACAGCATGAACAGACACTTGAGATGCGTTCCGCAGAGTTCGAAATGCCTTCTCTGTTGTCTATCGGTGTTTCTTACGACCTTTTGTTCTTCGGTGGTGAATACGCTGAATTTACAAAGGATGAACTCGCTGAAGAGGGTCTTACCCGTGACGACGCTGAGCACAGACTCACCTTTGCAGGTACCTTCACGGCAAATTCCTATACCAGAGACGTCTTCGCCATCGGTTTGGAATATGGTTTCAGAAACATCTTTATGATTCGTGCCGGTTACGGTCTTGAAAACATTGGTAAGGGTGCAAGATCCTCTGAGAATGAGACTGCTGCTATTCTGCTCAACAGCGATTCATTCTTCACGGGTCCCGCCGTGGGTGCTTCGATTCTCATTCCTTTCACCAAGGAACGCAAGAATCATGCCATCGGTCCCCGTATGTATCTTGACTATGCCTACAGATTCACCAACCATTGGAGAGGCAACCACTACATTGGCATCAAGGTGGCTTTGTAATAGACTATTATTTTATTGTATATAACTTAAATAGAAGAGACTGATAAAGTCTCTTCTATTTTGTGTAAATTTAGAACCTGAATATGGAAGATGTAAAGTATTATACTCAAGAGGGACTCGATGCCCTCAAACGTGAGTTGAACCAGTTGGAAGCTGTGGAACGCCCCAAAATATCACAAGCCATTGCTGAGGCAAGAGACAAGGGCGACCTTTCTGAGAACGCTGAATATGATGCCGCTAAAGAGGCTCAAGGCATGCTCGAGCTGAAGATCGCCAACCTCAAAAATCTGATTGCCAAAGCGCGTGTTTTGGATGAGTCAAAGATAGATGTCTCCAAAGTGTTGATATATTCTATCGTGAAGATTAAGAATATGAAAAACGGTATGGAGATGACCTACACGATTGTCCCCGAGTCCGAGTCCGATCTCAAGGGCGGCAAAATTTCTGTTTCCAGCCCGATCGCGAAAGCCCTCATTGGCCATTCCAAGGAGGATGTGGTTAGTGTCCAGGCCCCGGCAGGTGTGATGGAATTTCAAATTTTAGATATTTCACGTTAATTTTATTATCATGGAAGAGACCATTTTCACTAAAATCGTCAAAGGAGAAATCCCTTGTTATAAAATTGCGGAGGATGAGCGCTTTTTCGCATTCCTTGACATTTCCCCGTTGGCAAAAGGTCACACCCTTGTCATCACAAAATTGCAGAATGACTATATTTTCGATCTTGATGATGATATGTTGGGTGATATGATGATCTTTGCCAAAAAAGTGGCAAAGGCCATGAAACAGGTGCTGCCTTGCCAGCGTATTGGCGTGGCTGTGATCGGCATTGACGTGCCGCATAACCACATCCACCTTGTCCCGATCAACGGGGTGGGGGACCTTGATTTCAAGGCACCGCGTGTACAACTCACCAAAGAGGAGTTCGCCGAAATCGCCGCCAAAATTTCCGCAGCCGTTCAATAAACCCTATAGAGTTCAGGTGGCGCATACGTGTGCCACCTTTTTTTTGTTTTGCGATGAAAAAGATTTTGACATTCAGTTTCCTGTTTTGCCTGATTCTGTCTGTACAGGCTCAACGCTTTACATCCTTCTCCAAAGACCCCTCAAAAACGGTGGAGGAGATGAAGGAGTTTTATGCAACCGTGCCAAAAGACCGTCAAAAGGAAGCCAAGGAGATCTTGGACGAGTTTGAATTAATGTGGACGACGCTCATGGATGCGGGAAATCAATCCGTGTTTATTGATGCGGCCAACAAGATGGTAAAGAAAAAGCATCGTCCGATTCCCCATTTCCAAAGCTTTATTCATACTTATAACGTCTTTTTGCAAAGTCAGTATGCCAGCGAACACGATACCTGGCATAAGATCCTGGACTATCATATCGCACAAAGCTCCACTTTCTTCCAAGGGAAAATGGAACTGTATGAACACTTTTTCAAAGACAATATTCTGAACGAAGGCGATAATGTGAAATGGGTGGCCATGGGCTTTTCCGACCATTTGGGATTTGCCGAAGAACCGTACTTCGATTTCAACGACATTGACCTTTGGGGTTACTCAGCGAAAGACAGTTTGATTGTGAGCGGCGTAAATGGTCGTTATTTTCCCGACAAGTTGCAGTTCAAGGCCAACGGGGGAGTTGTCTCATGGGATCGGGCCGGATTGGATGCCAATGTGAAGGCTGTTTTGAAAACGTATGACATTGACTTGCGATTCCCGCGCGTGGTGGCGGAGGATGCGCTGTTCTACTATCCGAAGTTGTTCGCGCAACCGATTGTCGGACGTTTGGAAGAGAAGGCGATGCTGCCTACTTCCGAGGAGAAAGCCACCTACCCCCGGTTCACTAGTAACGAGGTTACGCTGCCTGTCAAGAATTTGTACAAGGATGTGGACTATATGGGCGGTTTCGAGATGCGGGGTGCCTCCATCTACGGCACTGGTCATGGCGATACGTTGGCAAAAGTCACCATTTACAACGAGGGTGAAGTGATTATCACCGCCCAATCGCGTAGCTTCCTTATTCGCCCGGCAAACCTCCTTTCCGAGGATGCGAAGGTTTCGGTATATATCGAATCCGATTCCATTTATCACCCGGCAGCCAATTTCAAGTACGACAATGAGAAGAAAAGTCTGCTCATTTCCCGTCCCAAACAGGGCGTCGGGAGGTCCCCGTTTTTCAACTCCTATCATAAGCTGGATATGTATGTGGAATCGTTACAGTGGGTTACCAGCGAAAAACGGATTGAGTTGAAACCAATTGTGGGCAATACCAGCGAGCAGGCGGCTTACTTTGAATCGCAGAATTATTATGAAGAGGCGGTTATGCACGAGGTGGCCGGTTATAATACCGTCAACCCGCTTTATACCCTATGGCAGCTTTTCAACAGTGCCGGTTATGAGAATCTGACAATCGAAGACGTGATTCGATGGTTCAACAAACCGCCGTTGGATATCAAGGCGATGATGATTGATTTTGCGGCCCGTGGTTTTATAGAATATGATGTCAATCACAATCAGATCCGCTACCGCAGCAAAATCGCCCAATATCTTAACAATCAAGTCAAAAAGAAAGATTATGACTATATAAAACTGGAATCCAAGACACACTATGCCTCTTTGGATTTGTTAACGAATGACCTCAAAATTACCGGATGCGAATTTTTCGTGCTCAGTGATCCGCAAATTGTCAACGTTTATCCGATGAATGAACTGGTCACCGTGAAAAAGAACCGTAATATGGTCTTTTCCGGTCGCGTGATAGGCGGTTTGTTTGATTTTGTGACCCATAATTGTGCTTTTGATTATGACCGTTTTCTTGTGGATATGGATATCATTGACACATTGATTATGTATGTGGAGGACAAAAACGGGCCGATGGATATGTACGGTGACTATAAGTTACAACGCGTGCGCAGTGAAATTCAGGAGCTTTCCGGCGTTTTGTATATTGACGTGCCAGGCAATAAGAGTGGTATGACGGACTACCCTGACTATCCGATTTTCGAAGCGCGCAAGGGTGGCAAGGTCTTCTACGACCAACCGTATGTCCTGGGTGGCGTTTATGATCGAAACAAATTCTATTACGCTGTGAACCAGTTCCGAATTGTCAACCTGGACAACTTTGTCATCGATTCAATGAAGTTCAGTGGCGCGTTGGTCTCCGGTGGTATCTTCCCGGACATTGCCGAGCCGTTGAAGGTGCAGTCTGACTTTTCCCTTGGTTTTGTACATAACACGCCTGGTTTGCCGATGTATGGCAACAAAGGGGGTTATCAAGGCCGTATTAGTTTAAGTAACAGAGGTTTGCGAGGAAAAGGCAATATTGATTACATCACTTCGCATACCTATTCCGACAGTTTGGTCTTTTACATAGATTCCACCAACGGTGCCGCCAACACGCACCGTGTTGATGAGCAGATGGCGGGCACGGAATTCCCGCCGGCTTCCGTGGACGAAGCTTATCTGCATTGGGAACCATATGAGGATCAGATGTTTATCCATACATTGCAAAATCCGATGGATCTCTTCACAGAGGCGACGCTGACGGGTAATTCCAAGATTACACCGAGCGGAATGTACGGAACGGGCATCGTGAAGTTCAACAGGGCCGATATTTCTTCGCGGCTGTTCTTCTTCAAACACCACGAGATTCTGGCTGACACCGCCGATCTACGGATTTACGATATCAGCGGCGGCAAAGACGTCGCCTTCTCCACCGACAACTACAATTCCCATATTGACTTTAAGACGCGGAAAGGTCATTTCAAAGCTAACGGAGAGGCTTCGGTTGTCTATTTTGTGCAGAATGAGATCAAGGCTAAATCTTCGGAGTTTGAATGGGATCCGATTGACTCCACCATTTTGCGGTTCAAGTGGGACGATCCGTACAAAGACACGGATATCGACAATACTCCCATCAAAGAACTTGTGGATATGCAGAGTGTTGGCAATGAATTGTATGCTGTGGCACCAGAGACGAATTATCAGTTTACAGCCGTGAATGCAGAATTTGATTTTGCCAAGAATATTATCAATGCCCACGGGGTCCGTTACATCAACGTGGGCGATGCCGCTATCACGCCCTACCACGGCGATGTCACTATCCGCAAAAAAGCTGTCATGGATGTTTTGGAGAAATCGCGAATTCTCGCCGGGCGGGAGAACAAATACCACGAGCTTTATAACTGTACCACACGTGTGCAGAGCGCTACTAGATTCTACGCCAATGGTTATTACGATTATGTGGATGCCGAGCAGCGCGTCCAGACACTCTATTTCGACACCGTCTATTTCATGAAGGAAACTTTTGGAGAGGCGAAAATCCCGTTGGAGAAAGATTTTCACTTCAGTGACCAGTTCGCCTTCGATGGGCGTGCCGAACTTCACAGCACCAACCCGTTCCTCTCCTATTTTGGCGGTGTGGAAATCCTCCACGGCTGTGATTCTGTCAAGCACTCCCGCATGAAGATTCTGCAACAGGTGGACCCGAACAACATTATGCTTCAAGTCCATGACCGTACCAAAGATATGGATGAACGGAAAGTGGTCGTGGCCATTGCGTCCAGTAACAAGACCGGACGCATTTATACCGCCTTTGGTGTTGCTAAGGACGAATTCAATGATGCGGAATACATCAACGTGTTCGGATACATCACATACGACAAGGAGACTCGCGAATTCAAGGCAGCTTCCAAGGAGAAGCTGATGGATCCGAGTGTCCCAGGAAACATCATCGTATTGAACACGGATAACTGCGAGGCGCATGGTAGCGGTACCATTGATATGGGTGCCAAGCTTGGTCGTGTTAATTTTGTCACCAATGGTACTATTGTGAATTATATGCTTGCTGATTCAGCCGAGATGCACCTTACCACCTCCATTGACTTCTTCTTCAATGACAAGTCGATGGACTTGATGAACAAAGCCTTGGACAATGCCACGTTGGATTTTGTGGATGTATCTGATGATGAGGCGTTTGACGTTGCGTTGTACAATATTTTGGGTAAGGCTGAGTACGACCGATACCAGCACAATGTGGCTCTCGGACAGAACCGCCGTCTGCCAGAGGCATTGCAGGTCAAGTTTTTGTTCTCCAATATTGATTTTGAGTGGGACAAAGAGCAGTCCACTTTCAAGTCACAAACGAAACTGCCGTTGATTGTTTGCGGTGCCAAACAGACCTATAAGTTGGTGCCGGGCCGTATTGTCATAGAAAAACGAGGTTCCCGTAACCGTCTGTATTTGTACTTCGAGTTTGACAACCAGTTCTACTACTTCCAGTTCGACAACAATGCCGTGTCTGCTTTCTCTTCCGACAAAGCCTTCAACGACGCAATTACCAGTGTCAAGCCCAAGAACCGTTTCCAGGCGCCTGATCAGGCGAAGGGGCTTCCGTCATTCACCTACAAGTTAGGTAATAGAAGTTTGAAGAACAAATTTGTGAAGAAGTATTTTGTGGATATAGAGGAAGAACCTGAAACGGAAGATTAAAATGGAGAGTATTTGGATAGCGGGACCGTGCGCGGCTGAGACGCGCGAACAGGTGTTGGAAACGGCGGCACAGCTTGTCGAACAGTCCCGCTATGCCTCGATACCATTGCATTTCTTTCGGACAGGAGCTTGGAAAGTCCGCAGTGCACCTGATAGTTTTATGGGGGCAGGTGAAGAGTCTTTACCTTGGCTTGAAGAGGTTCAGAAAACATGGCGACTGCCTGTTTGTGTGGAAGTCATGAACGCAAGGCAAGTGGAAAGTTGCGCCAAACATGGCATACGTGCCGTGTGGGTGGGGGCCCGCACTGGTGTCAACCCAACAGAGGTTCAACAGATTGCCGATGCCGTGCGTCATACCGACTTTACGGTCATGGTAAAGAATCCGATGATTCCAGACCTGAAACTGTGGATGGGCAATATAGAACGTTTTCAGAATGCCGACATCCGTCAAGTGATGGCCATCCATAGAGGATTTTCCGATGCGAATGAGAATATTTACCGCAATTCTCCAATGTGGCACATTCCCATTGAGTTGAAGGTTGAGATGCCCGATTTGCCAATCCTTTGTGATCCTTCGCATATCAGCGGACGGGTTCGTTGGATTCCGGAGATAGCGCAAATTGCGATGAACTACGGTTTCAACGGGCTGATGACGGAGTGTCACGTCCACCCTGAACAGGCTTTGTCTGACTCGGAGCAGCAGATGACCCCTGCCGAATGGGTACAGATGATTGCGGGTTTGGACTTGCGCACGGATACACCTGACCTCGCGCTCGTCAAACAACGTGCTAATTTGGAAAACATTGATAATCAGCTAAGTGAGCTTCTGTATCAGCGTATGATGGTGGCGGACGAAATAGCGGATATCAAACGGGAAAACCATATCGCCGTTGTGCAGCCTCAACAGTGGCAACAAGTGGTGAAGCGATATGCAAAACATCCCGAAGACTCTGCATATCAGGATTTCATAGCAAAGTTTTTGGAATTGCTTCACCAAGCGTCTATTAAACGCCAGCAGTAAACATTTTTTGGCTATTCGCTTTTGCTTATAACTTCTTTCGCTTTCAGAATTACTTTGTCGGTTTGGTTGACGACTGGGTAGAAGGCTTCGTCTCCGTAAAGGTTGCGCCCAATAAGAGCTTTTAACCAAACTTTCAATTCTTTGGAAGCAGTGGGAGTCATATTCGAGATTTTTTTCTTGCTGCTTTTTTCGTAATAATTCACGAGTTGTTGTAATATGTCATCTGTGACCGTCATGCCGGAGACAAACGCTTTTGCATCTGGGAACTGATTTCGCAAGGCGGATTTATGATTGTTGGCATAGTTGAAAGCGAATTGGATCAAGGCGGAAGAGTTGGCAATGTCATAATAGGCATTCATATTATCTCCCCGGTCTATAGGCACAAAATAATCCGGCATGATACCACCGCCACCATAGACAGTACGTCCTTTCAGCGTATGGTAAACCTTACTGGAATCCAAATGGATACTGTCAGCGCTATCCATCTCGCCGTTGAGGAGTCGTTTGTAGAGGTCCTCATAATAGGCGTCCGTGCCATTGTTGTATTCGCGTTGGATGCAACGTCCGCTGGGGGTGTGGTAGCGGGAGGTTGTCAGGCGGATGGAAGATTTGTCTGACAGGTCAAATTGTCGTTGTACCAATCCTTTGCCAAATGAACGCCGTCCCACAATGTAGCCACGATCGTTGTCTTGGATGGCACCGGCAACGATTTCGCTGGCCGAAGCACTGAAGTCATCGATCAGAATCACCACTTTTCCTTCCTCGAAGTCGCCCTGCCGGGTGGCAAAAACAACCTCGGGACGCACTTTGGAGCCTTCAATGGAAACAATTTCCCGGTTTTTGGGAAGGAACTCATCGCAAACACTGATGGCGGCATCCAGAAATCCGCCAGTGTTGGAACGCAAATCCACAATCAAGGAGGTCATGCCTTTCTGTTTCAGTTTTCGGATGGCATTGTTGAATTCCTTGGCCGTGGTGTTTCCAAATTCGTTCAGCTTGATGTAGCCGGTATGGGCATCCATCATATATGCGACATCTACTGTATAAGTCGGAATCACGCCGCGGGTGATTTCATAGGTGTATTTCTCTTTGAATCCCGGACGCATAATGCCGACCTTCACTTTTGAACCTTTCTTGCCTCGCAACAGTTTGAAAGCCTGTTCGTTTTTAATACCGATAATGGATTTTCCATCCACTTCAACCATACGATCCCCCGCCATCAATCCCGCTTTCTCAGAAGGACCGCCTGAAATAACTGACACCACCATCAGGGTGTCGTTCATGATGTTGAATTGAATCCCGATACCTTCAAATGAACCTTCCAATGTTTCCATCAAGGTTTTGTTGTCTTCAGCAGTGGAATAGGTGGAGTGCGGGTCAAGACCTTGTAGCATAGCGTTGATGGCCAACCCATAAATGGAATCCACATTAACCGAATCCACATAAAACCGATCGATATACCCCATCACTTCGCTCATTTTCTGCAACTGAGCGTTACCTTTTCGGCTCAAACGATTAGGATTAACACGCAATGCGATGGAAAATCCTGCCAAAAAAGCAACCAGAATCCATAAAATGAGTAAGCATCCGTTATGTCTATTCTCGTTCATTGTAAAGGCAAATAATTCAGGCCCGCAAAGATAGCATTTCCGTTGATATATGAGAGAGCCTATTCGTTAATTACTCCATCTTGACATTCATTTTTTGGACTGTCAAGAATTCACGGGAAGAGAGACGGACGTTGATGTTGGCGGGTTTACCGTTGGGGCGCACCGCTTTCAGTCCATCGACCACTACGCTGTTGATGTAATCCACGGGTTTCTTAAGCTCGCGGGTCGCGCCGGAGGGGTAATATAGGTTGAGGGTGCCGACCGTAGCGGGCGCCACTATCGTCATATTGGTGACTCGCAGGTTGGGCCAGCATTTTGTCGCTAACTCCGGACGCGTATTGGCGGCCATGTCTAGCAGCATCACATTGACCAAGGAGTGGTAGCGTGGCGTGACCTCGAAGACGCAGTCGCGCATCTCAATGTCGAAGGGGGTGTAGGCGTTGTAGCTGGAGCGGATGCGCACCGGGATGCAGTCGATGAAGCGGCACGAGTCGAAGGTGACGGTGCCGTACATCGAGGAGAACTGGGTTTGCCGCTGGCGCAGAGTGCAACGTTGCAGCAGGACATCGCGGCCGTAGCAGTGGATGTCGAAACGGTTGATGTCGCAATCGCGCAATGTGGTGTTTGACAGGTAGTTGGTGCCGAATACGCCCCAGTTTCCATCGGCGGTCACCCGTTCAAAAGTGGTGTTCCAGAGATTGTTGAGGGAGAAGGCGTATCCGTAGTCGCGTGAAATGCCGTAACCCGAGTAGGTGCCGTCAACCGTTACGTCGCGGAAGGTGACGCCTACAGAGTTGGTCACCCCGAAGACACCATCAGCGATCATTCGGCTCTTGGGCGTGGTCACGTGCACGTCCTCAATCAACACGTTGCACTGTCCGCTCACATTCAGGCAGTAGGTCTTGAACTGTGACTGCTCGGTGCGGAACAGGTTGAGGCCACGGAAAACTTTAAGTTTCGTATTGACATTCACGACAGCAGCTTGCAGCTTGGTGGAGTCGGTGTTCCACGGCGCGATGGGGCTGTTGGCGGCGATGCCGTTGTGCAACAACAGGATGTCGTGACGGTGAATGACATATCCATAGCCGAGACGTTCAGTCCACGGTTTCATATCATTGAGTATAAGTAGTTTGTCACCGTTGGCTAATTGCGGCACACTGCGGAAGTCCCCGTCATCGACCAATGCCTTGTCCAAAGCCACTGGTTTTGATGGGCTTTCCAAGGAAAACAGGGTTCCGTGTCTAGTATTGTTGGTGACATAGAGAACGAGGCCGCCGAAGTCGGTGTACGGGCCGAGCGGAATGGTTTGGAAGTCGGGCGGCAGCTCGATATCCAAAGTGTCAATGCCGGCATAACTTACCTCCACCCCCATGAAGTTGGCTTCCACATGGGTGTTGTAGAGGATGCGATAGCGTTCTATGCCGTCTTTCGCATCGCGAAGCCCTAAGTCAAGCGGGGAAATCTGCGCCATGGCGGTGGAGAAAAGGAGTTCGAGCGCGGCAAACAAGGCTGCAGCGAGTAGGATTTGTGTCCGATGATTCATAAACGGCGATAATCATAGTGGTTGATAAAAGCATATCGGACGGCAAAGGTACACAAATTTCGGATATGTGTTATCATCGTAAAATTGTTATTTTTGCATCTTCTACATTGAATGATAATCCTTTTCATTATGAAAAAATTATACATCCTCATTCTGTTTTGCGTGTCACTACTCACGCAGATATCTTATGCCCAAGACAATCCGAAAGCATCCGCGGGGCTGGCCGATGCAATCACATTGCAAAGCCCTGACGGGAATTTGGAGTTGCGGTTCAAATTGGTGGACGGGTGTCCGCAATATACGCTCGACCGTGCCGGGAAGCCTGTAGTGCTGCCCTCACGGATGGGCTTCACCCTCATCGGGCGCAAAAGCCTCGACCATGACTTCGCCCTAACGAATTCACAGACAAGTATTTTCGACGAGACGTGGGAGCCGGTGTGGGGCGAGGAGTCTTCTGTTCGCAACCACTACCACGAGCTGCTCGTCACGTTGGAGCAGCACGGTGCCCTCGACTGGCAAGGCAAGGTGATTCCCCGGGCCACCGTCATGCAGATCCGCTTCCGCCTTTACGATGACGGTTTGGCGTTCCGTTACGAATTCCCGTACGAGAACGCACTGACTTACTTCAAGATAGAGGAAGAACTAACCGAGTTCGCCATGGCTGGTGACCACACCGCTTGGTGGATTCCCGGCGACTACGACACGCAGGAGTACAACTATACCGAGTCGAAATTGTCGGAGATTCCCGTTAGGGCGGAGGAGATGCACCGTACCTACGATGGCATCTGGAGCGTATTCTCCAACTCCGCCGTGCAGACCGCCTTGCAGATGAAAACCACTGACGGACTGTATCTTAATATCCATGAGGCGGCTGCCCTCAACTTCCCGACCATGCACCTGCTGATCGACACGGCGGGTCTTGTGTTCCGTGCCGCGCTCACGCCCGATGCAGAAGGGGTGAAGGGTCGGCTCCAAGCTCCGTGCCACACTCCATGGCGCACCGTGATGGTCTGCGAGAAGGCCACCGACGTGCTCGCCTCGCGCCTGATTCTCAACCTCAACGAACCTTGCGCCATCGAGGATGTCTCCTGGATTCATCCGGTAAAGTACATGGGCGTTTGGTGGGAGATGATTACTGGCAAAAGTTCGTGGAATTACACCGATGACTTCCGTTCTGTGCGGCTGCCCGGCGACGAGGGCGAGGGCGTCACGGACTACGCGAGTGCCAAGCCCAACGGTCACCACGGTGCCAACAACGCCAATGTGCGCCGCTTTATCGACTTTGCGGCCGCCAACGGCTTCGATGCCATCCTCATCGAGGGGTGGAACATCGGCTGGGAGGACTGGGTCGGAAACCAGAAATACTACGTGTTCGACTTCGTCACCCCGTATCCCGATTTCGACCTGCCTGCGCTGAACAAATATGCCCACGAGAAGGGCATACGGCTGATTATGCACCACGAAACATCTTCTTCCACAGCGAATTACGAGCGTTGGATGGAGAAAGCTTACAGTCTGATGAACCAATACGGCTATGACGCAGTGAAGAGTGGCTATGTGGGCGACATTCTGCCGTACGGCGAGAACCATTTCAGCCAGCCGATCAACAACCATTACCACTACGCGGTGACCGAGGCGGCTCGGCACCACATTATGGTCGATGCTCATGAGGCCGTGCGCCCAACGGGCTTGTGCCGTACTTGGCCCAACATGATCGGCAACGAAAGCGCGATGGGCACTGAGTTCAAGGGCAAAATCCACCCGGGGCACACCACCATCCTGCCCTTCACGCGGTTGCAGGGCGGCCCGATGGACTACACTCCCGGCATCTTCCAGACCGACATCGGCAAGTTCGTCAGTTGGCAGCAGGGCAACCGGATGTGCCACACAATATGCAATCAATTAGGACTTTACGTCACCTTCTACTCACCGTTGCAGATGGCTGCCGACCTTCCCGAGCATTACGAGCCCTTCATGGACGCCTTCCAGTTCATCAAGGACGTGGCGGTGGACTGGGACAAGAGCCTCTACTTGGAGGCCGAGCCTGGTGCGTACATCGTGACGGCACGCCACCCGAAGATTTCGTCGTTGAACAAGGCCGCCGACGGGGTAGGGGAGTTGTCCGACGGCAAGAAAGGGATGATTTCTGGCGCGACACGGTTCGTCTATGCCATTCCCGATTCTGTAGAGACGTGCCATGGCGCGTCACTACAATCCCGTAATCCCCGCGATGTCTGGTACGTGGGCGGCATCACTGATGAGAATGCCCGCGATATCTCGGTGAAACTAGATTTCCTGAAACCCGGCGTCAAATACGAGGCCACCATCTATGCCGATGCCCCCGATGCTTGCGGTTTACCTGACAATTCACCCATCACTAATCACAATTCACCGAAATACAACCCGCAGGCATACACGATCACCAAGAAAAAAGTCACGGCCAAAAGCGTGTTGAAGCTGCGGATGGCTCCGTGCGGAGGATTTGCGGTTTCGCTGCGGGAAATATGACGATTGAAAATAATTGTATCTTTGCCATCTGAAAATAATCCGATTATGAAAAAAACATACGCTTTCATCCTGTTTTTAGTGGCAATGTTTGTCTTGCCGTCCTTTGCCCAGCAATATCCCAATGCGCCTGCCATGCCCGCGGACGCGCTGACGCTGAACAGTCCTGACGGTAAACTCCAGCTCCAGTTTGCGGTGGTGAACGGGCAGCCGCAGTATGCGCTCAACCGCGCTGGGAAACCCGTGGTATTGCCCTCGCGTATGGGATTCACCCTCGAATGGCGTGACGACCTCGCGCACGCATTTGTGCTCAAAGACAAGGCGTACAGCACCTTTGACGAAACTTGGGAGCCCGTGTGGGGAGAGGAGGCGCACATCCGCAACCACTACAACGAGATGCTCGTGACTCTCGAGCAGCCGGTCGGTTCCGTGGAGAGCATGGACCACTCCACCGAAAAGAAGGCCACCGTGATGCGCATCCGTTTCCGCCTTTATGACGACGGTCTCGGCTTCCGCTACGAATTTCCGGTGAAGAACGCGTTGGCCTACTTCTGGATCATGGAAGAGTTGACCGAGTTTGCCATGACTGGCGACCACACCGCTTGGTGGATTCCCGGCGACTACGACACGCAGGAGTACAACTTCACCGAATCGAAACTGTCGGAAATCCGCGGACTTTACGACGATGCGCACAAAGGTTGCGGTTGGCCGTGGAAGAATTTCTCGCCCACGGGTGTGCAGACCGCCTTGCAGATGAAAACGGCCGATGGATTGTATGAGAACATCCACGAGGCGGCGGTGCTGGATTATCCGACCATGCACCTGGACCTCGACGACAAGAACTTTGTCTTCCGTGCTTGGCTCTCGCCGGACGCCACGAATTACAAGGGTCGTCTGCAGGCGCCGTGCCATACGCCGTGGCGCACCGTGCAGGTGTGCGAGAAGGCCACCGATGTGCTTGCCTCTCGCCTGATTCTCAACCTCAACGAGCCGTGCGCCATCAAGGATGTCTCCTGGATACATCCTGTGAAGTACATGGGGGTTTGGTGGGAGATGATCTCCGACAAGAACTGCTGGAGCTACACCAACGATTTCCCGTCGGTGCGGCTCAGTGCGCCCGACAACAAGGATGTTGCACCCGAGGTGGAGGGTGTCACCGACTACACTAAAGCCACGCCGCACGGTCGTCATGCCGCTAACACCGAGAATGTGCGCCGCTATATTGACTTTGCCGCCGCCCACGGTTTCGATGCCTTGCTCATCGAGGGGTGGAATGTCGGTTGGGAGGACTGGTACGGCAAAGACAAGGATTTCGTCTTCGATTTCCTCACGCCTTATCCCGATTTCGACCTGCCTGCGCTGAACAAGTACGCTCACGAAAAAGGAATCCGGCTCATTATGCATCACGAAAGTTCTTCCTCTACCATCAATTACGAGCGATGGATGGAACGGGCCTACAATCTGATGAACCAATACGGCTACGATGCGGTGAAGAGCGGCTATGTGGGTCATATTCTGCCGCACGGCGAGGGACACTACAGCCAGCCCATCATCAATCATTACCATTATGCCGTTGTGGAGGCGGCCAAGCATCATATTATGGTCAATGCTCACGAGGCGGTGCGCCCGACGGGACTGTGCCGCACCTGGCCCAACATGATCGGCAACGAAAGCGCGATGGGCACCGAGTTCCGCGGCCGCATCAAGCCAGGACACACCACCATCCTGCCGTTCACGCGGCTGCAGGGCGGTCCGATGGACTACACCCCCGGCATCTTCGAGACCGACATGGAGAAGATTGTCAGCTGGGACAAAGGTGACAAGATGCGGCACACCATTTGCAACCAGTTGGGACTTTACGTCACCTTCTATTCGCCGCTGCAGATGGCCGCCGACTTCCCCGAACATTATGAGCCTTTCATGGATGCCTTCCAGTTCATCAAGGACGTGGCGGTCGATTGGGACACCTCCCTCTACATCATGGCGGAGCCTGGTGCGTACATCGTGACGGCGCGCCACCCGAAATTGTCCACATTGAACAAGGCCGCCGACGGGGTCGGAATGCTGGCTGACGGCAAGAAAGGGGTGATCTCCGGAGCCACGCGGTTCGTCTATGCGATTCCCGATTCTGTAGAAACGTGCTATGGCGCGTCACTGCAAAACCCGCGCGATGTCTGGTACGTGGGCGGCATCACCGATGAGAACGCCCGTGAGGTGGAGGTCAAGTTGGATTTCCTGAAACCCGGTATGAAATACGAAGCCACCATCTACGCCGATGGAAAGGATGCCAGCGGTCTGCCCGAAAGCTACAACACGCAGGCTTACACCATCACGAAGAAAACTGTCACGGCCAAGAGCGTGTTGAAGCTGCGCATGGCCCCGTGCGGGGGCTTCGCCGTGTCGTTGCGTGAAAAATAGCGATCCTGATCCTCCCGAAGAGCGATGTTCAATGGTAGAGCGGCAAAGCCGAAACCATTATTCAGAAGGGATGGTGCTTGTGAAAAAATGCTCGGCGTCAGGGTGAAGAACGCTGTCAGAAAGTGTGCATACTGAAATCTCACCGTTCCCAGCCAAACGTTGTAAACGAGGAAGGATGTATTGTGCTTCATCGAAATTACGGCGATATATTTCATCTTCCACAAGAATGTAATCATAATCAAAAGTCAAGGCATGCTCAACCACCTCGGGTTTGTTTCGCATGACGGCATACCCTTCTCTATCCATCATGACAAAGGGAAGGTTTTGAGGATAAGCGAAAAGTGTCAAGAAACGGAGCTCCCGGGAACCGAATCCGTTATCTTCGAGCATTTGGTTGGCTTTACTATAGCGCATGGCGGTTTGATAAGCATCCAATTCCGATGACCTGCGGACGATCTGCATGTGAAGAGCTTCTGCAGTCATAAAGCCCGTGAGCACCAATACGACGGCAAGGATTGGAATATTGACCCATCGCGTTGTAGGATTGGGCAGTAGAGTTAAGAGACCGATCAGCAGCATTATTATTGGCAGGAAAAAACTGTCTAAAAAGTAGTAATCATGATGATAATATTGTTGCGACATGGCAATGGCAAAAAGTATCTCGCCAAATAACCAAATGGCCAATAACCACCAGAGGGACAGACGATTGGAAGTGTTAGGCGTTTTTCGCCATTTGAAAACAGAAGTGACGATAACCCCGATGGCAACGACTACATAGAGCCAGTGCTGTATTCTTTGGTAATAATGGAATCGCCATAAGTCATGAATACCTTGCAGAACGATTTTTGCATCATCCCACGATTTGACAGGCAGCAGACTTCCGAGGAAAAGCGACCCGTATTGTTCCCGCAGATGCATACTCCAAAACCACCACGAAGCAAACAATAGCGCACCGGCGAAAAAAGGCAGCCACGAAGATTTCAAGCTGGTCTCGTGGCGTAGAATCCGCAGTGTCTGAAAGCAAGCAACCGCAATCCAAAGCACGGCGAAAGAGGTTCTGACCATCGCGGAGAGGGTGAGAAACAAAAGACTGACATAAAGAGTCCAGTTTTTGTTGTCACGGAGGTGGAGAACATAAAATAGAAGACCGCACATCGCAAATGTCAAGGCGGGCAGCGTTGGGAGGAATGAAGAGCTGTAATAGGCGAAAGAGGGGGCGGTGGCGGTAACGACAGACACGAGCAATGATTTGGATCTCGAACGGGTAAGCACATAGGCCATCAGATACAATGCCCACAAACCGATAATGGCGATCACCAGTGTCAAGCTACGGAACACCCATGGCTGGTGGCTTTTTGTGAGGCCCATCAGCAGGGAAGCGCACCAATGATGAAGGGGAAAATCGCATGCGGTGACCAGTGATTCGGGATCTTCAAAACCATATTGTTGCTTGTTGTAAATGAGCGTTTGTGGATGGAAGAGGTCGTACCCGTTGTGCTGAAAACCGAGTGCCAAAGAGTAGTTGTCCGCCTGAGCCCAGGCGTGAACATAAGCAGGGGGTTCGTTGAGGTATTTTACACCAATAATGAAAGATACAACCGCAACAACAAGTAACGGAAGAATATGCCTTGATAGTCGTTGTAATGTTTTTTTCATCTATAGCGTGTCGCCAGTTTCATTTTCGCCTTCTTGAACCTTTTTCTCCAGTTCCATTTTACCGAAACGTAGTGTGATGCCGGCTGATACATAACGGCTGTTCAGCATCCAGTTGGTGCTGTTGTTCAGGAAGTAAGGATTCGTGTTGACCGAACCGGAACCGTATCGGCCACCCCAGTTGAAGATGTCCTGCACATTGACGAAAATCGACAACTTACGTTTGAAAAGGTCGCTACGGAGACCGAAATTCAAGGCGTAACGGGCTTTGCGCTCGCTCATCAGACTGATTGTCGGGGAATTGTAGAAGCCGGAAGCGGTGAACTGCAGCCAATCGAAAGCCTTGGCCCAGAAGTTCAGTCGCACGCTCCATGACCACTTGTCGCGTCCGTCGGTCTGATGTACACCATCGCGGTCATACTCCATCTTATAACCGTAATCATAGACATTGGCGTAGAGTCGCAGGTTGACGAAACCGGTCGGACGGTAGGTGGCGTTCAGCGATGCGCCGTAACGCCAAGAGGTCCCCATGTTGTATGGTACGGAGTAACTGACGACCCGGTCGAGGTATTGGTCGAACTCGGAGTCAGTCAGCGAACTGATTTCGTTGGTGCTCAACCGTCCGTAAACCTCCACTCCGACGTTGCCGAAACGGTTGAAATACTTCTGCCAGCCCGCTTCCAGGTTGTGCGTGAATCCGCTTCTCAGTCCCTTCGGGTTGCTCGAAGAGTAACGCCCGAAAGGATTGCCTGTGGAGTAGTTGTTGTCGCCGTAACGGCGGAAATGGCTCAAGTCTTCCTCGTCAGGGTGCGACATACGCATGGAGTAGTTAAGTTTGATATTGTGCATACTCTTGGTGCGGTATGTGAGGTGGATGGAGGGGCGCAACGAGAAGAAAATAGGTGCGCCTTCATCGGCGAAAGGCATGTCGCTGATGTACTCGTAGGCATCGCGCAACATACCCACACCCAAGCCAGTGCTGAGAGTGAAACCGCCCCAGCGGTGCGTCCAGTTCACATCGGCGTTGACATTCGTCGAACCGCCGTTGAAATGGTATGCACGCAAGGTGTCCACTATTTCTCCGTCAAGGTCGTTGTAGCGGCGATAATCGTTGCTCATTTGGAAATGACTGGTGCGCATACCGTAGCTCATCTCGCCGTTTTCACTGTATGGCCGGTTGTAACGGGCGTCGAAGTCTGCACCGTAGCGGAAGCTGCGTGTGAGCAAGTAGCGGTGCTCGTCAAGGTCGTAGTATGTATCGTAGAAACGGTTGTACCACTGTTCGCTGGCATTGTGCGAGAACCGACCGTTCAGGCCGAGCCGCAGATTGTGTCCTTTGTTGTCGAACTTCTTGGTGTAATCCACCCCGGCGTGGGTCATCACAGACCACCCCTGGGTTTTGCTGAGTGTGGTGTCAATATATTCTTTAGAGAACGGTGGCATTGAATCTAAGTAGAAATAGGTCTGGTCACGCGAGATGATGTACCGGGAATTGTTGTTGTTGTAAAATCCACCCGCATCAAAAGAGATCTCACTGGTGGAGTCAATCTCGTAGTTGACCCCGAGGAAAAAGTTGGCGGAACCACTGCGGTTCGTGTCATGTTGCAAAATGGAGCTTGACCAGGTGGTGTCATATCCACCCTCGTTGCCCACGGCGTCGCGTCGCTGATAGGACTGTGATTCCGTTGCGTTGCGGCGAGAACTATAACGTCCTGATACAAATAGATTTACGCTTAATTTCTCCTTCGTCCACATATAGCTGACCCACGGAGACACAAACGGTTGGTTGGAACCGTTGATGCCGAAACTGACGAACTGGTTGCTCTTGACGTGTGCGGAGGTGACGATGTTGATGACCGCCTCGGCATCGGTGGCGTATTTGGCCGACGGGTTGGTAATAGCCTCGATACGCTCAAGTGCGTTGGCGGGAAGCGTCTGCAGGTAGGTCTTGAGATTCTCTTCGGTGAGTTTGGAGGGTTTGTCATTGATCCAGATTTCCACGCTTGACACACCGCGCAAGGTGATGTTGCCCTCCACATCGACCTCCACGCCGGGCGCGTTCTGCAGCGCGTCTTCGGTGGTGCCGGTCTGGATGGAAGCATCCTCGCTGACATTATAGACGAGCTTCTCCCCATCCATGGCGTAGATGGGCTTTTCCGTCTTGATGGTCACTTCACCCAAAGAAGTGGAGATGGGCATAAGCTTCACGGTACCCAGATTGGTGTTGTTCTCCACGGTGAACGGGATGATGCGTGGGGTGTAGTTGAAGAACCAAACACGGAGCAGGCATTTGCCTTGAGGCACACCGTCAATTTCGAAATAGCCGTTGTTATTGGCGGAGGTGCCTTTGATGATCATGGAATCCTCCGCGTCAAGGACTGCCACGTTGGCATAGGCCAGGGGCGTTCCTGCAATGGAGTCGCGCAGCAAGCCCACCACTTTGAAGGTGGCACCCTCGCGCACCTTTTTTTTCTGCTTCACTTGTGGGTTCTGCTGTGGCATTTGCTGATTCCAGCCGCCACGATCGCCTCCCATCGGAGGCCTTCCGCCCGGATAACCACCACCCGGAGGCCGTCCGCCGGGATATCCGCCGCCCGGGGGCTGCGCCATGACGCATAAGGCCGATAGCGACAGTATCGCGATCATTGTGATAAACTTGAAAATAGTTATTCTTCTAGAAAAATCAGCAAAGTTCATTCTAATAAATTTTTAAGCCGCGAAGATACGTTTTTTTTGAAAACCCCGTAGTCTTTTCAACAAGATTGGAATATATTCACTAATCGCAAAAAAATGTATCTTTGCCGTTGATTTTAAAATGTAGAATTATTAAACTTATTCAATTATTTACCAATAAATCAAATAGATATGTCAGTTATTAAACCCTTTAGAGGATTTCGTCCCCCGAAAGAAATCGTTGAAAAATTAGCTTCCCGTCCTTATGACGTGTTGAACTCCGAAGAGGCCCGCAAAGAATGCGAAGGCAACCCTTACAGCCTGCTGCATGTGACCAAGGCGGAAATTGACCTTCCAGAAGGCACCGATGAGCACTCCCTTGAGGTGTATCTTCAGGTCGTGAAGAATTACAACAGCTTCAAAGATTACGGTTGGTTGGTGCAGGACAAGGAGGAAAAATTATACATCTATGCCCAAAGCATGAACCCGACGGCTGCGGACGCGAAATGGCAATATGGCATCGTGGCTTGCGCTTACAGTGAGGATTATGTCAACAAAATCATCAAGAAACACGAGCTCACCCGCAAGGACAAAGAAGAGGACCGTATGAAACACGTCCGTATCACCAATGCCAACGTGGAGCCGGTGTTCTTCGCTTATCCCGCCGTCGCCCGCATTGATGAGATCGTGGCTTCCGTGACCGCCAAGGAGCCTGTCTATGACTTCGTTGCCAAGGAAGACGGCTTCGGCCACCGTTTCTGGGTCATCGACGACCGTGCCCTCATCGACGAACTGGTGGAACTGTTCGCCACCAAGGTGCCCGCCATGTATATCGCCGACGGTCACCACCGCAGCGCCGCTGCCGCTCTCGTGGGTCAAGAGAAGAAAGAGCACAACCCGAACCACACCGGCAAGGAGGAGTACAACTACTTCATGACGGTTATTTTCCCCGACAACCAGCTCAACATCATCGACTACAACCGCGTGGTGAAAGATCTCAACGGTCTGACCAAGGAGCAGTTCCTCAACGCAGTTGCCGAAACCTATACGGTCGAAGATATGGGCACGGAGATCTACAAACCCGGCAAGTTGCATGAGTTCAGCATGTATTTGGACGGTCATTGGTACAAGATGAACGCCAAGCCCGGCACGTTCAACGACAGCGACCCCATCGGGGTGTTGGATGTTACGATCCTCAGCAACCTTGTGCTTGACAAAATTCTGGGTATCAAGGATTTGCGCACCGATAAGCGCATCGATTTCGTAGGTGGTATCCGTGGTTTGGGTGAACTGAAACGCCGCGTTGACAGCGGGGAAATGAAAGTGGCTTTCGCCCTCTACCCTGTTTCCATGCAGCAGATCATTGACATCGCGGACACGGGCAACATCATGCCCCCGAAGACCACTTGGTTCGAGCCGAAACTGCGCTCAGGACTCGTTATTCACGAATTAGCATAATCATGTTTAAAGTTCCCGTTTTACTCATACTATATAATAGAATAGAGGAAACGCACGACGTATTTCAAGTTTTACGCACAGTGCAACCCACTCAGTTGTATGTGGCGGGCGATGCGGCCAACTCTGGTTCACTGTTGGACCAGATGCGCACTTATCAGACTCGCGCCGTCATCCAACCCGAGTGGCCATGCCAGTTGCACACCTTGTGGCAGGACAATCATCTGGGCAAATCCCAGATGATTGTCACCGCCATGAAGTGGTTTTTTGAGCAAGAGGAGGAGGGAATTATCCTCTTTGAGGATACCATCCCCGGTTACGACTTCTTCCCGTATTGCGAGCAATTGCTTGAAAAATACCGCAATGACAAGCAAATCTTCAGCATTGGAGGCTTTTATTGGCGGCACAGAAGCCGGATAAGGTATAAAAAGCGGATGAAGAAAAGCGAATCCTCCTACTTCTTCTCGGCATACGCCTCCACATGGGGCTTCGCCACATGGAAGAACCGTTGGACGGACTTCTCCCTTTCGATGGACCAGTACAACAAAGAGGGCTTTGAGAAGATGATTGATCCTTACATGAAACAGAACAAACAGAAACTTTTCTGGATGAATCGGTTCAATGCGCTCAAAAAGTATAATGCCACATACTGGGACTACCAGTACAATTTCCATATTTGGTCTCATCAGGCACTCAGCATCACGCCTTATTTGAACCTCGTGACCAACGTGGGGTTTCGCAAACAAGCCAAGCGTAAGATCCGCAGGATGAAACGCAATGCCTATCCTATTATGCCGTTGGTGCATCCCGAGGAAGTCCGTCAAGATTATTCCGAAGACCGCTATATGTTCAGGCACATCTTCAACGGTGCCTTGTTCACGCTGTTCAAGGATTGGCTTAACGACTTGGTTTCCAATAATAAAACGGAGAATTGATTCGATGGATAAAAAATTGACCTTCAAGATTGTGTTTCAAGAGGTGAGGAGTTATTTCTTCATCTTTTTGGGTTTGGCTATGTTCACTTTCGGATGGTCAGCTTTTTTGACGCCCTACGAAGTGTCCGGTGGCGGTGTGGCGGGTGCGGCCTCCATCCTCTATTTCGCCACGAAGACCATCCCCATCGGTGTCACCACGTTCGTGCTCAACGCCATTTTGATCGCCATAGCTTGGAAGGTCTTGGGTACCAAATTTTGTGTCAACTCGTTGATTTGCACGGTGGTGATGAGCGGTTTTTTCTCCATATTCCAGCCGCTTTTCCCGAAACCGATAATCGAAGATATGTTCATGAGCGTCATAATCGGCTCGGCCATATCAGCCTACGGCATCGGCATGGCGATCAACTGGGGCGGCAACACCGGCGGCGTGGACATTATAGCCCTCATGATCGGGAAATACCGCAATATCTCCTACGGTCGGGTCAGTTTGTTTTCCAACATTCTCATCGTGGGTGCATCCTATTTTGTGCTGCACGACGTGCAGAGACTCGTTTACAGCTTCGTCGTGCTGTTGGTCTCCATCATTATCTCTGACTTGGTAATCGATGGATACCGGCAAACGTACCAGTTTATGGTCTTTTCTCAGAAAAATGATGAAATCGCCAAGAAAATCAACACGAACCTGCACCGCGGTGCCTCGTTCCTGAAAGGATACGGCTCTTATAATCATCAGGAGAGTGATGTGCTTCTTATTGTGGCACATAAGACCGACAAACGTTCCATCACTCGCATTATCAAGGAGATAGATCCCAACGCGTTCATTACCATTACGAAGACGGCCAGCGTTTTCGGCAAGAATTTCGACAATATCAAGATATGACGTCAATTTTCGAGCCCGTTTCAGCGCGGGTGAACGCTAAAATCAATATCGGCCTCCAGATTGTTCGAAAACGGCCGGATGGCTACCACGATTTGCAAACCGTTTTTTATCCTACGGATTTTTTCACCGATATCCTGCGCATAGCCCCTTCGTCTGAGGAGGTGCTTTTCCGGGTAGAGAGTCGGGAAGACTTGGGTAATCCAAACAACAATTTGTGTGTCAAGGCATTCAGACTTCTACAACATGATTTCGGAATCTCGGGCGTGGAGATTTCCTTGCATAAAGGTATTCCTACAGGTGCTGGCTTGGGAGGAGGCTCCGCCGATGCTGCGTTCACGCTCAGGATGCTCGCCGATGCGTTCCAATTGCCTGTTACTGAGGCCAAAATGCATGAATATGCTTTGCAGTTGGGCAGCGATGTGCCATTTTTCCTCCATAACCGCCCGATGTATGCCACTGGTCGCGGCGAGGTGCTGACACCCGTCGATGTGGATTTGTCTTCATATCGGTTAAAAATCGTTAAACCGGACATCCATGTTTCCACGAAAGAGGCGTATGCCGGTATCCTTCCGAAAACGCCCAATGTATTCTTACCTAATGTTTTACAACAAAATATAGAAACTTGGGAAGGCCTAGTGGCCAATGATTTCGAAACGTCTGTTTTTTTGAAATACCCGGAATTAAGAGAAATTAAGGCATCGCTTTACCGCGAGGGCGCACTCTATGCCTCTATGTCAGGAAGCGGTTCCGCAGTGTTTGGCGTTTTCCCGTCCTGATCGTTTTGTTTTTTGCGGTTCAGGTTCAAGAATCTGGCTTTCTTTTTATAGACAAAGATGCTGTTCAACACGTAATTCACCAAACCTACTGGAACCGCCATGATTGTGAGGTTGAGGTAGTTGTTCTGGCTACCGAGATGCTCCAGCAGCGCAATGCCGCCTATGTTGAGAAGATAGGTGAACCCAGTGACTGCTAAAAATCTGAATAACAGTTTGTTGTCTTTGTTTTTGAACACCAGGATGCCATACGTTTTGAAGTTGAAGAGGATGCTTACGATGGTTGCAATGAAGTTGGAGACCACGTAGGCGTGGTTGAGTTTGAGCAGGTGCTCAAATACAAAAAGAAAAACATAATTGATGAACAGTCCGAACGCGGTGTTCAGAATGGCAACCAGTACGAAGCGGATGAACTGAGGTTCAAAATAGCGGTGTAAAAAGTTCCTAATCACAATTCAACATTAAGGCGGCAAAAATAAAAAAATAAAGCATACGCACGATATGGAAAAAAGAGTATATTTGCACCCCTAAATTTATTGCAATGGAAGAGAGACAATTGCGCAGTCAATTTAAGATTAGAATCTCAGGCATTGAACTCGGAAAGCATTGTTTTTCAATAGATTGTGATAAAGAGTTCTTTGACCTGGCAGGTATTGAACAACTACTGGACGGCCGTTTGGTTTTGCGGATTGAAATGGAGAAATCTGAGAAAATGGTCGATTTCCAGTGCCACTTCGAAGGAGAAGTGGTGGCGGAATGCGACCGTTGCCTCGCCCCGGTGACCCTGCCGATGAACTTCGACGAAAGACTGATCGTGAAGCTGGTGTCCGAAAATTACCACTCCGAGGAGGAACAGGAAGACGAGATTTGGATGATGGACGAGAACACCTACGAGATCGATCTCTTTCACTTCGTGTACGAGTCCATTGTGCTCGCGCTGCCCATCCGCATTGTTCATGAAGATGACGCAGACGGCAACCCCACCTGCGACCCAGAGGTGATGCGCCGACTTGATGAGATGAATGCCGAAAATGTTGAAAATGAGCAAGAAACGGATCCCCGCTGGGATGCCCTTAAAAATATAAAACTGGATTAATAACAATAAAAAATAAATAGATATGCCACATCCGAAAAGAAGACACTCTGCTATCAGAAGAGATAAGAGAAGAGCCAACGATTTCATCACCGCTCCCCAGCTGACCACGTGCAGCCACTGCGGTGCCCCGATCCTCACCCATCGCGTATGCCCTGAGTGCGGTTACTATAGAGGCAAACAAGCCATCGAAATCGGCAACACGGCTGAATAAGCGTCCCTGTGATGCTTTTCTGATTTATGAATGGATGACACGAGCAATTGTGTCATCTTTTTGAGTTTATAGCATTATGGAAATAGTATTTGCCACTCATAACTTGCATAAAACCGAGGAAGTGCGGGCCATTCTCGGTTCCCGATACCACATCCTCAATCTGCCCGAACTGGGCTGTCCCGACATCCCGGAAACCGCTGACACGCTGAAAGGCAATGCCTTGCAAAAAGTACAGTATGTCGTGGACCATTATCATCGTAACTGTTTCGCCGACGACACAGGACTGGAGGTCGAAGCGCTCGGAAACCAACCAGGAGTCTATTCCGCCCGTTATGCCGGCGAAGGGTGCTCCTATCAAGACAACGTCCGCAAACTGCTGGCAGAGATGCAGGGCAAAACCAATCGCAAAGCTTGTTTCAAGACGGTGGTTGCCCTTGTCATGGACGGGAAAGAATACTTTTTCGAAGGCCGTGTGGATGGCATCATCCTCCCCGAACAGCGCGGCACTGATGGCTTCGGTTACGACCCCGTCTTCCTCCCCGACGGCTACGACCAAACCTTCGCAGAAATGGATGCCGCCACCAAGAACAGCATCAGCCACCGCGGCCGCGCCATACGAAAACTTGCCGCGTTTCTTTTGGATTGCGGCAAGTGATTTTATTTCGGAAATTGAAGCGGAAAAACGGAAAATGCGGAAACAAACAACGGAAAACTATTCTGTCCCAAATCCTTCCCCTACCCTCCACTGTTCACTGTTCACTGTTCACTGTTCACTAAAACATCATTAATCACCAACGGGAAGTACCTGTGCTCCAGCTGGTGGATTTTCGTCTCGACACTCTCCAACGTGTCGTTGGGTTCTGCATGGAACGCGAACTGGTTGATGATCTTGCCCGTATCTACCCCCTCATCCACATAATGGATGGTGATGCCGAAGACCTTCACCCCGTAATTATACGCGTCGGCGATGCCGTGCGCACCAGGGAAGGAGGGAAGCAGCGCAGGGTGTAAGTTGATGATGCGCATCGGATAAGCCTCTAACAGCGTCTTGCCGATGATGCGCATGTAACCGGCCAGCACGATGTAATCCACTTGGCGTTTGCGAAGTTCGTCTAAAACGGCTTGTTCGTAAGCGGCTTTGCCGGCATAGTCCTTCGCACAAAAAGTGAACGCGTCAATGCCGGCGGCACTGGCGCGTTCCACTGCTTTGCTTGAAGGATTGTCGGATACCAGAAGGGCAATTTCGGCTTTCAGGGTCTGCTGCTTCACGGCCTCGATGATGGCTTGGAAATTGGACCCGAAACCGCTGGCAAAAACGGCAATCTTCTTCATAACGAATTAGTTACCTTTCGGACACTTGTCACCTTCTTTCTTGCATCCATGTCCTTCTCCTTTGGGGCATCCAGGCTTGTCACCTTTGCAGCAAGGTTTGCCTTCGCCTTTTTTGCATCCACCGCAGCAGCCCATTTCGTCGAAAGCGGCTTTGCGGTCATCGAGAGAAAGTTTGTCCCAGTTGAGCATAGCGGCCTCGAATTTGGCTTTTTTCTCTTCCTGGGCCTTTTTCATGGCCTGCATTTCATCGTATTTGGCTTTACGCTGGTCGAGCAACTCAGCCTTGCGCTCGTCGGTGATGTTTTCCCAGTTCTGCCAATCCTCGGCAGCTTTCTTGCAGGCTTCCATCTCGGCCTTCTGCTCCTCGGTCATCTCCTTGCAGCAGGGTTTGTCCTGAGCTTGCATTTCGGTGCACTCAGCCGCTTTTTCGGCGGGCTTGTTGTTGTTGCAGGCGATGAAAGTCATGCAGCATAAGGCTGCCATCATGATAAAAAGTTTCTTCATTTTTTTTCGATTTTGATTTGATAAAGATGATTAGTTATTCGGTGCGAAAGTACATTTTTTTCAATCATCGGTTTGTTTAAAAATCTTAAAATTTCATTGCGCAATCCAGCCCTGGTGACGGAGTCGCTGTTTCAGAGCTGTTAACGAAATTTCCGGTGATTGAGGAAACGGTTCTCTTTCTCAATTTCCAACATTCGTGCCCGAGTCTTCTCCGAGAAGAACGCATCGGATAATTTTTCCTCCAAATAACTGATAGCCATATCGTTAGGGTGGCATAAATCTTTGGAGTAAAAACGATAGTCGCGCAAATCGTCCATCAGGTATTCGTATGCGGGAAAATAATAGGAAAACTCGTTGTCCACCAATTTTTCAATAGCCAGAAGGAGCACGGATTTGCTCAAGGAGTTCTCATGCGCCCCGTCTCCTAAGTGGCGGACGGGACTGACTGTGAAGATAACTTTCATTTCGGGGCACGATTCTTTCAAAAGTTCAAGGGTGCTGCTCCATTGATTGACTATTTTCTTGATGTCCAGCCGAATTCTATCAAATTGGTGGTTCGGGATTTTATGGCAGTTGGATACGATCAGATCCCGTGGGATGAACTTGTAGCAAAAAGCCGTTCCGAAGGTGATGAACAGATAACGAGTCGCCAGTAAGTGATTTGAGCTCGTTTCCAAAGATTCGTCGATGTTGGATTCGAATTCCTCGTAATTTTCTTTTGAAAAGCGGCCGTGATGGGCGAAACTGACCCAAAGGTCGCGGTATTTGTAAAAATAACGATTCTTGTCGAAAAGGTCGGGTTGAAGCATGAATCGCAATGCCCGATCTATGGAGATTGGGTTGAAAAGCACTCCAAAAGGGTTTGAACACACATTGAAACGGTGTGTGTCGAAGTAATGCCCCATGTTGTCGGAAAAACAGGAGCCTACTAACATTACAGGGTCGGTTTCTTCGATCTGGAATGGGTATTCTGGGGTTGGAATTATGGTTCTGAACTGCATATATTCTTATTTAGGTATCAATAATTTTGCGAATTTGAGGACAAGGGTTTTGCTGCCGACGGTATCGAAAAGGACAATGGCACGCGTGTCAGGGCCCTCTCCGGATACGGAATCCACAATGCCGAATCCGAATTTGGTGTGGTAAACCCGGATGCCCGGCCGTATGGCTTCGGGCGAAGCAGGAGTCCCGATCTGTTCAAGTTGTACGTCACTTTTTGTTTTCATCATAGGTTGGGATGGACTTGAAGCCGTTTTTTTGATTTCTCGGTTGTAACTACTTGAAGATGAACTTGATCCAGAGTTAAAACGGAATAATCCCTTTGGCGATGAAGAGGAACGCAAGCCGAAACTTCCGAACCCTTCTGAAGCCTTTTGGGTCACTTTCAAAAAACGGGTGGGAATCTCTTCCACAAAGCGGCTGTCTTCGCAGGGCCGGCGCTGCCCGTACTGCAGACGAGACATCGCCATGGTGAGAAACACCTCTTTCCTTGCCCGTGTGAGCGCCACGTAGAACAACCGTCGCTCCTCTTCCATATCATGGCGCGAATCCAAACTTAAGGATGACGGGAAGAGGTTCTCCTCCATGCCGGAGACAAATACGTAGTCGAACTCCAGACCTTTGGCCGAATGGATGGTCATCAGGCGAACGACATTGTCTTCCGTGCCGTCTTCTTTTTTGTTCAAGTCTTTGTCGTCTAACAAGGAAACGGATTGCATGTATTGGTCCAAAGATGGGAAGTAAGTTTCCAGCATCTCTCCGGTCTCCTCGTTGAGGATATTGTCGGGCTCCCGTTCGGTAAAGCTCTTCATGGCGTTGAGCAACTCGTTGACGTTTTCCACTCGCTCTTTTTCTTCGATGTTCTCCTGCAGTGCTTGAGCGACCCCGGATTTGCTGACGATCTGCATACCGATTTCGTGGGCGTCCAATTTCGTCAACTGTGCGGAAAAGCCCTTGATCAGGGCGGCGAAATCCCGCAGTTTGGCCATGATGCCGCTGTTGAGCCCTGTGTTGTACTGTTCGGTTTTTTCCACAACATCCCACATGGGAACACGGGCTTCTTGGGCAGTCGCCGCGATGCGGGCCACGGTGGTGTCCCCGATGCCACGCATAGGGAAGTTGATGACCCGGCGCAGCGATTCCTCGTCATAGTGGTTGATGACCAGCCGGAAATATGCCAACAAAGTCTTGATTTCCTTCCGGTTGTAGAAGGATATGCTGCCGAATATCTTATAGGGGATGTGGCGTTTCACCATTGCCTCCTCCAATGCGCGGGATTGCGTGTTGGTGCGGTAGAGTATGGCAAACTGGCGGTTCTCGACATGATCCCTCATTTGTATCTCGAAGATTTTGTTGGCGATTTCCTGCGCCTCGTCGAATTCGGAAGAAGCCCGTATCACCTCGATCTTTGACCCTTCCGAGTTCTCCGTCCAAACCTCTTTCGGCATCCTGTCCTTGTTGTGTTTGATCACGGCGTTGGCCGCGTTGACGATGTTTTGGGTGGATCGGTAGTTCTGCTCAAGTTTGAAGATACGGGTGCCGGGGTAGTCACGTTTGAAATTGAGGATGTTTTGTATGTCTGCCCCCCTAAATCCATAGATGCTTTGCGCATCGTCGCCCACCACGCAAATGTTTTGGTTCAACGCGGATAATCTTTTGATAATCAGATATTGGGCGTAGTTGGTGTCTTGGTACTCGTCGATGAGGATGTAATTGTATCGGTTTTGGTACTTGTACAGGGCTTCCGGCGAATCACGAAGAAGGACGTTCATGAAATAGAGAAGGTCGTCGAAGTCCATGGCATTGGCATTGTGCAGCCGGTTGTTGTATTTCGCGAAGATCTCCGCGATCATGGGCTTGTTGGACATCCTGTCGGCCGCCGCTATGTCCGGGTTCTCCGCGTACTCTTGTGCCGACAGCAGGCTGGATTTGGCCATGGAAATACGGCTCAGTACAAATCCGGGGGTGTACTGCTTGGGATCGAGCCCCATCTCTTTGATGATGCTTTTGATCAGGGATTTCGAGTCATCCGTGTCATATATGGTGATGTTGTTGCTGAACCCGATTTTTTCGGCTTCGGCACGAAGGATGCGGTAGAAAACGGAGTGGAATGTCCCCATGGTGACCGCTTTGGCCAATTCGCCGCCAACCAGCTGGATGATACGGTCGCGCATTTCCGCCGCGGCCTTGTTGGTGAATGTCAAGGCCAAAATCCGGTACGGGCTGATGTTCCTCACGGCCAGCATATACGCAATGCGGTAAGTCAGCACACGCGTTTTTCCCGATCCTGCACCTGCCAAAACCATAACCGGACCATCCGTTTGCGTCACGGCAACCCTCTGCTGTTCGTTTAGTTCTGATAAGATTCTCTCTTCTGCGTTCATTTTGTTTTGATAAGTCGGTTGATTATATAATTTAGATTAAATTGTTAAAATATTCCTATAAAAAAATTATTTCAAAATTAATTTTGAAAAGAAATATTTTGTATCTTTGCCTCGTCGAAAGCAATGACAAAGGGCTGCCGGTAAGTCCCACCTATTTTACACATTATTATTAAATCCCACCTGTTATTTGGCAATTACTCAAAAAATCCGGCGGCCCTTTTCTATTTTGAAAGCTGGTGGATCACGGTTTCCACTTGGCGATAGAGGTCTTCGAAATCGCCGTTGTTGAGGAAAACATGGTCAGCCATTTGCATGCATCGACTGAGGTTCTGATGGTTGGGGTCGTCGGAGGACATTTCGCGCGCTTCGTTTTCGATGAAGGTTTCGTAGCTTATGTGATCGGTTTCGGATCCGCGCCCCACGATGCGTTCATAGCGGATTTTAGGGTCGGCGTCAACGGCGAAGAGCAGAAAATCCTCGTGTTGGCGAAGCGATTCAACCTCCCCTGGGGTGCGCACGCTTTCGATGATGGCGTTTTCCCCGTTTTCGGCGGCCTGCAGATAGAGCTGGTCGGTGATGTATGACGGGGAATGGTTGGCACGCAAATCGTTGGCCACCACCACAAAGGTGTCGCGGTTCAGTTCCATGCCTCGGCGAAGGGCCTCTTCGATGAGGTACCCCCGAACGGAGTAGTGCTTGTACCCGTAATGTTCTATCAGATAATCAACGATGGTGCCTTTGCCGGCCCCCAAAGTTCCTGTTATGCCTATGATCTTCATATCGCAAGTTGTTCAATCGTCAAATAAAAATACATCTCAATTATACTGAAAAATAATTGAGCATTAGAAGGTTCGTGCGAGGAAATCCTCGCTTTCTTGAATCTGCAAAGATACAAAATCATCGGGAAAATCCACCATGGGTCTGTTTTTTTGGAAATCCTTCTTTCTCAGCTGTTCCTGCGTGGTTTAATGGGTTTACCGCGGTAGAATCGCGAGACTCTTGGATGTTTTTCACAAAAAGGACTTGCTCGGCTCCTTATATTGATGATATTTTATTGAAAATCAGCTATTTATAATGCTATTTTCTTGTAATTAGTTGTAGGACAGGGCGTCTGGATTACAATTAATTGTCGTTTGAACAATATTTTTGAATGTGTGACGTTTGTATTCAAAAAAAGCGTATTTTTGCTGACCGAATTAAAATGTGTTTATAACGTTAAAAACAAATCAATATGATTGCAAAGAAAACAGACAAAGGAAACTTGGAAAACAAGCGGGGCTTGTTTCTTCTTGTCGGATTTGCTGTGGTTTTAGGTCTTGTTTACGCCGGTTTCGAACTTTTTGCCAGCGAGGATAAGGCGCCCGCATTTGAGATGTTGGATGACGATTTCGTCACTGTTGTGGACGATGACGTGATCGCTACCGACCAAACCCCTCCCCCTCCGCAAGAGCAGCCTCAGCAAACCCAAGAAGTTGTGCTGAACATCGTGGAAAACAATATCAAAGTCAATACCGACCTTACTTTTGACGTCGAGTTCAATGAGGATGAGGCAATTGTTGATTTTGGCGACGAGGAAGTTGATATTGTGGACGAGGAGACTTCAGAAGAACCTCCCGTGCAATGGTCTGAGGAGATGCCTGAGTTCCCGGGCGGTCCGGAAGCTCTGCAAGCTTTCCTGAAACGCGAAATCCAGTATCCCGAGATGGCCAGAAACAACGGTATCACCGGTACTGTTCTGGTTGAGTTCGTGGTTGAAAAGGACGGCCGCGTCAGCAATGCGAAAGTTAAAGTCCCCTTGTTCCCTGATTGCGACAAGGAGGCCGTGCGCGGTGTCATGGCAATGCCGAAATGGAAACCCGGAAAGAACATGGGCAAACCCGTCCGCTGCTTCTTCCAGGTCCCCGTCACCTTTACCATGTAATGTTGTTATTACGCTAACGAAAAAGAGGGAAGTCCATTCGGATTTCCCTCTTTTCGTTTTTGTGTGCGGCAGACAAGCTGTCAATATTTCCGTTTCAGAATCTCCGACCAAACAACCCCCTTGAATACTTCCTCTTCGTCCAAGGAGAGGCTGAGGTGAGGCTGCTCGGTCTTTTGTGCTGTAGTTGCCGCAGTCTCCGTGGCGGCGTTTTGGACGAAAGCCTGCTCGAAGTCGCGTTCGCTCATTGTTTCGTATGAGAAATATTCATTGTCCGTTGTCGTTTCAGCTTGCGGCATCACCCGTTTTTTTTTCGTTTTAGGCTGTACGGTCTCCCCCTCATCGGGCTCGATCGTAATCGGCCGCGCCATGCCCTTTTTCGTCTGCCGTTGCGGCTCATCCTTTTTCATGTTTTTCACAAATGACACGGCAACCGTGCCTGCGATGAGCAAAATGTATAATAACGTGTCAAAGTCCATATTGATTACTTTTTATGATCCTTATTGGTCTGTAAATCTTTGTTTCCCTTTTCAATCTGGTCACTGAGTTTGTTGTTCTCGCTTTTGGCTTTAGCAATGCTGACGTTGAGGTCGTAGCAAATAAGGAATGCGGCAGCACTCCAGTTGATCCACAGCAGAATGGCGAAAATAGCTCCCAATGAGCCATATATGAGGTTGTAGTTGTCAAAATTGGAGAAGTAGAGGTTCAGAATCCACATAAGCACCACCAGTAGGATGGTGCAGGTAGAGGACCCGGCGGAAAAGAAACGGTAGTCACCCCGCTTGACAGGGGCGAAGTAGTAGAAAATGCTGATCAAGAAATAAACAGCCGCGTACACTAACAGCCATTTCAGGAAATGGACAGCGAAAGAGTAGAGCTGCGGGTTGTTGACAAAATGGGTGTGGACGTACCGCACCGCCAATGACGACAAGATGAAAAACGCTGCAACAGCCACAATGATAAGGAATGTCAAGAACATCAAGCCGGCACTTAACGCGATTTGGTTCAAAATGTTACGTTTCTCCTCTGTGTAGTATGAGGAAGTCATGGCCACGAGGATGCCGTTTATGCAGACAATGGTGAAATAAATACCGATAACCAGCATGAATGACGACAAAGTCCCGTTTTGGCGCATCACGACATCCGTGATCATTCCTTCGACTGCCGGCCAAACGTAAGGCGGTACGATCGATTCCAATAACGAGATGATAGTGGTTTGGAAGGTCTCCCCGAAAAAGGCGATGGCAGAAAACAGAGCGATGATCATCGGGATGATGGCCACGAACACTCGGTAGGTGATGGCGGCAGCCCGCTGGAATACAACTCCTTTACTCAACGACTGACCGAAGAACCGCATCACATCGTACAAGGGTACTTTCATCAGTCCTGGAAGCGAAATCTCTTTTGATCTGGTCACAAGTTTACCCAATCCGGGTATCCTTTCCATATCGCTGCGCCACTGTCGAAGCTTCAGAGAGATATATCGTATCAGTCGCTTCATAAAGTATTTTGTAGAAGTAATTAGTTTTATACCAGTGATTTAAGGCTCATATCCAGACTTTTGATCTGGTGGGTGAAGGCGCCGACTGAGATGAAATCGACACCCGTGACAGCGTAGTCGTGAAGCGTTTCGCGAACGATACCGCCTGAGGCTTCGGTTTCCATACGGTGATCAACCAGTTTCACGCCTTCGCGGATCATATCCGGAGTGAAATTGTCGAACATGATTCGCTGGACGCCCCCGTGTTCGAGTACGCGTTGCACATCGTCCAAACTACGTGTCTCAATTTCGATATTTAACTGTAAATTATTGTCCTTCAGATATTTATTTGCAGCGTCAATAGCCTTCTCAATACCACCGGCAAAGTCGATGTGGTTGTCTTTCAGCATCATCATGTCATAGAGCCCGAAACGGTGATTTTGCGCGCCGCCGACCGTCACCGCATATTTTTCGAAGATTCGCATATTGGGGGTGGTCTTGCGTGTATCGAGCAGAATGACGTCGGTATCTTTCACTAAATCAACGTATTCTCGAGTTGTTGTGGCGATACCGCTCATGCGTTGCATGAAGTTGAGAAGCGTTCTTTCGGCGGTAAGCATGTTCCGTGAAGAACCGTGCAGAGTGAACGCGATATCGCCCTTGCGCACGGCAGTTCCGTCAGGAAGCAAAAGGTTCATTTGGATGTTGTCATCGACTTGACGCAGCACTTCGCGTGCCACGTCCACACCGGCCAGTATGCCATCTTGTTTGACAAGCAGTTTCATGTCGCCTTGCGCCTCAGCCGGGATGCATGAGAGCGATGAGTGGTCGCCGTTGCCGATATCTTCTCGTAACGTCAACGCTATTAATTCTTTAACTTTGTCTGTGATAATCATTTTTTTACTATTATTTCGGGGGTGGTGATGGTGTCGCTGTGGTGAAGGGCGCGGTCAACGAGCCAACAGGTAAGTCTCACCGTGTCATACGGAGAGTAAGGGTTGTTGATGTAAGTGAGAATGGTCAGTTTGCCTTCAATAGATTCGGGAACATTGTCGCTAAAGTGCGGCAATCTGGCGTGTAGTGGGGTTGGCAGATCGATTTTTGTCCACTCACCATGTTGTTTTTCATAAAAATCGATAAATAAGTTGTAATAGTAAGGGGAGTCCACGGCAAAAATGGGATTATTGTCTGTGCCATCCAATCCAATATCGCCGTCACCGTCTTGAAAATATAGGGTTAACTCTGCCTGGCTGTCGGAGCCTGCGCCGTTGTCAACCTTTTCGAGCGATAGAAATTCGATATGGGGGACGATGGAGTACTTTGTTTCATGACGGCAACAGGTTAATGCGACCGTAAGCACGCAAATGGCAAATCCAGAAAAGCAATATTTCACCCAACGAGGCATCATTCATAAAATTATCAGCCTGCAAAAATAATGAAATATTTGTCTTGTTCGGCACATATCCTTTTAAAATAGTGTAAAGATGCGGTTTTCAGAGAAATAAACAGAAGTCGGTTCGGCGTGGTGAGCGAAACCGTATGGTTGTTTTCCGGCAGAGCTGGTCTTGCTCAACCCGAAACGAAGGTGTCGCGCAAGAGCGTTGAGGCGACACCTTGTTCATCCGGGTCCTCAATGTGTTGTGTCCTGTTGTTCGTTACAATTTGGATACATCCAACGGGTGGTCTGACCAAATGATCAATCGTTGGTGTAAGCTGGTGTAGTGCTGAAGAACAATCCCGTGAATGTAAACTGTTGCGTGGAGTTGTCGCGGTACACCACTTGTTCCGGAATGTTCAGGTACATGCGGTTGTTGTTCTCGTCGGTGAAATTCAACGAACGATCCGGAATCGCAAAAAAGTGCCCTGAAGTGAGACCGAAAGTATCCGTTGTGGTGGCGGTAATGTCAACTCCAATCGTGTCGATGTGAACAGAAGTCGCCACCCGGCAGTATCGGCCATGGCGCATACAATCTTTATGGACTAAATGTCCTAAAATCATGACGCATCCATCACAATCTTTTCCGTCATGTCCTATTTCTGTGGTTAGCAAATAATTGCCTGCTGTTTTGCCTTCTGAAGTCAGTTCAATGAGCCGATCTGGCGGAAAGGTGCAGGTCATTTCAGTTTCTTTTTTCTGGCAAGAAGTCAGAACAAGGAGCATGGCCACTACCATAACTCCAAACCAATTGTTTACTCTCATAAGCATAATGAATTTTTACCACAAAAGTATAAAAGATTCCCGTAGAAACTCCATTTTGTCAGCGCGATGGGGACGAAAACGGTCGGATTAATGACGAAATGATGAAATTTCTAAGATGCTGACATAATAAAATCAGAAGCTTAAGCATGTTTTTTTGTCCTTGTATATATTTGATAAACAGGTGTTTATAAGGTTTGCTCAAGCCGATTATGTCGATTTTTTATTTTGTCAGAACAAATTGGTTGATTTATTGAAAATGCACCCCGAAATGTGACGAAAATATGAAATATGGTGATCGATGACAATTTAAATCATGCTTCAGTATGCTGTTTTTTTAATATGTTTCGAAGAAAATCAGGTTCTCATTACAATATTGCTACGTTCTACAAGGCATTCTATTGCCACAGGATAAGCGGAGATCACCGTTTCACGACCTACCTCACCGCAACGACATTCCCTTCCGCCACGGCCTTGACGAGATAGACGCCGGGCGCTAAGGGGGAGAGGTCGATTTGGGTTTGCGCGGATGAACCATTTGCGTCCGTCTGTAGGGGCGAATGATTATTCGCCCAATTCACCCAATTCGCCCAATTCACCCAATTCGCAAAATTCGCAAAATTCGCCGACAAAAAAGGCGCCGCAACTGCGACGCCTTTTCCATATCATTGCGATATTGGTTTTCTTTTTGGCATATGCCACTCTTATGATTTATTCCTTCACACCCTTAAACTCGAAGCCCGCCTGCTCAACGGCTTTGCGCACCTCGTCGGCAGAGGCGGTGCCGGTGACGACGAGGGTGTTGGCTGCAGGGGTGGCCTCGCAGGTTGCGACGCCTTTCACTTTGCCGACCGACTGCTCACAGGCGGCTTTACAATGGTTGCAGTGCATGCCCTCAACGGTATAGACCACCGTGTCGGTTGCTGTTTCTTGTTTCTTGAATTTGCTGAAGAATTTCATACTCAATGCAATTATGATGAACAATACTAATAATGCCGAACAGATGATTTGAAAGACGCTGGGCGAGGCGACCTCCGAGGAACAACAGGCGCTGTGCATACCGCATCCTTCGGACATACCTATAGCGTTGATGCCCAGTGCGTTAATTAGCAACCCGAAGAGGATGGAAAAGCCCACGATGGTGAGAAGGTAGATCCACGTGAAACGCCTGCCCATCGACTTGCGCACCACGAGGATGGAGGCGATGTTGACCGCAGGACCGGCCATCAGCATCACCAGCGCGGCTCCGGGCGAGAGGCCTTTCATCATCAATGCCGCCGCCACGGGGATGCTGCCGGTGGAGCAGATGTACATCGGCACCGCCACCACGAGGATGACCAGCATCTGCAATAAAGGCTGCTTGCCGAAGGAGAGGAAGAACTCGTCGGGAACGGCCACATTGATGAGGGCGGCCACCAGCAGACCGATGGCCAAGCGCAGGCCGATGTCCTGAATCATATCAAAGTAGGCGTACTTGAAAACGCGCCAGAGGCGGTTGCCGCTTTCCACCTTGCAGGTCGTTTCGGTAGCGTATGTTTTTCCGTCAGCTTTCACCAAACGATTTACGAGAAAACCGCCACAGACACCGGTGACTAATGCGGCCACGGGACGCGTAATAGCAAAGCCCAAACCCATCAGCGAGAAGGTGGCCAGGATGGAGTCGATGCCCGTCTGCGGCGTGGCGATGAGGAATGAGGCCACAGCTCCTTTCGATGCGCCCTCGTTCTTCAGCCCCACAGCGGTGGGGATGACACCGCACGAGCAGAGCGGCAGCGGCACACCTAAAAGGGCGGCCCACAGCACCGACAGTTTGTTGTCGCGCGAGAGATATTTTGCGTAAAACGTTTTCGGCACAAACACATGCAGTATCCCCGCGATAAGGAAACCCAACAACAGATAGGGACTCATCGCATTGATGACTGCCAGCAGCGCGTTGAAAAATTCTCCAATTGTCATACTTAATACTTATTTCAGTAACTCCTTGATGCGTTTCTTGTCGCAGGCGGTCATGCAGCGCATGCATTTCATCACAGTGTGGGTGGAGGCACGTTCCTGATTGTCGGGATTGTTACGATATTCGTGGCAGCGGTCGGTATCGTAGCCATCGTCGGTGAGTGCGCCGCAGGGACAGGCGTCGAGGCAGGCGCGGCATCCATCGCAGAGATCGCAGGTGACGTCGGGATAGCGGTAGTCGCCGCCCATCAGCGGTGCGTCGGTGAGCAGCAGACCGATGGTGTGCCATGCGCCGTATTCGCCGGCGAGGAACCGCTGACTGCGCCCCACCACGCCTTTGCGCGAGGCGGCCATCATATGTGACAGCTTGGCATCGGGCAGTGGCGAGGGCGGTATTAGGGCGGTATTGTAGCCTTGGAACTCTATCTTCTCACGGAAGCCCATGAGGTATCCTAAGGTGATGAGCTCGGCACAAGACGAGATGCGGTCGCCACGATTGCCGGGAGCCGCCTGCTCGGCAAAGAGGAACGGCTCGGCAATGGTCTGCCCGAGGAGAATGGCGGCGTGAGGCTCGATGCCATAACCGTCGAATAGGGCTTTCTCTTCCGCTGGCAACAAGTCGATGTCGATGATGCAGAAAATCGGGATATGCTCGGAGAAGGCCGACTCCTGCAGGAGGAAGGAGAGCTTGCGACGCTCCTGTGCCTCGGGGTCTTTGGCTAAGTAGGATTCGGGAATCTGCGCCTCCACATCCTGGCGGCTGCGGGGTTCGCCCCATTTCTTCTTCATGGCCGCACCTCCTTTCCGTCCTTCCATTTCACCTTCCCTTGCGGACAGACGCGCAGGCAGCGGTCGCAGTCCTGTTTCACGAAGTCGCTATAATAGTCCATGTTGGGTTTCACATTGATGATGGCCTCGCACTGCCGCTGGTGGAAGTAGTAGTCGCCGAGGATGGCGCCGCTCATGCAGACCTTCTGGCAGGCGGTGCAGCGTCCGCAACGGACGGGCACCTCCTTGATGGTGGTCACTAACGGCGCGTCGGTCATCAGGTAGGTCATATTGATGCGCGGTCCGTACTTCTCAGTGACGAGCACGTTGCTCTTGCCGATGTAGCCCATTCCGCAGCTGGCAGCGGCATCGGCGAAACGGATGCCGGTGTCGAAGAGGGCACCGCCGTAGGCATCACCGCCGAAGTAGAGATAGCCCTCCTGCCGCAAGAAGCGTTTCACTGTCCACACGCGGCGGTCGAGTTCCAGCAGGGCGTAGGAGTAGAACTTGCCGCTCTTGCCGTTCTGCACCCATCCGCGGGTGAAGGGGTCGGCCAGCCCCACGGCGAACATCAGCACAGCCTTGGCCGTCGGCCACAATTCCTTGGGTCGCCGTCCGGGACGCGCCTTCTCGTTGAGCGGTCCCACATCTGCAATGCCGAAGAGGTCCCAGTCCTCATCGTCCACCAGCTTCAGCAGCCGGTCGGTCAGCGCTTGGTCCTGTGTCCACGGGTGAGGATATTTTGTGGCATCCATAGTGTTTATTATCGTCTCGAAAGAATTCGCAAAGGTACGATTTTTTCATCCTGACTTTCTATCAAAATTTTTTGTATTTTTGCTGCGGATTTTCTTGAATATCCGCAATAGCGTTGCGGATATTATAAATTTTTATCGGTTATGATTCAGCGTTATTGTCCATTATCAAGCCAATTGAAAGGAAGTGTCTTCCTCTTTGGAGCCCGTCAAACTGGGAAAAGTACCTTTTTGGAGACTGTTTTCCACGATTCGATCTATTATGATCTGTTAGACAGTGTGGTTCGTCGACGGTTTCAGCGACATCCGGAATTACTCTATGAGATGCATAAAGATGATCGGGAAGGTACTATTGTGGTCATTGATGAAATCCCTGAGATTCCTGAATTGTTGAATGAAGTTCATCGTCTAATCCAGAAGAGGAACCTCCGATTTGTTTTATGTGGTAGCAGTGCCCGAAAGTTGAAACGAAAAGGGTACAACACATTGGGTGGACGTGCCCGTCCGTGGTATTTTTATCCTTTTGTCAGTCCCGAACTTCCCGATCTGGATTTGGATAAAGCTTTGCTATATGGGCTTTTACCGTCACACTATTTAAGCCAAAACCCACACGAGCTATTAGCTGGTTACATTGATGTTTATTTGAAAGAGGAGATAAAAGAGGAGGCTTTGGTGCGTAACTTGGACGGATTTCAACGTTTTCTTGAGGCGGCGGCTCTTACAAACGGTGAGATGGTGAATTTCACGAACATAGCCAGCGATTGCGAGGTGAGTGCCAATACAGTGAAGGGTTATTTCAGCATTCTTGAGGACACGCTTATCGGATATATGATTCCCGCATATACGAAAGTGATGAAACGCAGGGTTGTGCAGGCTCCCAAATTCTATTTTTTTGACGTAGGCGTTTACAATTATTTGCTGCATCGCACCTCGTTGGCACCGGAGACACCCGAATACGGACACTGTTTCGAGCATTTCATCATGCAGGAAATCATAGCCTATATCGGTTACAGCCACAATGAAAAGAAATTGAGCTATTGGCGGACCTATAATGGCAAGGAAATTGATGCGGTCATTGGTGCGGCCGAAATCGGTATAGAGGTGAAATCCACTTCCGAGATAAAAACCAAGCACATTTCCAATTTCAAGGAGTTCAGGGAGGAGTTTCCGGACAGCAGGTGCATTGTTGTTTCAAAAGACAGATTCAACCGTAGAATTGAAGAAGTTGAGTCTCTTTATGTTTTTGATTTTCTCCGTATGCTCTGGGCGGGGGAGCTGTTCTGACGGTGCGAATGTACATATCAAATCAAAAAAAGGCACCCGTTTCCGAGTGCCTTTCTCTTATCATACGATCCAAGGATTATTACTCCTTTTCTCTGTATTCTTGAACGATGTTCTTGACGTTCGCGGGGGCCAGACGACCATAGACCTTGCCGTCCACGAGGCAGACGGGAGCCAGACCGCAGGCGCCGACGCAACGCAGGGAGGTGAGGGAGAAGAGACCGGCTTTGTCCGTTTCGCCGGGCATGATACCCAGTTCTTTCTCGAACGCATCCAGAATTTTCTCGGCACCGCGCACGTAGCAGGCCGTACCCATACACACGGAAACCGGATATTTACCCTTCGGTTGCATGGTGAAGAAAGAGTAGAAGGAGACAACGCCATAGACCTTTGCGGTCGGGATGTGCAGTCTCTCTGCAATCAACTCTTGAGCCTCAGCAGGAAGGTAACCCAGGTAGTCCTGTGTCTGGTGCAGAACGTTAATCAATTCGCCAGGAGCATTATTGAATCTGTCGCAGATCTCAATAATCTTGTCGCTGACTTCCTTTTTCATTTTGATAATTATCTTATCCATAATGGTGTTTTTTTAATTATTGATGATTACTGAAACAGAATTATTTGTTCAAATCCACTTCAACGGTCGTTTGTCTGTCGAAATAATGGGTATGCAACAGTTCATGCGATTTGTGGCCGCACGGTTCGCCCAGATATTCCTTGTAGATAGCTTGGATGGACGGGTTCTCGTGGGATTTACGAATCGGCATGTTCTTATCAGCTTGATAGATAGCTTCCCAACGGGCTTTGATGATGTCGCCGTTGCCGTGGTGCAGAGGTTGACCACCGCCGTCGATACAACCGCCAGGGCAAGCCATGATTTCAATAGCGTGGAAATTGCACTTGCCAGCCTTGATGTCCTCTAACAGCTTACGGGCGTTCTTCAAACCGTGGGCGATACCGATGTTGAGCGGCAGACCGTCAACGTCGATGGTGGCGCTACGCACGCCTTCCAGACCGCGGAGTTCCTCGAAGTCGATCTTCGGGAGAGGTTTCTTGGTGATCACCTCGTAAGCGGTACGGACTGCAGCCTCGATCACGCCGCCGGTGGTACCGAAGATGACAGCAGCACCGGTGGATTCGCCGAGCGGGCTATCGAATTCTTCGTCCGGAAGTTTCGTGAAATCGATGTTGGCTTGTTTGATGAGGGCAGCCAGCTCGCGGGTGGAGATGGAGAAATCGACATCGGGATTGCCGTTCACCTTGAATTCGTCGCGGGAGCACTCGTATTTCTTGGCCAAGCAAGGCATCACGGAAACGCAGACCATGTCTTCGCGTTTGCAGTTGATCTTCTCGGCGAAATAGCTCTTCGCGATGGCACCGAACATCTGTTGAGGAGATTTTGCGGTGGAAGGCAGATCTCTCATTTCCGGGAACTGGTGCTCGAAGAAGTTCACCCATGCCGGGCAGCAAGAGGTGAGGATCGGAAGCGGAACGCTCTTATCACCACCGAGATATTTGGTCAGACGGCCGATGAGCTCGGTACCTTCTTCCATAATCGTCAAGTCAGCACTCCAGTCAGTGTCGAACACATAGTCGAAACCGAGGGCCTTGAGGGCGGCGGTGAGCTTGCCGGTCACGATGGAACCGGGCTTCATGCCGAATTCCTCACCGAGAGCCACACGCACGGCGGGAGCCACTTGGACAACCGTCTTCTTGGTAGGATCCACGATGGCGCGGATGACCTTTGCGGTGTTATCGACTTCGGTAAGAGCGCCCACAGGACAAACGGCCACGCACTGTCCGCAGAACGTACACGGAGAGTGGTCGAGGTGCTGGTTGAAGGCGGTGGAGACGACTGCCGGGAAGCCGCGCTCGATAGCGGAGAGGGCACCCACGGTCTGCATCTCGTTACACATCATTTCGCAACGACGGCACATGACGCACTTGTTCATGTCGCGGATGATAGAGGGAGAAACCTCAATCTGGTAGCTGGACTGAGCGTGGTCGGGACCGACGAACGGGTTGCTGCGGATGCCGAAGCGGATGGCGAGCGCTTGGAGTTCGCACTTTCCGCTCTTGGCGCATTGCAGACAGTCATTCGGGTGGTCGGAGAGCATGAGCTCGAGCACCGTGCGGCGGGCGTTGATCACGCGCATCGAGTTGGTGCGAACCACCATGTCGGGCATACATTCGGTGACGCAGGCGGGGGCCAGGTTTCTGCGGCCTTCAACCTCCACGACACAGAGACGGCATCCACCAGGTCTGTTGTGGACATCCATGCCCTTGAATTCAAAGTGGCAAAGGGTGGGGATGGAGATACCCATCTGCTTTGCGGCGTTAAGAATCGTAGTACCTTTCGGCACTTCAATTTCTCTATTGTCTATTTTTAATTTGATTGTATCCATATTGTTCACCTTTCACTAAATAATACTAATTGCACCGAATTTACATTTCTCAATACATGTACCGCACTTGATACAGAGCTCTTGGTTGATTTCGTGAGGCATCTTGACCGTGCCCTTGATGGCTCCGACGGGACAGTTGCGGGCGCAAGCCGTACAACCTTTACACTTGTCAGCGTCGATGACATACTGTTTGAGGGCCTTGCACTGTCCGGCAGGACATTTCTTTTCGGTCACGTGAGCCACGTACTCATCCCAGAAGTTGTCGATGGTGGACAAAACGGGGTTCGGGGAGGTCTGACCCAGACCGCAGAGGGCGGTGTCTTTGATGACCTTGCTGAGGTTCTTCAGCAGGGCGAGGTCTTCCATGGTGCCGTTACCCTTGGTAATGCGGCCAAGGATTTCGCTCAGACGCTTGTTACCGATACGGCACGGGGTGCACTTACCGCAGGATTCCTCCACGGTGAAGTCGAGGTAGAACTTGGCGACGGAGACCATACAGGAGGTCTCGTCCATGACGATCATACCGCCGGAGCCCATCATGGAGCCGGCAGCCACGAGGTTGTCGTAGTCGATCGGGGTGTCGAGGAACTTCTCGGTCAAGCAGCCGCCGGAAGGACCGCCGGTTTGCACGGCTTTGAACTTCTTGCCGCCCTTGATGCCACCGCCGATTTCGTAGATGACCTCACGAAGGGTGATACCCATAGGCACTTCGATCAAACCGACGTTGTTGATTTGGCCGGCCAATGCGAACACTTTCGTGCCTTTGGATTTCTCCGTGCCGATGGAGGAGAACCACTCCCAACCCTTGTTGATGATGACGGGGATGTTGGCGTAGGTCTCGACGTTGTTCACGTTGGAGGGTTTCTTCATGTAACCCGAAACGGCCGGGAACGGGGGTTTGAAGGTGGGCTCACCGCGCTGGCCTTCCATGGAGTGGATCAGAGCGGTTTCCTCACCGCAAACGAATGCGCCGGCACCGTAGCGGAGGATGATGTCGAAATCGAAGTCCGTGCCGAAGATGTTCTTGCCGAGGAGGCCGTACTCACGAGCCTGGTCGATAGCGACTTGCAGGCGGTGGATAGCCAGCGGGTACTCAGCGCGGATATAGACCAGACCGATGGTGGCGCCGATACAGAAGCCGCCGATGGCCATAGCCTCGATGATGGAGTGCGGGTCGCCTTCCAAGATGGAACGATCCATGAATGCGCCGGGGTCACCCTCGTCGGCATTACAGATGATGTATTTCTGGTCGGCAGCGTTCTTGGCGCAGAGTTCCCACTTCAAACCGGTGGGGAAACCGGCGCCGCCGCGGCCGCGAAGACCGGACTTCTTGATGATGTCGATGGTGGCAGCGGGATCGTGTTGCTCCAGAACGCTGGCCAAAGCCTTGTAACCGTCGCGTGCGATGTATTCGTCGATGTTTTCGGGATCGATGAAACCGCAGTTACGAAGGGCGATACGCATCTGTTTCTTGTAGAAACCCATGTGCTTGGAGTCGGAGATGTGAGCCTTGTCCTCGGGGTTCTCATAGAGCAGGCGCTGCACTTTTCTACCTTTGATGATGTGCTCGTTGACGATCTCGAGGGCGTCTTCGGGCTTCACCTGGGTGTAGAAGGTGTTATCGGGAAGAATCTTCACGATGGGGCCTTTCTCACAGAAACCGAAGCAACCGGTGGTCACGACCTGGACATCGTCGGAAAGGTTCTTTTCCTTCAGGATTTGAATGAAATTCTCTCTGATTTTGGGGCTTTCTGAGGCCGTACATCCCGTACCGCCGCAGAGCAGAATGTGGTATTTATAATTTGCCATAACTGACCTCCTTACTGATTATTTGTCGATTTTTTCGTAATTTACCGGGATGACGCCTTCCAGGATTTCATCTTGCATGATGTACTTGGTGACGAGTTCCTGACCCTTCTTGATGTCCACGTGACCGAAGACGATGGGGTCGTGACCGGGTTTTTTAACTTCGACGGTAGGTTCAGCATAGCAGTAGCCCATACAGCCCGTCTGAGTAACAACAGCCTTGACATTTTGCTTGTTGCATTCCTCAATGATGGCTTCCATGGTCTGTTTTGCGCCGGAAGCGATACCGCAGGTTGCCATAGCCACCTTGACTTGCACGAGGTTCTCGACGTTCTCGCCGCCTTCGCGCAATTCAATCTTGGATTGCAACTCTTCTCTCTTTTTCTTGAGATCTGCCAATGATTTTATTTTTTCCATACTATAAAATTTGGTTGTAGATTTATTTTATTGTTTAGTCGTTATTTACGATAAAAACTGTCCATATTTTTAGCGCGGCAAAGGTATAAAAAAAAAGGATACGGAGCGATAGAAAAATGAAGGTTAAAGGGTTTCATGGTTAAAGGGTTTCATGGTTAAAGGGTTACGCGGTTACATGGTTACGCGGTTATAGGGTTATGGGGTGTAATGTAGGGGCGAATAATTATTCGCCCTACGGTGATTACCGTATTAATGTCACGCTCCCCGTTACCGTCTTCGCCTTGTCGTGGCGGGATTTGTATTGGACAATCACCACATAGACCCCTTCTATTGCATTCGCGCCGTCCCAGCCGAAGGTGATTTCCTCGGTGCGGAACACCAAGGTGCCCCAGCGGTTGTAGATCTCCATGCTGTAACTTTCAATCTCTTCGGGATGGCTGAAGACGGGCAGGAAGATGGTGTTCTTGCTGTCGTCGTTCGGGGTGAAGGCGTTGGGGAGGTAGAGCACGTTCGAAGCGGTTTCCTCTGCGGCAGTGGTGTCGGGTTCGGTGCCGTCGAGGGTGAGTGTCAGGATTACGGTGCTGTCACAGCCGTATTGGTTGTTGAAGTACTGGGTGTAAACGCCGTCCTCCGTGTAAGTTACGCCGTTCCAGCTGTAGCTTTGTCCGCCCTGGTGCTCGATTTCCACCACGTCGGGGGCGAGGAGGGTGAGGTGCAGGGTGATCTCGCTTTCGCAGCCGGCCGCCGCAGCCGTGCGGGTGAGGACAACATCCTCAATGCCGGCGGTCTCCTCTTCGGTCAGCGTGAACTCGTAGTTGCTGTAGGCTGCGCCCTGACAGGCGGTGTCGTAGAGGGTCTGCGGGCCGTTGTCGAGAACCATCACGTTGGTGGAAGCCGAGTTGGTGCAGCCGTAGGTGGAGGTGACCGTGACGGTGTAGGTGGTCGTCTGCAAAGGCACGTCCGCGAAGTGCGGTTCGGTGGATCCGGTGTTCCATAGGTACGTCAGCGTAGTGTCGTAAGTGTTTTGCGGCGGTGGGAAATTCCGCACGGCCCGAACTCTCAAAAAAAGCTGCGTCTTAGCTCCCACTATGGGAATCCCTGAATATTGTGTCCAATAGATGGGATAATCGGTGTCATCTGCAAAATGGAAGACCCAGGCCACGCTAACATTAGATCCCATCGTGACGTTTGATTCCGTACTACTCCAGTAGGCTGAAAAGGACCAAAAGTTGTCATAGTAATTGTAATACGGAGGAGCGTATGTGTCTATGGGTGAACCTCCGGCTGCCGTCAAAGCGGATTGAATGACAGGTAGTTGCGCATATATCAGACCGAGCTGCCCGAGGGAAGGGAGATACCAGCCGTTGTCGAAATCCACCACACCCGCAGCGTAAAGGTTGCCTGTTCCCACGAAATTGCGGATGGCTAACGTGTTCAAATACCCTGATGTGTCTGAAAAAGCGGCAAAAATGTCGCTATGGTCCGGAAGCGAAGGTATATTATCCTCAATTGTGGACCAAGGAACAGAATCAGCCGCATTGTGGAGGGCCACCGCCCAACCACCACCGTCCGCATTCACATGGAAGACAATTCCCTGCGAACCGTCCGGGGCGGTGTACAGGTCGCCCAAATGGTAAGCCTGCCCGAAGCTCACCATAGCGACAAACTGCACCAGTACGTATAGGATGTGTCTTCTCATCTTTCAGGTGGATTAAAAGTTTCGGACAGCGCGTACAAACATTTGGCCGTCTTTTTCGACTAACATTCGCGGATAATTGTTCCTCATACACCAGGCTGAAGTGGCAGAACCCTCTGTGGAAGACCAATATAGCCAACCTAAATCCGTAGGGATAGGGGCTTCTCCGACAAGCTGCAAAGAGGTGTTTACAAAGCTGAGCATGATATAAAAGTGGTAAAGCTGCGTGATGGTCGGAAGATACCAGCCTTCGTTGAAGTTCACACTGTGGGCCGCTTGATATTGGGTGGCATCACCTGAAGCCCGGAGGGTGGCAGTGTTCTGATACCCGTCCAAATCCGTCAACAACGAAAAGGCGGTAGCATAGTTCGATAGGGTGGGAATGTCCACGGAAGGCCCCCATCGGTAGGTGGCAGGCTCGTCGTGCAGGTTGACCGCCCAGCCGTGTTCCCCGGAGGCATCCACATAGAAGACGATGGCCAAAGCCGTCTTGCCGCAGGGCCAGTCGGATGGATGCACGATGGAGCTGTCTGTACACAAAATGTCCCCGATGGCGATTCCCGGTATCTGCGAAGGAGTGGTCACCGAGGCTAATGCTCCCAACGCGAACAGTTCCGTCTCACTCCCGACACAGATGATTTCCGGGTCGGCTGTTGCCGTGACTTCGGGGATTTCGGCCACAATCAGCTGCAATGCCGAAATGCTGTCGCATCCGTTGGCCGTGGTGTCGGAATGGGTGAAGATGAAGTATCCCAAACTGTCCTGAACGCCTAACTGGAAGCCGTACTGCGAATAGTCGGAGCCGATGCAGACCGTGTCGAGGTGGTAGTCGTAATAGGAGGGGAAGACACTGATATTAAGCGGGATGGAACCGTTTCCGCAGCCGTTGGCACCGGTCAGCGTGATGGTGGAGGGGGTCGGTGCATCCTGCGTGAAAAGCAGCATGACGGTGTTTGTGCCCTGACCGTTCAGAATGGTGACCCCCGAGGGCACATTCCAATGGAAGAAAGTCAGTCCGTCGGCGTTGGGCAGGGAATAGTACTCTACCGACCTGCTGCACACCGTCGTCGGGCCGCTGATGACGTTTGGCAGCGTGAAGGAGCCGTTGACGGTGAGGTGCAGCACCGTGGTGGAATCGCAGTCGCCAGAGCGTTGGACCGTGATGGAATCCGTAACCACCCCTGCGGCAAGCTGGCTTAAGTGGAACCCGTAGGCATCGTAGCTGTCGCCTTCGCAAACCGCGTCATAAATGTGATAAAAACGTTGATTGACATGTAGATGCAGGGTGGAGGTGGCTCCCTCTTCGCAGTTGGAGATGTCATAGTAAACGTTCTGAATGACCTGGTCTCCCTGCAACATTTGGGGAATCAGGTCGAAACCGTGGTCGTGGTAGCTGTCGCCCTCGCAGATGGTGTCATAAAAGTCCTGATCCTGTGTGGGAATGTTTTGGCTGGTGATGGTTCCCGAAAAGGTGAGCTGGCAGCCGGTGACGGTGTTGACTGCACAGGAAGCCTCGGTAGTGCCCTGCACGGTGTAAGTCGTGGATGTGGCGGTGCTGCCGTTGTTCCAGGCGTAGTTTTCGAACCCTTGCGGTGCGCTGACGGTTATTTGAGTGCCGTCACAGCCGGAAAAGGAGAGCTTGTTGCTGATGCACGTTGCGGTGAAATAGGCGTAACCGAAGTGGACATAATAGCCGCAGTCATACGTGGAAAGCTGCAGTTTCACGGTCTGCCCCGCGTACAGTGACAGGTCGAAGCCGTTGGTGGTCCACGGCCGCCACATCACATTTTCACACGGTTGGAAGCCGGGAACATCACTCGATGCGACCACATCGTATTCCATACAGTCGTTCAGGAGTTCTCCATCGGTGTTGAGCATGCGGATGAGGAAGCGAGGCTGCATGGGGATGTCGTGATCGGGATTCTCCAAGACCACCGCATATTTCAGCAGCAGGATGGGATTTTCGGGATCGACCGTGAACGTGTAGAACAGCGACTCCGTCTCACCTCCTGCTAATTCGCATCCTAACCTCACCACCGCGCTCTCCCCGTCCGGGAGCAGGAGCAGCTGTCCTCCCGTCCGCGGATCCGTTCCCTGCTGCGTAATAAGGGTGTGGTGCCCCGGCACGATGCCGACGCTCATCACGGTATCCGGCCATAACAAAGTATTGATGTGCCCGTAGGTTCCCACCACTTGGCTGCCCGTCAAATCCATAAAATCAGGGCATTGAGCCTCCAATGTGAGAGCAAAAAGCCCTAACAACATGACACTTAATATGTTTTTTTTGAGGTGCATAATTTCGAACACTGCAAAAGTACATTTTTTTTGATAGGTTAGGGTTTATGGGTTATGGGTTAAAGGGTTACATGGTTACACGGTTAGAGGGTTAATCTGTAGGGGCGAATAATTATTCGCCTGATGGTTACCAAACACAATAATTTATGGCTTGTCACGTTATATGGCGTTTTTTTCAAATATCAAAAATCAAGCATTATGAAAAACAAGTCAGTTGTTATCGCGATCATCGTCAGCATCGGGTTCTTTTTGGCGGCTATCGCCGTCGGCATTGCCTACTACATGTCCAAAAAGCCCCAGAAAACCGTCTCCGTGGTTGGTTTGGTGGAGAAGGACTTTACTTCCGACCTCATCGTCTGGGAGTTCGATTATTCTGCTGAGGCCTCGGATATGAAAGAGGCTTATACCAAGCTGAAAGAACAGAACGAAATTGTGAAAGCTTACCTCAAAAAAGCGGGCATTCCTGAGAAAGAGATTGATTTCAAGAAGATTACCACCAGTCCGACTTACAACAGCTATTATGATGAAAAGGGTCATTGGCGGCAGGTGCAGACCGGCTATGAGGCCAAGCAGGTGGTGCGCATTGAGTCCCGCGACATCGAGAAAATAGAGGCGCTCACCCGCGACATTGCAGAACTGTACGACCAGAACATCATGATCAACAACAATAATCCGGAGTACTATTACACGAAATTGTCGGATTTGAAAATCCAGATGTTGGCGGAGGCCTCGCAAGATGCGAAAAACCGTGCCGAAACCATCACCAAGAATGCCGGTGCCAAACTGGGCGACCTCAAGAGCGCCAACATGGGCGTGTTCCAGATCACCAAGCCCAACTCTTCCGAAGAAGATTATACATGGGGAGGCGCCTTCAACACCTCCTCCAAGGAGAAACGCGCCAGCATCAACATGCGGTTAACGTATTATGTGAAATAAAAAAAGCCCCGCATCGCGGGGCTTTTTTTTATACAAACTCTTTTCCGAAATCGACCTGGATATCGGTGACGTATTGTCGGATCTGCTGTTCTTCTGATTTCTTGCAGATGAGCAGCATATCGTTGTTGTCCACCACAATGTAGTCTTCCAGCCCTTGGATGACGACCACCTTGTTGCGGGGCATGTTGACGATGCATTTTTCGGTATCGTACGTTTTCACGTGGTTGCCGACGATGGCGTTGAGGTTCGCGTCTTTCTTGCGCAACTCATACAAGGAACTCCAGGTGCCGAGGTCGGACCAGCCGAAGTCGGCAGCATAGACCCGGACATTGTCGGCTTTCTCCATTATCCCATAGTCGATGGATATTTTTCTGCATACCTGATAGATACGATCGATGAATTCTTCTTCTTCCGGAGTGTTGTATAATCCTTCACCCTGTTTGAATAGGTCGTTGATATCGGGTAGAAAGGTCACAAAGGCCTTGTCGATGGAGGACATTGACCACATGAAGATGCCTGCGTTCCATAGGAAGTCACCGCTTTCGAGGAAACTTTTTGCCATCTCCAGTTCTGGCTTCTCGGTAAAGGTTTTCACAGCGTACACAGACGGATTGCCAGGGAAAACATCATCCTCTTTGTACTGGATGTAGCCGTAACCGGTGTTGGGGAAGGTCGGGCGGACACCAATGGTGAGTAAGCATGGGCTTTCGGCTGCCAAGGCGAGACCTTTGCTGATGACATCCACAAAGATGTCCTCCTTTTGGATGTAGTGGTCGGAAGGGGCCACCACGATGACAGCATTCGGGTTTTTGGCTTTGATTTTGTAGTTGGCATAGGCGATGCAGGGGGCGGTGTTCCGGCGGTAGGGTTCCAGCATGATCTGCTCCTCTGCGATGTCCGGCAGTTGCTCACGAGTGAGGTCATGGTATGCCTTATTGGTGACAATATAGATATTTTCTTTTGGACAGACTTTTGCAAATCTATCAAAAGTCTTTTGAATCAATGTTTTACCATCTCCAAGAACATCGATAAATTGCTTGGGCGTGGTGCTGTTGCTCATCGGCCAGAAACGTGCGCCCACGCCACCGGCCATGATGACACAGTAATAGTTGTTATTCTGCATGTATTTTTTATTGTTTGATGTTTTATAACGGTAAACCGTCGTAGAGACGTGCCATGGCGCGTCTCTACAACGGTGATGGATTAATTCTCGTTCAACGCCTTGACGCCTGGAAGCTCCTTGCCCTCAAGGTATTCCAGCATGGCACCGCCACCGGTGCTGATGTAGGAGATGTAGTTGCCGAGATCATACTTGTTGACCGCCGCGATGGAGTCGCCGCCGCCCACGATGGAGTACGCGCCAGCCAAGGTGGTGGCCGCCACGCTCAACGCCACGGCACGGGTGCCCTCGCTGAACTTCTCTAACTCGAACACACCCACGGGACCGTTCCACAGAATCGTCTTGGAATCCTTGATGACCTTCGCGATGTTCACGCGGCTCTTCGGGCCGATATCCAAAGCCTCCCAGTTGTCAGGGATGTTGTTGTCCTCAGTCACCAAGATGTTGGCATCGTTGCTGAATTTGTCGGCGCAGACGCTATCGACACGGCAGACGAAGTTCACGCCGGAGGCCTTCACCTGATCGAGGATTTCCTGTGCAACGGGCAGCATGTCAGGCTCGTACAGCGAGTTGCCGATGGTGAAGCCCATCGCCTTCAGGAAGGTGTAGCTCAGACCGCCGCCCACCACGAGGTTATCGACCTTGGGGATGAGGTTCTTGAGGATGTTGATCTTCGTGGAGACCTTCGAACCGCCGATGATGGCCGTGAAGGGGCGCTCCTGACCGTTGAGGGTCTTCTCGAGGTTCATCACCTCGTTGTAAAGCAGGTAGCCGGCGAAGGCTTTGCCCGGGAAGCAGCGGGCCACGGTGGCCGTGGAGGCGTGCTCGCGGTGCGCGGTGCCGAACGCGTCGTTCACATAGACATCGCCCAAGCGTGCCAGCGCCTTGGCGAAATCGACGTCGCCCTTCTCCTCTTCCTTATGGAAGCGCAGGTTCTCCATCAACACGACGCTGCCAGGCTTGAGGTTCTTGCAAAGGGTTTCGGCCTCGGCGGTCAGCACATCGCCGCCGAAAACAACCTCTTTGCCGAGGATTTCAGACACCGTCTTCACGATGTGGCGCAAGGAGAACTCATCCTTCGCCTCGCCTTTCGGACGACCGAGGTGGGAGAGCAGGATGGCGGAACCGCCGTCGGCCAGAATCTTGCCGATAGTCTCTTTCGTGCGCACGATGCGGGTGACGTCGGTCACGTTGAACTGCTCGTCCAACGGCACGTTGTAGTCAACGCGAATCAGGGCTCTTTCGCCGCTGAAGTTATGTTCTTGGATTGATTTCATATTGTTTGGTATTTTAAGTGAGAAAATAATTCATCGTTTTTTATCGCCTCATCGCCTCATCGCTTCATCGTCAGACCGCCACGTCCGCTTTGATATGCGGGTGCGGGTCGTAGTTCTCTAACGTAAAATCTTCGTATTGGAAGTCGAAAATGCTCTTGACCTCGGGATTGATGCGCATCTGCGGCAGCGGACGCGGGTCGCGGGAGAGCTGTAACTTGGCTTGCTCCACGTGGTTGGAGTAGATGTGCGCGTCGCCGAAGGTGTGCACGAAGTCCTTGGCCTTCAGCCCGCAGACCTGCGCCACCATCATCGTCAGCAGGGCGTAGGAGGCGATGTTGAAGGGCACGCCGAGGAAGACGTCCGCGCTGCGCTGGTAGAGCTGGCACGAGAGCTGTCCATCGTTGGCGTAGAACTGGAACATCGTGTGGCACGGTGGCAACGCCATCTGATCGACATCCGCCGGATTCCACGCGCTCACGATGAGACGACGCGAATCGGGATTGCGCTTGAGCTGCTCAATCAGATTGGTGATCTGGTCAATGACACGGCCGTCGGGAGCTTCCCACGAGCGCCACTGCTTGCCATAGACAGGACCGAGGTCGCCGTGCTCGTCCGCCCATTCGTCCCAAATCGTCACGTTGTGGTCGTGCAGGTACTGGATGTTCGTGTCGCCGCGCAGGAACCACAGCAGCTCGTAGATGATGGAACGGAGATGCAACTTCTTAGTAGTCAGCAAGGGAAATCCCTTCTGCAGGTCAAAGCGCATCTGGTAGCCGAAAATGCTGTACGTCCCCGTACCCGTGCGGTCGGCTTTGTAGTGACCCTCGTCGAGGATCGTGCGCATCAGATCTAAGTACTGCTTCATTTTGTAGTTAGTAGTTAGTAGTTAGCAGTTAGCAGTTAAGCGGGAACTTCCAAGCTTTCCAGCACATCCAATACATTCTCCAGATGGGTATCGGATATCTTTTCGATCTGGCCCTTGTCGCAGAGGGTGGCCATCTCGGGATCGATGGGTAGTCTATCCAACAATCTGATATTGAACTCTTTGGCGACTTCCTCGGCGTTGCTCTTGCCGAACACGGAGATTTTCTCGCCGCACTTCGGGCAGGTGATGTAGCTGTAGTTTTCGATAAGGCCGAGAATCGGGATGTTCATCATGCCGGCCATGTTGACGGCCTTGCTCACGATGAGGGAGACCAGCTCCTGCGGGGAGGTGATCATCAGGATACCATCGAGGGTGATGGTCTGGAAGACGGTCAACGGCACGTCGCCGGTTCCGGGAGGCATGTCAATCAGCAGGAAATCAATGTGTTCCCAGATCACCTCGGTCCAGAACTGCTTCACCATACCAGCGACAAGCGGACCGCGCCACAGCACGGGCGATTTCTCATCGGCAATCAGCAAGTTGCTGGAAATCACTTCGATGCCGGTTTCGGTAACTGCGGGATAGACGCCCTGCTCGCTGCCGCGCACCATTTCGTGGAGGTTGAACATTTTCGGGATGGAGGGACCGGTGACGTCCGCGTCGAGGATGCCCACGCGGTAACCCTTGCGGCGCAACGCCACGGCCAACAACGAGGTGACGGAGCTCTTGCCCACGCCGCCTTTGCCGCTCACCACGCCAATGACTTTCTTAATATCGCTTAATGCATTCGGTTTCTCGTGCAAATCTCTGCTTCCGCAGTCTTTCTGGCTGCATTCCTGACAATTGTGATTACATTCGCTCATATTCTCTACAATATTTTATATAAAAAATCTGAGCGGCAAAGATACGATTTTTTTGGACGTGAGACGTAAGACGTGGGAGCACGGAAATCGGAACAAAATACAACAGGCCAACAGCCAATAGCTAACAGCCAATAGCCGAAAGAAATCCCTCGCAGCCCTCCTGCACGTCGTCCCAGGTGGCTTGGAAGTCGCCGGTGTACCAGGGGTCGGCCACATCGCGCGGGTGGTCGGTATAGTCCATCAGCAGCGAGATTTTGTTGTCAACATCTTGTCCGACAATTCGTTGAATGTTCCGCCGGTTGTTCTGGTCCATGATGATGATGTAGTCGTAGTAGTTGTAGTCGGCGCGGGTCATCTGGCGGGCGGTCTTGCCGTCGCAGGAGATGCCGTGCGCCGCCAGCATCCTGCGGGCCGGCGGATAGACGGGGTTGCCGATCTCCTCGCGGCTCGTCGCGGCGGAGGCAATCTCGAACTGCGCGGAGAGCCCCCGCTCCGCCACCTTCTGCTTCATCACGAACTCCGCCATGGGACTGCGGCAGATGTTGCCGTGGCACACAAAGAGGATTCGGGTCTTCTTCATTCGCGGGTCACAATTTTCTCGATGATGAAAAAGACCATCACAAAGATTAAACAGCCTCCACCTGTTATGACCATGACGTTTCCGCCAGGCCAGTGCATGAGCAGAAAGAGGATTCCGAGGACAAATATAATAACGGAGTAACAAAGCAGTTTCTTCATAAAGTGCTTGTATCCATTTGATTTGAAAAGGTCGTTCAAGTTTGCCATAAGACAGAGTTTTTTTCACGGCAAAGATACATTTTTTAGGCAATGGGCAATGTTGGGGCGAATAATCATTCGCCATGGAAAGAATAATCATTCGCCTCAACAATCATTACCGTATTAAAGTTACGGAGCCTCTCGCGGTTCGCTCCTTTCCTCCTCGGGGTTTGTAACAGACGAGAGTCATATATACCCCTTCCGGACAGTGATCGCCGTCCCAGCCGTGTGTCAAGTCTTCTGAGCGGAATATCAGATTGCCCCATCGGTTGTAAATCATCATCCGGTAGTACTCGATTTCGCCAGGGTCGCTGAAGACGGGCCGGAACTCCGGATTGAGCTGGTTGCCGCCGGGCGTGAAGGCGTTGGGGAGGTAGAGCTGAACCGATGTGAGCGTGTCTGGCACCGGCGTGACAGGTGGATCCTCTGTGCCGGGGTCAGGATCAGGGTCGGGATCAGGATTCACGGGAACTTTGTCGAAGAGGATGCTGTCGATGTAGAAACGGTAATCTATAGCGACGGGGTTGGTGGTATAAACACTGAATTGGGGAAGCGGCCATGCCGGATATTGGAGTAGCGTGTCGTTGTAAAAAGCCACGAAATAGGGTGCGGGCATGTCTTCGAACCCCGCCACAGTGAAGCGTTCCCAAGTAAGGCGTTCGCGGGTGAGCTCAACGGTATCGACCCCCACAAAACTGCCTTTCCAGTCATTGGTGTCGGCGATGTAACCCACCACAAGCCTTTTCCGCACACTGTCACCCGCATAAAAAGGAGCGTAAAGGCCGTACGAAAAGATGCTAAAGCTAATGCTCGACGGCGGGGACTCCAGCTCGGGGCTGATCAGCAGCATCACATAACCTTCGTAGGTACCACCAGAGTAAGTATTAGGCCATTTGTAGCTGGATCCACAGCACGCACAGTTGCCGGGAGGATTGTCAGGAAATAAAGCATCTTGCGAATTGGCAATGCAAGCGTAAAAATCGTCCCCATTCTCCCTCCAACAATTATCCACGACAAAAGGAGCGAGTTGGCTAAAGAAGGTCCATTCATCATTGTCGAAGTCCTCGTAATACGGCAACACCTTCGGCGGACAATCCTGCGCGAAAGCGGGTAACCGTAAACCGAGAATAAGGATTGCCAAACCTGTAAGTGTATGTAAAAACACTGATACAGAGTACTTTAGATCCATTATTTTTGTGCCAAAATGCATAAGACGTTCTCTTTCGTCCTCCTTTGTCGCACGAACTTTCCATTTTGTTACAATGGCGCTGAAATTTTTCTCAAAGCCCTTTCAAATACTAATTACAAATTACTAATTACTAATTCGTCTGTCGTGCCACCACAGTTGCAAGCTGTTGAACAGGTTCTGCCAGATGATGTAAAAGGCCAAGAACACGGAGGACAGCGGCTGCAGGTAGGTGTTGGACATCCAGATGCCCATGGCGGTGTTTTTCTGTCCGAGGAGCTGGCCGCCCGCCACGGTGTCACCGTAACGGTGCCCGAGCCACTTGCCGAAGCCGAACTGTACGGCGCACATCACCACCGAGAAAATGGCTCCGTAAAGGATAACATTCTCATTTCCACGACCTTGCAGGAAGATATAGTGGATGGTGTTTCCCAAGGTGATGAACAAGGCGACGGCCCAAAGGTAAAACGACAGGTTGCGGTATTTGCAGAGCCATTCGTTGGCTTTCGGCGCCCACACCTGCAACGCCAGCACGAAGAAAAAGGGAAATCCGAGCGTGGGTGTGATGCGCTTCAGAATCATTAGGAAAGAGGACCAGAAACTCAGCTCTGGGTGAACGCCGATGATGGTGAAATAGAGCGGTGCGGCCACAGACATCACCAAATTGCAGAACATAGTGTAGGTGGTGGTTGTCATGCGGTCAGCGCCGAGCATGGAGGAGATAACCACCACCGAGGCGGCCACCGGACAGAGCGAACACATCATGAACCCTTGCGCCATAGTCTCGTTGCCCGACACGGCCCGCACCAACAGATATAATCCGGCACTGACCGTTAACTGGAAGAGTATCAGCCAGAAATGTAGCATAGAAAAACGTAAGTGCCGCAAATCCACGGTGACGAAATTAAGAGTCAGAATGGCGAAGATAAACCAAGGCACCAAAAAGGAGAGATGGGCGCTGGTGTTGTGAAATATCAGCGCTAATAGGATGGCGACGGGGAGCACGTAACTGCGATACTTCTGCATGACAGTGACTTACGGGTTTTCCTTGGATGATTTCTTTCGGGCGGCAAAGGTAGTATTTTTAGGCAATAGGCAGAAGGCAACAGGGAATATTCGTGACCGTAGAGACGTGCCATGGCGCGTCTCTACAGGGAAAAATTGTACATTTGCAGCTGTTTTTGAAAATGAACAACATGCAGAATATCAAACATATCGTCCTGATTTATCTGGCCATCATCACGGTGGTCACCTCTTTCGTATATGGCATCGACAAGTGGAAGTCGCAGCACAAGCGGTGGCGCATCCCCGAGAGTGTGCTGTTGGGGTTGGCGGCCATTGGCGGCAGTGTCGGGGCGTGGATAGGGATGAAGGTGTGGCGCCACAAGACCCAGCACAAGAAGTTCAAGTACGGGGTGCCGGCGATATTCGTGGTGCAGGTGGCGTTGGCGGTGTGGTGGCTGTCGGCGAATTGGGCGAATTAAGCGAATTGGGCGTTTTCATTACTGCTGGTCCGCTTTTTGGCGCAGTCGGGTGGTAATTTTGCCGCGTTGAAATTAAAAACGATAAAGTATGAACACGATCATTCTTTTTTGGAATCCCGGCATCTCAAGTTATACCATTGAGAGATTGCGCGAAGACTTGAAAAACTATGCTCATGTCAGCAACTGGAGCGTGTGGGAACATGAAAAAGCCCACAAGGGCGACCGTTTCTTTATGGTGCGCTGTGGTGAGGGCAAAACTGGCATCTGCATGAGCGGTCGTTTCCGCTCCGAACCCTATCGTGGTGAAGACTGGTCGGGCAAAGGTCGCGAGGTATATTACATTGATTTGATGGCCGATACGGTCATTGACCCGGACTTGCTGCCAATCCTGTCAACTGAGGTTCTTTCAGAGAACATACCGTCATTTGACTGGAGTGGAGGCCATTCCGGACGGTTGCTGTCGGATAGGAAAGCAAAAAAGTTAGAGAAACTGTGGGAAGAGTTTCTTGAAGAAAACGAAGATATTTTCGGCAGATTGACCCTCCAAGTCCATATAAGTGATGCGGACTTTGAAGAAGAGGAGGAAGATGAGACTTGCAAAGCCGAAATCGAACTCTCCTTAGACGGTGGTTTTGAAATTTTTTCACCCGATGGTGAGGTAACTGTAGAGGGTTACAATTTGAATTCCCTGAAAGAGGAGTTCGTGCAAAAGATGACGGAAGCGGGGAATACGAAACCTATTGAATTCCACTTTGAATTTATAGATGACCAAAACTTATTTTCCAAAGTTTTGGATATTGCAGATGATGCATACACTGGAATAAACGATGAATTTGGAGTACCCTATCTGAAACGTGCAATTAAGGAAGTGAAACCTTTTTATACGGACGCTTCCATCATTGTCGGTCTATTGCAATATGTATTTAGAAATCCCCGGTATACTCCAAAAATGCTGATTAGTAAAGAAATACCAAAAGTGATTGTGAATACCATTGTCACTCTTCAAAAAAAAGAAAAAGAAGATTTTGAACATTATATTGAACGGGTCGGAGAAACTCCTGCTGCGGCAAGTATTCTTTACGAAATCCTGGAAGACAGTCTATATATTCGTGAACTCCCAGAACTTACCACGGACAAATTCACCAATTTGGCGCAAAATTTGAAAGCATTCCACTATTTGGAAGATAAGTTGGCACAAAACAAACGGGTGACTTTTAGTGGACCAGCCAAAGACTTTGAAATGTGGTGTTCTTTAAATGATAGTGCCGCCATTTTCGCTATAAGAGGCGAATATGGTGACAGGAGCGTTGCTTTAATGTCAAGAGTGCTTTCCAAACTTTCCTATAGAAAATTTTATGTGGACATCAGTGAATTTAACACACGTCGTACAGAAACATACAACCACCATGAATGGACTTATGAGGATGCGATTATCAATCAATTAGACTTTGATAAAGAGATTAATCTTCTTGAAAAAATGATTGTTAATAGAAAATACGGCAATATCTTTGAGATAAATGAACGTAAGGTTTTCTGCGACAATGGCAAGGTTTTGGTACATATTCCTGTTGACCAAGAAGTAGAGATCAATGATGCGGTGGAGATTATCGGACAAGCCGCAGTGACGAATAATAAAACTCTGACAAGTCTTAAATTGCCTATTAATGTCCGAATCATTGATGACTATGCGTTTGCTTATTGTGAGAATTTGGTGGATTTGTTTTTGCATGACGGAATTACAACTATTGGAGAATTCTGTTTTCATATGTGTGACATAGAACAATTGCGTCTTTCACAGTCTCTCACTGAAATCCCAAACGGTGCTTTTTCCTATAATGGAATCGAACATGTGAATATTCCCTCAAGCGTCAAACGTATTGGGGCGGAAGCTTTCCAATGTAACTATATCGAAGATGATGATTTAGTTATCCCGGAAGGTGTTGAAATCATTGAATATAATGCTTTCCGTACACCGTTCAAGCATGTTTCCCTGCCCTCGACGTTGAAAGAGATAGCCTATGACTTCTACTATGAAGAAATGGTTGACGATCCCGAAGAGATGAAGCCCTACGTGGACATCCATCCCGACAACCCGGTCTATTTCTCCAAAGGCGGCATCCTGTACAGCCGTGAGACGGGAAAGGAGGTGCTGGGGAAGGCAGGAAGGACGGAAAAAGAACGATAATCGCCCGCCATGGTCCGCTTTTTGGCGCAGTCGGGTGGTAATTTTGCCGCGTTGAAATATAACAACTTTCTTTATGGGTACAGATATATCGCATATAGTAAAACATGATTTCAAATTGTTTCACGACAGGAACGCTTCGAAAACCTATTGTGAATCCATTCTATCCCACCTGCGCAAGGAATTGCTGCTGGGTGATGGCGATCCCGAATGGGATGAAATGAAAATACTTGACGAAGAGTATGATTTCTTGCGAATGAAGCTGGCGGATTATGATGTAACTCTTCGCCTCTTGCCTGATTTATGGGAAATAGAATCTTATGATCGCTTTTCTCATATTGTTATGGGCGACAGGGTGCGGAAAAACGCTTTCGATGTCGTGCGCGCACTCGGGGCAAAGGAGGCGTGGCACGCATCTGATTATTTCGGATGGTTGGGAGGACTTTCGTATCCGGGATGCAATTTTGAGGAATGGATGGAGTATTTGGGACAAGAGTATGGAAAACCCATACAAGAGTTAAGTCCCGCAGACTTCTGGAAATTGGGGCCAGACGGCTATTTGGACTATGAGCCCATATACCACGACAGTTTCAAAGAGAGTTTCGATGAGTTTGACCGTTTGCAAGAAAGCATCCCTGATTACCGACTGTTAGGAATATCCCGTGTGGGCGACTGTTTCCTTCGCTGTGAAAAAAACGGGGAATTGTATTTGATTGATGAACATTGGAAAAAACCGTTCATTGATGCTCCTGTAAAAACCTATTGGACGTTTGGCGATATTTTTGTTGTGGAGAAAGACGGGAAATCGGCCTTGTTTGATTATTGGGGAACTCAGCTAACCCCCTTTGTGAAAGGTGTTTTTGAAAAAGAATTCTCTCGAAAACCTGTACAACGGGGAGGAATAAAGATGTATCATAAACAGACAATCATTAAGAATATTGAGGCAAAACTAAGTCTGACGGTATTTGAAAAATATGGATATTAATATTTGTTGTACTTTTGCAGATTGAAAAGAAACAGGAATTCAAATGGATAAATCCGGCTGTGGCACAAGTGTTTTTTTTATTGTGCTAATCTTTTTAATGATAGGACTTAATAGTACTGTTTTTACAGTCATTGTTCTCATTATATCATTGGGATACTTAATACTTGTTTTTACCCCAATTGTTAGCAGAATGAAACACTCTTCAAAGAGCTCAACACCCACTTCGCTCAAGTCGGATTATTCCCAGGATATCGACCGCGATTACTTCAACCAAATCTCCAAAGTAGTTGACGACTTGATGACCGTGTATGATTCCGCCATCTCCTCGCAGGAGTTCAGGGATGCCGCGTCTGACGGGTTTGAGCTGCATAATGGCAATCAAACGATTGAAGACGCTACCAGTAAAATAAAGTATCTTTTTTGGTTAGACATGGCGCATTGCGGCAGAGGCCTCCACCTTCCGTATGACCGTCTTGACAAAACCAGTTATGCGCTCTACTATTTCATTGAACGGACAATGGGAGGGAAGAAACTCTCCTACGACAACTATCGGGATTTGTATCGTTCCTCAAACCATGTCATGGCGGGAACTGCCCTCAAAGAGTGTTATTTTTCATGTCATGATGCAGAAGATTCGAATTTCTTCATGGTGGCGCATGTCTTGGGCAAAATTGATGAGCTTCAAAAGCAGAAATATTTGGTGCTGTTGTACCGTTTCGCCTCTATCATGGCCAAAGCCGATAATACCGTAACAGAAGAAGAGGCGAAGTTTCTGAACTCCATTATGCAACTGCAAAGCGACGGGAATAACATTGCAGTGGCGGGAGATCCGGATATGCCGGAAACAGAATACTATAAAGCACCTTTAGATGGGAATTTCAGGTCGCGAAAGGAATTGGATGGTTTAATCGGTCTGGAAAGTGTGAAGCAAGAGGTGACGGCTCTCACCAACTTCATCCGCATCCAGAATGCCCGCAGCCAAAAGGGGTTGAAAGCCTCCCCTATCACCTATCACTGCGTCTTCACGGGCAACCCCGGAACCGGCAAGACCACAGTGGCCCGGATTCTCGCCAACATCTACAAGGAACTCGGTGTGGTCTCGAAAGGGCATCTGGTGGAAACCGACCGTTCCGGACTCGTCGGGGAGTATGTCGGGCAGACGGCGGTCAAAACGAACAAGGTCATTGACCACGCCTTGGGCGGGATCCTTTTCATCGACGAGGCCTACTCGTTGCTTGGCGGCGGCGAGGAAGACTACGGAAAAGAGGCGGTCGCCACACTGCTCAAGCGTATGGAGGATGACCGCAAGCGGTTAGTGGTGATTCTCGCTGGCTACACCAACGAGATGAAGGCGTTCATCGACTCCAACCCCGGCTTGCAGTCGCGGTTCAGCCGATACATTGAATTTCCAGACTACAATGCCGACGAACTTTACCAGATATTCCTCAAGCAGCTCAAGGAGTTCGACTACACCATCACGCCCGAAGCGGAGGTGGCGGTGAAATCCTATTTCGAGGAGGCGGTGGCTCACAAGGACGCGAACTTCGGCAACGCCCGCTTCGTTCGCAACGTCTTCGAGCGCACCCTGCAGCGACAGGCCAACCGACTCTCGACAGAGGTGAACCTCACATCGGCAAAGCTTGCAGAAATCACGAAGGAGGACTTGCCGGAAGAACTTTGAGAAGAAAAATGCGTCTGGTTCGCTTTTTGGCGCAGTCGGGTGGTAATTTTGCCGCGTAATTTTTGAACAGTATGAGAACCATAATTCTTACATGTCATTACTCTTCTGGTTGGTTGCAACCTCACATTATGGAAGAAGTGATCAACAATCACGACTATTACCATATTTCAAGTTGGCCAGTATACAACCTTGACAATATAAAACATCGGGGAATGTTTTACATGATGTATATAGGTAAGAATGATCGTTTTCTGATGATGAAGGGAAAGTTCGAGTCTGCCCCGCATCGGAATTTATATTCGTGGGAAGGAAAACCTCATCAGAGAAGCTGGGTGGGGCTGGATATTGAACAATTTATCCATTATAAGAGAGGTCCTATCTTGGAGGCAAACCTGTTGTCGAAAGCCATTCCAACAGTTGACTGGTGGGGAGATCATCAAGAACTGGTACTTACTGAAGAAGAATCTGAAAAATTGGAACAAGTATGGGAAAGGCATGTTGTGTGTCATAGCGTAGATTTTCAAAATCCCGCATTAGTGCGTCATTTTGAAGAGGAATACCAAAAGATGGAGATTGGTAAACGGGCTAGAAAAAACATTGTTGGAGTGGAAAAATTGGATGCTTTCTTCGGAGCAGATAAGTCTTGCCTGCACGATGCGGTGGTGACCAAGTTTGATTATGACAGAGAGAAAATGGAGTTGACCGTATGGGTTGACAATTGTTGCCCCAAATGGTCATTTGACGGGAATAACATTGTCTATTTGATCCCCTTTTGCTTTAAAGATGTGTACGAGTTTAAGATGGATGTGGAACCGCGAAACGACTATTTACGTGAGGCTAAAATATATCAGGACGGAAATTCAACACATGCCATTTTTGAGGGTGCCCACATAGAGGTGGCCAGTCAGGAGTTGGAAATCGGGGAGGTTGTGGAGATAAAGTGTGGGGATGAGGAGAATGGAAACAAATTCAAGTTCTAAGTTTTGCGAATATGAAACAAACCAAAGAATACCCTGCCACCCATTCAATGGATACCGCATGGTATATTGCCGATGAGGACGGCAACGTGGGCATTATGGAGTTCAATGATAATGGTCCAGTGCCATGGCAAACAGAACAAACTAGCGTGGAGGAACTTGTCTTTGGTCATGAGGAGGACTACGAGATGAAAGAATACATTCTGGTGGAATTGACAAATGAACAAATTGCCGAGTTGGTGCGTACTCCTCATCCACCCGAGGAGGAAGAGCTTTGGATGGATTGTATCATCCAAATTGATGTAGAAAAAGAAAACGAGTTTCTGGAACTTGCAAAGGATCCCGATTTCGACCTTGAATTTTGCGTGTCAAAAGAGCGTGGATTATATAGCATAGATGCCTATCACTGCACATCAGAAACTCAAAAGGATGGAAAATACCAGATTCTTGAATCATCTTCACTCAAAAAGATGCTTGACAAAAAAATTATTTTGCAAGTATTCAGGAAACAAGTTTTTTGGATGAACGACGAGTGGAAAGATGAAAAAGTTATTCATACAAAAGTGTTTGACACAGCCCCTTACTATATTTTTCACCAACCATACTGGACGGGAGAGCTGCCAGAGTGTATGAATATCCCCGAACATCCTGTGAAATTGGAGCAATTTCCTGATAGCCTGAAAAAACGGATTTTGCGAGTTCCTCTTAAATTCGAAGAGACCGAACGCTTTCAAATTGCAGAGTGGCATTCCTGTAGGTCAACGACTTGCTGTGATACACCAGTAGAGGTGGTCAATGCTTGTGAATATATGATGCTTCCTTTGACCGATGGCAATCACGCGTATGTTTGTTCTGAAATAATTTTGCCGTCCGAATTTTTCCATTATTGTTCCGAACGGGAAAAATATGACTGTTCCGAATGCGAATATCATTGTCACGCGTGTGAAGACCATTGTTTCACAAATAAACCCACTGTGTTGTCCATCACGAATCCCTTTGAAGAATGGGACTATTCCCGCCAAATAAAGTCAGACCCCATCTTTCCACACAGCATCTGGCTTTCCTTCCTTCCCAAAATCCCCTATAAAATACGATGCACGCCAAGCCAAAGGTCTTCGCAGAAGTACGAATCATGGCCTTCAGGGGGAGACATCCACAAACACGTCAGCGGGCGCAGACTTTTGGATCTCTTCCAGAAGAACCGCCAATGGTTGGAGGACCAGGTGGCACGCTTCAACCCTCGGGTGATTTTCATCAGCGGCGCGGCGGAGGCCATTATGAGAGCGGTCTATCCCTTCGGACAAAACCAGATAACCATCAACGGCACCGTTTACCCGATGTACCTGCTGTCGGAAGTGGAAAGTCATCGAGAAGAGATTGAACGGCTGGCTTCGCTGCCGTATCAGGGGAAGCTCATACCCCATATCATCTCCGTGGAAGAAATGGAAAAAATCAAACAAAGGGAAAATGATTGAGCTTCTGTCCATCGACCTGTCCAACTACTGCAGCAAGCAGTGCCCGTTCTGCTACAATCACAGCACGCGGGCGGGGAACACCCTGTGGAAACCGCAGGAGGTGATAGCCTTCGCCTCCGACTGCATCCGCATCGGAGGGGTGAAAGCGGTCTCGCTCGGCGGCGGCGAACCGTTTGAATACGAGGGTGTTTTCGAGATCGTGGACACCCTGTTCCCCCTGTGCTATCTGTCGGTCACCACCAACGGGCTGCCATTGGAGGACCCCACCGTCTGGCACCATCTCACGCAATGCAAGCCCGACAAAATCCACGTCACCATCCACCGGCCCGGCAACCCCGACGAGGTGGAAAGGGTGACGAACCTTGTGCAACGTATCGGCGGAATCGGAATCAAGCCTGGAGTGAACCTGCTGGTGGGCGCCGACAGTGCCGACAAAGCCGCCACCGTCTATCAACAGTTGTCGCACCTGCTGACTCCCGAACAGATCATCCTTGTCCCGCAGCGATACTCCAACACCCCTACGCCGAAACAACTGGCTGCCGTCGCAGGCGGAAAACCCTTCCAAAGTCCGTCTTGTCTGCTGGAATGCCGCCCGCCGCAGAACTTCTGTTCCGTGTCGTGGGACAAGAAAGCCGCCCCGTGCAGCTTCGCCCCCTGCAAGGAACCCCTCCCGTCGCTCGACTACGCAGGCTTGGAGGCCGCACTCGGAAATGTCCGCTGGAAACGCTGTTGAACAGAACTTTTCCTATTTTTGCCGCAAATATCGAATATGAAAGCATCCGCACTTTTCAAGGAATACGTCTGGCTGGTGGGCACCATCAGCCGCGCCGGGCGCATCACCCTGCGCGAAATCAACGAACGATGGCTCCGCACCGAGATGAGCGAGGGTGTTCCGTTCAGCCGTTCCTCTTTCCGCCGGCACCGCGCCGAGGTGGAGGAGATGTTCGACATCATCATTGAATGCGATAACGAGAACCGCTACTACATCGACGACACCGAGATGCTCCGCGAGGACAGCGTGCAGCGCTGGATGCTGGGCTCGCTCACCGTCAGCAACATCGTCAGCGAGGCCCGCGGACTGCACGACCGTATCCTCCTCGAAAGCATCCCAAGTGAAAGTGAACATCTGCAAACCGTGGTGGATGCGATGCGCGAAAACCGTTGCTTGTCAGTCTGTTACAAGCGATACGGCAAGACCGAATCGAGTCAGTGGACGGTGGAACCCTACTGCATCAAACTCTTCCGTCGCCGGTGGTACCTACTCGGGCGGTTAGATGACGGCGGCTTCCTCACCCTCTCGTTCGACCGCATCCAGGAGATGGCGATGACCGACAGGACGTTCGTTTTGGACAAGGATTTTGACGCGCAGACCTACTTCTCGAACTATTACGGCATTATGCAGGGCGGAGACGAGCCGAAACAACGGATCGTGTTGCGCGCCTTCGGCAACGAGCGTTACGCCTTGCGCGACCTGCCACTGCACCACTCGCAGAAAGAGCTGGCGGTCGGCGAAGACTACGTCGATTTCGAGGTGAAACTGCACCCCACCAGCGACTTTCTGGCGCAGATTCTCTCTAGGGGCCGCTGGCTGAAAGTGTTGGAGCCGGAAGACATTGCATTGAAAATCAGACGGATGCACTTGGAAGCAGCGGAGGAATAATTTTTTTTGAAAAAACATCTTTCATTGGTCCGCTTTTTGGCGCAGTCGGGTGGTAATTTTGCCGCATGAAATTAAAAGCGACAAGATTATGAAAGAGAAAAGCAAATTCTACATGGGCTGCCACTTGGCGGGCCGCAAGTATCACGAAGCAGACCTCGTTTGGGACCGGCTGCGTGTCGGGATGCCGGTGCGTTTGGAGCGCGAGGCCGACAACCGCTACGACCCCGAGGCCGTGCAGGTCATCTTCAACAGCGACGGCGAAGACTTCCTCCTCGGCTACATACCCCGTGGCGACAACCGCAGTCTCGCCCCCTTCTTCGACATGGGCCACGACGACCTCTTCGACTGCCGAATCAGCCGCATCGCCCCCGAGGAACACCCCGAGGAGCAGATCCAGCTGACGGTGAGGATACGGAGGAAATAGGACCGCGATTTATCGCGTCCGTCGAAAAAACATCATGTTTTGAAATTATGTGAATTTTATCATTGGAAAAACCTTCCTCATATATGGTCACCATGTTGCTGTGCGCAGCTGCACCTTACATCTTCGTGGAGGTGCTTTGGGAATGGTGCGTCAAAGAGTACGGAGAAGGGAAAACGCTGTTTATCACCATAGCCATTCTGTTGCTGAAAATCCACGACATCCTCACAGTTTCCAAAGCGTACAAAGCAGCAAAAGAGATTTCTTAAATAATCGTATCTTTGCCGCGTAAATTACTGACAAATAGACAAAGAATAATGGCAGAAAATATAAACTTAATCAAACAGGAAAACGGAACTAGTAGCTGTGATAAGGACATGGAAATGCGGCTAATACAGGATTTGCTCAAACGCTATAAGGAGGCTTATCTGTCTGTCCCGTTAGATCACAATGGAGCCAACGAGCTCTATAAGTGGCAGCTGATTACCGAATGTGAAGGGAAATCGGAATTGGATATCATACAAAAGTTCAAGACAAAGAACATTGTGGATGTTCCGCGGGTTAATCAAGTGTTGACGGCATTGTCCAAAGACCAGCCGCAACAACTTGCCGATAATTTCGCATTGTTGATGAATGAGGATGTTCCCTTGTCGGACAGATTGTCGGACTTCAAGAGTGCCATGGCAGAGTTGTGTGGTGACAAGTTTAACATGAAAGCCAATGACGAACGCACGGCTTCCGCATTTTTGGCTTGTTGGAATCCGAACAAATATACGTTCTATAAAGACGAAATCTATCAGAATTACTGCAATTACATCAATGCACCGGCACAAAAGGCCGGAAATAAATACCCGCATTACCTGCAATTGCTCGAATCATTGGTGCAAGCAATCCAGCAAGACGCGGAATTACTTGACAAATTTGCCACTGAAACAGATGGAATGCTGCAGAGCGATTTGTTAATTGCGCAAAATATTCTTTGGCAAATGAAAGATATGATGAAAAAAGAAGAGAACAGTCCAAACCAAAATCCCCAAAACGAATACAGTATGATACCCGAAAACATCAGACAATTTACTAACATCCTTCGCCTCAAGAAAAACATCATTCTCCAAGGCGCGCCTGGCACGGGAAAAACCTATAATACAGCAGCGTTGGCGTTAGCTATCTGCGGCGAACAAATCCCGGAGGACCACGGAGAAGTGATGCGTCGATACGAAGAACTCCAAAAAGAAGGAAGAATCGGCTTTGTCACTTTCCACCAATCCATGGATTATGAAGACTTTGTGGAAGGGATAAAACCTAAGACAGAAAATGGTACGGTTTCTTATGAAGTTGAGGACGGGATTTTCAAGAAGATATGTGAAGAAGGACAATCTCACTTAAATAGGGGATCTCATTTTATCAAGGAGGAGAATCGAGTATCAGTTAGTCAAGCAGTACACAATGACATTGAAGAAGCTATCAATTCTTTTCTGAAAGATATCCCCAAAGAAGGAATATATATTCCAAGTGTTCGTAATCCGTCGAAAATGTTTCTGGTTTATAAGGAAGGAGGGAGTTTATATGTGAAAGGTGACGGAAGGTCGTATCCAATAAGAATGAAATCTGTGAGAGCAGGAGAGTATGATTATAGACATCAATCTTATGAACCAGCTGTTGGACAATATATTCGTGAGCATTACTTAAATAAGTCGATTTCACAAAATGTTGAAACAAAGACCGATTCTTCAAAAGTCAAATACAACCTTGATGATACAGACTTTAACAATGTTTATAAATCGGTTGAAGAAGATATTAAAAAGCAAAAGATTAGGGTCTTGCCTTTTAGGCGAAGTATGGTGCCTGTTAAATACGAATTTCGCAATATTTATTTTGGAGAAACACGTCCGAAACCCATCAACAAAGACAATCTAAAATTGTATTATGATTATTTTTTGGAGAAGAATGAGTTTGATATTTCAGATTACGGAAGAGATGAATTCTTTACTTTGATTTCAGATTTGACAAATAAGCAGACAAATACAGTGGACTATATAAACTATGGGGCAATATTGCAAGAGATGCTTAAAAGAGCAAAACAAGTTGTTTTATTGCCTTCGATTTCTACTGAGATAAATGAAGTCCTTCAGGACGATTTTTCACAGCAGGATGAATTTGCAGTAACAGAAGAGGAAACATATTGTGTTGAGTATAACAACAACTATGTCCTCATCATCGACGAGATTAACCGCGGCAACGTGTCGAAGATTTTTGGGGAACTGATTACGTTGTTGGAGGCGGACAAACGTATCGGGGGCGACCATCCGATAAGAGTCACGCTGCCTTACTCGAAAGAGTCGTTCGGGGTGCCGTCGAACTTGTACATTATCGGTACTATGAACACCACAGACCGCAGTGTGGGCAATATCGATTATGCCGTGCGCCGCAGGTTCGCGTTCGCCACATTGAAGGCTGATAAAGAGTTGGTTAAGCAGAATTCCATCCAACTGGCTGTTGAATTGTTCGAAGCAGTCGAATCGTTTATCAAGAAACACAAAATTGATATGGATTTCGAGGATTTGATGGTTGGGCACAGCTATTTTTTCGCCGAAGACGTAAGCGAATTGGAGCTGAAATGGCAGTATGAAATCCTGCCGCTACTGAACGAATACATCAAAGACGGCATCATCAATGCAAAATCAATTAGCTCAGATATGACTATCGCTGATTTTGTCGGAGAATGGTATCCTACATTAGCCGAATAGCAGAGAACAATGGATAACAAGCCGAAAGACATTATCCTATTGCAGGAGCACCAACCATTTGTCAATCCGGGCGGATATGGCAATGGGCTTGATTATTCCAGCAAAATGGAATATCTTTATGGGCTGAAACTGAAATTTCAGGAAGCAGGATTCCTCAAAGAGCCGAAATATTTGGGAATCAACGATTGGACCGCTTCCTATTTCGTCGGGGCCGCATGGCTTGTGCCTGCTGAACTTGCCGTGGTGGTCACACCGAAACTGCCAGACATCGATTTCGTTCAGATGTTCTTGGCGGCTTTGGAAGTGGATACGCAAAAAGAATCGGACTATTTTGCCCAATGCTACGGCATTCAGTTCGATGAACCTCAAATCGAAACTCACGAAGAACTCAATCAACTGACACCCCTGTTGGTGTTGCATTTTATCTCCCTGTTGGAACGGTTGGTGAAGCATGGCTTGAAGAAGGACTATCTCCTTCACGAAGAGAATCTGAAAGCCAAGGTCAAAGGACGGATTCTGTTTGGCAAGCACCTCAAGACCAATGTGTTCCAGCAACGTAGTGATCGAATGTATTGCCAATATCAGGATTATACGGACGACATTCCTGAAAACCGCCTGTTGAAAAAGGCCCTGCTCTTTTCCGAACGCATCCTCGACAGATGTGATAGTCTGAAAAGACAGTCTCAATACCCTGACCTCCAATTGCGATTGAATCGATTGAAGGCCTCATTCAGCCATATATCTGATGATATTGAGCCGTATCAGGTACAGAAGTTGTCTTCCAACAAGCTGTTCAAAGGGTATAAAGAGGCGATAAAGGTGGCGAAGATGATCCTGCGCTGTTTCGACTACTCCATCCGCGAGGCGAGTTCCGAACAACATTCCACCCCGCCGTTTTGGATTGACATGGCGCGGCTGTATGAGATGTGGGTTTTATGTAAATTGCAAAAATGCAGCATTAACCCTGTTTTGTTTCAAGAATTTGGTTTTTATGGGCGTCAAGTCGCCGATTTTGTCATCAGAGAGGAAAACCTGATCTTGGATGCCAAATACAAACCCAAATATATGGAAGATTGGGTCGATATTGACGACATTCGGGAGCTGAGTGGAAATGCACGCGATGAGCGATTGCTACCAAATTTGCCGGAGGACTATACTCCACGTTGCATTATCCTCTATCCAGGCAACACCGATGAATTGAAGTCGGAATCAGACATTTTATTTGAACAACAAGGTCGGAAGATTCCCCATTACCGTAACTTTTACAAAATCAGTGTGCCGTTGCCCGTTTACAACGATGAACACAAATAAAAAGCCACTTCCTTATACCTCCTTCAATTCGTAATGCGTGCTCCGCCCGCCGAATAGCAATCTGTCGAAACAATGCTTTATTCTCCGCAAATAATGCGGCGATTAAAACTTGTTTTCACCGCACCGACACCCCGCCAAACCTCTCCATGATGCTCAAATGTACAAGGCATCTGATTTATGGTAAAATTGTCATTCCAGAAACTTTAACCTATAAAAGTATGCTTTTATTTTTCTGCAATTGATATTTTTTGTATCTTTGCAGAAAAATAAAATGCTAAAACAATGATTGGAAGAGAACGGGAAATTCAGGAGTTGAACGAATGTTACGACAGCGGAAAAGCGGAGTTTGTAGCCGTTTACGGTCGCAGGCGTGTGGGCAAAACCTATTTGGTGGATGAAACCTTGAAAGACAGGATCACTTTCCGGCATGCGGGGCTTTCCCCTGTTGATGAGAAAAACCACAAGAACGGCCTCAAGGAACAGTTAAAGCACTTCTATCTGTCGTTGCAGCTCCACGGCATGAAGAAGAGCAAATGCCCCGCCTCTTGGTTAGAGGCCTTCTTTATGCTGGAGATGCATCTCCAAAGTGTTGATGATGGGTCGCGACAGGTGGTCTTTTTGGACGAATTGCCGTGGATGGACACGCCACGTTCGGGCTTTGTCACCGCATTGGAGGCCTTCTGGAACGGTTGGGCGTGCCATCGCCATAATATGATGTTGGTGGTTTGCGGGTCCGCCACTTCCTGGATAATCGACAATCTCGTCAACAACCATGGCGGATTGTACGGAAGGCTTACTTGCCAAATAAAACTTTCCCCTTTCACACTCCGTGAATGCGAGGCGTTTTTCCAAGAAAGAGAGATACGGTTTTCTCGTTATGACATCGTCCAAAGTTATATGGCCGTGGGCGGAATCCCTTACTATCTTGGATACATGAAAAAAGGACTGAGCCTTGCCCAAAACATTGATCAGATGTTCTTTGAGGACAACGCCAAGCTTCATGACGAATTCGACCGGCTGTTCGCATCTGTGTTCTCCACTCCTGAACTGATGAAGGGTATCGTGCAACTTTTAGGGACTCGACGTTCGGGATTCACCCGTCAGGAAATACTCCGCAGAACAGGGTTGGACGACGGTGGGGCTTCCACCAAATTACTGAAAGCGTTAGTTGCCAGCGATTTTATAAAACCATACGTGCCATTCGGAAAAGGGAAACGCGACACGTGTTACAAACTCACTGACCCGTTCTGTCTTTTTTACATGAAATTCGTCCACGGGCGAACAGAAATGGATCCGGAATTCTGGATGCACAACGGAGCCTCTCCTGCAGTGAACTCCTGGCGAGGCTTTGCCTTCGAGGAAGTCTGCTTTCTTCATTTCCGACAAATCAAGAAAGCACTGGATATACTTGGCGTGTCTTCAACACAGTCTTCTTGGACTATAAAGGGGGATGACGGTTCCGACGGTGCGCAAATTGACCTGTTAATCCAACGGAAAGACAATGTGGTGAACCTTTGTGAAATGAAGTTTTATAATGACAAATTCACGGTTGATAAAACCTACTATATGAAAATGATCCACCGCCAGAATATCCTGGCCGAGCACCTTCCCCGTAAGGCAGTGATACATAACGTGCTGTTGACCACAGAGGGGCTGAAATATAACGAATACAGCGGTGTGTTCCAAAATGTGGTTGTGCTTGACGACCTTTTTGAGAAATAATGTACCCACCCCGCCAAACCTCTCCAAGATGCTCAAATGTACAAGGCATCTGATTTATGATAAAATTGTCATTCCAGAAACTTTAACCCATAAAAGTATGCTTTTATTTTTCTGCAATTGAAATTTTTGTGTCTTTGCAGAAAAATAAAACGGCAAAACAACGATTGGAATGAAACTGACAGTGACACAATTTGAATAATACTCCCATAATGCCAGCTCAGTTTCAAAAAATAATTGCACAACAGGAGGTCTATGACCAAAAAAAGAATATCTTTGCAGACTACTAAATTAAATACAATTCATTTGTAGTCAAACAATTAAATATTCTTATCATGATTAGTGTGAAAATGCAAGAGGCTATCAACGCCCAAATCAATGCGGAAATGTGGTCCGCTTATCTCTACCTGGCCATGTCCATGGACGCTTCGAACAAAGGATACAAGGGCATCGCCCATTGGTTCCACAAGCAGTACGATGAGGAAATGGAGCACGCATTCAAGTTCATCCACTACCTTGAAAGTCAGCAGGCCCGGGTGGAGCTCAAAGCCATCGACAAGTTCCCGACCTCGTGGAAGTCGCCGCTCGACATGTTCAAGGAGACCCTCAAACACGAGAAAGTCGTGACCGGTCTCATCCACGACCTCTATGCCCTGGCCACCAAGGAGAAAGACTATGCCACCACCATCTTCCTGCAATGGTATGTGACCGAGCAGGTTGAGGAGGAGGAGAATGCCCAGGAACTCATCGATGCGATGAAGTGCGTCGGCGA
>JBGUPL010000015.1:0-13725 GCA_045130275.1 Bacteroidales bacterium
GCAAGGACATAAATGACTACCAACAGCACGTTGATTCCTCCCCATATCACTGCGATCCGCTGCCAAATATCTCGCCAACGCAACCCCATAATGAAAAACACTATCGACAAGCCAATCGCCAGCGGCGGGATCCAACTGAAGATTAAAGAAATTACAAAGCCGAGAAAGTCATCCACCCAAAACAGCACGATTACTGCGGTGACGACGGCGAACGGAATCAGCTTCAATATCCCGAAAATGGTCGTTTGTGTTTGCTCTGTCATAATACTGTTTCAAAATAATGAACAAGGGAGGGGACTCCACACATCCCCTTCCTATTCTTCATTCTTCATTCTTCATTCTTAATTCTACATTCTACATTACTCTTTGTACCACTTCACCTTCAGCGACACGAACATCAGCACCGCCAAAATCACAAAGATGCCGAGGCTGCCGAAGAGCAGGGCGTAGGTCTCCATCTGGAGCAGCACATACATGAAGACGTAGAGCAGAAGAAGCAGGGCACCCACCATCAGCGCGGTCTTGCGGATTTTCAGGATGCCCGCCAAGTAGCCCGTGATCAGCACGATGGTCATCAGCATGGCGATGAGATACGACCAAAGGAAGGGGATGTGCTCGCAGAACGAGAGCAGCAGCGTGTAGAACACCAGCAACGCTGCCCCGATGAGCAGATACTGTACCGGGTGGATGGGTGTCTGCCGGCGGTACTCCACGAAAAAGACCGTGGCGAAGGTGAGGAAGATGAACAGGTAGGCGTACTTCACGGTGCGTGTGGTCTGCTGGTACTGCAGCACCGGCACCTTCATCATCACCCCGAACTCGTTCTTCTTCATGCTCACGCTGTGCGAGCCCCCGTCGCCGTAGTCCACCCATTGGGTCACCGACTGCCCGAAGTCGCGGTTGAGGGCCAGTACCTTCCAGGTCGAGGAGAACCCGCTGTCCGTCACCGTGCGCTCGTCCGGCAGGAAGTTGCCCTGGAAGCTCGGCGTGGCGCAGTTGGAAGTCAATTGCACAGAGGTGCTGTTGCCCACCGGCAGGAACATCAGCGACTCCGAGCCCTTCAGCGGCAACCGTACGGAGTAGGTTGCGGATACCGAATCCTGCATTTCACTTACCGGCACGCGGCAGCACAGCACCGAGCCCAGTTCCTCGTCCTTGTCAGACTTCATCGTGTACTCCTTCCCGTTCAGCCGCAGCACCACGTTCTCCGACAGTCCCCGGAAGTCGCTCAGCGAAAGCAGCACTTCCGCCTTCGAAAGGTCATAGACGGAATCCACATACTCTGAAAGATCAGGCAGTTGCAAACTTCCGTCCATTGTCAGATCCGCGGTATAGACGGTCACGTCGAAGTTGCCGCGATGCCGTTTCTCCGTCTTCACGTCGCCCTTCACCTGCAAGCTCTCGGGCAGGAGATAGACGTCCTTGTGGTAGTTTTTGCCAGGAATGCGCACCACCGGACCGATGACCCGCTGCGGCGCGCTCCACATCTGTTCCACCTCCTCCTCGGCTTCCACGGATGTCGCGTTGCGCTCGTTCACCACGTGCAGGATGATCTGCTGCGGAATGAGCAGAATAAGGCTGATGAGCCCGATGAGGAGGAGCTTCAGCAGCATGCGGTCGCTGCGTTTCATCCTTGATTTTTCCTGCGTGGCAGGCTTTGTTTGTTCTGCTTGCGGCGTCGTCACCGCGGTTGTCGTTTCTGTTGTCATATTATTTGATTTTTGGTGATTGTTTCTCCTGTCGCCCCACACTGCGCTTCGCTTGTGTGGGGTTACTTGCGCTTCGCGCGTTTTGTCCCTCCGGGACTGCTTAAGGAACTATGTTTTGCCCCCCTGCCCTGCGGGCATCCCCCCTAAAGGGGGGAATGGTGCTTCGACCGAGACTTTTTCGTTCAACTACTAACTGCTAACTGCTAACCATAATAAAGTACTTTGCATTGCAAAGCGATAAATCAAAAAAAAATTAGCTACGGCATTCTTTCAAAAAACGTTCCATCGCGTCAATATGCGCGGCGAAGGCTTCTCTACCCGACTCAGTAATCACATACGTCGTGTTCGGCTTGCGACCGATGAACGACTTCTCGCAGCGAATATAGCCAGCATCTTCAAGATGGCGCGTATGGCTCGCCAGGTTGCCGTCGGTAAGCTCCATCAGCGACTTCAGGGTAGCAAAATCCGCCGAGCCGTTGGCCACCAACACCGACATGATGCCCAAGCGGATCTTGCTTTCGAAGACTTTGTTCAAACCATCCAGGATAGCCATGGCCTACTCTTTTTTACGGTCGAACATAATAACGTAGAGAATGCCAAAGAGGATGTGCATCACACTGAAACCGAGAAACCAGAACAGCAGCGCGTGTGACATCGTGAAGCAGTCGATGATGCCGAGAATCAGCTCCGCATAACCGAGGTAGCGCAGGATAGGGTAAGTGTAGTGGCTGCAGTTGACCAATGCGAGGCCGTAGAAGAGCAGCATAATGGAAGAGGTGAGCCCGTAGTGTCCCTGCATCACCAAGGCCATGCTGAGCAGACCGCCCGCCGCCAGCGGGATGAAGAAATCGAGCGACATCTGGACCGTCCGCTTCTCGAAGGCGAAACGCAGGTTGTGCCGTTTGGACTTCACGATGGCAAAGACGAAAAGCGTGAGCAGCGACAACGCGAGCAGACCGATAGCGATCAGCGCGGCGATGCGGATGCGCGAAGGGGTGTTCAGGTTGGCGAACCGGTGCAGATTTTCGAAGCAGGGGAGCCAATTTCCCACTCCAATCACTGCTGCCGCCATAGCGGACGCGACCGCCGCATACAAGCCGATTATAATGATGGACCATCCGCTAATCACCTGAAAGCGTGATGATTTGCTCATCATTTCACGGATGTCGTTCAGTGTCTGTCTGACCTCTTTTTCTTCCATAATCTTAAAAGTACTTTGCGCTGCAAAGATACACTTTTTTTAATATGGCACACACTCTATGATTTTTTTTTGTAGCCGACGCTTCCCAGCATCGCAAAGAACTACTACCGCAACGGCCGCACCTCTACATTGTCGGCATTGAAGTAGTCCAGCTCGACACATCGCAAGTGCCGTTTGTCATCAAAACTGAAAGTAATATGTGTGCGTCTTCCTTCGTCTGTCCAAAACCACAAACTAGTGAATTGCTTGTGCCTCCAATGACGAGGTCTGCCATACTTATTATAAAAATTCCATGGAGCCATTAAGGCAGGTCCAAACTCTATTGTATCCGTAATATTATATACCTTAATGAACTCGTCCAACGTAGTTTCACGTGTGAGATACAAACCAACACCCCCTAAGGACATGAAAATACCACGGTGAGACTTAAAATCTAAATAACGGAGTCTAATATTGCCATCTTTATCTGAAACATACGATGTTCGCGTCTTTTTATCATAAATCGTATTCACCCTATAAACATACACTGCAGTATCATGAATGGTCCACGGGTAATACGTTAGTTCAAAATTAAAAGTCCCATAGCACCACTTGCCCTTTCCGGCAAAAACAAACGGAAGATCAGCGAGTTTACCGATGACCGGGACGGAAGACCGGATTTGTCCAATATGAATGGTGTCCGACTGCGCAAAAGAAGACACACACCACAACATAACAGACAAAACCAATAATACCTTTTTAACTGAAACCATACGAACAATTTTAGCGCACAAAAATACAAAAAATCCCCCACCCTACTCTTATTCTACATTCTTCATTCTTCATTCTACATTAAAAAAAGCGGCCGGGAAACTCGCTCCCAGCCGCCACAAAATTTATAAAAAAGTTGAACGTAGTTCAGACTATGCCAGACCGCCGCCGCTCATGAACGGAGGCATCTGGTTCGGACGGTCCTGAATCACCCCGAACTGCTCCTCGTATTTGGAAACATTGTCCTGCAATGCGCGAAGCAGACGTTTGGCGTTCACTGGGGTCATAACAATGCGTGAACGCACAATGGCCTTGGGGATACCCGGAGACATAGAGGCGAAATCCACGAAGAATTCGTTCTCAGAGTGGGAAAGGATGGCCAGGTTCGAATATACGCCCTGTGCAACTTCCTCACTGATACTCAAATCCATTTTTTGTTCTTTCTTATCTTCAGCCATTTTCAAATTACAAATTTCAAATTACTAATTACAAATTGTTACTCCTCCTCTTTCGATGCCATCAACGATTCGTACTCTTCCTTCGAGCCAACTTCGATGTTCTGGTAAGCGCGGATACCCGTACCAGCCGGAATCTTCTGACCGACAATGACGTTCTCCTTCATACCGATCAGACTATCGGATTTGGCATTGATAGCGGCCTCGGTCAGCACCTTGGTCGTTTCCTGGAAAGATGCGGCAGATATAAAGCTGTGGGTCTGCAGAGAAGCACGGGTGATACCTTGCAGAATCGGTTTACCAGTAGCTGGACGTGCGTCGCGAGTCACCACCAAGCGCAAGTCTCTACGTTTCAGCATGGAATTCACGTCACGCAATTTCTTGGCGGAGATAATCTGTCCTTTACGAACTGTATCGGAATCGCCGGCATCCTCAACCACCTTCTTATCCCAAATCTGGTCGTTCTCTTCTTGGAAGTCGATCTTGTTGATCAACTCGCCTTGCAGGAACTTGGTGTCGCCCGGATCCTCGATTTCCATCTTGCGCATCATCTGACGCACAATGACTTCGAAGTGCTTATCGTTGATCTTCACACCTTGCAGACGATACACCTCTTGGATTTCATTGATGATGTATTCCTGCACTTTCTGCGCACCCTTGATGTTCAGGATATCAACAGGAGTCAGAGAACCTTCAGACAGCGGCGTACCGGCCTTCACGAAGTCATTCTCTTGTGCGAGAATCTGCTTGGAAGTCGGGATAAGATAAGTCTTTGCACCCTCGCCGGAATCCACACGCGGGGTGATCTTCACCACACGGTTACCACGTTTCAGCTTCTTCTCGAAGGAAACGACACCGTCGATTTCGGACACCACGGCGGGATCACTGGGGTTACGTGCCTCGAACAGCTCCGTCACGCGCGGCAGACCGCCCGTGATATCACCGGACTTACCGAAGGAACGCAGAATCTTAACCAGAATTTCACCGGAATCGATAACCTGACCTTCTTCCACAGCCAAACGAGCACCCACAGGGACGTCGAAACTCTTGATGATATCGCCATCCTCATCGACAATGTTGATACCCGGGTTCTTGGTTTTGAGACGGCTCTCGATAATGACCTTATCGTGAATGTTGGTCTGCTCGTCGGTTTCCACACGGTAGGTCACGCCTTCGATAATATCGTTGAACTGCACTCTACCAGCAACGTCAGACAGAATCACAGCATTGAACGGATCCCAATCAGCGATCAGGGCGCCCTTCTTGATGCTGTCACCGTGCTTGTAGTAGAGGTTAGAACCGTAAGGCACATTCGCAGAGGAGAGTGCCACTCCGGTCTTCACATCGATAATCTTAATTTCGGCAGTACGGCCAATGACCTTGTAGTAGAACTTGCCCGTTTCATCGGTCTTCTCCAAAGCACGAAGCTCGTCGATGCTCAGCACACCGTCATAAGACGCGATAATGCTGCTGTTGGCGGCCACGTTACCGGCCACACCACCGACGTGGAACGTACGCAGGGTCAGCTGGGTACCAGGCTCACCGATGGACTGTGCAGCGATGACACCGACAGCCTCACCAATCTGAACCATCTTACCCGTTGCCAAGTTACGACCGTAACACTTCTGGCAGATACCATGCTTGGACTCACAGGTCGGCACCGAACGGATTTCGACCTCCTCGATAGGAGAATCTTCGATGATCTGACAATATTTCTCGGTCAACTCCTCACCGGCGCGAATGATCAGTTCGCCAGTCTGAGGATGATAGACATCGTGCAACGTCACACGACCTAACAGACGATCGTACAGCGTTTCCACCACTTCTTCGTTGTTCTTCAACGCGCTCACGGTCATACCGCGCAGCGTACCACAGTCCACTTCGTTGATAATCACATCGTGGGAGACATCAACCAGACGACGAGTCAGATAACCAGCGTCTGCAGTCTTCAATGCGGTATCGGCCAGACCCTTACGGGCACCGTGCGTGGAGATGAAGTATTCTTGCACAGAAAGACCTTCCTTGAAGTTGGACAAAATGGGGTTTTCGATAATCTCACCGCCGGAAGAGCCAGCCTTACTGGGCTTTGCCATCAGACCACGCATACCGGACAGCTGACGAATCTGCTCCGCAGAACCACGGGCACCGGAGTCGCGCATCATGTGCACGGGGTTGAAGCCCTGACGGTCCTCCTCGATTTCCTTCATGAGGATCTTGGAAAGACGCGCGTTGCACTGCGACCACACGTCGATCACCTGGTTGTAACGCTCGGTGTTGGTGATGAAACCCATGTTGTAGTTCATGGTGATTTCATCGACTTGGGCGTTGGCTTCGGCAATCAACTTCGGCTTCTCGGCGGGCACAATCACATCGCCGAGATTGAACGACATACCGCCTTCGTAAGCCATACGGTAACCAAGGGTCATAATGTCGTCAAGGAACTGGGTACAGGATTTGTTGCCACATTTAATCAGGACGTCACCGATGATATCACGTAACGCCTTCTTCGTCAGCAACATATTGATATAGCCATACTCTTTCGGCACCACCTGGTTGAACATCACACGACCGACAGTCGTATCGACAACCTTCAGAGTACCCTGCCCGTCGATATCGACACGGCATTTGATTTTGGCATTCAGATGAACTTTTTTCTCGTTATAAGCAATCATCACCTCTTCCGGTCCGTAGAAAATACCGCCTTCGCCGGGAACCTTGTGGTCGGGCGTGGAGGGCAGCTCCTTGGTGATGTAGTACAGACCCAAGACCATGTCCTGAGAAGGCACGGTCACGGGCGCACCATTGGCCGGGTTGAGGATGTTATGGGAAGCCATCATCAGCATCTGGGCTTCCATGATAGCGGCGTTGCCCAGCGGCACGTGCACAGCCATCTGGTCACCGTCGAAGTCGGCGTTGAAAGCCGTACAGCACAACGGGTGCAGACGGATGGCCTTGCCTTCGACCAAACGCGGCTGGAACGCCTGGATACCCAGACGGTGCAGCGTAGGAGCACGGTTCAGCAACACCGGATGACCCTTCAGGATGTTTTCGAGGATTTCCCACACCACGGGATCCTTGCGATCGACAATCTTCTTGGCGGATTTCACCGTCTTCACGATACCTCTTTCGAGAATCTTGCGGATGACAAACGGTTTGAACAGTTCGGCGGCCATATCTTTCGGCAGACCACACTCGTTCAAGTGCAAATCGGGACCGACAACGATAACGGAACGGCCGGAGTAGTCAACACGTTTACCGAGCAAGTTCTGACGGAAACGACCTTGCTTACCTTTCAGGCTGTCGGAGAGGGACTTCAACGCACGGTTGGATTCCGTTCTCACAGCGCTGGATTTCTTGGAATTATCGAACAAGGAATCCACAGCTTCCTGCAACATACGCTTCTCATTGCGCATAATGACATCGGGAGCCTTGATTTCCATGAGTCGTTTCAGACGGTTGTTGCGGATGATCACGCGACGGTAAAGGTCGTTGAGGTCGGACGTGGCGAAACGGCCGCCATCCAACGGAACCAACGGACGCAATTCCGGAGGAATAACCGGCACAATCTTCACGATCATGCGCTCAGGACGGTTGTCAGCGCGCTTGCGGCTGTCACGGAACGCCTCAAAAACATGCAGACGTTTCAACAGGTCTTTCTTACGCTGTTGGGATGTCTCGCGGTTCGCGCGATCACGCAGTTCGTAAGACTCCGCATCCAAATCCACCTTGCACAAGAGGTCATAAAGAGCCTCTGCGCCCATCTTGGCGATGAATTTGTTGGGATCGGTGTCTTCCAGCAGACGATTCTCAGCGGGCAACTTCTCGACAAGGTCGAAATACTCTTCCTCGGTCAGCAATTTTCCCTTCTTGATCTCATCGCTTTCCATGATACCGCCTTGAATCACGATATATTTTTCGTAATACACCACGGCTTCCACCTCTTTGGTGGCAAGGCCCAAAAGGGCGCCGATCTTGTTCGGCAGCGACTTGAAGAACCAAATATGTGCCACAGGAACCACCAACTGAATGTGTCCCATGCGCTCGCGGCGCACTTTGCGTTCGGTGACTTCCACACCGCAACGGTCGCAGATGACCCCTTTGTAGCGGATTCTCTTGTACTTACCGCAGTGGCATTCCCAGTCTTTCATCGGACCGAAAATCTTCTCGCAGAACAAACCGTCTCTTTCCGGTTTCAGCGTCCTGTAGTTGATGGTTTCCGGTTTCAGCACCTCACCGTGCGACTGTTCCAAAATCGTTTCGGGAGACGCAAGACTGATGGTTATTTTATGAAACTCCTTTCGGGTGTTATTATCTTTTCTGAGAGCCATTCTTTCAGATGTTTTTTATTTCTTATTCAAATTTAATATCCAGACACAGACCGCGCAACTCGTTGACCAACACATTGAAGGACTCAGGAATACCTGACACAGGCATGTTGTCACCCTTCACGATGGCCTCGTAGGCTTTGGCTCTGCCGACCACGTCGTCAGATTTCACAGTCAAAATCTCTTGCAAGACGTTGGAAGCACCGTAGGCCTCAATGGCCCACACCTCCATCTCACCGAAACGCTGACCACCGAATTGGGCTTTACCGCCGAGAGGTTGTTGCGTAATCAATGAGTAAGGTCCGATGGAACGGGCGTGCATCTTGTCATCGACCATATGGTGCAGTTTCAGGTAATAGATGTAACCCACCGTCGCTTTCTGATGGAACGGCTCACCCGTCTCACCATCGTAAAGCTGGGTGCTGCCGTTCTCCGGCAATCCAGCCTCACGCAGAAGCGCATTGATCTGGTCGAGTGAAGCACCGTCGAAAATCGGAGTGGCGTACTTCACACCGGTGTTCTTGCCTGCCCAAGCCAAAATGGTCTCGTAAATCTGACCGAGGTTCATACGGGAAGGCACACCCAGCGGGTTCAGCACCACGTCCACAGGACGGCCGTCCTCGAGGAACGGCAAATCTTCCTGACGCACGATCTTGGCCACACAACCCTTGTTACCGTGACGACCAGCCATCTTGTCACCCACACGCAGTTTGCGTTTGTTGGCGACATAAACCTTGGCCATCTGCACAATTCCGGAAGGAAGCTCCGTGCCGATAGTGGCGTCGAAGATCTCACGCGTACGGCGGGACTCAACATCACGGACTTTCACCAGATAGTTGCGGATAATCTGGGCCACCATGCCGTTGACACGGCCGTCATTGGTCCACTTGGAAACGGACACCGTCTTGTAATCGATGGTGTTCAGCAGTTTCTGGGAGAACTTGGAGCCTTTTTGCACAATGGGTTCCTTCGTGTCGGAACAGATAACATGTGCCACTTTGCCATCCAAAACCTTGTAGAGTTTCATCACCAGAACCTCTTTCAATGCGTCCAACTCGACTTGGTATTTCGCCTTGATTTCTTCTTCAATATCCTTGTCTTTCGCTTTGGATTTTCTATCCTTGATCAAGCGAGACATGGATTTTGCACCGATAACCACGCCGCGCATGGCTGGGGGTGCCTTCAGGGAGGCGTCTTTCACATCGCCTGCCTTGTCTCCGAAAATGGCTCGGAGCAATTTTTCCTCGGGGGTCGGATAGGACTCACCTTTAGGGGTAATCTTACCGATCAAAATGTCGCCTTCCTTCACCTCGGCACCCACGCGGATCAAACCATCCTCGTTCAGGTCCTTGGTAGTCTCTGAGGAAACATTGGGAATATCGTTCGTCAACACTTCCTGGCCACGCTTCGTGTCGCGCACTTCAAGCGTGAATGACTCAATATGGATGGAAGTGTAAAGGTCGTCGGTAACTGCCTTCTCCGAAATCACGACAGCATCCTCGAAGTTGTATCCCTTCCACGGCATGAAAGCTACCATCAGGTTGCGGCCGAGAGCCAACTCGCCATTTTCCGTGGCGTAACCTTCGGTCAGCACGTCTCCTTTCTTCACCTTCTGTCCTTTTACCACAATCGGGCGCTGGTTGAAGCAGGAATTCTGGTTCGTTCTTCTGAACTTGAGCAGCTGATAGTTCTTCACATTGGAATCGAAACTGATGAGCGCCTCAGTGTCAGTGCGTTCATACGCAATCTCAATATGCTGGGCATCAACGGATTTCACCACGCCGTTACCCTCTGCGAGCAACACCACACGGGAATCCACAGCCACACGGTGTTCCAGACCTGTACCCACGATGGGTGCTTCGGGACGAAGCAAGGGCACGGCCTGACGCATCATGTTGGAACCCATCAACGCACGGTTTGCGTCGTCGTTCTCCAAGAAGGGAATCAGGGATGCTGCAATGGAAGCAATCTGGTTCGGAGCAATATCGATCAAGTCAATATCCTCACGCGGCAAAATCGGGTAGTCGGCCAGACGACGCGCTTTCACCTTTTCGCCGAGCAGGCCGTTTTCATCCATTGGCGTGTTGGCCTGCGCGATACGCTTGTTGTCCTCCTCTTCTGCCGTCAGGAAGATGGGCTCTTCGTCGAAGAGCACCCTGCCGTTCTCTACACGGCGGTAAGGCGTCTCAATGAAACCGAGTTCGTTGATGCGCGCAAACACACAAAGGGAAGAAATCAAGCCGATGTTAGGACCTTCAGGGGTCTCAATCGTACACAGACGGCCGTAGTGCGTGTAGTGCACATCACGGACCTCAAATCCGGCACGCTCGCGGGACAGACCTCCAGGACCCAAAGCGGAGATTCTGCGCTTGTGCGTGATCTCTGACAGCGGGTTGGTCTGGTCCATGAATTGCGACAGTTGGTTGGTGCCGAAGAACGAATTCACCACTGAAGACAATGTCTTGGCATTTATCAAATCCTGAGGATAGAAGGATTCGTGGTCACGCACATTCATCTTCTCTCGGATGGTGCGGGCCATACGGTTCAGGCCAAGGCTGAACTGGTTGTATAATTGTTCACCGACAGTGCGGACACGTCTGTTGCTCAAGTGGTCGATATCGTCAACCTCCGTCTTGGAGTTGATCAACTCCACCAAATAACGGATAATGGAGATGATATCCTCATTGGTGAGCACGCCCGTTTCCATCGGGATGTCCAAATTCAATTTCTTATTAATACGGTAGCGGCCCACTTCGCCGAGATCATAACGTTTCTCGGAGAAGAAAAGCTTGTCAAGGGTGGCTCTGGCGGTCTCCTCGTCGGGAGCCTGCGTGCTCTTCAACTGCATGTAGATATACTCGATGGCTTGCTTGCCCGAGTTCGTCGGATCTTTCTGCAAGGTGTTGAAAATCACGGAATAGTCCACCTGTTTCTCGTCCTGTTTGTGGAAAAGGACGGTTTTGATGTTCGCGTCCGCCACCATGTTGATGTGGTCTTTCTCAAACACAGTCTCGCGATCAATGATCACCTCTGTGCGCTCCATATTGACCACCTCACCGGTCTCGTCATCTACAAAATCCTCGTACCACGTCTTGGTCACGGCTGCCGCCAACTTTTGTCCCACATATTTCTTCAGGTTGGCTTTCGATGCCTTCACCTCTTCCGCGATGTCGAAGATGCTGAGAATGTCCTTGTCCGTCTCATAGCCGATGGCACGCAACAGCGTGGTGACCGGCAGTTTCTTCTTGCGGTCGATATATGCGTACAACACATTGTTGATGTCGGTGGTGAACTCCATCCATGATCCCTTGAACGGGATGATTCGGGCGGAGTACAGCGGCGTACCGTTCGAGTGGTACGAAAATCCGAAGAACACACCCGGAGAACGGTGCAGTTGGGAAACCACCACGCGCTCCGCGCCATTGATGATGAACGTGCCGCTCGGGGTCATATAGGGGATCATGCCCAAATAGACCTCCTGCACGCGGGCCTCTTCAAAACCCTCATGCTCTTCGTCGTTGCATTTCAGCTGCAACTTGGCTTTCAGTGGAACACTGTATGTCAAACCTCTTTCAAGGCACTCGTCCATTGAGTAGCGGGGAAAATCGATATAATAATCCAAAAACTCCAGGACGAAACAATTTCTTGCGTCGGTTATCGGGAAATTCTCGGCGAACGCCCGATACAAGCCCTCATTCTTGCGCGATTCCGGGTCTGTGTCTATCTGGAAAAACTCCTGGAACGACTTCAGCTGGATATCCAGAAAATCCGGAAAATCAACGGGTCTCGTTGTCGCAAAACTAATTCTGTTATTTTTTGTAGTTGACAAGGCTGTATGTTTTTTAATTGACGAAATTACTGATTATCAGTTTTTTATCAAAGCACCAATCAGCAGGTACTATAAAACAGCAATAAGAACAAGGCTTCCACCTGATGTGGAAGCGATGTTCTTTTGCTTGGGGTTTCGTTCGAAACTATTTAATTTCGACTTCGGCACCGGCTTCCTCGAGAGATTTCTTCAAGGATTCAGCCTCTTCTTTGGAGATGCCTTCCTTAACGGCCTTGGGGGCGCCGTCAACTAATTCCTTAGCTTCCTTGAGGCCGAGGCTGGTGAGTTCCTTCACCAGTTTCACAACCTGCAGCTTCTGGCCACCGGCGGCTTTCAGGATAACGTCGAACTCGGTCTTCTCTTCAGCTGCGGCTGCGCCACCTGCTGCGGGACCTGCGGCCACTGCCACTGCGGCGGCTGCGGGCTCAATGCCGTATTCGTCTTTCAAAATTTGAGCTAACTCGTTAACTTCCTTAACGGTCAAGTTCACTAATTGTTCTGCAAATGCTTTCAAATCTGCCATAATGATTATTTTTTTTATTGTTTTTACTTGTTTGAATTGTTTTTTGTTTTATTAAGCTCTTTCGGAAAGGGTCTTGACGATTCCGGCCAACTTGCCACCACCCGACTGCAAAGCAGAAATAACTTGTTTTGCAGGTGATTGCAGCAATGCCACAATGTCACCGATCAATTCCTCGCGAGACTTGATGTTGCAAAGCGTCTCCAACTGGTCATCACCAATATAGACTGCCTCCTCAATGAACGCGGCCTTGATGATGGGCTTTGCGTTTTTCGCCCGGAAATCCTTTATCAACTTCGCAGGCACGTTACCCGTGTTGCACAACATGACTGCCGTCGGACCGTTCAGCGTCTCATACAACTCTGAATAATCCTTCTCGGACTGCTCCATGGCACGTTTCAGAAGGGTGTTCTTCACAACCTTCAACTTCACGTCCTTGCTGAAGCACAACTTGCGTAACTGGTTGACTGTGCTAACTGTAAATCCGGAAATGTCCGTTACATATACATGAGAATAGTTAGCCAAGTCTTGGGAAATCTCTTCTATAATCTGACTTTTTTGTTCTTTGTTCATACTAACTAATCTTTTTATAAGGTAACTGATTTCGGATCAACTTGCACGCCGGGGCTCATCGTGGTGGAAACATAGATGCTCTTGATATAAGTACCTTTCGCACTCGTCGGTTTGAGCTTGATCACCGTTGCAAGCATCTCACGAGCATTGTCAACCAATTGCTCAGCGCTGAAACGGTTCTTGCCGATTGACGTGTGGATGATACCATACTTGTCCACCTTGAAGTCGATCTTACCGGCTTTCACTTCGGACACAGCCTTGCCGATTTCCATCGTGACGGTACCGGATTTCGGGTTGGGCATCAATCCGCGGGGACCGAGGATTCTACCCAGCGCACCGATCTTCGGCATCACGCTCGGCATG
>JBGUPL010000016.1:0-2023 GCA_045130275.1 Bacteroidales bacterium
CCTCACCGGGTTGTCCGCGCAATAAACATACGGACTCAGCGACGGATATTTCGCAGCCATCGGGTCCACGCTCAGCCAGATGCTCAAGTCGGAGCTGTAATAGCGTGAACCAAAGTACGATAAACCCGTTTCCGGGTCCTTCTCTTTGGCGGAGAACGTGTACATTGAGCTGAAAGAACTCGTCCTCTGGTCCACGAAGTCCTCGCCCCACGGCAGGTAGTACAAATGCTGGATTGTTCTGCCGTAGATGTTGGTGATCCACGAGGCTGAGCCGAGGTGGTCGGGGTGGTCTCCCCAATGTACAATGAACAATGTACAATTGTGGGGGTGACGGAAGGGCTCCCTTTGGCTCGGACCGGCAGCCCATCCCCGTGAGGGGATGCATATCTGTAGCCGGAGACGGTGCGGTGCGCGGGACAAATCCCCGGTAGGGGATTCATCATCCGGCGATGTTGCCCGTGCCGTAGGAGGTTCCGCCACACGGTTGTGGCCAGCCGTGGCCACGGATGAGAGGGTGTGCGGCGGAATGACGCGCGTGTCGCCGCGACAGGGGAAGGGAATATGGGCGGCACGCACCGCGTCGCGTAATCCCACCGAACTCTCTGCCGCCCATATTCCCCTTTCGCCTCCGCACAGGAGATCGTCATTCCGCGAAACGCGAAAGCGTTGAGCGGAACTTTCAACGGGGACCGGGGTGGTTGGGGTCAGCGGGATATATGTGAGGGTGGTGGGCATAGGGTAGTCGAATCATTATTCATAAATACCTTGGATAAATCATATTGAAGTTTATAGGCGAAACTTCCTGCGGAAAATTCGTGTGTGAGCAGACATTGGAGATTAATACAGCTAAACAAAACATCTTCATCAACAAACATGTATAAGAATTCCCCATCCAAATCATCTTCGAAACACAAAACATCTTTGAACAAAGAAGCTGTAAATGTTTTTTTGATGCTATCTCTATTGACAATGATATTGTTTGCCATAACAGGATTCTGCCATTTGATTCTTTTGGGATATATGATGCAGCTGTGAATGAATTCATTTTTATGATACCATAGTACTTCCCAGTTACTAAATGTCACACCATAAAGATATACTGTGTCCGATTCTTTCAAAGCCTTTCTTATCGCCCGATTCGACATGTTTTGTAAACGACGGTCTTGCTTATCAAGATTTTTAAAGTTAAACGCCTTATACTGATATCTTGGTGTTGAACAACTCCAAAACATCATTGTAATACCGCAAATAAGTAATACGAGTTCACTTTTCTTCATGGTATGTCCTCCTGTTTCCCCATTTTTTTGAATTCATCGTATTTAACTCTTATCAAAACCTTCGATTGATTGTAAAAAGCTACTTTGTTGTCATTGGGGCATACAACAAAAATCGTCCCCCTAAACCATCTGCTCCACACATTCTTCATTATAGAGAAGTCTGTGCTTGAAGGTGTAGAGCTGAAAGTATGAACATGCCATATAAATTCAAATGTTTCAGGAGGACCGCCATATTGATTATTTACTCCATTTTTTCTAAAAGGGGTAACAGATCTCGTATGTACAGTATATCCGTCTGGCGATTTGTATGTTTGCGTTGGAATCCCGGGATCCCACAAACGAGCATTTTCTTCGCCTTTAATGGAATGTCCTCCGTATTCTACTCGGGTATTTGGAGTGTTGCCACTGTTAAGTGTATTCTGAACAGAGGTTTGAACATCCTTTTGCTTTTGTCCTGTTGGAATATGAAAAACCTCATCACTTGCAGATAAGTCGCCTGTGTAGAATTCCCCTGCTTTTGTTGCAGCTTTAACGGCCCTCGCTGTGTTGCCTCTAACCAAGTATGATCCAGAACCACATTGACCATCATCTCCTATTTTTTTTACTTTTCCCCAAAAATTCTTTGCATAAATCGGGTCTTCCCCATCCGGATCCACTACCCTCACCGGGTTGTCCGCGCAATAAACATACGGACTCAGCGACGGATATTTCGCAGCCATCGGGTCCACGCTCAGCCAGATGCTCAA
>JBGUPL010000017.1:0-6970 GCA_045130275.1 Bacteroidales bacterium
CATTGCTGTCCACTAAAAGTTGTGGACGTAGTTAAAAGTTAAAAATCAAACAACGTGGGTTCATAGAACCCGTCAAGTTCTTTGTCAATACTGAAGTTAGATTTGTTGAAGAGGTCTGCAAGAGGAGTCGTGTCGGTCAACGAGATTCCCAGTACTTGGAGCGCGTTGTAGACTGAGGTTTCAAGCTTCATCTTATGATGGACAATGGCCACCAGGCAGTAACTGATAATCGCTGTGTAGATCTGGATCCGGACTGCGTTTTCGGAGTCTCCCCAGAACTTCTTGATCTTCAGATGCTGCTTCACCCATTTGAAGAACAGCTCCACGGACCATCGGTTCTTATATAGGAGCGCAACTTCTAAAGCGGTGATATCCATTGCATTAGTCATAAAAACAAAGTGTCTATCCTGCTCTTCATCGTAGTACTCAACACGCCTGAGTTGCTCCGGATAATCGTTGCGGCTCTTGTATGTGGTAAGCTCGATGACCGAGTCAGACAACACGTTTTTGGGCATCCTTCTCTTCCACTTGACCACCTTGTACTGGAGGTTCTTCTTGGCTCTTACGACGAAGAAGGCACCTGCACAATGGAACCTAAAAAGTTGCGAAAAGAAGTTGTAGGCTCGGTCAAAGATGTAGTAAGATCCAGTTTCAACCGGTATCTCCTTCATCACCTGGGAGTCATGGACGGATGCTGTGGTAATATGGAAAAACGCCGGTACTTGAGCTTCGACATCGTAGAGAGTATGGATTTTTATCCCGCCTTTCTTCTTCCTGAACTTGGCCCAGCAGAAGACTGCAAGGCAGAGTTCGATGGTTGTAGAATCGAAGGCATAGACCGTTCCGCCAAGGTTAAAAATCGTCGTATCTTTCAGATTACGAGCGAGTTCTACCATATAGTAGGCATACTCTTCAAAGATGCGATAGTCTCTGGTCTGGTTCGCTTTTGCCAGGTTACTAAGGGTCACCGAATCCCCAAAACCGAGGAACTTAGCCTTGCCGCTATGCGCCTTAACAGCAACTATCAGGTCTCGCAAACTTTCACGTCTGGAGAGTTGACCGAACATAAGGACTTTGAGCTGATTCCAGCATGAAAAGACCTTTATGTAGCTGTCACCCTGATACTTAGCAACGATGCGATTGAACTTACTGCGGTTCAGATGCGAAGCTAATTGAGCAAAAACGTATGATTGATTATGCATAAGTGCCTGATTTGCAGGCAAATTTACAAATCAAAACCGTTCGCCCCTCAAACACCCTCTAACTATCTAACTATCAATATTTTCAAAGACCTATATATAAAGTTTTAGTAGACACTAATGTTCCGACATAATAAATCCTCCGTTTTCGTAACGATACACTTTTAGATGTATCCAGGCCCCAAACATCGGATACACCCGGATATTAATCTTAATTGCCTCATCGACTCCATCGCCGTCTATATCTGCGACCAAAACATCCTGGAAGCCTCTTTCGGCCGTAGACAAGACACTCGTACTGCTTGTCCCGGAAACTTCGACCTTTTTCGTTATCAGGATATTCTCGCTTTCTGGATATTTGTAACCGACACTCGAAGAAGTCTTATAGCCGAACACTGTATAACCAGGATAAATGATAAGACCCTCTCCATAATCTCCGGGAATAAATTGCCCACGCCGGTATACTATCTCAACATCATTGCTGACTATCGGGAACGGATGAATGCTCCCTCCTGTGAATTCGTTCAAATACTGATCCGCTGAATATCCGTTATAGGAAAACAATGCTGGCGGTAACTCATCACCGGCTCCGTTCCGGCAATGCACTTCAGTCAGCATCGGATTCCCGTCAAAATCAGTATGAATCAAACGATACTCGCGATTCTTCTCTCCATAACAATATGTCTCTATCTTCATTAACTGTTTATCCCTACTGATGGCAACTCCGTCCCTATAATTCACAACGGGTTTGACTACATCCGAATAAGTGAAGAAAATCTCACCGGGGCAGGTAGATGACGTCGTACTACCATATCGAATACGACTTACACAATATGTGTTGCCGGACTTGACATACTCATAGAAAATACCGTTCCCATTACCATCCTTACGCCAAATGACAGGCATAGCTGTCTGGGTTCCACTTTCATAGGTATCCCCGTAGCAAGATTTACTACCATCAGGACTCAGCGCACTGAAAACAATGCAGGGGCCCGAATGATAGCTGCGGACCTTGATGTAGCCCGTAGCCGTCTCATATTGGTATCCGGACGGGGTGTATTCATACCCACTTCCGCTTGCAACCTTTTCAGGATTCTCAATCAACCGGATTCCGTCCAAAAGGTAACGCTGCTTCGTTTCATCCGTCAGACTCAGCGGTGCCGTCTCCCCATCATAATGACGGTTCTTCCCTTCTATCGTAATTGCTGACAGGCCACCGATTTCCCAACCGAAACCCGCGGCCCCCAAACCTCCCTGACTGTTATATATTAGAGAGATTTCGGGGGAAACACCTCTGACTGATACAGCTTCGATGGGAATGCTGATTATTTTGGCGCCTGTCGGTGATACACTCGCCTCCATCGGAATCCGCCCGACAGAATAACTGGAAAGGGAATCAAATGGATGGACAAACGGTTGGACTACAATAACCGAGTCCGGATTCTGGGCAGATAACTCTCCACCGAACAGCATAGCTACAGCACCTGCTATCAGGTACTTGACCTTTCTTATCTTCTCCATAAGTATCCTCCTCTTTACGGTTCAAAAGGAACATCCGGCTCAATGATGATCGGTGGCAATTCCGGCTCATAAGGGACATAGGTTCGCGAAACGCAATTCCCTGATGCATCGTAAGAAAACTCAAAACGATACATCATATAAATGGGCGGATGTTGATTAGTCCCTTCTGAGGATAACTCCTCAGTTTCTGAGATACTCTCTTTTGTGTCGTTCTCTGTGGCTACTGATGACGCCACTTTTTCTGAATCTGCGTAAAGAAATGAATTCCACGGCAGCATTAACAAAAGAAGATTTATTATCTTCTTCAGAGATGATTGTCTTGTACCCATAGTCATGATAATTGATTACGGGCACAAAAATAAATGGTCCACATCTGCGACGTGGACCATTTATTTTATTCAAAAATAATAAGTTTCCTGGAATAATCCAAATAAAACTTAAAGAGACTGGCCGGAAGGTCAGTCTCTTTCGTATGTGAAAAATCGCAGGGGAATTACTCCTTGGCAGCGAGTTTTTCTTCAACCTTGGCGATAGCGTCGGCGACGGTAGCGATGCCGCTGGTCTCCTCATCCGGGATACGGACGTCAAAAACCTTCTCGAATTCCATAAGGAGCTCGACGGTGTCGAGGGAATCAGCACCCAGATCGTTGGTGAAGTTAGCGGTTTCGGTAACCTCAGACTCTTCAGCGCCAAGCTTGTCGACGATGATTTCTTTCACCTTGGCAACGATTTCTTCGTGTGTCATAATCGTAAAGTTTAGATTTATTTATTTAATAGTAACTCTCAATATTAATGCGCACTCCACGCAAACAGACTGCAAAGTAAAGAAAAATTTCCCAAATATGAAAATCTTTGCCGAAAAAGCCGACGAACGGGAAGGCTACTTTGCCTCGGGCCGGCTCAGTTTCAGCCAGATTCTCAGGCCGTTAAGGGCATTGATCAGGTAGAAGGAATACTTGACGATATAGACCGATGCAAAGGACTTGTCAGAGAACAGCCACATACCGATGGAAGTGACATTGACCGCCAGCCAGAAGATCCACTGCTCCATGTAGGCCGTCGACATAAGGAGCTGTCCGATGATGTTGCACACCAGCGGAATCGCATCCAGCAGCACGGCCACCTTGAGGAAACCGGCGGCGGCGCTGCGGTCGAAGCGGGCCAGGATCAGATACAGCACGACGGTGGCGGCGACGGTGATGGCCAGCCAGGTCCAGCGCATGAAGGGACGGAGCCGGCGGGCTTTCACCTGCGAGGAGGCCTTGGCCCCGCGACGGCGCCACTGGAGATAACCGACGAGCTGCATCGGAACGAAATAGGCGAAGTGGAGGATGGCATTCCCGAGGCCGGACCCGCCGCCCCGCCAGTTTACCCAGCAGGCCACGCCGTAGATGGCGACGTCCAGGAAACCGAAGAGGAAAGTGATGATCCATCCGTTGGCCGAGCAGACGGTCGCGAGCACGCCCATCAGCGAACCGAAGGCCGCCAGGAGGAGCCAGGCCTTCTCGCTGCCGCCGGCGGCATCCGCCAGCTTGAACCAGGTAACCAGGCAGGTGACGATCGTCATTCCCGCCAGGATGAAGATGTTAAACCATCTGTTGAATACTTTTTCCGTCATAATTCGCCATTCCACGGCCTGTCCGTGGAATCTTTATTCACTGTTCAGATAATCGTGGATACGCATCGCAAGGTCGGCGCCGACCTGCGCGGAAAGGTCTTCGAGCGGAGCCGCGGCGATGCGGGCGACGGAGCCGTAGTGGAGCAGCAGGCGCTGCTCGGTCTTCTCGCCGACACCCTTGATATCGCGGAGCGCACTGTGGATGGCCGCCTTGGAGCGGAGATTGCGGTGGAAGGTGATGCCGAAGCGGTGGGCCTCGTCACGGATCTGCTGCAGCACGCGGAGAGCCTGCGAGTTCCGGTCAATGAAAAGGGGATAGGGGTCGCCGACGCGGATGACCTCCTCGAGGCGCTTGGCCAGGCCCACGACCGTCACCCTGTCGAGGACATCCAGCTCCAGCAGCGCCTGGTAGGCGAATTCGAGCTGGCCCTTGCCGCCGTCGATGACAATCAGCTGCGGCAGGTCGTCCGGGTTCTCCTGCAGCATGCGGGCGTAGCGGCGGTTGACGACTTCCTTCATGGAGGCGAAGTCGTTGGCGCCGATGACGGTCTTGATCTTGAAGCGGCGGTAATCCTTCTTGGAGGGCACGCCGTCGCGGAACACGACGCAGGAGGCGACGGGATTGGTGCCCTGGATGTTGGAGTTGTCGAAGCACTCCATGTGGCGCGGCAGCTCCTTCATGCCGAGGGCCTTGCGGAGGTCCTCCATCACCGACATCTTGTAGCTGTCGGGGTCGGTGTGCTCGCGCTGGCGGAGGCTGCCGGCATAGAACTCGCGGGCGTTCTTAGCGCTCAGCTCCAGCAGGGACAGCTTGTCGCCGCGCTGGGGGATGCGGAACTCCACGCCGGGTATCTCGACATCGGGCAGGAACGGCACGATGACCTCGCCGGAGAGGGCGCCGAACTTGTCCTCGATCTCGCCGATGAAGGTTGCGAGGAGGGTTTCCTTTTCCTCCTCGATCTGGCTGCGGAAACCGAGATTAAGGGACTGGACGATGGCACCGCCGCGGATGCGGAGGAAATTGCCGAAGGCCTCTCCCCCGTCGAAGACCATTGAGAAGACATCGGCGTCGGTGTCAGCCGCCTGCGTAATGACGGACTTGGCGTAGTGCCGCTCGAGGGTGCCGATCTTGAGCTTGTACTCCTGCGCCGTTTCGAAATCGAGGCGCTCGGCGGCTTCGGCCATGAGGGCCTTGTAGTGGCGGATGACTTCCCCGCCGCGGCCGCTGAGGATGCGGACGATCTCGTCGATGTCGGACTGGTAGGCGGCCATGGAGATCTTGCCGACGCAGGGGGCCTTGCATTTGCCGATATGCATCTTGAGGCACGGGCGGAACTTCCCGCGGAGGATGGCGTCGGAGGTGATTTTGAGGTTGCAGGTGCGGAGGGCATAGACTTCATGGAAGAAGTCGACAAACCCGCGGGCATGCAGGGCGCTGCTGTAGGGGCCGAAGTAGCGGTTGCCCTTGCCCTTGTCGATCCGCCGCGTGATGAACACGCGGGGGAAATCCCCGCCGGTGACGCAGATCCAGGGATAGGTCTTCGAGTCCTTGAGGAGGATGTTGTAGCGGGGCTTGTACTGCTTGATGAGGTTGTTCTCCAGCAGCAGGGCGTCCGCCTCGGAATCGACCACGGAATACTGTGCGTCGGCGATTTTGCTGACCAGGATGCGGGTCTTCGTGTTGAGCCGCTCCGGCGGCACGAAATACTGCGCCACCCGCTTGTGGAGGTCCTTGGCCTTACCTACATAAATAACTTTTCCCTCGGCGTCATAGTATCTGTAGACGCCGGGGGAATGCGGAAACAGGGCGATTTTTTCTCTGACTGTCATTGCCAGCGGATGCGGGCAATCTACTTGCCGAGAGCCTTCGCGACGGCGGCGCCGATCTCCGGACCGCGGATGTCGCGGGCGATGATGGTGCCGTCAGGACCGAAGAGAATCAGGTGCGGAATGCCTTCGATGCCGTAGAGGTCCGTCGGGACCCGACCGGCGTCGATGAGCTGGTTCCACACGAGACCTTCTTCCTCGATAGCCTCCAGGCTGTCCTCGGGTTTATCCCAGACAGCCACGCTGACGATGTCGAAAAGATCACCGTGGTAGGTCTCGTAGACATTCTTGATGTTCGGGATCTCCCGGCGGCAGGGGCCGCACCAGGATGCCCAGAAATCTACAAGGATGTACTTGCCGTGACCGACAAAGTCGGACAGCTTGGCGGTGCCGCCTCCCGGAAGGGAAGCCGTGAAGTCGAGGAAATCCTCGGGCAGGACAGCCGCCTCGGCGACCTGCTCCCGGGCCTCGGCCTTCTTGGCCGTCTTGTTGCCGCAGGCGGCGACCATCAGGGTGGCCGCCGCTGCGATCAGTATAAGACTCTTTCTCATTCGGTTTATGATAAGGGGATTAGTCCTCTTCCTGCTCCTGGGCGGCGTACTCGGCGAGAAGCTTCGTCTGGACGTCGGCCGGGACCTGCTGATACTCGGCGAACTTCATCTGGAAGGTCGCGGAGCCACCGGTCAGGGAGCTCAGGACGGTGGAGTAACGGTAGAGCTCGGCGAGCGGAACGCGGGCGTGGAGGACGGTGAAGCCCTTGTCCATGTCCTGGTTCATGATCATGCCGCGACGGGTGTTGAGGTCG
>JBGUPL010000018.1:0-1614 GCA_045130275.1 Bacteroidales bacterium
ACGAGGCTAGCCCTAAAGCTATTTCGGGGAGAACCAGCTATCTCCGAGTTCGATTGGAATTTCTCCGCTATCCACAGCTCATCCCCGCATTTTTCAACATACGTCTGGTTCGGCCCTCCACGACGTCTTACCGTCGCTTCAGCCTGTCCATGGATAGGTCACCCGGTTTCGGGTCTACTGTGTGCAACTATACGCCCATTTGAGACTCGGTTTCCCTACGGCTCCGTCGCTCTACGACTTAACCTCGCTACACACAGTAACTCGCAGGCCCGTTCTACAAAAAGTACGAGGTCGCTTGCGCTCCCTCTGCTTGTAAACACAGGGTTTCAGGTACTCTTTCACTCCCCTCCCGGGGTTCTTTTCACCTTTCCCTCACGGTACTATTCTCTATCGGTCACCAAGTAGTATTTAGCCTTGGGGGGTGGTCCCCCCGTCTTCCCACCGGATTCCTCGTGTCCTGTGGTACTCTGGATCCCGGCCTCACTTCCACAACTTCAAATACGGGACTGTTACCCTGTCTCGTGCTGCTTTCCAACAACCTTCTTCTCGCTGTGTCTGTGATTCCGCCGGTCCGAACCCCTCAGATCCGTAGATCCAAGGTTTGGGCTCTTTCCCGTTCGCTCGCCGCTACTAAGAAAATCGATGTTTCTTTCTCTTCCTCCGGCTACTTAGATGTTTCAGTTCACCGGGTTCCCTCCGTTCCACTATGTATTCATGAAACGGTGATACGATTGCTCGTACCGGGTTTCCCCATTCGGATATCCATGGATCAAAGCCTGCTTACGGCTCCCCATGGCTTTTCGCAGTTAACCACGTCCTTCGTCGGCTCTTGGTGCCAAGGCATTCACCCTGCGCTCTTATTAGCTTGATCGTTTTCTAGAATCTCTGATTCTCTCGCGTTCAAATCTCTTTGAACTCTCGGCATGAAATCGCAGTAAACATGTAATTCTCATTACCTGCTTTACTTTTTCTTTCAATGTCTTTTCTTTCCGCGAATTACTTCTTCTGTATGCAGTTTTCAAGGTGCTTGGTGGGCTCAAGTGGACTCGGACCACCGACCTCACGCTTATCAGGCGTGCGCTCTAACCGACTGAGCTATGAGCCCATTCTCTCGCGCGCCTCCCCCTCCCACTTCTTCAGTGGTGGAGGTAAACGGATTCGAACCGATGACCCCCTGCTTGCAAAGCAGGTGCTCTACCAGCTGAGCTATACCCCCGTGGTTCAGCCCGCTTTTACCCTTTCAAGGTGCTTTCCAGTACCTTGAAAACTATACAGCGTCGCGGAAAATTTTGCTCAGCAAAATTTGCCGCACCGAGTTCCTCGCTTCGCTTGAAACTCGTAACAACAAACTCGAAACTCCCTTCACGCCACGCGACCCGAACCAGGTCCGTGGTTGTGTACTCCCTAGAAAGGAGGTGATCCAGCCGCACCTTCCGATACGGCTACCTTGTTACGACTTCACCCCAGTCATTGATCTTGCCTTCGGCAGCTCCCCCCTTGCGGTTAGGATACTGACTTCGGGCACTCCCAACTCCCATGGTGTGACGGGCGGTGTGTACAAGGCCCGGGAACGTATTCACCGCGGCATGCTGATCCGCGATTACTAGCAACTCC
>JBGUPL010000019.1:0-5466 GCA_045130275.1 Bacteroidales bacterium
GATTAGTGAAACATGTCGTAGTCGGCATCCACGTGGCAGGACATGTCGAAACGCCATGAGAACGGCGACACATTGTGGCGGTACTCCTTGTCCATCTTCAGGAACTCCAGCACGCTGTCCTTCCAATAGACCTTCACATCCTCGCAGTGGTCGAAGTTGTGATTGAGCACCATGTCGTTGATGTTCACCACAAAATGCGCCACGTCTTCCGGTGTGTAGCTCTTGTGCCCGGTCAGCAGGCCAATCTTGTACAGGTCGCAGATGCCGAGCGTCCTGCGGATCATCTCGCCGCTGTCGTTGAGGTTGATGATAGGCTCGATGCTGGCAAAGGTCTTGAAGCCACGGCGGTGCAGGTCGGCCATCCGCTCGATGCGATCGGTGTTGGTGCTGGCGTTGCGTTCCAACTCGTCGCAGCCGGTCAGCGTGAAGCCGTAGGCAATGAGGTGCTGGAACGAGTAGAACGATTCGAGCACCTTGAAGTCGGCGCGTTTGGTGAGAATCTTGCACGGCACGCCTTGGCTCACGGCATAGAGCACGGCGGCGTTGGTGAGGTCTTGCGTCTCCGGCAGCAGCGGGTCGGTGGTGAAGGAGAAGAACAAGCCGTGCTTGCGGAGTGGCACGATGTGTTCGTGCAGTTCGCGGACGAAGACACCATACGGGCTGTGTCCGTCGAAGCATTTCTTGAGGGTCGGAGTCGGTTTGCCCATTGCGTGACCGAGCAGACCGCGTTTGCAGTAGCAGTAGTCGCAGTCGTTGGAGCATCCGACGTAGAAGTTCACGGCATACTTGGCGTACTCGCCTGCTTTGCCTTTGGGTTGATAAATTGCACTCATTGTTCGTGGGGGTTTTAGTTGGTTTTTGTTTTTGGTGAGCAAGGGAGTTGTCACTCTCCCCTGCCCTGTGTTAGTCCTTTGTAGGCATATTAGTTTCACCTGCCAGATGCTCGTTGCCCTCATAGGGAATGCACTGCTTCCATCCGCAACCATCAGAACAAATATGGAAATAAGGATCATTCTCTTTATCATAATAGCCATAGAATACCGGCTTCCACCTTGCACTGTCCTCATCCCTCACAAGCACCCTGTCGAATGTCTTGAACTCGTGCTTTGCCGTTTCCTCGACCAGTTCTAACTCCTCCGACAAGAACTGATCCTGAAACGCTCCAGTCACGATGACCACAAAATACTCATGATTCGTGCCGACTATCTTGCCGATGCAGTTGTCGTACTGCTTCACGAAATGGCTGTGCGTGTCGTTGGATCTTACGCGGACTTTATCGCCTACCTTGAACTGCGGCTTGATGTCGGGTACTTCAAGCACAATGTGTTGCGCATTGCCGTCTTCAATGTCCCAGCACTGCCCTGTGTTCGGGTCGTGTATGCTGACAAGCTCCCTTGCACCGAGCCTTATGAGGCAGACGATTTGTGTTCGGTTGTCGTCATCGGTCGAGGCTTTGTCGGTGCAGATGATGCGCACGTCTTTGCCGTCTTTGGTTGTGATTCTGCCTTTTATCTCACCTGCTTGGATTTTCTTTGCCGTCTCCAAGTCGAACGGGATAGTCTTTGTTTCCATGTTTCTATTGTTTTAGTTTGTTTTTAGTTCTTCGAGGATGGCGGGGCTGACGGAGTGGTCTTTTGCCAGCAGTTTGAGCGTGGAGATGACGCGGAGCATGTCCGACTCAGGGACGTTGGACAGCAGGGCATGGACATACGCCAGTTGGTTGCTGTCGGCTTGCAGCGCGTCGAACATCTCCGCCTCTTTGCGGCCTTTGTCCTTGGTGCCGGGTTGCATTTCGATGCCCGCGATGGTCAGGCGGTCCATGTAATGGTGCAGCGTCTTGCACACCTTCAGCAACTGCCCGATGTTGTACTGCTCGTCCTGCGTGAGCACTTGGTGGGTGTAGTGGCGGACGATCTGGTCGGCGGCGGGTTTGCCGTGTTTCTTGACGAGGGCTTTGTAGTCCTTCGACTCGCGGTAGATGGTCTCCATGCCCGTTTCGATGAGGCGGAAGATACGCTCTGCGCTGTGCATCTCGACGATGAACAGGCTTTCGAGGGTCTTGATGTCGTTGAGGGTTAGGGTCATTTCTTCATACCTTTTTTGCTTTTGTACACCTTATAGAGTTTCAGCGCATAGGCTTCACCATCTATCTCTTTATCCACATCCGGCCTACGGATTAGTTCATACTCGTGCATATAGTCAATCTTCAGTCCCGTCAGCGGCATAAGGTTTGCACACTTGGCGAAGCAGTAAGTCTGACCGTTTCCCGTAACCGAGAACCCATCCGGGTGCTTACAGATGAAGATGGTGTGTTCTGGGTCGTCACCTATCGCCATGCGTATATGGTCGTGGTGGTTGATTTTGAGATTTAGGCAGGTATCTTTCATAAAGCAAATTCTGCCTCCATCTTGATTGTAAATACGGATGAGTGACCTCGTTCCGATTTTTAGAATTTTGATTGCCATAATCTTGTTGTTTAATGCCTTTCGGCGGTTATTCCTTATTTATACTTCCGTTGCGTTGGTCGTAGATGGCGAGCGCGTTGCAAAGGCACTGAAGGTGATCCACCTTGCACGCTTTGCTGTTCGGGTTCGACTTCACGATTTTCTTGTTCTCCATGCCGTCCGTGCTCACCATCAGCGCGGCGTTCTGTACCTCCCACAGCCACATCGGGTTGGCAGAGAAACGAATCAGCGCAGGGTCGGACTTGATGATATAGTCCAGTTCCTCGATGATGGGGTTGTAGGTGGCGAAGTTCTGTCGCACCGGCAGCAGGTAGTCGTCAGGGTTCGCGCCCATCGTGAAAATCCATGCCCGGAGTGCGTTGATAGGCTCTTTGGCTTTGTACGGGTCGTAACCGAAGCCGAGGAAGAGCAGGTGTGCGCTGAGTGCGGCGATACGGTCCACGGGCAGCGTCGGTTGCAAGGTGGCACCGGGTGACACATGGAGCAGTCCGCGCTTGATCCATTCGAGGTACACGTGCTTGATGGGGCTGTCGTTGAGCGTCTCTTCGGTGATCCATGCGTCCATGTCGGCAAAGAACTCGCCGGTGTTGCGGTTGTAGGCGAGGTAGGTCAGCGCGTGGAGGTCGTCGCCCATCGAGAAGTCCATGCCGGTGAACACCACCCAGCCGTCCTTGCTGTCGAGGTCGTCGATGCGCAGGTCTATTTGCAAGGCCTTGATGACCTCCGGCTTGATCCACTCCAGTTGGTTCTCGACCATGTAGGTGTTGAATAGCTTGCTGACCAACTCGCCCTCGGTCATCTTGCCTTGGCGCATGTCGTTGATGCTGTCCTCGTAGAACTGGTGCTGGCAGGTGATACCGAGCATCGGGTTGATCTTACGGCGCAGGGCTTTGTCTTCCACAAGGTCGATGATGTCCTTCTTCTCCCAGTCGTCGGGTTCGAGCAGCAGGCAGAGCGAACGGTCGGCACTGAGCGTCGGCGTGTCCTCACCCGTCTCGTACTTGATTTCGCGCAGCAGTTCGGCGTGCAGTTTGTCGAGCATGTCGATGAACGGCCCTTGTGCGATGGTGCCGGCGGTGGTGGTGCCGAAGGTCAGACCCTCACGGCGCGGACCCATTGAGGACCGCATGACGTTCACCAGACCCATCATGTCGGACTTGCCGTTCACATACGGACTGCTGCCGAGCTCGTCCCAGTTCACCAATTCGGCAAAGGGGCCGTCTTTCGCTTTTCCCCCAGCCGTGAGCGGCATGATGGACGAGTTGCGGATGTTGCGGTACTGCGGCTTCCAGTCCGTCACCTTGGCGGTCATGCGGAAGCGGTGCTTGGTGTCCACGTCGCGGAGCATGAACTGAACGCGGGTGTAGAGGATTTTCGCCTGAAACTCCGCATTGGCGCAGCAGTAAATCTCGCTGTTGTAGTCGCCGAGCAGGAAGAAGCACAGCTGAATGTACGCACTCATGCCGGTCTTGTCGGTTTTACGCGGGGTGTACATCACGAAGTAGTTGCACAGGCGGCGGAAGTCTTCTACCATGCCGTCGGCGGTCTCGCGCTCGGTCGGTAGCAATTGCGGTTTGTCGATGGCGGCGACCTCGGTGTTGAACCACGCTTGGAAGCCGAAGACGGACGCGAGCACGAACACTTGGAACGGCTGCCAACGATAGACGTGCGCCGTGTCGGTGCCGGGACAGAGGATGCCACCGCTCACATGCTGCCAACGGCCACGGCTGTCCTGCTGCCACTCGCCCTCACGGAGCCGGATGACCTGCCGCACCTTGCGCTCGTTGAACTCATAGGTACGGAGAAGCCGCAGGAACTTCACCGCGCAGAGGACCTCATATCCATTATGCATATCAGGCTCAGCGATTAGTCCGTCGAAGTAGTCGCCCAGTCGCGGCTCGATGGCTTGCACCGCTTTTCGTGCGGTATCGTCGTACCGCTTCCGCAGGATGTCGATTGCTATTTGTTTTTCGTCTTGGGTCATATTGTTTGGGGTTAAAAGAGGGTGAGGGTTTTGATTTCGGTATCTATCCACAGTTTGCGCCAGATATGGTACATACACGAAACGACTATACTATTGCCAGCCATTTTATACTGTTGCGAACGGCTGATGCCTGCTGCTTGTATTCGGTCGATGTACTCTTCGGGCACATCCATCAGTCGGAAACACTCCCGCTCCGTCAGCTTGCGAATGCGGTAGGCATGACCATCTATTTCGATTGCAGCAAGTTGCTTGTTCTGGTCTTCTTCCGAATTCTGCGGCACAAGTATTGCGGTCAGTTTGTAGTCTTTGCCGACCATAATCTTCTCCCACGATTCTTTGGAATACCTTGCACTGATGCAAAGCGCGTTGCCGTCTTGGTCGGTGTGGATAGGTAATGGCTCTAATACAACATTATCTTTCTGAACACCTGTCAGTGTATTGCTCCATCCGTTCTCGTTAATCTCCAATAGTTGCTTGTATCTACCGTTGGACCTTGCCCGCTCGCTTGGGTTCTCAGGATTTCGACCTCGGAAGGCTCCGATGAGCGGCTCTAATACAACATTCGTGCAACAAGTCACATGCGATTTTGCCGTAAGTGCTGCCGCCGTTCCGTCTCGCATTCCGTCGATCAGCGTGCGTTGGCTCTTGACACGCTTCAAGACCGTCTTCAATGTCTTTGCCGGAATATAATACCTCTCGTCCACCTTTGGTTCGAGGACATCCTTGAGCCGCAAGGGCAGCGGCATCGGTTCGGGGAACTCGTACCGCGCTTGCTCGTCAAGGACGCTGACCATGAAGATACGTTCGCGGTTTTGCGGCACACCGTAATCCTTGGCGTTGAGCACTTTGGCGAAATTGCGGTAGCCGTAACTCTCCAATTCCAGTTGCCACGCGTTGAAGAGCCGGATGAACTTCTGACTGACGAGCGCCGCCACATTCTCCATCAGCAGATACTTGGGTTTCTTGGCAAGGATAGCCCGGCGGCATTCCCACAAGAGCGACGAGCGCGTGCCGCTG
>JBGUPL010000020.1:0-1629 GCA_045130275.1 Bacteroidales bacterium
GCCCAGCACCGCGACACCCTGTACGTGGTGGAGGAAGAGCCGGTCTATGACACCCTCTTCGTGCACGACACGCTGCGAGTGCACGACACTGTCGCGCTGGCCATGGACGAGTACCGCCAAAGCCCTGTCCACCATGCACGTCAAAACGGTCTGGATCTCAAGCATGAGATCGAGGTCTCGTACGGTTTAGCCCCTTATATCGGCACTTTTTACCGAGGGAGTTTTGAAAATGTGTCTTTTGAAGACTATAGTTCTTTAAAAGAACTCTTCTTCGGAGGTGTCAATCTACAATACCACCTTTATTTCAACAAGTTGCACAGTGTGGACTTCAACCTTACTTGGGCGGCGATGAAGCATACGGCACCGACTATATATGTGAGACATTGGGCATACAGAAACGATTATGTTCACTACCTCTGTTTCCAAGCAGGCTACAGCATACATTTTTTTAACACAGAAAAAATATCCCTGTATTCTTCGGTTTCTTTTGGAGCCACATTATATCTTATCGGTGATGCAGCCTATTATGAGGATGGCATCAATCATTTGCCAGAAGTCCCCAACGTTTACCCATTAAAAAACTGCCACGATTGGCGTTTCGATTTCAACATCAATTATCTTGGAATACGTATAGGCAATCATAATGCTGCCAACATAGAACTTGGGTTAGGGACACAAGGGATGTTGAAGATCGGTTACAGTTACAAATTCTAAATGCTGCATATTATGAAAAAAGACCTGTTGGGAATGTATTCACTCTTGTTTTTGTGCATGTTTCTGTTTGTATCCGTCACTTGTACTGCACAAAACACATCAGATGGGTTGTCTGATGTGCCTAAACATGAGATTGGTTTTTCGATGGGAATTTATCCTGTGATTGGAATGTGGGATCGTGCACGTAGCGACGAAAAGTGGTTCAGCCATCACGAACACTACAAAACGGATATAGGAGATACCATAGACAGCTGGCTGATAGGGTCTTTCACGTTTAATTATTACTACAACATGACCCGGTTTCACGCCGTCGGGATACAATCCACATTGGCATTCCGCCATATCACCACGCTGCCCACCGACAACCCTTATCAAGAGCCCTATTCTCCGTTGATTAAGACTCTAAAACGAGAGAATCAGCCCTATAATTCGTTGAATGCGTTTTGGGCATTGCAAACTTCCTATCGAATCACTTTTAAAAGATACCCTGTTTGTACCTTATATTCAGGTTGTTCTTTAGGGTTTACTTTGTATTTTATGGATGAACACTGGAAAGGCGATTTGGTGATTTTTCCTTCCGGACATCTCACACTGCTCGGTGTCTCCCTCGGCAAGCGTAACAACGGGAACATCGAATTGGGGTACGGCACGCAAGGAATCTTGAATGTGGGGTACCGTTTGAAATTCTGATTTTTGTAATTTCACCGCAAAAAATATCACCCCGACTGTCACCTTTTCACTTTTTCACGTTATGATATTAGTGATTAGTGAGCAGTGAAACGTGATTAGTGGGCAGGCAGTCGGCAACAGTATCGAATGGACAAGGCAAAATTTTGGGAGAAGCAGTACCGGAGGGGTCACGGCAGGATTGTCGGGATCTGCTACCGCTATGTCAACGACTGGACGGTGGCGCAG
>JBGUPL010000021.1:0-123315 GCA_045130275.1 Bacteroidales bacterium
CTTGGCGGTCTTCTCGCCGACTTTCGCGGCTTTCTCCACCTTGGTGATCTTGCGTTCAATCTGTTCCAAATCCTTGCATTGCAGCTCGAAATCGACAATCTCGATGTCTCTCACCGGATCCACGGAACCTTCCTCGTGGGGGAGGGCAGGGTTGTCGAAGCAGCGCAACACGTGGATGAGCGCGTCGCACAAACGCACGTCCGCGAGGAAGCTGTTGCCGATGCCGGCGCCCTGGCTCGCACCCTTGGCCAAACCGGGGATATCCACCAAGTCCAAGTTGGCGAACACCAATTTGTCGGCATGGATGAACGTGTCGATGTGCATCAGACGCTCATCAGGCACCTGACACACGCCGATGTTGGACTTGTTCGTACTATACGCGAAATCCGTCACCTCCGCCTTCGTGTTGGAGATGCAGTTGAACATCGTGGTCTTACCCGAGTTCGTCAGTCCTACTATGCCGCATTTTAATCCCATTTGTAATGGTTATTGGTTATTGAGGTTTAGAGTTTAGAGTTTATGGTTTAGAGTTTGGTGTAAAGGGTTATGGTCCCTTTTCCCGAAAGCTAACAGCCAATAGCTAACAGCTAATAGCTAAAATCCGAGGACGATGTCTTCGACGTGGTCGATTTCGGGGAGGTAGTGTTTGATTGTCTGTTCCACGCCGTTTTTGAGGGTCATCTTGGCGTGGGGGCAGGTGCCGCACGCGCCTTGCAGACGCACTTTCACGACATTTTCGGGGGTGAGTTCCACAAATTCGATGTCGCCGCCGTCCTGCACTAAGTAGGGGCGGATCTGGTCGATGATTGAGATGACCTTCTGTTCTAACGTGGCGTTTTCCATATCTTCAAAATTAGGCTGCAAAGATATAATTTTTTTTCGTGATTTGAGGTTATTTTTTTTCGGTTAGTCGGTTGATGGGTTAATGGGTTATTGGTTAGATGGTTAGGGGGTTAGAAGGTTAGGGGGTTAGAAGGTTAGGGGGTTAGAAGGTTAGAGGGTTGATGGGTTATTGGTTTTCGGTGATGAGGTGAAGGAGTGAGTCGGCGGCCATGGCCAGGGTGTCGTTGACGGCCCAGCGGTGGAAGCTGGCCTCGTTGCGGTAGAAAGCCACCATCGGTTTCTGTTCGAATGTCATCAGGTGCAGGGTGCTGTCGGGTGGCCAGGTGCCGTTGCGCAACTGCGTGACAGGAATCTGGTTGCAGTAAGCGACATAGTAATCCCAAGTGGTGTCTGCCTGGTCGTAATCTTTGAAAATGAGATTGATGTTCAGGTCTTGGTGATAGAAAAGCTTGCAGGCGGCGTTGCCGTTGGTGGCCACCACCACCGGCCGTTGTGTGTAGTGACGGTCAATGTCGTGTTCGTAAATGTACGCTTTCATCCATTCGTTGGCCTCCTTGTTGGTCTCAAAGTTACTGTCCAACGCATATTTCGCGTATGCATTGTGAATGCCTCCTGAAATCTCGTTGAAATAGAGCGACGTGTATGGGCTGTTGAACAGGATGTGGCGGATGGGCATGAAGGAAAGCAGTCCCAACAACCCCAAGATCACGAAATTAGTGTAACGGTCGTTGATGTGACGCAGGGTACATTCCAATCCGCTGGCTGCAATCAGCATGAACAGCGGGTAGATGCAGTAATGGATCGCCCACAGCGTGTCAGGGTTCATGTAGTGCGTCTTCACCCGGTTGATGCAAAAGAGGAATGTATATATAAATATGAATATAGAGAATGGTTTCAGCGACTTGATGGCGTTCTTGAAGAAGATGAAGAAGAGCAAAAAACTGATGAGCACGACCGTCGGAGTTGTGACATACAGATACTTAACAATATAGCGTTTCGGGAAATTGTCTGGACCGATGAGATGCCCTTCAAAGATCTGGTTTTGGTCAAACGGGATATTGGTGACCAAGGAGGCAAACGCCTTGTTGGGCATGATGATGGATGTCTCCAGGTACAAAGTGCACAGACTGTGGATGGTGCAAACTGTGACCCACATGGCGACCACAGAGAGGGCAACCAGTCCGAGCGCTTTCAAGTACTCTTGGGTGTAGATTTTTTTGATGGGATTGTAGAGGAAGAAGTTGAGAAGTGTGAAAACCAAGAAGAGGAGCAGCAGTGAAGAGCCGGCGTTGTGAACCGAAAGCGACAGCAGAATGCCGATGGCGATGCGGATGAGCCTTGAGATGCGGATGACCGGCAGCTCTCGGCTGAAGTAGTACATCTGCATAATGCTGAAAATGAAAAAGCAGGCAAATGTCACATCGACAATGTTGCTCAATGAATAGCCGAAGAAGCGTGGGGAGATGAGCAGGAAGAAGGCCGTGAAGAAAGCCGCCCGCCAACTGAACGCGCGAAGCAGTATCAGCGACAAGTAAGCCACCAGCAGCCATCCGAAAACAGTGCTGATGATGTGCCGGAAAGCATATACGTTATTGATCTTCAATGTTTTGCAGAAGGCGTACGTCACCAAATCGATGGTTTGCGCTTGGGTGTGTGCGTATGGGTGCAACTTGTATGCGTCTGGGTCGCCGATGTGATGGAAGTGGTTGTAAAGCAGCTCGGAATACTCGTTCTGCGCCACCTCTCTGTCGGAGATGCCGATGCGTTGGCTCAACACCAGCATCCAGACGAGCGCCACCGCCAACAGAATCATCCACAGATATTTGAACACGTCGTCGGCACTCTTGAGCGCCAGGTTGAACTGGCTCTTCTCAATCTGGTATTTGATTTTCTTCTTGTTGACCTTGGAGAAGCGGACCTGCCAGATGTTGTCGTCGAACAAGTTGTCGTAGTAGAGGAATTTGTCCACCACGTTCTTAAGACGGATGAACAGCCGTTCCCAAATGTTTGTGGTATCCTTTTTCATCGTTTACAAGGTGTTGAGTTGTGTCAGCAGAGATTGGAGGTACGGGGTGGCCTGAGGACCCTCATTGAACAGCAGGTCGATGACGGAGAGATTTGGCACAAATCCGAATTTATCCTCAAATACTTGATAATAAGGTGTTTTCAGCCTTAGAGGATAATCCTGTTTCTTGGACTGCTTAGGATGAATAAGCTGGCGCAGGTCCTGTTCCCTGTACGGGGTGAACGTTGAAGTGGTTGTCACCTCCCGTTCGGCGCGCAGCAACTTCATCAGTGTTAGTGTCAGCTGGAAGTTGAAGTCGAACAGGAGTTCGTATTTCTGTTCGAAGAAAGGCTTCAGGGCGTCCTTATAATACAAATAGTAAGGTGTGTTGTTGTAAGCCGACTCGATGGAGCGCCAATGAACACGCTGCCACGGGGTCGCGTAGTCGATACGCACCTCCTTCACGATCCCCATTCTACCGTCATGAACGGTAGGAATGATAAGATTCAGCACTCCGTTACCGTTCATGATGGTCGTCCTGTTGCGATAGGACTGTTTCTGGTATCGTTCCTCTCGCTCTATCGTGGCATTTCCGCTCAACAAAAAAGCGAAATACTCTACGGGCGGGAGATAGGCGGTGGCAAGTAGGGGAGGGTACACCGTTATCGGGAAATAATCAGTTTGGACTTGTAGTTGCGCTCCGAACCGACCACTTCGATGACATAGACTCCGTTGTCCAAAGCGTTGACGTTCAAGGAGAAAGAGGCATCGGTGGTCACTTCTTTGCTCATCACCAACTGTCCCATGGCATTGTAAATGTTGCACAAAGCCGTTTCGGGGATGAATTCGCCTTGGATGGTGATGTAACCGTCAGAGGCGGGGTTGGGGTAGATTTCGAACGTGGAGATGCTTTGTTCGTGCTCCTCAATGCCGGTGATGATTGTGCCGTCGTATCTCATTCCCTGCAAAACCACGGTGCCGGTGTTGTCCGGGTCAAGCCACGGTTGCAGTTTCTTAGTCACGTCAGATGTTCCGTTATTGTTCCAGTGGTAAGACATCTTTCCGTAGTTGTCGGTGCCGTTCAAGTAGTTACAAGCACTTGATCCACTAGTCAAACTTCCGATAATCAAAGAATTGCCGTTGAACAGGGGGGATCCGGACGAACCTTGTTCGGTCACACCTTTGTTCGGGTTGTTTCTCCAGGTGACAACGAAATATTTGTTGGCCAACTGACCGTAGGTGGCGTTGGCGACATTTTTCGGGAAACTGATTTTCTTCCAGTCGCCGCCGGGGTGGTGGATGCACGCGCCCAGGGAGGCGGCGCCGCTTCTGTCCCAACCTGCGAAGAAAATGCTATCGCGGAAGGTAGGTCCCAGGAAGCCGGTGATTTTCAGCAGCAAGAAGTCGGAAGAGGCGTATGTGTTGGTGGTGTTGGAGCGTGCAACGATGGTGCCGCCAGTGGCCACGCGGTAGTTGCCGGTCGTGCCGTTGCACTCCGTGGTCTGATAGTTGAAATAGAACTTGTGGGTCTGGTCGTCGGCTTCAACGCAGTGGTTCGCGGAGAGCACGTAGGGCGTCTTGTCCATTCTGACATTGTTGATCATCGCGCCGGAGCAAAGGAATGATCCCCAGCCCCACTGCTGAATCTCATCATCGTAGTAGTAGGCTGTGATGCCGATACAGACGACGGAGTTGATCGGGTAGCGCCAGACACGAGCCTCGGGGCAGGCCACGTTGATGTGGCAGGAGCCGTCAGCATTCCCGATGGGGCCTTTCTCCGCGTCGAGCACGTGAAGGAAGTCGCGGTAAACATGCATGACCGATGCAATTCGGAGATCTCCCTTGTAAGAGGCGTTTGCAGGCTCATAATACTCCACGATGACCTCGTCGCCGATGATGTCATCCGTGACCATCTTGCCCACCTCCTGCATGTCGGCGTTGGTGTAGGGACCGAACACCTGTTTTCTGTCAGGACTGTACACGAATAATTTGCCCTCTTCGGGGATGTCGAGTTTGTCAAACACCAGGTAGGTCATCACGGCACCTTCGGACACGAATTCAACGCGCCACAACATGCCGCCGTCTTCGGTGATGTCCGTGCGACCGGAATTCTTGATGGTGCTGTTCATGGAATAACCGACACCGGTGCGAAGCGGGTGGGATTTCTCTTGCAAACGGGCATCATCTTGAAGGAGCTTCTCTACATCAGTCATGGGGGTCGTTTTGACATCAATCACCTGAGAGATTCCCTTTTTGCCAAATGAATAAGGCAGTTCACCAGTCTCTTTCTGTGCGAACAAAATGCTGGTAAACACCGTTAAAACAACTGAAAGGATCACGATTTTTCTCATACTTCTTTGGATAAATTTCTAGGCGGCAAAAGTAATAAAAAAATCGTATTTTTGCAACCGTTTTAAAATGATTATATGACAGTAAAAAGAAAAGTGAAATTTGAAGGTGTTCCTTACGAGGGAAACCTGGAGGAGTTGATAATACAATCCCTTATTGAAAAGCAGGGGCTGGATATCCGTTGCATCAATTTGAAAAAGCTCAACCACGTTTATTTCGACTATTTCATCGTATGCACAGGCAATTCCAAGCCTCATGTCGAGACTTTGTGCGACTTTGTGCAGGAACAGACCCAGCGTGTGGCGGGGGTCAAGCCGTTGCATGTGGAGGGTCTCGAGAACAAGGAATGGATTTTGTTGGATTATTTCAATATTTTGGTGCACATCTTTCTGCCCGAAGCCCGCGAATATTATCAGATAGAGTCGCTGTGGGCGGATGCGGATATCCAGAAGTTTTAGTGGCCAACAGTGGTAGTTAGAAGTTAGTAGTTAGAAGTTAGAAGTTGTAATCAATGCCGAATAATAACAATAACAATAATAGTGACAACAATAACAGCAGAGGTTCAAAAGGGAACATCCCCAATTTTTGGGGTGGAATGAACAATGCTAACGGGGGCAAGCGTAAATTCAACTGGTCTATTTTCTACATTGTCATCACGCTGGCTCTGATCGGTATCTATTTCTTCTCCTCAGGCGATGCCACACGGGAGGTGAATGACATGGAGTTTTTCCAAATGGTCAAGAACCAGGATGTTGAGCATGTTGAGTATGTGAAGAAAAACTCGCATATCAACATTTTCTTGAAAAAGGCCGCTTTGGAGAGCAATTCCGCATACGAGGAAGTCAGCAAGAACATTGAAGGTCCCCAATATTTCCTCGTCGTCACCGATTTGCAAGTTTACAACGAGAATCTCAGAGATGCCAAAAACCAGTATGTTCAGGAGCGTTTGGCACAGGACAGTACGCTGGTGGCCAATGACATAGCCAAGGAATACGATTTTCCGATGAAACAGGACAACACTCAAAGCTGGGGCTTCGAGTTGCTGATATGGTTTTTCCCGGTGTTGTTGATATTCATGCTCTACTTTTTCTCGATCCGTCGTATGGGCGGCGGGGGAGGACTCGGCGGCGGCAGCAACATTTTCAATATCGGCAAGTCCCGTGCGCAGGAGTTTGACGAGAAATCCGGACAGGTGGTTACGTTTAAGGACGTTGCCGGTCTGGAGGGGGCGAAGTTCGAGATCGAGGAGGTGGTTGATTTCCTGAAGAACCCGCAGAAATACACAGTCTTGGGAGGCAAGATACCGAAAGGTGTGCTGCTGGTAGGGCCTCCGGGAACGGGCAAGACGCTGTTGGCCAAGGCTGTGGCCGGCGAGGCGAAAGTGCCGTTCTTCTCGATGTCCGGCTCCGATTTTGTGGAGATGTTCGTGGGTGTGGGTGCATCGCGTGTGCGAGACCTGTTCCGCACCGCCAAGGAGAAAGCCCCCTGCATTATCTTCATCGACGAGATTGACGCTATCGGTCGCGCCCGCGGCAAAGGAGCGTTCTCGAATGCCAACGACGAACGTGAAAGCACGCTGAACCAGTTGCTTACGGAAATGGACGGCTTTGGCACCAACGCCGGCGTCATCATCATGGCGGCCACCAACCGTGCCGACATTTTGGATCGCGCCCTTCTGCGCGCCGGCCGCTTCGACCGTCAAATCCAGGTGGAGCTGCCCAACTTGAACGAACGCAGGGGCATTTTCGGTGTACATGTGCGCAACCTTAAACTCGGCCCCGATGTGGATCTCGACTTCTTCGCGAAACAGACTCCCGGGTTCTCCGGCGCCGATATTGCCAACGTCTGCAACGAGGCTGCGCTCATCGCTGCCCGTCAGGATAAGAAACAGATTGAAAAAGAGGACTTCCTGGCTGCTGTGGATCGTATCATCGGCGGACTGGAGCGTCGCGGGAGCGTGATCTCTCCCGAAGAGAAGAAAACCATCGCGTACCATGAGTCCGGCCACGCTTGTGTGAGTTGGATGCTGCGCTACGCCTCCCCGCTGGTGAAGGTGACCATCGTGCCGCGCGGGAAAGCCCTCGGCGCGGCATGGTACCTGCCTGAGGAACGCCAGCTGACGACCTACGACCAACTTGTGGACGAGATGACCGCCACGCTTGGCGGCCGCGCCGCCGAGGAGGTCTTCTTCGGCAAAATCTCCACGGGTGCCCTCAACGACCTCGAACGTGTCAGCAAACAGGCTTATGCCATGATAGTCTATTATGGCCTCGACGAAAAAATCGGCAATGTGAGCTATTATGACTCTACGGGACAGCAGGAATACAGCATGACAAAACCCTACAGCGAGAAGACCGCCCAGGAAATCGACGAACGGGTTCACTTGCTCATTGAGGAATCCTATAAGCGCGCCAAACAGATCCTGACCGACAATTATGAGAAAGTCGAGACGTTGGCGAAACTCCTGCTGGAGCGCGAGGTGATATTCACCGAAGATGTGCAGAACATCCTTGGCGACCGTCCCTTCCCCAAGACCGAGGAGCTTTCCGCTACCGATTCGGAAAAGAATGGCACACCCAATGCAGAAGAATCCCACAATCCAACGAATAACGAATTATAATGAACCCGAACGAGAGTACATTCATATCAGACAAGGAATACATCCGCGGCGTCATACGCAAGAGCACCGTGTCGCATGACCATCTGCCAGAGGGCCAGCCTTCGGCACAATATTTCGCCCCCATGGACAACATACAAGTGGAGTTCTGGCAGAAGTTCCAAGCCAATGGAGGGAAGATCCTGCGTTGCCACAACCGGCAGGACCGGCTAAAATATCTGCGGATGCTTGCAGAAGACAAACAGTATAATGTGGTGCTGAACACCCACAACAATCTTTGTGGCGATCTTGAGCAGGCGCAGATGAACTATGTCAACACAATATCCGTGAACATGCCCATCGATGCGGTGGTCGTTTTGTCCACCTTGTTGGTGGCGCGCACCGGCAGTGTCGGATTCACGCAGCCGATTTCCCGTTTTTTCTCCATGCGTAACATTGCTCCTGATGTGATTATCATATCCCGCATGAACGACATCGTTCCCGACCTGGAGGATGCGCTTTTGCGGAATCAGAAATTTGCGAACAAAGCCGGTATGGAGTTTATCACCCCGTCGCCGCTGCCAAAGGAGAATGGCAAGGAAGTGCGTACTCCGCAGCATCCGCGGTACATTCTGCTTTTGTTGGACGAAAACCGCCCGAAAGATGCGTAATGTGATTGTCAGAACCGTTTCGGGCATCGTTTATATCGCCCTGATGGTGGCTGCAGTGTTCACCCCGTGGATGGCCGTGCCGTTGGCTTTCTTTTTCGCGTTGGTGGGAATTAGGGAATTTTACAAGATGTATGAGACTCCGGAACTCAGAATGGCATACGCTTTTACGAATATTGCCTCCGGCTTGCTGCTGCTTGCGTTTCTCATTTTCTCAGTGCAGTTTTTCATAGCCTCTTTTGCAACCGCCATGCCTCACAGTGGGGAGCCTTTCGCTGTATTGTGCGATTCTGTGCTTCCTGGTTTGTTTATGATAATATTGTTGTCTATAATTACTGTCTTCATCCCCGTTTTTTTCTGTAAACAGGAGCATCCTGTGAAGGTGTTGGGCATGGGACTGCTTTCGCTGGTATGGATTGTTCTTCCATTGAGTGTGCTCTTTATGCTGTGGTGTTGTAATAATCCTTCTCAGGTGCTAGGCTTCTTCATTCTGATCTGGATGGCCGACACTGCCGCATACGTCTTTGGGTCGTTGTTGGGCAGGCACAAGCTTGCCCCGAACATTTCGCCGGGCAAGACGTGGGAGGGCTTTCTCCTGAGCTGTGTGGTCACGGTCGGACTTGCGGTCGGGCTTTCCTACATCCCGTACTTCCATTCGGCAGGTCTCAAAGTGTGGCATTGGATTGTTGTGGCCTTGCTGACCGAGGTTTTCGGGTTGATGGGCGACCTCATTGAGTCGATGTTCAAACGCAAGGCTGGCGTGAAAGATAGCGGTAACATCATTCCCGGTCATGGTGGTGTCCTCGACCGTGTCGATTCCATCCTGTTTGCCACGATCCCCGTTTTTCTGTTTTGTTTGTGTGTGGGCTCCTGATTCTGGCACACCGCTAAATAGAGCCGCTACCATCGCCGCCGGAACCTGCTGGAACAGCTTTGACGGAACTAAAAAAAGGACGCCACACCGTGACGTCCCTACAATTACTCATTACTCATTATTTCCTCACTTTCTTCACGAACTCCTCGACTTCCGGCACGCCGCCTTGATAAACGAGGTAGCCGTCGTAAGGTTCGCGCTTGGTGATTTCGTCGTTGATGGGAGTCAGCATCAGCTTCTTCACGTCCTCGCGCTTCTGGCCGCTCTCTTTGGTCAGTCCCAACGCCCAGCCGAGTTTGATGTAGGAGCTCTCCGCCAGCATGTTGTCGGCGGGGATGATGCCGCGCGCCATCATGTCGCGGCCGGTGTCATACACGAACATGTGGGTGTAGCCCCAGATGGTCTGCACGCTCATGTACTGGTGCACGCCCGCGTCGGTGGCCCGTTGGATGGCATCGAACATGTGCTTGTTGACGTGGCCCAAGCCGGTGCCGTTCCACACGATGCCCTTGTAGCCGTTGTCGATCAGGGCATCCAATACGTCGGGTTTCATGCCGGGATAGTAGTAGAGGATGGCCACGCGGTCGTCGAACGTCGGCACGATGCGGGTGACGTTCGGGTCGTTGAGGGCCAGACTGCGCTTGTAATCCTCGTAGTTGGTGATGACCTCGACCTTGCGGTGCTGCTCGCCGTGGCGGCGGTGGTTATAGACCTCCTTGATGGGCTGCACGCCGTCCTTGCGGTTCACGGTCGCCAGCGGCGTGTCGCCGATGGTGCGGAACGTGGAACGGTAGGAGCTGTGCATCTTCCTCACGCGGGTGCCGCGGTGCAGGAAGCCGTAGTCATCGCTGGTAGGGCCGAACATGCAGACCATCACCTCAGCGATGTCTCCGTGACCGGCGGCAGTCATGGCGTGCATGAGGTTCAATGCCGCGTCAGAACTCGGACGGTCGGAACTCCGTTGCGAACCGACCAACACCACCGGCATGGGCAGGTTCTGGCACATGTAGGTCAACGCGGTGGCGGTGTGCGCCAGCGTGTCCGTGCCGTGGCCGATGACGATGCCTTCGATGCCTTTCTTGATTTCGTCACCTATTTTGTTGGCCAGAGCCATGTACTCCGTCGGCGACATGTTCTCGGAGAAGACGGCGAAGACCTTCTCGGTCTCCAAATTACAGATGTCGGCCAACTCGGGCACGGCGCCGTAGAGCTCGCCGGGCGAGAAGGCGGGGATCACCGCGCCGGTGCGGTAGTCCAACCGCGAGGCGATGGTGCCGCCGGTGCCGAGCAGCTTCACGTGCGGCAGTCCCGGCGTGTAGGGGAACTCCTTCTCCGGAATCTTGAAAACGGGCTGCGGGTCGCGCTCACCCTTCATGTCGGTCACCGTTTCGATGTCGATGCCTATGTTGTAGCCAGTGGCCACCTTCATGACGATGTGGATGTCGTCGGTGTTTTCGGCGCGGGGCAGAATTTTGCCCGAGAAGTGCCCGCGGGTGGTCTCGACCTCGGCCTTGTCCCACACGTGGACGTCGTATTTTTTGAGCATTTCCAGTGCTCTGCCTTTATATCCTTGGAATGTGACTTTGTCGTTATTTTCCATAATTACAGTGATTAGTGATCAGTGAACAGTGATCAGTAAATTACTTGGTTGCTAATTCGGTGAAAGCGGCGTTGCCGGCGGCTATGGCGCGGATACTTCCGAGGAGGCTGTTGCGCTTGTCCTCGTCGGTGGTGCGTTTGCGGCGCGGTTTGAAGGCGGCATCGGCGGCGTTCATCGCGGCTTCGATCTCCTCCTTGGTCATCGTCTTGTGACCGGTGAGTGCGATCAGCTCCCCGAAATCGGCGGACGGGTGCTCGAACATCAGCTTCAGCAGGTCGGGTGCGATGGAGTTGTCGAGGCCTTCAGTGCCCAAAAATTCGAAGAGGTCGTAGATTCTATCCGCATAGAACGGGATCTTGCCGTATTGGCCGTGCTGGTGTTTGAGCCGGTGGCCGAAGAATGTGCCGAGGTATTTCGGGCAGATGCCGAGTTCCTCGGTGATGCGCTTGATGAGCGGGAAGTAGTTGTAAGTGAGAATGTATTTGTAACAATCGGCGGGCACGCCCCACTGGTCGAGTTGGGCGTAGCGGTCGGCGATGGATTCGGGGATGTTCTTGCGTAATCCCTCGATGTAGTCGTTGGTGAGCGGGATGGGTGCGGAGTCGGTGTCGGGGTACATGCGGTCGGCACCGGGCAGCACGCGCTCGAAGATGGTGGTGCCGTCGGGCAGTGCCTTGCGGGTCTCCTGCGGCACGCCGTCGAAAGCCATCAGCGCACGCTCCTCGATGGTTTCCAAGGCGGTCTTAACGTCGTCGTCCGCCGCCCAGAAGATGATCTGCGCGTCGTTGTCGCCGGCATTCAACGCTTGTGCGGCCTTCTCGAACACGCTGCGGCTCACCACGTCCTCCAGATCCTCGCTGGTGGCCATGTTCGGACGCTCGATGCAGGCGATGACCTTCAGCCGTTCCGCGAACTCGCAGTAGAACGGATGGCCAGGTTGCGTGAAGTGCGACAGCAGGCCGCCGAACTGCGGCAGGTTGACGGCATAGACCTTCTCGCCGCGCTTGATGGCGTCGGTGATGGGGTCGAAGTAGAAGTGGAACTCCTTGGGGTTGAGCTCCATATAGTTCATTTTCCAATCCTCTTTCTGGATGCGGGACTTGAGCTGCTCACGGATGGCGAGCAACGCCCACTGACGGAAGCACTCCACGTGGGTGACCTCCGGAATCCATTTCGTGTGGGCCACGCCCTTCACCTCGATGCGGGTGCCGCCTTTGCAACTCACGTTCACGTCCTGGCGACCCGCGCCGATGCCCGTGCGCACGCGGCCGGTGCTGCGGTTCAGGAAGCGGATCACGTTGCCGGCTTCCTCCACCTCGTCAGGGTTCACCATATCGGGATACGTAACGGTCTCAATCAGAGGCATGCCCAGACGGTCGGTGCGGTAGATACGGGTGTGCCCGATGTCGGAAACCTCGCGGCAGGCGTCTTCCTCTACGCTGAGCTGGATGAGGCGCACCTTCTTGTGGCGCAACGGAATCTCGCCGTCGATGCCGAGGATGGCGGTGCGCTGGAAGCCCGTCGGGATGGAACCGTCGAGATACTGCTTGCGGGTGATGTGGACCTCGCCCACGACCTTCAGCTTGGAGGCGAGGGTGATTTCGAGAGCATACTGCAGCGCCTCGGGGTTAATCGGGAACGGTGGGGTGTCATCGACCTCGTAGGTGCACGCCGTACGGTGGGCTATGCGGTAGATGATGTTCTTGCGCGTCTTGAACTCCATGAGAGCCGTACCGTCATACTCGCCCATTTCCGATAGGGTGGGGCGCATGTGGCGCAGCAGCTCCGCGTCGAACTGGTCCGGCTTCTGGAAGATGCCGGCGGGACAGCGGCAGAACAGTTTCTCCTTGGTGGCCAATTGCTGGTGCACTTCCAGCCCCGACATGAACCCGATGCGGTCGTAGTCGGCCTGGGTGGCATCCTTGCGGTCAACATAGCCGATGGCAGCCCTGCTGGCCTCGTAATTCTTCTGGGGATTGATAGTTTGCATTCTTGACTTATATTTGTTTATTTGTGATCAGTGAACAGTGATCAGGGAACAGTGAACTGTTGGTAGTTGGCAGTTGCATCGCTTCGTCGTAAAAAAAAACAGCCGCAAAGATAGGAAATGTTTTTTTATTGTTTTCTACGTTCGGTAAAAAAATTTTTCAAAAGTTCTGCACATTCGTTGGCCAGCACGCCCTTTCGCACTTCCGCCTTGGAGGGGAATTTACAGTTCGTATAGACGGAATAGCCCCGTTTTGGGTCGCTGGCCCCGAACACGAGGGTCTTCACCTGTGCGTGTGCAATCGCGCCTGCACACATGAGGCAAGGTTCGAGGGTCACATACAGCGTGCAGTCTTGTAAATATTTGGCTCCAAGCGCGTTGGCGGCGGAAGTGATGGCCATCATCTCCGCGTGGGCTGTCACATCGTGCAGCGTCTCCGTCAAGTTGTGACCTTTCGCAATAATCCGTCCGTCAAGCACTACTACCGCCCCCACGGGGATTTCTCCCTCCGAGTAGGCGTCTTCTGCTTCTTGCAAGGCGATGTGCATGTAGTATTCGTCGTTGAGCATGTTGCTTCGTGTTTGTTACTTCGTGTTGGTTACTTCGTGTTGGTTACTTCGTGTTTGTTACTTCGTGTTTGTTACTTCGTGTTGGTTATTTGCGCTTTGCGCGTCGTGCACCTAATACTCCCCCGGCCTTCGGCCATCCGCTAGGCTTCGCCGTTTCTCCTCTTCGCTCGGCATAGCAAAACAAGGCTTTTCCTCTGCTCTCGCTCATAATATAAGGGGATTTGTCCTTCGACCGCAATATTCTTAATTCTTAATTCTTAATTCTGCATTCTTAATTCGTCACACACCGTCGCAAGAGCACACTCCTCGCAGTGCGGTTTCCGGGCGGTGCAGATGTAGCGGCCGTGGAGGAGCAACCAGTGGTGGGCGCGGGAGATGTATTCCTTCGGGAAGTTCTTGACCAACTCTTTCTCAACGGCTTCCGGGGTTTTGGCGGATTCGGGGACGAGACCGAGACGATGGGAGACACGGAACACGTGCGTGTCAACCGGCATGGCTGCCTGGTCGAAGGCGAAAGCCAGCACCACGTTGGCTGTTTTCCTCCCCACGCCCGGAAGCTTGGTCAGGTCTTCCATCGTGCAGGGGATTTCCCCGCCGAACTCCTTGACGACCATTCGGGCCATCTCCACCAAATGTTTGGATTTGCTGTTCGGGTAAGATACTGACTTGATGTAGGCAAGCACCTCCTCTTCTGTTGCCTTAGCCAGTTCGGCGGCGGTGGGGTAGGCGGCGAACAGTGCGGGGGTGACTAAGTTGACCCGTTTGTCGGTGCATTGCGCCGCCAACATGGTTGCCACAAGCAATTCGTATGCACTCGCGAAATGCAGTTCAGAAGCGACATCCGGCTGTGCCTCCGAGAAATATTCCACGATAAATTTGTATTTGTCCGTTCTTTTTCCCATCTAACTGCTAATGTTTGTTTATTCCTCGCTGTTTTGGATAAAATAGGCAGTCACGGCGTCCATATATGTCCTGGAAATAGGAATCGGCTTCAGTCCGCTCTCGCCGAAGTCCAGATAGGGCCCGTTTTTGTCTTTCCGCAAAAGCAAAATGTTGGAGAAATTGACCAAATAACTCCGGTGACAGCGAATGAAACCATATCGTTCCAGTTTCTCCTGCTGCTTTTTCATCGAACTTCGCAAAGTGAACCGCTCAATGTCCTCTTTGTTGCGATAATAGATGTGGACGTAATTCTCCGCTGATTCCACATAATATATATGGTCAATCCTAAGCGAAAACTGGAGTTCTTCTTTGTCATCGAAAAAATTGATGATTTTGGCCGGTTGTGAAGGATCTGGATTCTGCGTGTTTTTTTCAACTCTTGTTTCTGTCGGTTCTGAAATCGAGCCCGTCAGATGATTGTCCAAAACCATATCCTCTCCGCTGAAATCGTCCTGCAGGTTAAAGTCTTTCTCGTGTAAATTTTTATCGTTTACAATATTTTGATTATCAGTGGGTAATTCGATGTTATTTGGAGTAATACTTCCGGTTTCTTTGGTCTCCAATTCCTCAATCCGTTTGTCTTTGGCTTTAGTGCTGAAGTAGAGCAGGGAGATGATGGTTGGGATGACGAGGATAGTGGGGACGAAAATGACGGCGCGCGCGAAAATCTCGGAGAACCCACGTTCGTCATGCACGATATACCGCACAATCAGTGTGTACAGAATGGCGATGGCGAATACTTCCACAATGTGCCAAGACCAATACTGCAAGTAACTCAAAGGCTTTTGGTTATGTGTACGGTACATCAGCATCCTGCTGAACATGAGCACGACAGACCCTCCGGTGACGATAATGAGCGTGTCGGCGAAAAGCTGCCCGCGCGTGTAATGCAACATATTGTACCACGCCCCCTGGAATGGGGTGAACACATTGACAAACAATAAGGAATAAACAAACACCAATATCAAGTGGAAAATGATGTTGTCCTTCGTGATGTAGTAGTTCGGTATATTTTTATGAATCATTTTTTTCCAAAACAAGTCGGCAAAGATACTATTTTTTCGGTTGTCGCGTCTTTGAGTTTTTGCATTTTGTCCCTGAATGCCGATTTTAGTCCCTGGAAACGCGGATCTCGTGTCATATGTGGCGTTTTATGTCACTTTTTGGTTGTCTTCTGATAAGAATTTAGTTTTTTTGCCGCCGGAAAAAATGATCACAAACAGAAAGGAAATGAGTAAGATTAAACGCATTTTTGACATTATGCTCCAGTATGAGGAGCGCCATCCTGAGCAGACCCTTGCTTTGTCAGGGAAAATCGGGAAGAACAAATGGAACGAATTCACCCCGCAATTATTTAAGAAGACAGCAAACGAACTCAGTTGCGCCCTGATTGCCAAAGGCATCCAGAAGGGTGACAAGGTGGCTGTCATCTCCACAAACCGCCCTGAATGGACCATCACGCAGATGGCCGTCACTCAAATCGGTGCCGTGTTGGTGCCCATCTATCCGACGATCACCGCTGAAGACTATCAGTACATCCTGCAGCATTGCGAGGCGAAATTGGTGATTTTGGAAGGCGAGATCGTGATGCGCAAAGTACAGTCGGTGGCTTCCACACTGTCGCAGTTGAAGGACATCTACACCTTTGTTGACCGAAAGGATTACCCTTATTGGGATCAACTGATCGCCCTGGGCAGGGAGAATTACAACGAGGCCGAACTGGAGGCCCGCCGCGCTGCTGTGAACGAGAAAGAATGTGCCATGATCATCTACACTTCCGGTACAACCGGAACCCCTAAGGGTGTCATGCTCTCGCATCACAACATTCTGTCGCAAATTGAAAACCTGAAGCATATCCCCTCCAAGTGGTCCAAAAAAGGACTCAGCTTCCTGCCTTTGTGCCACGCATACGAGAATATGATTGTCTTGTTGTACCAATATTTGGGCATGACCGTCTATTATGTCTCCAATCTGGCGACCATCGCCGAGGCGATGCGTGAGGTGAACCCGACAATGATGACGGCCGTCCCGCGCGTCTTGGAGAAATTCTTCGAGAAAATCGAGGCTTCCGGCAAGTCAAAGACGGGTGCAGCCCGGTCCATTTTCGAATGGGCGGTTAACCTGGCGCTGAAATACCAGATTGAGCCCGAAGACCGTTCCGCCGTGTACAATATGCAGCATAAGCTGGCCGACAAGCTGGTTTACAGCAAAATACGCAAGGGCTTGGGCGCCGACAACTTCGACATCCTCGTTTCTGGTGCCGCTTCCCTGAAACCGCAGCTTTGTTCCTTCTTCTCCGCTATCGGTATGCCGGTGTTCGAAGGCTATGGTATGACGGAAACCTCTCCGGTGATCGCCGTTTCTTGCCGCGAGAAATATGGCCGTGAGGCAAACACTGTCGGTTTCCCTCTTGGCGGTGTGGACGTGGCCATCACCAAAGAAGGCGAAATCATCTGCCGCGGTCACAACGTGATGATGGGCTATTATAAGAACGAGGAACAGACCCGCGAGATCATCGACGAGAGCGGTTGGCTGCATACCGGCGACATGGGCCGCTTCACCGAACGGGGCCAGCTGGTTATCACTGGACGTATCAAGAACATTTTCAAAACCTCTATGGGTAAATATGTGAACCCGCAAATCATTGAGGAAAAAATGTCCCAATCCAAGTATATAGACCAGATTGTGGTAGTCGGTGAGAACCAAAAATATGTGGCTGCATTAATTATTCCAGATTTTTCTGCAATAAAAGAGTGGTGTGAATCAGAAAAAATTATATATTTGCAGCCGAAAGAGATGATTGACAATCTCAATGTTAAGAACTTGATTAAGAGCGAGATAGATAAAGTCAATCAGGAGTTGAGCAAAGCGGAAAATGTGGTGAGGTTTGAATTACTTGCGGATGAATGGACACAGGACAACGGATTGCTCACCCCAACGCTCAAAGTGAAGCGGAACAAAATCTCGAAAAAATACGCTGGTCTGATCCAGAAAATGTTTGATCACCAGTAAGAGATATGCAGATCGTTTGAGTCTTTCCCCAAGACGAGATCTGTTTTTCATGTGTTGTGTTATGTGCGAAAGAGGCTTCCTTGCGGAGGCCTCTTTCTATTTAAATAACTGACTGTTAAAAGATTATCTGTTAATTGTTTCCCGGCTTATACACCCAACTTCCAGGCGAACTGCAGTGTGTCGATGCCGTCGGGGTAGTCGGAAAGGGTGGGGGACTGGGCACTGCCGAAAGGCTCCGCGCGGGAGATGCGCGGGTCGCGACTGACAATGCACTGGAGCTGCTCGGCGTCTTCTTCCAAGCGGCGGCTCACCGCCTCAATATCATCGTAATATTCGTAGTAAACCATCCCGATAGGCGATGCATAGTTCTGATTTTCAGTGAGTAAGAAGGTGCCAGCATCCATATAGTAAAGTTTGTTCATCAGATGTACAGCCTTTTGATATTCAAGGTTGTTGTTGAATTGGTGATGTTGTGCGATAGGTTGGCTTTCTTGGGTCAATATGTGCAAAAACGGCACGAAATCGTAGTCTTTCGGAACGAAGAGTTTGGAAATGGAGCGGCACCCGAGGCCGAAGTAGAGATAGATGTCATCGGCGAGGGCGCGAAGTTCGTCGTCGCTCTCCATCCCGTTGAGGACGGCCACGCTGTTGCGGTTTTTGCGCAGGATGTGCGGGTATTTGCTGAAGTAGTAGTCGAAATAGCGAGCGGAATTGTTGCTCCCCGTGGCGATGATCGCGTCAAAACAGGAGACCTTCTCCACAAAAACGATTCGCTCCGCGAAACGTGGCTCGATCTTGATGAGCTCCTGAGTGAGCACGGGCAGAAGGTGTTTGTCTTGCGAGGAAAGTTTTCCCTGATAGTGGTTGCCGCTCACGAGAATGCAGAAAAAGTCATGGAAGGCGGCGGCGGGAATGTTGCCTGCAGAGATCACCGCGACGGTGCGGTGCGGCTCTTCAGTAGGTGCAAGATATTGATAACGAGTGTAATATGTCTCTAACGCATCTGGGGCAAGCATTTGCCCGATGGCAGAAAGCGCGTGGCGACAAAACGCCGGCGTGAACCAGCTGTTCTCGCGGTATTGCTGTTCGATGGCCGCGCCGAAAGTGGCGTCGATCCACTCAGGCTCTGCGAGAAGCCGCCCGAGTTGCTTGAATGCTTCTATGTAGGTTTTGAACATTTGTTATGAGTACAAAATACTTATATCAGCCCTTCCGTATTTTCGTTTTCCACGTCCGGAATCAGTCGTTTGACCAGTTTGAAGTCGTAGAAGAAACGGCTGGCGATGACACGGATGACCGTGTAGGCGGGGATGGCGATGAGCATGCCCACCACGCCGCCGATGTGCCCGGCAATCAAAATCACGACGAAAATCTCCAGTGGGTGTGCCTTGATGCTTGTGGAATAGATGAGCGGTTGGTAGATGAAGTTGTCCACAAGTTGGGTGGTCAGCATAATGGCCAGGACGATGGCGGCGAACAGCCAGATGTTGACGCTCAGCCCGATGCCGGTGCCGTACTTGAGGATGACACAGAGCACCACCCCGATGGCCTCGCCGATCAGCGGACCCACATACGGGATGATGTTCAGCAGTCCGGCGATGAAGGCGATGCCGAGGGCGTAGTTGAAGCTGATGCGCGCGATAAGCCAAAGCCCGAGGCTGTTGAGTACCATTACACCGAAGATTTCGACAATCAGCCCGACAAAATAGCGGGACAGCAGCCGTTCAATATCGTGAATGGTCTTCCTCACCTTCTCTTCAATGGCGTCGGGAACCAAAGAGCCGACGATCTGGCCAAAAAGCGTTTCATCTTTGATGAAGAAAAACGAGATGAACAAGACGGAGAACAACCCCACGGCGATTCCTGCCACGGCCGAAGCCACCGAGCCCAAAATGGCTGGGATGTCCGACAAATCGAACATTTGGGAAATAGTCTGTATCAGCATATTGACACCGTCGAAGTCTTCGCCAACCCAGGGGATTGTCCGGATGATCCAGTCGTTGACTTGGTTGAGTATGTTGTGGCCGTCCAAAGTCCCATTGGAGTTCATCGCGGAGGCTTCTCGCACAATGTTGGAAACTACGGGGATCACCTGCAGGACTAGCAGGAACAGCATGGCGAAGATGAAGATGAGCGTGAGCACCGACAGCAGCGCATCGGGCAATGGCTTGCCTTTGATTTTGATCTTCCGGAGCAGTCGCATAATCGGCTGCCCGATCAGAGAGACCACAAATGCCAGCAAGACGTAGGCCAGGACGCTGCCGAAAAAATAACCGATCACAGCGGCCAACGCCACCGTGCCCAATATGATGATGTATCGGGCCAATCTGTCAATACTACGCTCTTTATTTATCATATTCCAGAAAACACGAAATCACTTACAAACTGCAAATTACTAATTGCTAACAGCTTCCACCACCTCGTCGAAAATCCTCTTCACTTCCGCTTCGGGGAATTGTTCGATAATGCCTTGTTCTACAAGCAGATCCATCACGCGATGGGTCTCGTCGATGTCATGCTTGGCCAAATTGTAGATTTCCTCGCGGGTGAGCGGGTTGCGGGCGAGGCCGGCCTTGACGGCGCATTCGCCCACGGCGGCGGCCACCTCGGGGAAGAGGTCGCTGTCCATCATGGTGGGCATGATGCGTTCGGGGCTGATGCCCTGCCGTTCGGCGAAGTCGGCGATGGCGTGTGCGGCGCATACGGCCATCTCGTCGGTGATCTTGCGGGCGGCGACGAGCAGTGTGCCTTTCAGGATAGAGGGGAAGCAGACGGAATTGTTGACCTGGTTGGGGAAGTCGCCGCGGCCGGTGGCCACGATGTAGGCGCCGGCGGCTTTGGCGGCGTGCGGGTAGATCTCCGGCACGGGGTTGGCGCAGACGAACACGATGGCTTTCTCCGCCATCAGCGACACCCATTCGGGTTTGATGGTGTCGGGACCGGGTTTTGAGAGCGCCACCAAAACGTCAGCACCCTTGAAGGCTTCCTCTTCGGTCTCGATGCACTGCGGGTTGGTGGTCTGGCAGAGTTTCCACTGCGGATAGTAGCGCGCGTCGTTTTTGTAGCGTTCGCGGTTGCGGTGCAGGGCTCCCTTGCTGTCGAACAGGATGATGTTCTCGGGTCTCGCGCCGTCCTCCATCATCAGGCGGGCGATGCTACAGTTGGCTGCGCCCGAGCCATAAAGCACAATCTTCACATCCTCAAGACGTTTGCCCACGATCTTGAGGGCGTTCAGCACACCCGCGAGCGTCACGCAGGCGGTGCCTTGCGCGTCGTCGTGCCAGACGGGGATGTCGCACTCTTCGCGCAGCACATCCAAGACGCGGAAACAGTTGGGTTGGGAGATGTCTTCGAGATTGATGGCCCCGAAGCTGGGCTGCACCATCTTCACGAAGTCGATGATTTTGTCGGGTTGATGCTCACCGCTCTCGTCGCGGCTGTCGATGCAGAGCGCAGTGGCGTCGATGCCTCCTAAATATTTCATTATCAACGCTTTGCCTTCCATTACGCCGAGTCCGCCGGGAGGCGTGCAGTCGCCGTCGCCGAGCACGCGGGTGCTGTCGCTGACCACGGCCACCATGTTCGAGCGGTTGCTGAGCTGGAACGAGCGGTCGTTGTCGTCGCGTATGGTGGTGGAAATGGCCGAAACGCCCGGCGTGTACCAAGCGTTGAACCAGTTCAGACTTTCGATGGGAACCTTGGGGAAAGCCCCCATCTTGCCGCGGTAATATTCGTGCGCAAACAATGACAACTGCTTGTAAAACATTGTTTTGGCTTTAGCTTTCTGTGCCTCGTCAAAGGACTTCGGGAAAAGGTCGTCGATGTGTTCAATACTATTTTTCATAAGGTACTCTATTTGATGCGGCAAAGATAACATTTTTAATGTAGTGTGTTGAATGTAGAATGTAGAATAAAAAAATGTATCTTTGCACCCATTTTAAAATCATTATGAAAAGGTATAGTTTAGCACTTTTGATTCTGGGTCTGATGGTGAATGTGTTGTTCGCTCAGGCTCCCACATCCTTGCATGTTTCTTTGCTTAACAATCATTTCCAGCGAGTGAATCTCACCACCGCTTACGGCAGTTCGGTCACCCAGTATGCCTCTGCGGAAATCAAGGACGACCAGTTCGACATGACTGTGACACTGCCGAACGATATCTACCGACTCGATTTTGGCAACGGTTCCAACATGTTGCTGGTCATCGTCCCTGGCGAAAAAGTGAATATGACTCTGGATGCCGAGAATTTGCAGCAGATTGTATCCGTGACCGGGTCGGAATCACTGAACAGCATCAAGGAGATGTCCTATCTCGCATTGCATAAAAAGGCGGCATTGGACAGTATCAATGAGGCGCTGCAGGCCGACAAGGACAAGGTCTATTGGGGGGATTTTACCAAGAAAGTGAACCTTTATCGGCAGACCAACGACGATGTGGATGAATATTTGCTCAATGCTTTCGACAATATGGACACGTTATACAACACGTTGTCACAGTCCATCTCCGGCGGCAAGCTGAAGGGCAGTGCAGTGGTCGAATGTGCCGATGTCGCCAACCGGATGCTGAAGAAGGTGGAGATCAACTATAATCCGTTTGCCAACTATCAGGAAAATGTGGACCATTATTACGACTTTTCCGGCCAGCGTGTCGCAGGTGCGGAGAATTTCTACCACCTTTTCGACCAGTATCAGTCGGATCTGAAGGGACGTCATAAAATCGCGAAGAACTCGTTGGGCGCCATTATGCCGAAGGTCAAAGAACTGTTGGCTGAAAAAGATAGCCTTTCGTTCAATAACTTGTGGGATAAAAAGAGCAACCAAACCAAATGGGTGAACCGTGTGGTCTCGGAAATCTACCCCAGTTTACAGAGTGTGGTTAGTCAGAAGGCCGCCTACCAAAACTTGATGAAGAACGACAAGCAGAACGGTGACGAAGTTGTCGCCAAATCGCAGGAGCAATTGACGCAGGTGGTCTCGAAATACCAAAAAGCATACAATGAGATAGACGCTTATCTTACCTCCCGTCTGAAAGATGCCATCCGTACACATAAACAGGACATTGGCGTGCTGATGTTCCTCGACATTTTCCCGCGTGAGCAGAACACGGCATTGCACGAAGAGGTGATCACGGCATTGAACCAGAAGTTTCCCGACCATCTGATTGTGAAAGAACGTTGGGCTTATATGCAGTCGCCCGCCGCCAAAGTGGCTGTCGGCGCCATTGCTCCGGAACTGGAGTTCCCGGATCCTCAAGGCAAGATGCGCAAGCTCTCCGACCTGCGCGGCAAGGTGGTGCTGCTCGACTTCTGGGCTTCCTGGTGCGGTCCGTGCCGCAGGGAAAATCCCAATGTCACCCGTATATACAACCTTTACCATGACAAGGGTTTCGAGGTTTTCAGCGTGTCGTTGGACAGCGATGCCGCCGCTTGGAAGCGTGCCATCGAGGCTGACAAGTTGGTGTGGCCCAACCACGTGAGCGACCTGAAGAAATGGCAGTCACAGGCTGCTGCCATTTACGGTGTGCGCTCTATCCCTTCCACGTTCTTGCTCGATAAAGAAGGACGCATCGTGAAGCGCGATCTTCGTGGTGCCGATTTGGAGAAAGCGGTCAAACAGCTGTTAGGAGAGTAAACTAATAGATAATTATTTGAAATTCAATACTATGGAGGAAGAAAAAACGACGATCGAACAACAGGAGAACGAAATCAAGTTGCCAGGAAACGCCTACCGCGAGCTCAAGGAAGGGGAAGAGTATAAACCTATCCTGCTTGGGGACAAGAAATATCCTGAGTTGAATGGTTGGACCATTTTTTGGGGTATTTTGATGGCGGTTATTTTCTCTGCTGCCACGGCCTATTCGGGGCTGCGCTTCGGGCAGGTGTTTGAGGCGGCCATCCCCATTGCCATCATTGCAGTGGGCATTTCCACCATCGCGAAACGCAAAAGCCCGCTTTCGGAGAATGTGATTATCCAATCCATTGGCGCCAGTTCCGGCGTGATTGTGGCGGGTGCCATCTTCACACTGCCGGCCATTTATATCATCAAGGAGACCAATCCGGTTGCCGGAGCGGAGATTCAAGTCAACTTTTTCCAGATTTTCATGTCCTCGCTGTTGGGCGGCTTCTTGGGCATTTTGTTCCTGATACCGTTCCGCAAATATTTCGTTTCTGAAATGCACGGCAAATATCCGTTCCCGGAGGCCACGGCCACCACGGAGATCATCGTGTCGGGCGCGAAGGGCGGAAACCAGGCCAAACTGTTGCTCATCAGCGGTCTCATCGGTGGTCTTTACGACTTTTTCATGACGACCTTCCATTTTTGGGCCGACACCATCTCCACACGTATGACAGGGTGGGGCGAACAGCTCGCGATGAACCATAAATTCGTCTTCAAGATGAGTGCGGAGTCCATCTTGCTGGGCACCGGCTATCTGATCGGTCTGAAATACGCGGCCGTTATCTGCGCCGGTTCCGCGCTTTCATGGTGGGTGCTGACCCCGCTGCTCGGGCAGTACGGCATGGTGGACGTGGACGGTGTCCAGACCGCCATGAGCACACTCGACCCAGATTTGATTTTCTCGGGATACGTTCGTTACATCGGCATCGGCGGCATCGCGATGGCCGGCATCCTCGGCGTCATCAAGTCGGCGGGTGTCATCAAAAAGTCTATTGGCGTGGCGGTGAAGGCCGGCAAGTCCGCGGGTGAGAAGAGCGAGGTGGTGCGCACGCAGCGCGACCTTTCCATGAAGATCATCCTCTTCGGCTTCCTCGCCGTCATCGTGATGATGGTACTGTTCTTCTTCCTCGGCGGCATGCAGATGAACCTCAAACAGGTGTTGATTGCCCTGCTGGTGGTTTTCCTCTTCGCCTTCCTCTTCACCACGGTCGCGGCCACGGCTATCGCCACGGTGGGCACCAACCCTGTGTCGGGCATGACGATGATGACGCTGATTCTCTCCTCCTTTATTCTCGCCGCTGTCGGTTTGAAGGGCGCCACGGGCATCATCACAGCCTTGGTGGTGGGCGGTATTGTCTGCTCCGCACTCTCCATGGCTGGCGGTTTCATCACCGACCTGAAAGTCGGTTACTGGATCGGCACCTCGCCTTACAAACAGCAGGCATTCAAGTTCGTGGGCACGTTCGTCTCCGCCTTGACGGTCGGCGCCGTCATCATGCTGCTGTCCAAAACTTACGGCTATACAGGTGAAGGCGCGCTGGTGGCTCCGCAGGCCAACGCCATGGCGGCCATCATCGAGCCGATGATGTATGGCGGTTCCACCCCGTGGATCCTCTACATTGTGGGTGCTGTGCTGGCTATCCTCCTCGACGTGATTGGCGTCCCCGCGCTGGCTTTCGCGCTCGGTATGTTCATCCCGTTGCAACTCAACCTTCCGTTGCTCGTCGGCGGTTTCCTCGCCTGGTTGGTGAAGACCCGCAGCACGAATGAAGAGGTCAACAAACAACGCGCCGAAAAGGGCACGCTTCTCGCCTCCGGTCTGCTTGCCGGCGGCGCCATCATGGGTGTCCTCAGCGCCATCCTCAAATACGCCGGCGTGGAACCCACCTTCATGGCCGACTACATTGGTTCCCCGATGTACAATATCCTCGCCATTGTGATGTTCCTGGGATTGTGCACCTACCTCGTCGTGCACGCCACCCGTACGGAAAAGGTGAATTAATGCGAAATTGACCGTAGAGACGGGGCGTATGCGATACAAACGGGGCGTATGTGAAATGAACGGGGCGTATGCGATACAAATGGGGCGTATGCGATACGCCCCTACAACACCACCCCTTAACCCATAACCTTTAACCCATAACCTTTAACCTTTAACCTTTAACCTTTAAACATTAAACCATGCATATAGCTGTCGCCGGAAATATTGGATCCGGAAAAACAACATTAACAGGGATGCTGGCCAAGCATTACGGATGGGAAGCCCTCTATGAAAGTGTGGAGGACAACCCCTATCTCGCCAGTTTCTACCAGGATATGCAACGCTGGTCGTTCAATATCCAAATCTATTTTCTGAACAGTCGATTCCGTCAAGTCTTGGATATCCGTCAGCGCAAGAAGGACGTCATCCAGGACAGGACAATCTACGAGGATGCCTACATTTTCGCCCCGAACTTGCATAGGATGGAATTGATGGCCTCTCGCGACTTCGAGAACTACTCCTCGCTCTTCGAGCTGATGAAGAAGTTCCTGCAGCCGCCGGATCTGCTCATCTACCTCAAAGCGGATGTGGAAACCCTCATCTCGCAAATCCTCAAGCGCGGCCGTGCCTACGAGGGGGATATCAGCTTGTCCTATTTGGAGAATCTCAACAAGTTGTATAACAATTGGATAGAAAACTACAACGATGGCAAACTTCTTGTAGTGGATGTCAACAAGTTGAAATTCGCCGAGCGTCCCGAAGATTTTGGGGTGATTATCGAGAAGATTGACACGGAACTGTACGGTCTGTTCAAATAATCCACCTTCTAGAGCCGTGCTGTGGCGCGTCTCTGCAACGTGATAATTAGGTTAGTCATGCGAGATTTCAACGTTTTCGGAATTGTCCCCGCCCGTTATGCCTCCTCGCGCTTTCCCGGCAAACCGTTGGCAATGATCAATGGAAAGCCGATGGTGCAGTGGGTGTATGAGCGCGTCCAGTCTTCAGAGGTCCGTGACCTTGCCGTGGCCACGGACGATGAGCGTATCGCGCAATGTGTACGCGGTTTCGGCGGCAGTGTGGTGATGACCTCGCCCGACCATGCTTCCGGCACCGACCGATGCGGAGAAGCTGCGGTAGCGATGCAACCATTTGATAATGACGTTGTTATTAATATCCAAGGCGATGAACCGCTGATTTCCCCGAAGGAAATTCATCTGCTCGCCAGCGCCTTCGAGGACCGCTCCGTGCAGATTGCCACATTGGTGAACCCATTCCTGGACGAAACATTGCTCCAGAATCCCAATGTGGTGAAAGTGGTGAAGGCCAAGAATGGCAACGTCTTGTATTTCAGCAGACTACCGATCCCGTATCTTCGTGATGGCGGTACCGCGCCAGCGCAGTATTTTCGCCACATAGGTGTTTATGCCTATCGCTACGGCGTACTGCAAGAAATCGTGAAACTCCCGACTTCAGAATTGGAGAACAGCGAAAAGCTTGAGCAGCTCCGTTGGCTCGAAAACGGCTACACCATCCGTGCATTGGAATGCGACTATCAAGGAATCGGCGTCGATACCCCCGAAGACCTGGCCCGAATTGTGAATTATGATTTATGAATTATGAAATAATCAAATGGTTGATTACATACTTAAAACCCTGCAAAAAGAGGATTATGTCTTCGTGGAACGGCTTGGGGCTTTCCAACTGCGACTGAAGCATGCGGAGATCACGAAGGACACTGTTTACCCGCCTTACAACGAGGTGGTGTTCACGCCTAATGACAGCGAAGAGAACAATTTCTCGCTGGCCAACTTGATAAGTCGTGAAAAACAGTGCCTTTTCACCGAGGCTAACGAGCAAATCACGGCTTGGGTGGACGAGCTGCTTTCTGCCCTCCAACACAACAAGTCTGTCGCTTATGAGGGCTTCGGCACCTTTATGCTTGACAAAAAAGGGAACATCTCTTTTGAAAGCAACGTCATCCCGCAACTGAACTCCCTGTTTGAGGGCTTCGAGCCGATCGATATCCGTCATTTCGGGGAAGTCGCTGCTGGTGTTGCATTGGAAGAAGAGCCCGAACCCGTGTCGGAGCCGGAACCGGTTGCTGAACCTGAGCCCGAGCCCGAACCCGTGGCGGAGCCGGAGCCTGTTGCTGAGCCTGAGCCCGAACCTGAACCCGTGGCGGAGCCGGAGCCGGTTGCTGAACCTGAGCCCGAACCCGAACCCGTGGCGGAGCCGGAGCCGGTTGCTGAACCTGAGCCCGAGCCCGAACCCGTGGCGGAGCCGGAACCGGTTGCAGAGCCAGAGCCCGAACCTGAACCCGTGGCGGAGCCGGAGCCTGTTATTGAATCCGAACCTGAATCCCCAGAGGTCATGGAAGAGGAATCCCCTTCGGACCTGAATATTGTTAACAAGGAAGAAGAGGACGAAGACGATGATGACGATGATGAAGATGAGGACGATGATGAACACCCGCATAAGCGTCACAAGTTGGCTTGGCTTTGGATTATATTGCTGTTGCTCATTGTTTTAGGCGTGCTGGGCTATATTTTGAAAGACAAACTTTTGGATTGCTACCACCATTGGAAGGATCGGAAACAACCAGTGGAGCAGACTGTAACGCCTGCGGAATCGGCAGACGAACCGGTTGCTGAATTCACGGAGACCGAAGAACCGGCTGAACAAGCGGAAACGACAGTCGAAGCAGTCGAAACGCCCGTGCAGGAAGCTTATACTCCGGAGGTCATCAAAACGACTGCCGATAGCAAGTACAATTATGTCCAGTTTGAGCCCGGACATTTCTATGTGATTGCTGGCAGCTTCCCGAATGAAAGCGATGTGGTTCGCCATATTCGCCAGAAACATCTGGACCAGTATTCACCGGTGATTGTAAAACAGGACGGTGTGAAAAACCTGCGAGTCTGCATAGGTGTATTTGACACCGAGGCTGAAGCAATGCAATTCGCCAAGGGCGTCAGCTCGTCTTATTGGGTGCTTAAATAGGTTTATTGGTTATTGAAGCTATAGAAATGGTCAAAATAAAGCTCAAACAACATATTCCGAACACGCTGACTTGTCTGAATCTCGTCTGCGGTTGTTTTTCCGCCATGTCGTCGCTGAACGGTAATCTCACGTTGGCTGCCGTATGGATTGTGGTGGCAGCCATCTTCGATTTTTGCGACGGTCTTAGCGCGCGGCTGCTCAAGGTGACTTCCGACATTGGCAAGGAGCTCGACTCGCTTTCCGATGTGGTCTCGTTTGGGGTGGCTCCGACAATGATTGTTTATAAATGGCTTACTGTCTGTTATTTACAAATTCCTCCTGCTGCACAGACGCATTTTGTCTCGTTGTTGTCCTACGCTGTTTTTCTGGTTCCCGCCCTTTCGGCGGTGCGTTTGGCGCGTTTCAACATCGACACAGAACATCGAGAGACTTTTGTTGGGATGCCCACTCCGGCCAATGCTTTGTTTCTCGGTTTCATTCCTGCGGCGGCCGAACACGTCTCCATTCTCAACAACTACTGGACGGTGCTGTGTTTTGCCATCCTTTTTGCGGTGCTTTTGGTCAGCCCGATCAGTATGATTTCGCTGAAATTCAAGAATTTCCAGCTTAAACCCATGAATATCGCCCGTTATTTGATCCTTTTGGTGGGCATTATTCTGTTTGCAGTGTTCAGATTAGGGGCATTCCCGCTTATTATTTTCGGTTATCTGCTTATTTCCATTTTTTATCATACGCTTACAAATTTGGAAGTCTTATGAAATACCAATCTTTGGCTTTGTATTGTGGTTCTTCCACAGGCAATAATCCTGCATACGCGCAAGAAGCGGCTCGTTTTGGTGAAATGTGCGCGAAGAAGAACCTGGCGCTTTATTATGGCGGCGGTTCCATAGGGTTGATGGGCGAGGCTGCGAATGCCGCTCTCAATCATGGAGGGACGGTCATCGGTGTGGCCCCCGACTTTTTCACAAAAGGGGAGGTCCTGGCCACCAATCTCACCAAGATGATCTTGGTGAAGACTATGAGTGAGCGGAAGCAGCTTTTGGAACAGCAGGCGGATGCCTTCGTTGTTTTTCCTGGCGGCTACGGCACAATGGACGAACTTTTCGAGATGATCACGGATGCCCAGCTCGGACTTCATTTCAAGCCGATAGCAGTATATAACTATCTGGGTTTCTATGATTTGCTGTTGCAACAATTGGACAAGTTCATGCAGGAAGGCTTTCTGCGGCCTTTCCATCACAGTCTCTTGATCTCTGCTACCAATCTTGACGAACTCTTTGAAAAATTGGACGCATACGAGAACACCAACGATCATACGTGGTTAGAGAAAATCAAACATTAATATCTTGGAAATATGTTATTTAAGGATGTTTTAGCCGACAGCGAACTCAAGCAGAAACTCATAGATTTGGTGCGGGAGGGTCGTACTCCTCATGCTCAGCTCTTTCTGGCTCAGCCCGGCAGTCATGCGTTGGCATTGGCGATTGCACTCGGGCAATACCTCTGTTGCGAAAATCCCGGAGAGCATGATTCCTGTGGCGAATGCCCTTCTTGCAAGCAGTATGCCAAACTCTCTCACCCCGACTTGCATCTGTATTTCCCTAACTGTACAACGAAATCTGTCAAAAAAGACCCTGCTTCCAACCAGTTTCTAGCCGATTTCAGACAATTTGTCTTGGAAAACGACTTCCATGTTGACTTGAACGGGTGGATGAATGTTTTGGACGGCGAGAACAAGCAACCGAGTATCAATATTCGGGACTGTTCCGACATTTTGCGCCATAACAGCACCCAATCGCATCAAGACGGGTATAAAGTGTACGTGCTTTGGTGCGTTGACCGTCTTTACCACGATGCGGCCCCCAAATTACTGAAGACCCTTGAAGAGCCCGAGGACAAGTCTGTGTTCATCCTTATTTCAGAAGAACCTGACAAAATCCTGAAAACGATTCTGTCCCGAACCCAACTGGTGAAAATCCCTCGTTTGACGGACTCGGATATCATACGTAAACTTATGCAGATGTATCCGGACATGTCGCAGGAGAATGCTGCCGACATAGCCACATTGTCGGAAGGGAATTACAACAAGGCCATGCATATCGCCACGGACAACCAAGAACAGGCGGAGATGTTGGAACAGTTTGACACGCTTTTTGGCAGTATTTACGCTTTTGCCACCCAAAAACCGACTTCGGTCATCCAATACGAAAGTGCACAAGCGGCTATTTCCGCTATCGTGGCTGGCGGTCGTGAATATCAGAAACAGTTCGTCCAACTTTTCTTGCGTATGTTGAGAAATATGCTTTTGATGAGCATGAACAACCCTGAAATGCTGAAAATAACAAGCCGGGAGCGGGTTGTGCTTGACAAATACCAGGGGATTATGAATTTGAAGCGGGTGTCCACCATAACGGAGTTATGCAACACGGCGTTGTACCACATCACCCGCAACGGCAACACTTCCTTGATCCTTACCGACTTGTACTTCCAAATTGCCCGTGCTTTTTAAAGATTTTCGGTGAACCTTATACAATATTTTGTTTTTTCACACGTTAATGCGACCGCTAATTATAAGAATATGAAACGGAATGTATTATTGCTTGTGACGCTGTTCTTTTTTTGCGCCTGTTTTACGGCAAAATCCCAAGAGGAAGACCTCTGCACGGCTAAAGCGCCGGCGGAAGTGGGTGTGAACCAGCAATTTCAATATACGGTGACCACTTCAGAGAAAGGAACGATTCTCGACACTGACTTCGGGAAGTTCGAGTTCGTTGGCGGTCCGAGTATGGGGTCCAGCACCTCCATTTCCATCGCGAACGGGCATACCGAGCAGAGTACGCAATACACGTACACGTATGTGCTCACCTGCCATCGCGAGGGCACATTTACCATTCCCGGAGTTTCCATCTCTGTTGATGGCCGGGTCCTGCGCAGCAACGCGGTGGAGGTCAATGTGGTGAAGACCAGCAAACAGCCTCAGCAGTCTGAAGACGAGTCCGGTTTCTTCCATTTCGAATGGCCGGATTTCAACTTTTTCGGTGGCGACAACCGCTCGCAAGAGCCCAAATCCAAATCCGAAAGTGTCGAGTACAAGGACGACATCAAGAAAGAGGACCTTTTTGTAAAAACCGAGATCTCGCAAGCGGAGGCTTGGCAGGGCGAAGCTGTGGTGGTGACCCACAAGTTGTATATCAAGCAGGATATCCGCGGCTACGACATCACGAGGGCCAATTACGCCGCCACTGACGCACTCTGGCTCGACAGGCTGGACCAGAACTATAGCGACGAGTCCACCGAGACCATCAAGGGCGAACGCTACCATGTATATACCATCCTGCAGACGGCCGCTTATCCGTTGAAAACGGGCAAGGTGACGATACCCAAACTCGACCTGATGGTGCGCATCGGAGTGCCTGCCGTGGTCAAGAACCCGTTTTGGGGCAACATGACCACTGTGCGTGCCAAAGATTTCCGACTCACCTCCAATGAACTGTCCCTCAAGGTGAAACCGCTTCCCGGTGCCCGTGCAGACGGCAAAACCGAGACCGTCGGCCACTTTGACATTTCCGCCTCCATCAACAAGACGGAATTGTATGCCAACCAGTCGGTGGTGCTCACCGTGACCGTTTCCGGCAACGGCAACCTCCACCATATCGAAGCCGATGACCTGAACATCGACTTCCCGTCCGACTGCGACATCACCTATCCCAAGGTCAGCCAGCACATCAGCGCGAAAGGGAATCTTGTGAGCGGCTCCAAGACGTTCAAATTCACGCTCATCCCGCGTTCAGAAGGCGAGTATTTTATCCCCGGTGCCAATTTCACCTATTATGATGATGAGTCGCAAACATATAAAACCATAACCTCGCAGGATTTCCGCCTTGACGTGAAACCGGCCCGGACCCAGCAGCCGCAGGATGAAGGGAAATCGGAGAAACTGAAAGGGAAGGTGTATAAAATTTAGGTTAGAAGGTTAGAGGGTTAGAAGGTTATAGTTTAGAAAGATTTTGTATTTTTGCGTTTTAATATCTGATAAATCAAAAAAATGAAGAAGATAACATCCTTTTTGCTCGCATTGTTTTGCGGAGCCATTCTTTTGGCCGGTTGTGATAAAATCGAAGGACCGTACTATTCCATCATTAACAGCGAAGATGTTACTGTGTCGTTCCCCGATGTGAATCCCTCCGCTGTTTACCGTAAGGTTCTGATCGAGGAGTTCACGGGGCACCGCTGCACGAACTGTCCGGCGGGTCATCAGATCCTCGAACAGCTGCATCAGCAGTACGGCGATACGCTTGTGATGGCCGGTATTCATTATGGTTCTTTGGCAAAACCGATCGGGACGACCTACAGCTACGATTTCCGCACGGAAGCTGGCAACCTGATTGGCGAAGCCTATAATATCGACGCCATCCCGAAGGCTATTGTGAATCGTGAAATGAAGGTCGGCGGTTGGTCGCGTGAGCAATGGGCCTCGGTCATCAACGAAGTGGATAGATCAAAGGCTGTTGCTGCCGTGCAAATCATCAATGAATACGATCCAGATGCCATGACCTTGAAGGTGAACACCAAGATGACGTTGCTGGAGGATTATACAAATCCGCTTAGTCTCGTTATCTTCATGGTGGAAGACGGCGTTGTGAAACCCCAGAAGGACGGCAACCAGGACATCCTGGATTATACGCACAACCATGTGCTCCGCGCCTATCTGACCGATGCTTTTGGGTATGTACTTCGCGACAACCAGTTCGATTGGTTGGCCGGTGACAGCGAAGTCTATGCCACCAAGATCGACTGTTCCCAAACCGACTGGGTGATGGGCAACTGCCGTGTTGTGGTTGCGCTGTATGACCCGATTGCCATTGAGGTGTTGCAAGTGGAGGAAGCAAATGTGATAAACCGATAAAACATGAAGATAGTAGCCGTTGAACCGATTGGGATTTCCGCCGAACGGGCGCAGGAAATCAAACAGGATTTGGCTGGGAAAGGCCATGAGTTTGTCTGGTTTTCAGACAGAAAAGAGGATGTCGCCACGTTGGTGGAGCGCATGAAGGATGCCGAGGCGGTCATCATCTCCAACATTCCGCTTCGCGCCGATGTCCTTTCGCAATGTCCGAAGCTGCAGTTCTTGGACGTGGCGTTCACAGGACTCGACCACATTGACCTGGAATATTGCGAAGCACACGGTATCACCGTGAAAAACGCCTCCGGCTACGCTACGGAAGCGGTTGCGGAACTCGCTGTGGGACTGATGATTGATGTTCTCCGCAAGATCACTTTCCTCGACGGGAGCATCCGTCAGGGCGGTGTTCGCGGCGCGTTCCTCGGTCGCGAGTTGCGCGGCAAGACGGTCGGCATCGTCGGCACCGGCGCCATCGGTCTCCGCACGGCGGAGCTGCTCAAGGCCTTCGGCTGCAAAGTGATAGCCTGGAGCAGGACCCACAAACCCGAGATGATGAACTTGGGCTGCGCATACGTCACCTTGGAGGCGTTGATGCGCGACAGCGACATCATCTCCCTGCATGTGCCGCTCACTACTGAAACCAAACACTTGATTAGCAAGGATTTGTTGGCGTTATGCAAGCCGACGGCCATCCTCGTCAATACCGCCCGGGGCAATGTGGTGGACATGGATGCCTTGGCGGAATGCCTTCGTGACGGCAAAATCGCCGGCGCGGGCATCGATGTGTACGAAAAAGAACCTCCGTTGCCGCAGGACCACCCGCTCGTGCAGGCGCCCAACTGCGTGCTCGTGCCCCACGTGGGCTACGCCACCCGCGAAGCCTTCGACGATAGGATTGATATTGTACTTGGGAATTTGGAAATTCTCGGTTAACACCTAGGACACTTATGGACGGCTCACGCCGATAGCGCCTATATTACTACCCCGGCCTGCGGCCACCCCTTCTAAAATAGAAGGGGAATTGAGGATTACCTGTTATTAACTCTTAACAGCCAATAGCCAATAGCTAACAGCCAACAGCTAACTAATAATCAGCTCTTGCCAGCGCACTTTCGGCACGTAATGCGTGCCGTTTTCGTTGCGGTAGTAGGCGTGGCTTTCGGTTGCGGAAATATCCGTCAGCTCGATTTTCTCATTGCCTTTCCCAACGGCAAGGATGAGCACGGGCGGGTAGGGGAGCGCGAACGCCTCTTCGATCTTCTTTGCGTTGAAAGCACCGATAATCAGACCGTTATAGCCTAACTCCGTCGCCTTCAGCAGCATGCTTTGCACGGCGATGCCCAAGTCCACGTGCAACATCTTGCTTTCGGGCACGGTGGTGCAGACGATGATGAAGGCTTTCGGCTCGGTGCCGGGAAATGGCAGGTGCAGCTCCGGCAGCATCCCGCCCAACTTGATGTTTTCCAGCACGATGTCGTCGCCGTTGCCTTCCGTTACCAGCTTGAATCGCAGCGCCTGCTGGTTCTTCGCCGACGGCAACAGCGCATTCACCGCCACCATCTTCTCTAATACCGTCTCCGGAACTTTGTACGCCGGATCATACCCGCGATAGCTGCGGTTCTTCTTCAGCAGCGCGTCCAACGACTGCCCCGCGCTTTTATAAACGACCTTCTGTTTGGATCGGTATTCGTCGAATTTGTTCTCGATATAATTGTCAGCCACGAATTTTGGAATTAAGAATTAAAAATTAAGAATTATGAATTAAGAATTAAGAATGATTAGGAAGTCGAAGTCTAAGTCGAAGTCTAAGTTTAAGTCTAAGTTTAAGTTCTAAGTCGAAGTCGAAGTCTAGTTTAAGTTCAAAGTCTCAAGTCTCAAGTCTCAAGTCTCAAGTCTAAGTATGCAACGTCCGTTCTAATTTCGCGATTTCCGCTGCGGCTTTTTGGCAGATGGGGTCGTCAAAGATGTCTGCGGACGGGGTGGGGAACATCGTGTTGGTCTGGCGGAATTCGGAAGTCAGGTCCTTCTTCCGCTCTTCGATAACCCGCTCGTAGAATCGGATTTGCGCGTCAATGGCTTCCCGGCATAGCGACAGGATGCGCGGTATGGTGACCTCGCCGTCGCAAAGGTAATCCAAAATGCAAATGGCATCTTGGAAGTGAATGAAAGAGAAGTTCTCGTCCACATATTCCAGTTGCAGTTCATGGCTCTCCTTCAACGAAGAGGCGTTGCAGATGGCGGCCCATTGTTCGGTGGTCAGTACGTTGCCGCCCGCGTTAATCCATTGCAGGTCAGTGTTTTCTGACAGCTCTATCAAAGTCTCGGGCTTGTTGTGGAAAACGCCTTCTGCTAAAACATAGCAGAGCATCATCTCGCGGTAGGCGGCGACGGCTTCTTTCTCTTTCAGGATTCGGATCGGCCGGTTGGACATCTCCATTTCCGGGAGTTCCGCTTCGCCCGCGAGGTGGTGGGAGAGCAGCTGGTGATTCCCCATCACGATATGTATGGTATCCGGCGCAAGTGGCCGGTAATCATAATATTGCGTGTATTGTTGGCGTTTGTCGCGGTGTTCGTATTTCCACTCGTTGCGCATCATCGCGTAGGCGTTGTGCATCCACCAGAAGGCGGGCATGATTTCCAAACAGTTGTCCTTTACATTGTTGTTAATCAACGAGAAAGCGAACGGGATGCGCAGCGGTCGCGGGTAAGCCCCTTTGGCGATGAGGGCGTAGGGCGCGAAGGAGCAAGGGAAAGCCAACGACGTGCAGAGTCCGGGCCAGAACCCGCGTCCGGCGACCATATCGACGTCGTTTTTACGGCCGTTATGGTTGGAGCCGAGGGTCGCACCGGCAGCCACATTGCTTTGCCCTTGGATGTGCGTGGCAATCAGGAACGAGTTGCTGTGGTGTTGCTCGTGGCACGGATAGAGGAACGAATGCCCGATTTCACAGCCCGCGATGTGGCTGTTGTCACCGATGGCGGACTGATAGACACGCGCCCCTTCGCTGATGCTGACCTGCTGTCCGACCAGGACATTCGACAGGAAAGCGCGGGAGTCGAGGTGTGCCCCGCGATGCACGATGGTGTTGTGCAGGATGACGGAGGAACCGATATGGGTGGGCTCTTCCGTCGCGGAGTCGATGTGGGCGTGCTTGATTTCGCAACAGCCCGACAGTATGGCGTTCGATTCAATGTGGGTGTTATGGATGGCGGTGACGTTTTCAATGGTCACGTTCTCGCCGATACGGCCCATGGTTTCGGGCTCGGTGTCAGCGTAAAGATTCGGTTTTCCGGTATATAAAGCGCAGAAAACATCCGTGCTGTTCATGCCGGGCACAGCAGTGACGGTGTGTCGTCCGTCTTCGTTGCAGAGTTCCAGCGGGTAGGAGAATTGTTCTTCAGAGAAGGTAAGGGATCCGATGTTTGAGAGGCGGGCGTTTGAGCAGATATGATAATTCTCAATGTGCAAAATATTGGACATCAGAACATTGTCCTCAATTCTGATTGTCCCATGAAAATGGCAGTTGTGTATGCCTACAATAGAAAAAGTGCAGGCGACTGAAATTTGCCTCCAGTCGTCTGCACTGTTGTTTTGCCGAATCAGCTGACTGATTTCAGCTTCTGTGAGCGGTCGCCACATAGTGTTATTCGTCATCTTCGCCGAGACCGCCGAGCATCTGTTTCAGATCTTCAGGAGCATCCTTGATGTCCTTGGCATCGGACGGCAAGAGGAAAGCCGAGGGCTTCAGTTTCTTGTCGGGGGTGACCTTGGTTGCGGTGGTGATAATGGTGACGTTTTCGCCGTTCATTTCCGTCTTCACCTCGGTGGAAAGCGGATAACCCTTCAAGTCAGGATGGTCGAAAGCGTTGATCTCGTCACCGAGTCCCAGTTCGTTGGTGACCCAGAGAACGACGGAGCTTTCCTCATCCGTTTCAAGATCCGTGACCGTCACGTTGACTTTCTTGCAGTTGTAGCCGGCGATGGTTTTCGTCTCTTCGGTGTATTGGTAATCGTATTTCTGGGTGCTTTTCTTTTTCTCCAGATCTTCTTGTTTTTTCTGGATGTAATACTTGCCGTAGCCAGGAATACCCAGAATGATCGTATAGGTCTTGTTGTTGCCGTTAACGATGGTTGTCATGTCGATACCCACGTTCATATCCGTACGGTAGCAGTTGCCCATGACGGTGTACTCCACGGATTGTTCTGCCAATTCTGCAGCGACGTTGGGATCTGAGATACCTTCAGCGGACACCTCGAAGGTGATTTTGCCTGCGAAAGGCTTTTGTGCGAAAGCGCTCACACTGGCGATCATCATCGCGATGATGGCGAATAAACGGATTGTTCTTTTCATTTTTCTACTTATTTTTTTGTTAATACTTTTGCGAAATCAATTCAAACCGCAAAGATACATTTTTTATTAAATGGTTTAAATAGAGGGGTGAATTTTTGACTTGGACTTAGACTATGACTTAGACTATGACTTGGATTTAGATTATGACTTAAACTTAGACTATGACTTAGACTTAAACTTAGACTATGGTTTAAGTCATAGTTATTAGTTATAGTCATTAGTCATAGCCATAGTTATTAGTCATAGTTATTAGTCAGTAGTCATAGTCATTGTCACCTGACATACAATAATTCTCCAATTGTGCCGTTATTCGACCGTTTTACAAACTAAAAAGATAAATATGAATACAAAGATTTTATGGGCGGATGATGAGATTGATTTGTTGAAACCGCATATCATGTTTTTGCAGACAAAAGGTTACGATGTGATTCCCGCGATGAGTGGTATGGAGGCGCTAGAAATTCTGAAAAAGGAGTTCGTGAATATCATTTTTCTGGATGAGAACATGCCCGGGCTGAGCGGATTGGAGACGCTGCAACGACTCAAAAAGGACTATCCGCACATCCCCATTGTGATGATCACCAAGAGCGAGGAGGAGCACATTATGGAGGACGCCATCGGTTCCAACATTGCCGACTACCTTATCAAACCTGTGAACCCCAACCAGATATTGTTGTGCCTGAAAAAGAACATCGACAACAAGAAGTTGGTGAGCGAAAAGGTGACCAGCAACTACCAGCAGTCTTTCCGCGAGCTTTCCATGCGCATCTCCGACCGTTTGAGTGTGCAAGAGTGGGATGAACTGTACAAGGAATTGGTTCGTTGGGAACTCCAGATTGAAAAGATTGAGGATGAGAGCATTACGGAGATGTTGACGGCGCAGAAGGAGGAAGCCAATGTCCAGTTCTCCAAATTTGTGCAGCGCAACTACCTCGACTGGGTGAACGGCCGCACCGAGGACAAACCGCTACAGTCGCACACTGTGCTGAAGGAGAAGCTGTTTCCAGCGCTCAACGACCAGAAGAGCACTTTCTTGTTTGTGATCGACAATCTGCGTTACGACCAGTGGCGGAGCATCTATCCGCTGATTCACGACTACTACTACATCCAAGACGAGAGCATCTGCTACAGCATCTTGCCCACGGCGACGCATTATGCCCGCAATGCGCTGTTCTCAGGTCTGATGCCTTCGGTGATTGCCAAGAAATACCCCAACTATTGGCTTAACGAGAACGACGCCGGCAGCAAAAACCAGTATGAGGAGCAGTTGTTAGGTGAATATTTGAAACGATACGGCAAAAATATCAAATATTCATACCACAAGATTCTGAATGCCGATTATGGCAAAAAGGTGTTCGACGGTTTCCACCAGATGCTGAACAATCCGCTGAATGTCATTGTCTTCAACTTTGTCGATATGCTCTCGCATGCGGGTACGGATGTGAATGTGGTCCGCGAGCTGGCCGACGACGAGAAGTCCTACCGCAGCGTAACGGCCTCATGGTTCGCCAACTCCGTGCTGTTCGATATGATCAAGTGGCTGTCTGAAAGAAAGATACCGGTCATGATCACCACTGACCACGGGACCATAAAAGTTGACCGCGCCTTGAAGATGGTGGGTGAGCGCGATCTGAACACGAACCTCCGCTACAAGGTGGGGCGCAGCAGCATGGACTACCCGGCCAAGGAGGTCTTCGAGATCAAGAACCCTGACGACGCGTTCCTCCCGAAGGAGAATATGACGCAACGGTTCATATTTGCCACCAAATCAGACTTTTTCGCATACCAGAACAATTTCAACCAGTACGTGAACCTCTACAAGAACACCTTCCAGCACGGCGGCATCTCCATGGAGGAGATGATGATCCCGTTCGTGACGCTGGCGCCGAAGAACAGTTAAGACGGAACAGGCCCCAAAGGAACGACAGAGGTCAGGTTATTCCTAAGCAATTTTAAAGATGAAAAAAAACGCCCGAATCGGGCGTTTTTTTGTGGCGGAAAGTACAGGATTCGAACCTGTGAGAGCTTTTACACCCTGGCGGTTTTCGAAACCGCTGCCTTCAGCCGCTCGGCCAACTTTCCTTTCTCAAATGAGCGCGCAAAAATACATTTTTTTTCGGTATCTCTGAGGATACATGGTTCTTTTTTTTCTTTTTCGTTTTTAAGGCAAAAGGCAAAAGGCAAAAGGCAATAGGCAATAGGCAATAGCAATAGGCAGGCAATAGTGAACAGTGAATGGAGAGTAGTCTAAGTCATTTGTCTATGTTTAAAAGCCAAAAGCCAACAGCTAACAGCCAATAGCAAAAAACGCAGTCCCGGGAAAGTCCAGAACTGCGTTTTTAGTTAATAATTCCGAAAAACGGACTACTTCACGTTCTTCAGCACCTCCACGAGGAAGTCGTAAAATTTGCCGACGCTTTCGATGTTGACGCGCTCGACGGGGGAGTGCGGGTGCTCGATGGTCGGGCCGAAGGAGACCATATCCCAATCGGGATAGCAGACGCCGAAGAGGCCGCATTCCAGACCGGCGTGGATGGCCATCACTTTGGGTTCGTTGCCGTATTTCTCCTTATAGACCTTCATGCAGGTGTTCATGATCGGGCTCTGCATGTTGGGGTTCCAACCGGGATAGGCGCCGGTGAGCTCGATGCCGCATTCAGCGAGTTCGGCGATGGCGACCATCTTCTCACCCAGAGCCTCTTTCGCGCTGTTCACGCTGCTGCGCAACAGGCACTTGGCGCTCATCTCACCGTTTTCGGCGATGAAGTTGGCCAGGTTGTTGGAGGTTTCCACCAAGCCGGGCATGGAGTCGCTCATGCGCTGCACGCCGTTCGGGATGGCGAAAATCATGTTCAGGAACTGGCAAAGGGCTTTGGGCTCAATGACTTGTGCGGGGGCGTCCTCGGCCGTCACGGTGAGGCTGAGACCTTCCTCGGTGAGGGCGAACTCTTTCTTCACGACCGCCTCGAATTCCTTGGCAAAGGCCTCGAACTCAGCGGCTTTCGCGGCAGGAACGGTCAGAATGGCCGTGGCCTCGCGCGGGATGGCGTTGCGCAGACCACCGCCGTTGATGCAGGCGACACAGCCGCCGAAGTCGCGGACGGTCTTCTGCAGGAAGCGCGTGGCGATCTTATTGGCGTTGGCACGGCCGAGGTTGATGTCCATGCCGGAGTGACCGCCGTGCAGACCGGTGACGAAGAGCTTGTAACCCTTCATGCCAGCGGGCGTGGCGACGGTGGTGTAGGTGCGGTGGAAGTTGGCGTCCAGACCGCCGGCGCAGCCCACGTAGAGCTCGCCTTCCGTCTCGGAGTCAAGGTTGATGAGGATCTTGCCTTTCACGAAGCCGGGCTTCAGACCGAAGGCGCCGGTCATGCCGGTCTCCTCATCGATGGTGACGAGCACCTCGATGGGGCCGTGCTGGCAATTCGGGTCGGTGATGGCGGCCAGAGCGGCGGCCACGCCGATGCCGTCGTCAGCACCCAGAGTGGTCTTGTTGGCGCGCACCCAGCCATTGTCGATGATCGGCTCGATGGGGTCGGTCAGGAAGTCGTGTGCCTTGTCGCTGTCGGCTTGCGGCACCATGTCGCAGTGGGCCTGCAGCACGACGGGCGTGCGGTTCTCGAAGCCAGGAGTGGCGGGGACGGTGAACAGCAGGTTGCCGGTCTCGTCTTGCACCACGGGGATGTTGTTCTCTTTAGCCCATTCCTTGTACCATTTCACCACGGCAGTCTCGTGCTTGGAAGGGTGCGGGGCGTCGCAAATGTGTCCGAAAATGTCCCATAATCCTTTGGGATACAGATTCAAAAGTTCTTGATTCATTGTTTTTTCCTTTTATGTTTGATTAATATTTGTATTTCGACCAAAGAGCTGCAAAGATACGTTTTTTTTGTGAACAGCAATTACCACTCGTTCTCCTCAAATATCTCCAGAATTTCGATATGGCCCGGGTGGTACCGGAATTTCGCGATGGTGGTCGGGGTGGTGAACTCACCTTCCTCGCAACCGCTGATGATGAGCGAATATTCCGTGCCGTCCTTCATGTTGTTCTCCATGGCGAAGTCCCATTCGACCGGTCCCTGCGAGTATAACATCTCCATGAACCCGTATTCCAGATACATCCCTGCCAACGAGTACAAGTAGTATGTAGCGGTGCCGTAGTCATCGTATATTAGGTCGCTTTCTATGAACTGCCAAAAATAAGTGAGGTTGTTGTCGGACGGGGTGATGGTCAGAACTTCTCCTTCGAAATCGATGTCGAAATTGAGGTCGCGTTCAGGAACCGGTTTGGTGCGAAACTCAGTGACGACTGGGTTCCCGAGAATCTCGTGTGTTTCAGGGTGGATTTGGAACACGATGAACTTGAAATCGGTGTCGTCGTAAATCGCATCCAGGTTGATTTGCCTGCTGCCGCGGTAACAGAATGCATCCAGAAAATCGCCGCTCTGAAGTTGGGAAAAGGCATCCTCCATGGCATGGATCTCCTCTAAGCAGACTTCATATTCTGGCGCATTGTAGTTCTCTTCTTTCGAACTCACGAGGACGTAGGAATAGTAGGCGTTGGTGTTCGCCGGCACCACGGTGAAACGAGCCCGGGATCCGGTCGCCGATTCCAACTTTACTTTTATCTCAGTGGGGTGGGTGTCCTCCTGTTGGCAGCCGGCAAGCAGCAACAAACTCAGGATAAGGAGTGTGAATGTTCGTTTCATAATGTTCAGTTTATAGGGCTTGGGATACTATGAGGATGAATTTTACCGCCCCGGATTGGTGGTTGCCGTAGTGGTCGAAGTCGTATGTGATATCGTTCCCTTTGAAATATTCCTCGGCTTTGAGCGCGTTGACAAAAGGCACCGTGTTGTCGTCCATGCTGTGGAAGATATAGACGGGGGCGCGGGGGGTGAACAATAAAATGGAATTCCACATCAATGTCCGGTATAGCTTTGCTGTCTGCGGACTGCTCTTGTCGCGTCCCTCTTCGGTCATCAGGTCGCTGACAGCCGAGGCATTCAGCATGGCGTTGATTTCACCTACAGAGTATAACTTGGAGTTTATCCAATCGTCAATGTGCTCCATCAGAATCGGCTTGAAAAAGTCACTGAGATTCAACCCCAGATTGTCGCCTTCATTGACTCCTTGCACAATCATGGGTATCGCGCAGGGGATTCCGGTCTTGTCTTCCAGCATGGTTATGTCAAACGTGGCTGCCAAGTCGTAAGGGCCGCCGCCAGCGAACGCTGCTTTAATGGGCAACTCCTTAGAGAACTCGTCCTGCAGGATTTTCATCACCCCCAAAGTGGTGGATCCCCCCTGGGAGTAGCCGACTAAGATCACCTCGTCGCTCTCGGGCTTCCGGTCGATGGCGTTCAGGTAGGGTTTCACGGCCAGGGCCATATCCACCACGCTGCGGGCGGTGCTCTCGATGTGCATATAGGGGTGTATGCGATTCGATGTGACGCCGTATCCAATGTAGTCCGCCATCACCACGGCATATCCTTTCGCCGCCAGGATGCCTTCCAACTGGAAACTCTCCGACGGGCACTCGCGGTTGGCGCCGATGGTCCAGTGGCTCACGAGTATCATGTTCTTTATTTTGCCTTTGGCAGGAAGCAACACCTTGCCCGACAACGTGATGGGGGTTCCGTCCAAGTCGTGGCCGGTATAGGTGCCCGCAATCTGTATCACTTTGTTGCTTTTAACCGTTTCTGTCAGATTCACCACCAAGTCTGTCAAGGAGACACTGGCCACTTTCGCGTCTTCGTCACCCAACTCCATGGTGCGGATTTCAGGGTTCAGCGCTCCGTTCACAATCACGTCGCTGTATTTGACGTTCGTCACATGGAAAGTGTCGAAATCCACGATTTCGATTTTCGGTTTCTGGCAGGCTGTCAGAAAAATAGCTGCGAGACAGGTGAAGATCCACTTATTCATACTCTTTACCATTTATAATAGACACTGAACGAAAGAATACGTGAAAAAGCTTGGTAGATGGTGAGTTTGTTGGCTATGGCATTGAGGGATCCCACCTCGAGAGTGCCGCCCCACGGGCCTTTGCCCACCTCCATGCCAATCCAGTTCAGGTTGAAAGCCGGAGCCGCACCGAAGCCGCCGGAGTTGTCGAAAGCAAGGAGCACGCCGACGCCGAAACCCGAATAGATTCTCACCCACTCACGCTCAAAGTAGGTGAAGCGTGCCGTCAGCAACAGGTCAAGGTCCCAATTCCTGATTTTTGCCGTTGGGGAAACCTGGTTGTGGTACCTGTCGAAGGTGGCCTTCTTCCAGAAGATGCCCTCCAGGTCGGCTTGAAGCCCTATGCTTGTCACCGTGGTCAGCCTGTACTGGTATTCGGCGAAGAGATGCCCGGTATAACCGAAGTCGAAGGTCTCGTCGTGCCTGTAGTCGGCCGGCAGGACGTCGGGGTTGGCCCACATGCCACTCAGGTTTGGACGAAAGACTGCCGACTCGTAAATCATGTCTCCCCAGCCGATTCTCACGATGTGCCTGTTGCCCAACGACGGCTTTTCATCCTGGCAGAAGGCCGAGGGCAAAGCCAACACGGAAAGAAACAGGAATATGGCTAATGTCTTTTTCATTTCTTGCGACATTTTTTTCAAAAAACACGCTGTAAAAATACATTTTTTTTTAATACGAGAAAAACTTTACATTTTCCTCACAAAGAGTTGGGCATTCTCGAATTTGGTGACTTTTATTTTGTCGCCGGGGTTGGCGAAACCGTGCTCGATGGTGGCATCCAGTACTTCGCCATCGATGTTGATTTTGCCGGAAGGACGGAGGATGGTCTGTGCAACACCTTCTTTACCAATGTATTGTTCGTTGCGCATGTCTTGTGAGGTGAACCCCTTATCGCTGTCCAATCCGGTGCGCAGGGCCAGGGAACCGAAGCGTGTCTCCGCCAAAATCAGCTTCTTGCCGAGCCACAGAGACAGGAAAAATCCCGCCAGGGAACTCACGAGAACGAGGATGGTCATCTTGCTGATATGCGCGGAAACGTTGAATTCGGGGTCGAAGGAGAATTTGAAGCCGACGTTGAATATCAAGGTGAGGATGAGCGAGGCGACGATGAGCACGATGCCGGCGATGCCCGTGACGCCGAAGCCCGGAACGACAAAGAATTCCAGCATCAGCAAGACAAGACCGGCCAGGAAGATCAGGATCTCCCAATGTGCGGCGAGGCCTTCGAGGTAGTGCGGCGCGAAGAAGAGCAGCGCGGCGGTGATGGCGATGATGGAAGGCAGTCCGATGCCCGGTGCCTGCAGCTCGAACCAGAGGCCGCCGACGATGCACATGATGAGGATACCGCTGACGACGGGGTTCACCAGGAAGTTGATGATTTTCTCGATGGGGGAGAGCACCTGCTCGGTGATTTCCGGATTTTCGATGCCGGCCTGCGTCAGAGCCTCATCGCGGCTGCCCACCACTCCCTCGCAGAAACCGTTTTCCGCAGCCTCTTCGGAGGTGAAAGTCAGCACTTTGCCGGAGTCGCTGACACCGGGGATGGTCACATCAGGATCCACCATGGCCTGCGCGATGTTGGGGTTGCGGCCGTTGTGCTCGGCGGTGGTGCGCATGAGCGAGCGCATGTACGACTGGTACTTGTCGGGCATAATCTCCCCAGTCTGGTTGACCACGGAGGCCGCCCCGATGGAGGCGCCGGGCATCATGTAGATGCTGTCGCAGGCGATGGAGATCAGCGCGCCCGCCGAAGCCGCGTTGTTGTTGATGAAAACGAGGGTCGGCACGGAGGTGTTGAGCAGCAACGTCCGGATTTTGTCGGCGGCGTCGAGTTCCCCGCCGAAGGTGTTCAGCTCCAGGAACAGGTAGTCGTATTTTCCGGCTTCCGCCTCCTTCACGGCCTTCTCGGTCAGCCGCAGCGCCGGCTTGGAGATGTTGTCGTCTATTTTATAGTAATAGACCTGCGTTTTCTGGGCGGAAATACTGGTGCTTATCGTCATTAACGTTACGACAAGCATAGTCAGTAGAGAATATGTTTTTTTCATCATTTTGAATTTCTAAATAGATGCGGCAAAGGTACATAAAATTCTAATATACTAAGTAGCTGTTGTTATCGTGGCTTTTAAGCGACTATTCCCATGCCTTACGAAACCTGATTTGTAGTTCAAGCATCCTTTTCATCAATTCATCAAACGTCATGGCCTTTCCGAAAATAAAGTGAAGTTGCATGTCAGCGTAGTCTTCTCGCCAATTCTCCCATTCTTCCTCTGGCGGTAAAAACACGATCCTTTGCGGTGTGTGCAGGTCATAATTCACATACTTCAAGTCATAATATGTTCGCCGATGTTCCACTATCCTCTCGTACAATATCTTGTCCTCCAGTGCTTCCTGTGCAAATTCCGTGTCCATTAGCCGCTCTAAATCATACAAATGTCGGCTCATCCTTTTGTATCTTGGTTTTGACCTTTGGAACTCCTCGCTCAACAGAAATACTTTTTCCAAGAATGTACGTGTTGGCACTACTGTTCTGATTCTACACCCCATCTCATTATCCTCATTCGGATAATATTTAGAAATCAGGGTGTTTAGTTCCAGCTCCTGAGTGGGTTCATCCATTGATAGACAACCAATCTCCACCTTGACACGTGAAGGGATGTACATGGTAGCTTCTTCTACCACACTCTCGTAATTTACTATCAACACTGTTGGATCTGTATTGCTGTTTATGTGCGATGGCCCATCCTTTGTCATCAATTCAGTCACAGCTTCAACCCAATAGCCAGTTATACCCATAGTTCTAAGTTGCTCATCCAGTTCGTCGCGTAGTTGCCCAACTATAAACGCACGAGCTTTGCGGCATAAGTTGTCTCGCTGAAATTTGTTCGTCCTTTTCATCCCAAAGAAAGAGTGATGCAATGCCACGTCGATATCCTCACTCAAGCGTTCAATCATGCCCCAGCCTTTTGAGAGGCTCGTGCCTCCCTTGAAACTCAGCGCATGCTTACACGAAGTTTTGAACAGAGCTTTCAACACAGCCGTCACCCACCAATCCTTTTCGATAGCTGAGACTTGCTGTAATCTACCCTGTTTTGCCACTGATTGCAGAATTACCCTGCGATCATCCACATTTAAGTCAACCCATTTAGACATAATTATAATAATGGTATAATGATTTTTTTCATCCAGATCGGCATCCGTTGCACATCGGAGCGGAACATCTCTTTTTCCTCATTCAGGCCTATAGCCCTCTTCAGAGCAGATACTTCTTCGTCGCCTATGTTCTCCTCGCCAGTGGCCTTCAATGCTTGAACAATCAACGCGGCCAGACGGGTCTTGTAGGCAAAATTCCGAGGAACTGCGCGTTTAAGTGTCACTTCAATTCCATCAATTGTCAATACTCTTGATGAACCAGATGTGATAAACGTGTGTTTCATAGTTACTTGCACCGATATGCCCAGCATGTTTGCAGCCGTAGCACCAGAAGGCAGCACCTGCGCATGATCGCGTTGTGCTACCGCATCTACGATCTTGGAAACTGAAGGGTACAGAGGACCGAAAGGTGTTATCTTTGGTTTACAGTAGATACCCTTTGAGAGTCGCTTTATCACATCCTGCATTTCCAGTTCAGATAACATTTTGCTCACCTCCTTGTCAGTAGTAATATCAAGAAAATCCGATACAAAAAAGACGCTCTCTGTAGCCATCTTCTCAATTCTCATTTTCAGAACTTTACGTTTCATTGCGATAATATTTTCGGCTGCAAATATACAAAAATAATGGAGAAAACTTTGCAAAAATTTTCTCCGTTATTCGTTTCCTTTTTTTTGCATATTTCTTAATGATTAATGCATAAAGTGTAAATTCTAAGGCGTTGTTTGTTGTTTTTATCCTGTCTTATGAAAGAAATATATCAAAATGCTATCTTTAGTATGTGGATTTGAGTTGTTTGCTTTCATATTTTTGCGGCATGAAAAATAGTATTACAAAGACATTTGGAATCAAGGTGGCTGAACTGCGAAAGAAACAAGGTTTATCACAGGAAGTTCTTGCCGAGATGTGCGGTCTTCATCGTACATATATCGGTTTCATAGAACGAGGTGAGAAGTCACCTACGCTAAACACTGTTGAAAAAATTATAAAAGGATTAAACATTAATATCAGTGAATTATGGGAAGCAATGCAAATCGACTAAGAAAAAAATGGCAAGATTATGGCGGATTACATGCCACAACTGCGGAACACTCCTTTATAGAAGTTTTTGATAAAGTGTTTAAAGACACCGAGTATAGAGTTTTCAGCCAACCCACATGTTTCAAAGAACTTTACGTAAATGTTCATTTATCAAAAAAGGAATTGGCAGAGATATATACCCCAAAGGAAATAATCAAAAAGCATGGTATTCAACCAGACAGTGTTATCGTGAATACAAAAACAAATAAAAGGATTTTTGTTGAAATAAAAAGACAAGATGGATGGGTTGAAGGCAAACCACGTTCTGCAGGTCGTGGAAATGCCCACGAACGATTGTGCAAATATTTTACACCTGGTTTATTGAAAACCTTAAGAAAAGAAAGTGGCATGCGTGAGCCAAATTTGCCTTTTTGGATTGTATTTCAAGGAGATATAACACGAGATCCTTGTAGGGTGCGTGAAATTAGATATTGGTTTGACGGCAATGATACTAATGTGTTTTTTTGGCGAGATACTTCTGATGCCAAAGAATTAATTGAGCATTTCGAAAATAGAATACTTCCGTTACTCGAAGAGTAATAGGGCGGAGTGTTATTCTTCCGTTTTTACTTCTCTGACATCCAATCCCCAAACATCCCAATCTTTAGGCTTTTGTCGTGCAAACAACTCGATCCTTTTTTGAGTAGGAAACATCTTTACAATGTTATCTCTAACGATATCAGGCTTTACACTATGCTCACCTCTTGGTACTCGCACCAGCTGTTGGATGTTCCTTGCGCCACGTGGAGTTGGTATTTTACCTTTTTTGAACAATAGGCACAATTCACAGTTTGATAATGTGTATTGGCCTGGATTGTGATTCATCTTGTCCCATACAAAAGCGACTGTACGATATTCAAATCCCCACGCTTCCCCTAATTGTATACCTTGCGCTAAATGAGGATTTGTAACCCACATAAACAGTAGACAGTTATCTGAGCAGATTTTACCCAATGGTATTTTCATTAACTCTTTAGTCTTTACTGTAGGGTATTTAAAATTGGCAGCACTAATGAAAATACCTCGTTTCCAATCTTTGTTTTCTGTTTTGATTGAACTTTTGTCAAATTGCATTTTCCCACCGTAATCCCAAGGGGGGTCAGCATATATTATGTCATACTTTTGGTTTGGCAAGTCTGGATAAAATTCAGGTAATTCATTGTGCATAGTTCTTCGATTCTGTTCTGGTGAATATATTTGATATCCAGATATTGTAGAACGAACCTCATTGTCTTGGGTTTGTTCCAATGGGAACAAGGTTAAATCTTCTAACATTGTTACTTAGTTTTGAACCGCAAAAATACACTTTTTTTAGTTTTTGCCATTCTGAAGAAAGTATTAAATAACGCTTCTTGTGGAGGTGGTTAATCATATTCAATCGTACCTTCACAATTAAACCGATAATTTTGTATCTTTGCCGACTAATTTTTTGGACATGAAAAAGGAATACGTAGATCAGATTTTTGAAGAATTCAAGAATGCTAAAATACTGGTTATCGGTGATGTAATGATTGACTGTTACCTCACAGGCAAGGTCACTCGTATCAGTCCGGAAGCGCCGGTTCCCATCGTGAATGTGCAAAACCGCAGCTACCGTCTCGGCGGTGCCGCCAATGTCGCACTCAACCTCAAGTCCCTTGGAGCGGACCCGATCCTTTGCTCCGTCATCGGTGGCGATTCCAAAGCCAAGGTCTTCTACAACTTGATGGAGGACTGCGATTTGACTTCCGACGCGATTGTGCCGATGTACGGCCGCCGCACCACCATCAAATACCGCATCATCGGCAACAACTGCCATATTGTGCGTGTGGACGACGAGCGGGTGCAGCAGCTCAAGGAGCGTGAGAAACGTCAGTTCCTGACCACGGTGGAACAAATCATCGACCATAACGACATTGACGCGGTCATCTTCGAAGATTATGACAAAGGTCTGTTTTCCAAGGATTTGATTTCCGAGATCATCAATTTCGCGCATAAGAAGAACATCTATGTCGCGGTGGACCCCAAGGAGAAGAATTTCAACAACTACGCCAATGTCAACCTCTTCAAACCCAATATGAAGGAACTTTCCAAAGGCCTTCATGTGGAGGAGAACGCGGAGCTTTCCTTGGAGGAAATTCACGAGCTGGCAAAAGATTTCGCCTGCAAACAGAACATCGACAAGGTGATGGTGACGATGTCGGCGAAAGGTATCGCCTTCTACGACCGCCAGAACGACAAGTTCTTCCACCAACCCGCTTTCCAACGCCGCGTGAGCGATGTCTCCGGCGCCGGCGACACGGTGATTTCCGTCTCCACGCTCTTCCTGCTGAAGAATCATACTGTGGAGGAGACCTGCCTCGCCTCCAACCTGGCTGGCGGACTTGTTTGTGAGTATGTGGGAGTGGTGCCCATCAACGGCGCCCAGCTCAAGGCGGAGATGGTCCGGAACTCTCCCGGAAAATAAAAAAATTGTCCTCGGAACACTAAACAGCCCGAAAACTCGTTATAGCCGCTTTGATTTCGGATTTTATGAAACTTAAAAGAACAATCGCGATCACCGTCTTGACCCTCATGGTTGCCGTTCAGGCTCATGCACAGTTCGGTGTCCCGAACCTGCTGAAATACGACAAAAGGCCATTCCATTTTGGCTTCAGCCTGGGCTACAACCTGTTCGATTACCGTATATCCTCGAAACCCGACCTCTCCGAGTACGACTCGCTGATGGTCGTGAACACCCACGCCATGAGTGGGTTCAGTCTCGGCATCGTCACCAATCTGCGCTTGGGCAAATATTTCGACTTGCGGTTTGTCCCAGGACTCTCCTTCGGTGACCGATACATCAACTATACCATCCGTTATTCTTCTGGCAATGAACTTGTCACCGCCAAAGATCTGGAATCCGTCTATCTTGATTTGCCTATCATGTTCAAGTACAAGTCCTCGAGAATGCTGAACAACATCAGGGCTTATGTGCTTGCCGGAGGGCAATATACCTTCGACATGATCTCTGCCAAGAAGAAAAAAGCCCCGGATAACGGTGACGTGGTACTCAAACTCAACCCCCACGACGTCCAGGCCCAGGTCGGCGTCGGCTTCGATTTCTATTGCACCTACTTCAAATTCACCACCGAGTTCAAGATGTCTTTCGGCTTCCTCAACATGCTTGTCCCGGAAGACAATATGTACGCCACCAGCGTCACATCCCTCAAGGCCAAGAATATGCAGATTTCGTTTATCTTCGAATAGACATAGGACGCGAATCATATATTAGACTTATAACCTTAACCTTTAACCCTTAACCCTAAACCTTTAACCTTTAACCATTAACCTTTAACCTTTAACCTTTAATATGGCAAACAACGAAGATCTTTTCAAACAAATCATAGCCCATGCGAAAGAGTATGGCTTCATTTTCCCGTCAAGCGAGATATACGACGGACTGAGCGCGGTGTATGACTACGGTCAGAACGGCGTGGAACTGAAGAACAACATCAAGCAGTATTGGTGGAAATCGATGGTGCAGTACCATGAGAACATTGTCGGACTGGACAGTGCCATCTTCATGCATCCCACCATCTGGAAGGCTTCCGGGCATGTGGACGCGTTCAATGATCCGTTGATCGACAACAAGGATTCGAAGAAGCGCTACCGTGCCGACGTGCTGATCGAGGATCATATCCAAAAGATTGAGGATAAGATAGATAAGGAGATAGAGAAGGCAAAGAAACGCTTTAACAATTTTGACGAGTCGCTTTATCGCCAGACCAACACCCGCGTGGTGCAATACCAAGCGCAGGTTGATGATATCCGCACACGTTTCGCCGAGCTGATGAACAACAACGACCTGGTAGGCCTGAAGGCGCTCATCGAGGAGTTGGGCATTGCCTGTCCGATTTCCGGCACGCGCAACTGGACCGACGTACGCCAGTTCAACTTGATGTTCGCCACGAAGTTGGGCTCTGTCGCCGACGGCGCCGACACGATCTACCTCCGTCCCGAGACCGCTCAGGGTATTTTCGTGAATTTCCTGAACATCTACAAGACCGGTCGTATGAAGCTGCCGTTCGGCATCGCGCAGATTGGAAAGGCCTTCAGAAATGAGATTGTGGCTCGCCAGTTCATTTTCCGTATGCGTGAGTTCGAGCAGATGGAGATGCAGTTCTTCGTGAAACCCGGTGAGGAGCTCAAATGGTTCGATTATTGGAAGCAGACCCGTCTGCAGTGGCACACCGACCTGGGCATCGCCCCGGAGAACTACCGTTTCCACGACCACGAGAAATTAGCGCACTACGCCAATGCCGCCACAGACATTGAGTTCAAGTTCCCGTTCGGCTTCAAGGAGCTGGAGGGTATTCATTCGCGCACGAACTTCGATTTGTCGCAGCATGAGAAATACTCCGGCAAGAAACTGCGCTATTTCGATCCTGAACTTAACGAAAACTACGTGCCGTACGTCATTGAGACGTCCATCGGCGTTGATCGTATGTTCCTGGCTGTCTTCAGCCACGCCTACACGGAAGAGACGTTGGAGGACGGCTCCACGCGCACCGTCCTGCGTCTGCCCGCCAAGCTTGCCCCCTACAAGGTGGCAGTGCTTCCGTTGGTGAAGAAAGACGGTCTGCCTGAAATCGGCCAGGAGATCTTCGACATGTTGAAGAAAGACTTCATGGTGCAGTACGAGGACAAGGACGCTATCGGCCGCCGTTACCGTCGCCAGGATGCCATCGGTACGCCATTCTGCGTCACCATCGACAACCAGACCAAGGAGGACAACACCGTGACGGTCCGCGAGCGTGACACGATGGCCCAATACCGGCTGCCCATCGCCGATTTGACGGTTGAATTGATGAAGAAATTACGTTAACCCCATACTGTGGAGACGTGCCATTGCACGTTTCTGCACTGACAAACCGAATCGTAGAGACGCGCCGCGGCACGTCTCTACATTTGTTTTAAAAAAAGCAGGGTATTCATACAACAAAAAAATGTATCTTTGCAAGTTCAAAATTAAAATGGAAAATTTCTATCCGATGAAAAAATATATCTTACTGATTATCATGCTGATGGCGACGGCAGGCGCTTTTGCCCAAGGGCTGAAGGCTTTCATCAGTCACAAGGCCTACTGCACAAAGAATATGCAGCCGTACATTGAGTACACGTTCATCGTGGGAGGCAACACCGTCCAATATGTGCCCGATGGCCACGGCAAGTTCTCCGCCGGTGTTGAGATACAAGTGGATATGATGCAGGCCGACACCCTTGTGAGGCAACTTCACTACATCCTCGGCAGTGATCTCTTCGAAGACTCTACGCGCGCGGGCAAACCCGATTTCGCGGATGTTCAAAACGTGCCGATACCCCAAGGGGATTATTACCTCTATTTTTACATGAAAGATGTGAATGGCGACACGAATCGTCTTTCCTACATAGACAGGATTGTGGTTGATTTTCCCGAAGACCGCATAACGACTTCCAAGATATCGCTTTACAAGTCGCTTAAGCGCGCTGACGCGGAGAGTGTTTTCGTTAAGTACGGTTACAATCTGCCACCCCTCTATTCGAATTTCGTGCCCGAAACGCAATACACGCTGCCCTTTGCCGTGGAGATATACAACTCCAACAAAATTCTGGGAAACAGTGTGTTGAAGGCAAACTGCTATGTCGAATATGCGGAGTCGCACCTTGTCGCCAACCCGAACAACATCATCTCTGTGGAACAGCCCGCCAAGGATGTGGTACTCATCCTCAACGAGTTGAATGTCTTCAACTTGCCCTCCGGCAACTATTTCGTAGTGGTGGAGCTGTTGGATGGTCGCGACAGTCTGTTGCTGGTGGACAAGGTGTTCTTCCAGAAAAGCAACCCTTCTGTCCAGCTGAATCTGGATGACTATAGCCACACCGACATCCGGGGTACTTTTGTGGAGTTCGACACCGTCCGCAAAAAACTCATTGACGAAGTGAAATGCCTCTATCCGATCAGCAGTTTTGCAGAGCGGGAGTTCTATGAGACCCGCATGAAAGACATCCCGACTGAGCAGTTGCAGCGCTTTTTCTACAGTTTCTGGATGAAGCGGAATCCTGCGAATCCGGAGGCAGCGTGGTTGAAGTATAAGAAACGGGTGGACGAGGTGGAGAAGCTTTTCGGCAGCCGGCAGGTCCGCGGCTACCTTACCGACCGCGGCCGTGTCTATCTGCAATATGGCAAACCCAATGAAGTGAATGAGGTCCCGTCCGATCCGGTGACTTTGCCGTATGAAATATGGCATTATTACTATCTCAACAACCAATCGAACGTGAAATTTGTGTTTTACGACCCCGTTTTGACAGGCAACGACTACGAATTGCTGCATTCCAACATGTATGGTGAGACGCACAACCCGAACTGGCGGATGCAACTCGTGCGCAAAATCCAGACTCAGCAGGATTTGTACGATCCCATTCCTGTGGACTATTGGGGCAACGAAATGGACGATTACTGGAAATACCATTGATAGTTAGGAATGATGAAACGTTTCTTCGACATCATAATCTCCCTGATCGTGCTGCTGGTGGGATTCCCGTTCGGTCTCCTGCTGGCATTGTTGATTGCGGTGGACTCAAGAGGTCCGGTCCTGTACAAACAAAACAGGGTGGGGCGGAATAACACGGATTTCCAACTGCTTAAATTCCGCACGATGTGCACGGGCGCGGACCGGGGCAGTTTGATCACGGTTGGGGAAGACGATGCGCGAATCACGCGAATCGGCGCGTTTCTCCGCAAATATAAGATCGACGAATTCCCTCAATTCATCAACATCCTGAGAGGGGAAATGAGTGTGGTGGGGCCGCGCCCCGAGGTCCGCAAATACGTCGATCTGTACACGCCAGAGCAGTTGCGCGTCCTGAGCGTGCGTCCGGGGCTCACCGACTATGCCTCGATCCGCTATGTGAACGAAAACGCATTGCTCGCCGCCTCCGCTGATCCCGAGGAGACTTACATTCACGAGATTATGCCCGATAAACTTAGTCTTAATTTGAAATATGTTGACGAACGGTCGCTATGGGTGGACTGCAAGATCGTGATGCAAACAATAGTCGCCATATTCAAGAGGTGAGCCTGTTGTGTGCTCTGCACGCTTTTGCCGATCGGACGCAATATGTAAAAAAGTAATAATAACAACCCCATAAACCATAAACTATAAAAAGATATGTACAATCAAGAACACGGACTCTATGTGGCGCACTGCGAGGAAGGCGCGCTCTCCATTCAGGGAAAAATGGCCAACAGGCACGGTTTGATCGCCGGTGCCACCGGCACAGGCAAAACGGTCAGCCTGCAAGTTTTGGCCGAGACTTTCAGCCAGGTGGGGGTGCCCTGTTTCATGGCCGACATGAAAGGCGACTTGTCAGGTATCAGCCAGGCGGGCAAGATGAGCGGCTTCATCGAGAAGCGTCTGCCCGAATTCGGTATCGAGAACCCTGAGTTCCAGGCTTGTCCGGTGCGTTTCTACGACGTGTTCGGCGAAGAGGGGCATCCGATCCGCGCTACGGTTTCCCAAATGGGTCCGCAGCTGCTTTCCCGTCTGCTCGGCCTCAACGACACCCAGGATGGCGTCCTTAACATCGTGTTCCGCATCGCCGATGAGCGCGGGCTGATGATCATCGACCTCAAGGACCTGCGGGCGATGTTGGAGTATGTCTCCAAGCACGCCAAAGAATATACGATGAAGTACGGCAACGTCTCCACGGCCTCCATCGGCGCCATCCAACGGGCGTTGCTGCAGTTAGAGGCGCAAGGTGCGGACAAGTTCCTCGGCGAGCCGAGCTTCGACATCTACGATCTCATCCAGACGGAGAATGGCAAGGGCGTGATGAGTGTCCTGGCTGCTGACAAGCTGATGATGCAGCCAAAACTTTACAGCACCTTCCTGCTGTGGCTTCTTTCCGAACTGTATTCCACGCTTCCCGAAGTGGGCGACCTTGACAAACCGAAGCTCGTGTTCTTCTTCGACGAGGCTCATACGCTCTTCGAGGACACATCCAAAGCGTTGGTTGACAAGATAGAGCAGGTGATCCGTCTGATCCGAAGCAAGGGCGTGGGCATCTATTTCATCACGCAATATCCTACGGACATTCCTGACAATATTTTGGGTCAGTTGGGCAACCGCATCCAACATGCGTTACGCGCCTACACGCCTAAGGATCAGAAGGCTGTGCGTGCCGCCGCCGACACGTTCCGCACGAATCCGGCGTTCAAGACAGACGAAGCCATTATGAACTTGGAAACCGGTGAGGCGTTGGTCAGTTTCCTTGACGAGAAAGGTGCCCCTGGTATCGTTCAGCGCGCCAAGGTGCTTTTCCCGCTGTCGCAGATCGGTGCCATCACTGAGGGACAGCGCATCGACATCATCAAGCAAAGCCGTGTTTATGGCAAGTATGACACTCCTGTGGATAACGAGAGTGCTTTCGAAATGCTGATCAAGGAAGCCGAGGAAGCCTTGGCTGTCCAGGAAGAGGAAAAACGGGCGATCGAGGAGGCCAAACAAGAGGAGAAAGTGGAAAAGAAAACCTCCAAGAAGCAGGGGGTGATTGGCAAAGTTATCAAGGCCATCATCACCGCCGTCACAGGCACTTTGGCCACGGCTGCTGGCACGGCCATCAGCAACAAGGTGACCGGCAAGAAGTCCAATTCGAAGACATCCACCAAGGAAAAGGTCATCAAGAACACCACCTCCGCCGCCACAAGAACGATTACGCGGGAGATTTCACGGGATATTTTGGGGAACATCCTTAAGTGATGTAGAATGCTGAATGCTGAATGTAGAATAATACGGTCGAAGGACTGTTCCCCCCTTTAGGGGGATGCCCGCAGGGCAGGGGGAATCAAAACATCTTCCTTGAGAAGCCCAATCCCCTTCTGTTTTAGAAGGTGTGCCCGAAGGGCGGGATAGTATTAGATGTAAGACGCGCGAAGCGCTAATAACCCCATACAAGCGAAGCGTAGTGTGGGGCCAAATAAAGTCAAAAAAAGGAAAAAATGCAAAAAGTATTAGTCATATACACCGGCGGTACCATCGGTATGATGATGGACCCGGAAGACAAGGCTCTGAAGCCTTTTGAATTCAAGAATATCCGGCAGCAGCTGCCTATGCTGGACCTCCTGGAGTGCGACATCACCTTCAAGAGTTTGCTGCCCCTCATCGACTCATCGGACACCAATCCGCAGTTCTGGCTCCGGCTGGTGGACATGATCGAGACCGAATATCAGAATTATGACGGTTTTGTGGTGCTGCACGGCACCGACACGATGGCCTACACCTCCTCGGCGCTCAGTTTCCTGTTAGAGAATCTTGACAAGCCCGTCATTATCACCGGTTCGCAGCTGCCTTTGGGTGTGCTGCGCACAGACGGTCGTCGCAACATCCTCAACGCCATTGGCTTTGCCGCTGACCAAAAAGACGGGAGGCCTATGCTGAACGAGGTGTGTCTCTTCTTTCAGACGGCACTTTTCCGCGGCAACCGTATCTACAAGGACGATGCCGCCAGTTTCAATGCCTTTCACTCGCCCAATTATCCGCATCTGGCAAATGTGGGCACCGAGATATCCTATAACGAGCACTGTTTGCTTCCTAAGAGCGTTCCCGGCACCTTCATCGCTCACCACAAGATGGATAACAATGTGGGGCTCATCAAACTCTTCCCTGGCATTAACCTCGCTACTATGGAGGCCATGCTGAACACGGAAGGTTTGCACGCTGTTGTGCTGGAGACCTTCGGCGTGGGCAATGCCCCGACATCTCCGGATTTCCTCAAGATTCTCAAAGACGCCATCGACCGAGACATCATCCTCGTCAATATATCCCAATGCAAGGGCGGTGGCGGCGTGGAAATGCAGCGTTACGCCACGGGCAAGCACCTTGCAGACATCGGTGTTACTTCTGGAAGTGACATGACCACCGAGGCGGCCCTTACCAAGCTGATGTACCTCTTCGGCGAGGGTTATCCTTTGAATACCATACGGAAATTGTTAAAAATGTCCCTTCGCGGGGAATTAACCGAGAACTACTAATGGAAATTGAGATTTGCTGCGGTTCAATCCAGTCGGCCGCGAATGCAAAGGCTGGCGGTGCGGTGCGTGTCGAGTTGTGCCAAGGATTAATCGAGGGGGGGACGACGCCGTCCCCAGCCACCATTGAATATGCCGTGAAAGAGCTGGGACTCAAAGTGTTCGTCCTAGTACGTCCTCGTGGCGGCGACTTCTGCTACAACGAATTGGAAATCAAAACGATGGAAGAGGATGTGGAATTCTGCAAGAAAGCTGGCGTGGCCGGCATTGTGGTCGGGTTCCTGCATCCCGACGGCAGCATCGACACGGAGCTGACCCGTCGGTTCGTGAAATTAGCCGCCCCGCTGCCCGTCACTTTCCACCGCGCCTTCGACGAATGCGCAGATCCGCTGAATGCCCTTGAGCAAATCATAGAGTGCGGGTGCGCCCGAATCCTGACCTCCGGCTGCAAGCCCACCGCTATGGAGGGTGCGGAGATGCTACAACAACTCGTTAAAAAGGCTGATGGACGAATCACGATACTCGCGGGAAGCGGTGTTACACCCGAAAATGCGGCGGCATTGCGGCAGAAGACCGGTGCGCCGGAGATTCACGGTTCCTGTAAAATCACCCGTCCTGATGGTGCCTGGGAAACGGATGCGGAACAGGTGAAAAAGCTGTTGGCGGTATTAGGGTAACCGTTTCTTGAGAGTTTCCGACACGTTTTTTGCTATGGTCAGCCGACCGGTCTGCGTGTAGTGTTCCGTTGGGAAATCGCGGTCGAAGAAGTCGGCGTCACGAACGGCTCTGAGATTGTTCACCACAATCACCCCTTGCGATTCGTAGCGGTCAGTGACATATTTCACATTCTGTTCCAGAAGATAGAGCAAATCTGGGCCGCACAAACTGTCAATTTGATCTACATTTTCCGCCAGGATATTGAATACGGGCTGCCACCCGCGTTTCTTGCATAATTTCACGATTTTGTCAAAATCCTTGATTCTGGGATTCTTGTCGTCTAACGTGCAGGCAAAGTGTTTGATGTGGTGACAAGCCAGCGCTATGGAATCCATGGAGGGTTTTACCCCATTGTAGAGGGTACAATTGTAACCAACCCCCTGGTCCCATTCATTTGCGTTCCGATATGTGAACGGGTGGGGGAGGACGAATGTTTGCCTCATAAAGCCTCTCCTGATGAGAGTGGAGCGTTCCTTTTCTGTCCAGTTGGGATATGCCTTGAAAGCCAGCAACATCCGTTTATACAGCGCAGGGGCCTTTTTCATCATGATCCGCTCCTTGCGAAGTGCGGGTTCCAGATCCGAATATATCCATTCCGAGGTGAAAGACCGCATGTTTACGGTCACGATGGCCGTTTTCACATCGTTGCCTCTGGGTATGTTGCGCAAAATGTCGTAGTAAACGCCTGCGTGACAAGCCCCTTTTGACAGTTTTCCGACATGATGTCCTGGCATCAGATCCTCAATCATTTGGTTGATAAACCGTTTGTCGGTGTCATCCTCACTGTACGAGTGGTTGGAGGATTCTCCAAGATATACGATGTCCATCCCTTTCTTTGCTTGCTGGGAAATCTCCATCAGTGTGGTGTTCTCATCCATATCTTTCTTATACAGTGTGAAAAAATAGATGATATCCAGCACTGCGAGGACCGCTATTAGCACCAGTAGCTTGACCAAGAGTTTGTTGATTATATGTTTCGTTGTTTCAGCCATTTAGAATTGGAAATAAATGAATGGGATTTGTTCCACGGAGGACAGGGCGATGATGGCGAAGAGCAGGAAAGTGTAAATGCCCCAGCGAACAATGGTTTTCTGGTTCCCGCACCATACGTCGAAGCGGCTTTTGCGGATGAGAATGTCCGCTATTATGAAGAGTATCAGCGCAATCCATGCTATTGGCGAGACTTGCAACTGATTGTCCATGGTGCCGTTGTGGAACAGCGCGGTAAAGAGGTCGTGCAGGTTCCCGAAAGAGGTCGCCCGGAATACACTCCACAAAAGTGTAACGATTACAAAAGTTTTGGCAACATTGCAGATGTTGATGATTGTCCGGCCGGTTTTGCCCTCGATTTTGTCGAAAAGATGGATGTTGCGGAGACCGCGTTCCATTATCAGCAATACTCCGTATGCGAATCCCCATATCATAAAAGTCCAGTTCGCGCCGTGCCAGATACCGCATACCGTGAAAACTATCAGCGTGTTGAGTGCCCAACGCGGGACAGCGACGCGGTTGCCGCCGAGGGGAATGTAGAGATAGTCGCGGAACCAGGTGGACAGCGAGATGTGCCACCGGCGCCAGAATTCCTGTATGCTTCCGGACAGATACGGCGTTTTGAAGTTGTCCATCAGCGAGAATCCCATCGTCAAGGCGCATCCGAGCGCGATGGTCGAGTATCCGAAGAAGTCACCGTAAATCTGGAACGAGTAGAACAGCATACCCAAAAGGATGTCGCTGCTGCTGTAATCGAATGGACTTTCGTAGATTTTGTCCACGTAGGCCCCGAGGTTGTCGGCTACCACCATCTTGAGGAACAGTCCGAACAGGATGAGTCTCAGTCCGTTGGCGATATTATCGTAATTCAGTTCCTTCTGTTCGTGCAGCTGCCGGAGCAGGTTTTGCGGCCGCTCGATGGGGCCTGTGACCAGTTGCGGGTAGAACATCACGTAGAGGGCGTAGTAGCCGAAATGCCGCTCCGCCTTCTGGTTGCCGCGATAGACCTCGATGACGTAGCTCAAACTCTGAAAAGTGTGGAAAGAAAGGCCGATGGGCAGGGCGATGTCCAGAATTTTCTGCGGGTGTGACCATCCGAAATGTTGCGCGAGAGCCACGAGATTCGCACTGCAGAAATTCAAGTATTTGAAGATGAAGAGCACTAAGCATGTGGATACGATGCTAATCACCAGACAAGTCTTTTTGCGGGGAATGTCATCCTTCCATTTCTCAATCAGGATGCCGGCGGAGTAGTCTATAAGTATGGTAATCAGTAAGATGAGGATGTATTTCGGAATGAACCACATGTAAAAGAAGCAGCTGGCGGCCAATAGGAGTAGCCAGCGCCATTTCTGCGGCATCAGATAGAAGAGCAGCGTGACGATCGGGAAAAAAATCAGAAATTCAATCGAGTTGAAGAGCATTTCTAAGGGGTTGAATTCGGGCGGCAAAGATACAATTTTAATGGTTATTGGTTATACGTTATTGGTTATTGGTTGTTGAAGACAAGTTTCAAGGTTTCAGGTTAGAGAGAACGGCAAAAAGTGTATCTTTGCACTTGTATTTTTTGTAATAAATATATTTGGATATGAATCGTAAAATATTCCGTTTGTTAGCTCTTAATTTCTTGATTTTAACTGTTTTACCTGTGATGACTTTTGCGCAGAACGACTATTGGGCGGCGGTTCAACAGGATTACATTAACCGAACTGACATCTCGCAGGAGGTGCGTGACCAGGTCGGCATGTATAATCTGAAATCTGCGGAACAGAGTCGCAATATGTACCGCTATCTCATGTTCCTATACGCCTATATGCCGCAGAGCGACCTCGCCGACTACGATTTCGGCTTTTTCGAGCAGCAAGTGGCAACGGCCATGGAAGCACGGCGCACTTTCTCTTGGGGCAAGACAATACCTGACGACATTTTCCGTCATTTCGTGGTCGTCTATCGCGTGAACAATGAGAATCTGGACACAGCGCGGTCCTATATTTTCCATCAGCTGAAGAACCGCATCAAGAATATGAGTATGTACGATGCGGCGTTGGAGGTGAACCATTGGTGTCACGAATATGTTGATTATCAGCCTGCTGATGCAAGAACATCGGCGCCGTTGGCCACGCTGAAGACCTCGCACGGGCGTTGCGGCGAGGAGAGCACCCTCACGGTGACGGCCCTCCGTGCCGTGGGCATTCCCGCCCGCCAGTGCTACACCCCGCGCTGGGCGCACTGCGACGACAACCACGCCTGGGTGGAGGTCTGGGTCGATGGCAAATGGTACTTCCTCGGCGCCTGCGAGCCCGCACCCGCCCTCAATATGGGCTGGTTTGCCAACGTCTCCACGCGTACGATGATGGTGCACACCAACGTCTTCGGCCGCTACGAAGGTCCGGAAGAGGTTAACAAGCGCACGCCTTACTACTCCTGCATCAACCTGCTCTCCAACTACGCTGACACCGCCACGGCCTACGTCACCGTCTATGACAAACGCCATCTGCCCGCCCAAAACGCCTCCGTGTGCTTCAAACTCTACAATTATGCAGAATATTACACCCTTGCAGAGGTGAAAACCGATGAAAACGGCCGTGCAAAACTCAACACCGGTCTCGGAGACCTGTTGGTTTGGGCGAAACAGGGCGACGACTATGCCTACGCTCAGCTCGACCTGCGCAAGCAGGACCATTTGGTGCTGATTTTGAGCGACAAAGGCCCGAACCCATGGATGTCGCCCGCAGGCAATCTGATTCAGCGATTCGATATTGTTCCGCCGGTGGGCAAGCCGTTGAACAACAATGTGAGCGCCACCGCGCAACTGGCTTGCGAGAAGCGGATGGCCAAGGAGGACAAGATGCGCGAAGCCTACCGCAAGACTTTCCCCACCAAGGCGCAAACGGCAAAATACAAGAACGAATACTTCACCGCGGATGAGTTTTACGACGTGATTCACCGCAGCGAGGGCAACCACTCGGAAATCATCAAATTCCTGCAAAACCACAGCAAAAAGGTGGATGGACTTTATCTGAAAGAGTTTGTGAAAGCATTGGCGGACAAAGATTTGCGCGACACGAAAGCGGCGACGTTGGAGAGCCAGCTCGTAAGTTACAAAGCAGGCAACTATCCGGTGGAGGTTTTCATCAAAGGTATCCTGCCCGCCCGCATCTCCAATGAACTGATCCGCGACTGGCGTCACGACCTGCGTGAGGTGCTTGTTAACAGCCTCCCCGGTAATTCCAGCCCCTCTGTTAATCAGCTGATTGACTGGACAAAACGCTATATCACCGTAGATCCGCTTTGCAACTACTACAACTGTCCGATCAGCCCGATGGGGGTCTTCAAGACCCGCCGCGCCGATGCGCACTCCCGCGACATCTTCTTCGTGGCCGCCTGTCGCAGTCTCAACATCCCGTGCTACTTGGACAACGCCTCCAACATAATTTACGTATGGAAAAACAATGATTGGCAGGAGGTTACGTTCGAGGAAGAGACGACCACTCCGAATGAGAAGTTGGCCACGCTGACCTTGCACAACCCGAAAGGTTACACCTACTACATCCATTACACGTTGCAGCGTTTCGAGAACGGCGAGTACGTCTCCTACGACTTCGAAGGAGACCCGCGTGTGGAGGTCCGCGACATAGTTCTCAACCTTCCTCCGGGCAAATATTGTCTCTCTTCCGGCAACCGCTACAGCGACGGAGAGGTCCTTTCCGAGTTGCGTTTCTTCACCTTGAAAGAAAAGGATGAATACACTATCACGATTCCCGAATTGGTGCCGCGCAATAATACTTACGGCCATTTGGATATGAATATTAACAAACTGAATAACAAATCTTTATCGGATATACTTAAAGAATCAGGTAAAGAAAAGATGATCCTCTGTTTGGTGGCTCCCGGCACCGAACCGACCAACCATATGGCCAAGGAAATCGCTGCCAAGAAGGCCGATTATGAGGCTTGGGGCGGCAAGGTTTTACTGGTGGCCAACAACGGCAACTGGAAGAAAGAAAAGAACCAGCCCGCCAATGTGGAGGTGGTTTCCGCGAAGGTCGGTGACCTGACCGAGAGCGTTTTGGCGGCTCTGAAGAATGCTGTTCACGACGGCACCCTGCCGCACACCACTGGCGAGCGTCCGGTCTGCCTGGTCCTCGACAAAGACGGCAACATCCTCTTCGTTTCCGAAGGTTACCACATCGGATTGGGGGATTTGTTGTTGGAGGGAGTTAATGGTTAAAGGTTAAAGGTTAATGGTTAATGGTTAGTGGTTAATGGTTAATGGTTAGTGGTTAATGGTTAGTGGTTAATGGTTAATGGTTAATGGTTAGTGGGGTGGGACATTTAATTGCAGGTTACAAGTCAAAGATTATTTAATCAAATAAAGTCAACAATGAAAAGAAACGGAGAACCGACAAGACATTTTTTCACGTATTATAACCGGACGATTCCGGAGAACTGGAATGCGCCGGCGCTGACGGATTATAACGGCACGACAAGCTATACTTATGGTGAGATGGCGGCGCGGATGTTCAAACTTCAGATCCTGCTGGAGCAGGCTGGGGTGGGGCGTGGCGACAAGGTGGTGATTTGCAGCCGCAACTGCGCCAACTGGGCGGTTGCGTTGCTGGCCATTGCCGCCAACCAGGGCGTCATTGTTTCCATCATGGATGCTTTTGCCCCGAACGACATCATTGGGCTCACCAACCACTCCGACGCCAAGGCCATGTTTGTCAGCCAGAATGTTTGGAAAAACATTGATGTTCAACAGGTTGGTAATGTCAATCTGATTCTTGACACGGATGATTTCCAATTGTTGTTTGCCCGTACCGAGCAGCAGGAGAATGCCTACGCGCAATATGGCCGTCTCTATCGCGAGCGTTATCCGCGGGGGTTGCAGCGTGAGGACATCAACCTGCCGACCGACAATCTGGACGATCTGATGATCATCAACTACACTTCCGGCACCACGGGTGCGCCGCGCGGGGCGATGCTGAGTTACCGCAACATCTCCGCCAACGTGCAATACAGTCAGGAGGAGATTCCCAACCACGCCGGCTGGACGGAGGTCTGCATGTTGCCGCTGGCCCACATGTTCGGTATGACCATCGAGTTCCTCTATCAGGTGGCGGGCGGCTGCCATGTCTATTTCCTCGGTAAGACGCCCACGCCGGCCACGCTGTTGAAATGCTACGCCGAGACAAAACCGTACATGATCCTGACGGTGCCCTTGGTGATTGAAAAGATCTTCCATTCGAAGATATTCCCCGCGTTGAGGAAACCGGCTGTCAAGGCTTTGTGGAAAACGCCGGTGCTGTGCAAAATCGTGGAGAAAAAGATTTACAGCCAGCTGATGAACGCTTTCGGTGGCAAACTGATTTGGCTGATCACAGGTGGTGCCGCGCTGAATTCCAGCGTCGAGAAGGTGCTGCGTCGCATCAAGTTCCCGCTGGTGGTGGGCTATGGCATGACCGAGGCCGGTCCGCTGGTATGCTACGAGCACTGGTACAAACAACCAGTGGGTTCTTGCGGCAAAGTGGTGACCCGCAACGAAGTGGTTGTCAACTCACCCGACCCGCAGCACGAGGTCGGCGAGATTTTGTTCCGCGGCGAACACGTGATGATGGGCTACTACAAGAACGAAGAGGCCACCCAGGCCGCCATCGACAATGATGGCTGGCTGCACACCGGCGACCTCGGACTCATGGACAAGCAGGGCAACCTCTACATCAAAGGACGCAGCAAGGCGATGATCTTAACCTCTGGTGGGCAGAACATCTACCCCGAAGAGTTGGAATCAAAGCTCAGCACGCTGCCCGGCGTGGGCGAAACCGTTGTCGTGGGCCGCAAGGGCAAGCTCGTCGCGCTCGTCTATCCCGACCCGGCTTTCGACTGGAGCAAGATTTCCGTGGAGGAGCAGATGCAGCAGAACTTGGAGACCATCAACACGATGGTGGCCAAATATGAGCACATCGCCGCCATCGAGACCGTGGAGCAGGAGTTCGCGAAGACCCCGAAACGGTCAATACGTCGGTTCTTGTACAAATAATGTAGAATGAAAAATCTAGAATGAAGAATATATTATCAACTACTTGTTTGGTTTTGTTTTCTTTCCTTTGTGTGCAGGGGCAGCCGTTGGTGATCATGCACACGAACGACACGCACAGCCAGGTTGAACCGTATTCTTACAAGGGCGATGTCAACGTGGGCGGCTATCTGCGTCGGGAGGCGGCCATCCGAGAGATTCGGGCGGACAATCCCAACACGCTGCTGTTGGATGCGGGCGACTTCTCGCAGGGCACCCCTTACTTCAACGTGTTCAAGGGATATGTGGAGGTTCGGCTGATGAATGCCATGGGCTATGATGCCGCCACGCTGGGCAACCACGAGTTCGACAATGGTTCAGCGGCGCTTGCCGCCCGTCTGAAAACCGCCGACTTCCCGGTCGTGTGCGCCAACTACGAGTTTGTCAACAAGAAGTTGGCCAAAGTCATCAAACCCTACGTGATCATCGAGCGCGGGGGGCTCCGGATCGGCATTTTCGGACTCGGGGTCAACCTTGACGGCTACACGGCACCGCAGATCGCCAGCGAGGTCACCTTCCTCGACCCGTTCATTTGTGCCCGTAACGTGGTGGAGGAACTAAGACGCCAGCAGTGCGATTTGATCATCTGCCTGTCACATCTTGGGGTGAACACCAACATTCCCGAGAACGACTATGAACTGGCTCGACAAATACCTGAAATAGACGTGATTATCGGCGGTCATACGCACGAAGAGATCAATCCGCCCGTTGTAGTCGGCAACACCCGGATTTGCCAGATGACAAGCAGGGGGAAGTGTTTCGGAGTGCTGACGGTGATGATGGATAATTGATAATTGATAATGGATAATTGATGATTGATAATTGGTGGTGGAAATTGATAATTGATAATGGATAATTGATAATGGATAATTGATAATGAAACGGAAAATAATGGTAACGGGCGGTTGCGGATACCTCGGTTCGCACACCATCATCGCCTTGATTGAAAGCGGGAAGTACGATGTGATCTCTGTTGACAGCTGTGTGCGCAGCACACCGGAGACGATGCGTCGCGTGGAGGAAATCACCGGAGTGAAGGTGAAGAACTACCAGGTCGATATTTGTGACAGGGAGCGCTTCTTCCATGTTTTTGAAGAGCATCCCGATGTGGCGGGTGTCATCCATTTCGCCGCCTACAAGGCCGTGGGCGAGTCGGTGGAGAAGCCGCTGATGTATTACCGCAACAACCTGGGCACAATGATGAATGTGCTGGAGGCCTGCGAGAAGTTCGGGGTCCGACACCTGCTGTTCTCCTCTTCCGCCGCTGTATATGGCGATTTGAAAATGCTGCCGGTCAGCGAGCAGACGCCGATGGGGAAGGCCGCATGCCCGTACGCGCACACCAAGCAGATCTGCGAGGGCATGATCCAGAGCGAATTGGTGGCCAACAAGGAGATGAGCGCCTTGATCCTCCGCTATTTCAACCCTGTGGGTGCTCATCCGACCGGTCTCAACGGGGAACTCTCCCCCGACAAACCCAACAATCTGATTCCGGTCATCATGCATGTGGCCAGCGGCATCTTGCCGCAGATGACGGTTTTCGGCACCGATTACGACACCCGCGACGGCTCCTGCATACGCGACTATCTGCATGTATGCGACATCGCTGACGCGCACGTGAAGGGCTTGGATTATTTGGTGGAAGGCAAAAACACGGAGCGTTGCGAGATCTTCAACTTGGGCAGCGGCAATGGCCTGTCCGTCTTGGAGATGCTTGATGCCGCCGAAAAGGTGGTCGGCAGGAAGCTGAACTACGTGCTCGGCGACCGCCGTCCCGGCGATATCCCCGCGATTTACGCGGACAGCACTCGCGCCAACGAGCTCCTCGGCTGGCATTGCCGGTACGATGTCCACGACATGATGGAGAGCGCTTGGAAATGGGAGAAGCGTATCAATTAGAAATTAGAAATTATGAATGAAGAATGTAGAATGTAGAATAAATTGATATCATATCCTGTTATATAATACCTATTGCCTTTTGCCTTTTGCCTATTGCCTATTTACACTAATTACAAATCAAAAATATAAATGTCAGAAAATTTACGGTTGGTTGCGGATTTGGCGCTGATATTGACTTCGGCGGGTGTCGTGACTGTTATTTTCAAGCTTTTGAAACAGCCCCTTGTGTTGGGCTATCTCGTGGCCGGTTTCCTCGTGGGGCCTCATTTGCACATTTTCCCCACTGTCACTGATGTGGCGGAGGTGGAGGTCTGGTCCGAAATCGGTATTATCTTCATGATGTTCAGTGTAGGACTGGAGTTCAGCTTCAAAAAGCTGATGTCGGTGGGCAGCAAGGCCTTCCTGACCGCTTTTATCGGCATTATCGGCATGATAGGAGTAGGTTCCTTGCTCGGTTTTGTGATGGGGTGGGACGTGATGGAGAGCATCTTCCTCGGCGGCATGTTGTCGATGTCTTCCACTGCCATCATCGTCAAGGCATTTGATGACATGAACCTCAAGGACAAGCCGTTCGCGAGTCTCACCACAGTGGTGCTGATCATCCAGGACATTGTGGCCGTGGTGATGATGGTGTTGATTTCCACGGTGGCGGCGAGTAAGAACAACGGTGCCGGCCGCGAAATGCTGATGAGCATCGTGAAACTCGTCTTCTTCCTCATTCTCTGGTTTGTGGTCGGTATCTATCTGATACCCACTCTTTTGCGGAAGTTCAAAAAGTATATCAACAATGAAAACCTGTTGATCATCTCCATCGGTCTCTGCTTTGCCATGGTGATTATCGCCAACCAGGTGGGCTTTTCATCCGCTTTGGGCGCGTTCGTCATCGGCTCTATCTTGGCTGAAACGGATGAGAGCAATCGCATCGAGCATCTCACCGAAAGTATCAAGAACCTCTTCTGTGCCATATTCTTCGTCTCTGTGGGTATGATGATCGACCCGCAAGTCTTGATTCAATATTGGAAATTGATTCTTGCTCTTGTGATTATCACACTGGTAGTCAAGGCGTTTGTCTGTTCCGCGTCAGCAGTAATAGCTGGTTCTAACCTGGAGGATTCTGTAAAGTCCGGTTTCACACTTTCGCAGATCGGCGAGTTCGCCTTCATCATCGCGTCCGTGGCCGTGGCTCAGCACGTGATGCCCTCCTACATTTACCCGGTTATCATTGCCTCTTCGGTAATTACCACATTCACAACGCCTTACTGGATCAAATTGGCCACACCTGTCTATAATGGACTGGAAAAACGGATGTCGCCGAAGACGAAAGCGGCGCTGGATGCATACGCGCTGTTCGGATCCAGCAACGAAGGCAAGAAGAACTGGAGCAGCATCATCAAGAGCACTATCACGAATGTGCTGGTTTTCTCGGTGTTGTCGTTCGCCACACTGGCCGTCTTGTTCGAATTCGTCATCCCGTTTGTCAAAAAACTGCCCTACGTTGAGATGATTCCCCAATGGGGATTCAACACGATGGCCGCTGTCGGGTGTTTGGTCGCCGTTTCGCCGTTCCTGTTCGGCATCGTGCGCAACAGCCCCAAAGTCCACGAACTCTACCGCAACCTGGTGAAAGAGAACCGAGCCAATATGCTGGCGGTCATCGTTTGGACGCTGATCCGATTTGTCATCGTTTTCTATTTCGTGTTCTCCATTTTGGTCAAATTCTTCAAGTTCACCAAATGGGTCATTGTGTTGATCGCTGTGGCTGTTATCTTCCTGCTTGTCCTTTCCCGCCACAACCTGAACCGCTTCACCAAATTGGAACGGAACTTCAAAACCAACCTGAACGGGGAGGAATAATTGTGAATTAAGAATTATGAATTAAGAATTAAGAATACCCCCTAACCCATAAACTCTAAACCCTAAACCCTAAACCTTTAACCTTTAACCTTTAACCATTAACCATTACAAGCATGAATACGTTATTTTTAGACCGGGACGGCATCATAAACGTGCAGATTGTGGGCGGATACGTGCGCAAGCCGGAGGAGTTTGAACTCATTCCGGGGGTGCTGACGGCGATGCAGTGGCTGCGGCCGAAGTTCCGCCACATCATCGTGGTCACCAACCAGCAGTGCGTGGCCAAGCGCATCTGCAAGATGGAGAATATCGAGGAAATCCATCGGCGGATGATGGTCACTTTCGAGGAGAACCTCACGCCTTTGGATGCCATCTATTGCTGTCCGCATTTGGCTGGATCGGGCTGTGGTTGCCGGAAACCCGAGATCGGGATGGCGCTGCAGGCCAAGGCCGACTTCCCCGACATCGATTTCGCCGATTCCGTGATGGTCGGTGACAGTCTCTCGGACATGCAATTCGCCGTCAACGCGGGCATCATCCCCGTGCACGTCGGCGCGAAACACCCCGGAGAATACGAGAAAATCCTGGAAATCACCTCATCGCATTATAACAACCTGCTGGATTTCGCGAAAAATCACCCGTTTAACGTTGATAATCAATCATAACAATCAATGTGCTCCACCAAGCTCTTGCCCCTGCGGTGCCGTTCAAGGAAATAGTTATATAACAATAACCCGTTAACCACTAACCACTAACCTTTAACCACTAATCTTTAACCATTAACCTTTAACCCTTAACCTTTAACAGTTAGCAATGACCTTCTTCTTCATCTTCTTCCTCTGTTACCCCCTTGCCGCGTTGCCATTGGCCGTGCTATATCTGCTGTTGCCGGTGGTGTATGTGGTGGTGAACCATGTGGTTCGGTATCGGCGTAAAGTGGTGGATGAAAATATTTTACGGTCGTTTCCGGAACTGACGATGAAAGAACGGCGGAGAATAAGGAACCGTTACTATTGGCATCTTTCGCAGATTGCCATCGAGATGATCAAAATGTTGCTAATCCCGCGTTGGGCGTTGCGTTACCGCTACCGTTGCGTGGACACGGAGCTGGTGAACCGGTTTTACAGGGAGGGTAGGAGTGTGATCCTGATGTCGAGCCACTACAACAACTGGGAGTGGATGATTGTGGCGTTAGATGAGATGTTTCTGCATCACGGCATCGGGGTGGGGAAGGCCAACAGCGACAAGGTGTTCGAGAAGTGGGTGAACCGCGCGCGCACCCGCAGGGGCACGGAGGTCTGCTTCGCCGACACTGCCCGCGACGTGTTCGCGCATTACGAAGAAAACCATATCCCCGCGGCCTACATGATGCTCGCCGACCAGTCGCCCAGCAACAAGAACAAGTGTTACGTCACGCAGTTCCTCAACCAGACTACCGGCGTAATCTATGGTCCCGAATATTTCGCCCGCAAGTACGACATTCCGGTGCTATACTATCAGGTCATCAAAGAACGGATAGGCAAGTACCGTATTGAGGTACAGGTGATTACGGAGCATCCCAACGACGAGGAGCCGTACGCCATCACCCAGAAATACATCGAATTGTTGGAACAAACCATCCGCCGGAAGCCGGAGTGTTGGATCTGGAGTCACAGGCGGTGGAAGCTGAAATTTTGACAAGAAATGTGAATGAAATAGCCAACGCTATGCATAAAAAAAGGATTGCCAATGCTATGACAATCCTTTTTTTTGTTCTTAGATCGGATTTTGTGCAATCGGAAAACCTACTTCTTGATGAACTTGAGTGTTTCCGTGCCGTTTTCCGTGTAAACCTTCACGAAGTAGAACCCGTCGCTCAAGTCGCTGATGCCGACGTTATTGAAATGACCGGAGATGGTCTTGACCAATTGACCGTCAAGATTCATGATTTCGGCATTCAGAATCTCTTTTTCGGATGTGATGTTCAGCAAGTCGCTGGCGGGGTTCGGGTAGATGCGGATACTGCTGCTACTGTTGTGCTCGCTGATACCGGTCGTCGGGAATTGGGAGATGACAAGATCGTCCACATAGTAGGTGCCATGAGTGTTGGGCATCGCCGAACCGGCAAAGAAGTTGAGCGATCCAAGTTGGCAGACACCGATTTCTCCATTAATACTGTAGGAGAACGGCCATGATTCGAGGATCTCTTCGTTGATGAAGAGGGCTGCTGAGTCGTTGTCGAGGTCAACGCGAAACATGATGGGGAACCAGGTGTCGTTAGGAAAAGAAAATGTGAGGCGGTTGTCGTTCTTGTACAAAAACCCCATCCCGTTAATGTAGAATGCGCATTCGAAAGCCCACTCTTGACCAGGTTGGGCATAATGCTGTATGTTGAAATATGCACCGTTACCATCTGAAGGAACGTAGTATTTGAAGTTAATTTCGAAAACACCGGAGTTCAGGTTATCGAACGGGAAAATGATGTCGTTGTCCCCTTCGATTTTGAGGGAATTGCTTCCGCTGAAGGCTTGCTCGGTGGAAATGTAGGCATCTTCGTCGGTTCCGGGCGCGTTGTTCCACGTGTTCTAGTCGGTGCTGTTCTGCGTACACAGTTGCTGACCGGCGGTGTAGCTGTCGAAATTGTCGGAGAAGAAGACGGTTTGCGCTTGAAGCATCACAAAGGAGAGTGCCAAGCAGAAAAGTAGTAATCCTTTTTTCATAAGCGATGTTCTTATATTTGACACGGCAAAAGTACAATTTTATATGTTAAGATTTAACAGGGGGATAGGCAAAAGTTAACAGCACTGCCATCTGCGCCTGCGTGAGCCACACCGTGTCCTCCTCCATCCGCACCTCCAGCCGGATGCTGTTGTCGGGTTGGTAGAGGATTTCATCCTTATATAGACATTAATTTTTTCATTTCATCTTCATCGGGGAGCAGTTCCATCAGTTTCTTCTGTCCTGCTTGGTATGTGGCGACACCCATAGGACGCTGGTAATCCTGAAGAACATACTCAACAAATGTTTTGTCGGCATCTTTGCAAAGGATAATGCCAACAGGAGGGTTTTCTCCCTTAAGCTTTTCGTCGTCATCCAAAACATGAAGGTAATGAGATAGTTGTCCTAGATAAGCAGGCTTGAAGGTACCTTTTTTCAGTTCCACCACAACCAGCGAACGAAGAATCCTGTTGAAGAATAGCAGGTCCACCCAATGGTCGTGTCCCAACTTTTCGTAATGAACTTGACATCCGATGTATGCGAAGCCCTTGCCGAAAGTCATGATGAAGTTCCGCATGTTATGGACGATCTCGTTTTCAAGGACTCGCTCGTCAATGTCCTCTTCTCTCTGACCCAATTGCTCTGTATTGATAAAATCCAGTAAGTAGGAATCTTTGAACATCTGAATGGCACGGAAGGCCTGTTTGTGGTTTGGGATTGTGTTGACGAAATTGTTAGGCATTTTGCCCTGGTTATGGTAAGTGTCCTCGGCGATTCTCTGTTGGAGACCATCTACAGTGAGTCTTAGATCATGGCACAATTGGATATAGAATAATCGTTCTTGAAACGATTTTACACCTGCGAGTATAACGGTGTGATGGGTGAAACCAATGCCAAAGAAAGCTGTGACAGGGAAGTTTTCGTAATTCGTCAAATGCAATTGCCGAATTGTATCGCCTTCATTATCTGATGGTTCTAATTTGGCAGTTGCAACTGCCAAATTAGAGTCCAGAAGTTTCCACTGTTCGTAGAACATTCTCATATTCCGTAAGTTGCGTGCGGAGAATCCCCTCAATCCTGGCATTTCGGCCGACAATTGACGGCTAATGGTCTCAATGGCATCTTTCCCCCAAAATCCCGAACGGGAATTCTGAGAAATGTATCGACCTATTCCATAGTATAATGCCAACTGTTCTTGGTTCACACTTGCCAAGGCCTTGGCCTGGCTCTGCAAAATGGCTGTCTTGATTTGCCTGACGGCATCGCTGTACTGATTCATGTTTGTCCTTTTTCGTTTTTAAGGTTATTGATTTCCGCCTGCAAAGATACAACAAAAACCGCTGTTTGTCAAGGGTTTTGCGTGATTTTTATTGCTGTTGAAAACCAGAGAGTTGTAATTTTTATTTACAATTTATTTTGTTGATAGTTAAGATTTAAAACCTGTATTTCGCTGATTTTTGGCTCTTGCGAGATTGAGGTTCCGTTTGACCGAATGAACTCGCGTCATGGAACCAATCGCAGGACACAGTTGGAAGATGTTCAAATTATCAAGGCCCCTGATTGTCATTTCAGCATCTTTCGCCGTGATGTTTCCTCTAATATTTGCATTTGATGAATGGCGATCTTGTTCAACTTGACAAGGCGCTCTTCCTGTGGAATTTCTTCTGTGATCAAGACAGAATTTATGCTCTCGAGGTTTGACAGGCATATAAGCTGATTGATAGTGGCGTATTCGCGAATGTTCCCTTTCAAATCAGAGTGGGCATCTCGCCACTGCTTTGCTGTCATCCCGAATAAAGCAACATTCAGCACATCAGCTTCTTCCGCATAGATGACTGATTTCTGCTGTTGTGTTAGCTCATGAGGAATAAGGTTTTCTTTTATGGCATCTGTGTGGATATGGTAGTTGATTTTCGCAAGTTCCCGTTTTGCTGACCAACCCAGCTGTTTTTGTTCTGCAGCTTTCATCCGCTGAAATTCTTTTGCCACGTATAATTCAAACTCTACTGACAGCCATCCTGCAAACTTGAAAGCAATATCTTTATGAGCAAATGAGCCGCCATATCTACCTGATTTACAAGCAAGTCCAATTGCATTTGTCGTTTTGATCCACTTTTGAGGCGAGAGAGTAAAAGCGTTCAATCCCGCCTGTTTCCTAAACTCCTCGAATTCGAGGGGGTTAAAACCGGGGTTATATAATGTTTCCCAAAGTCCCAGGTATTCAATTGTGTTTCTATTTCTGATCCAATTGCCTATTACGGATGCTGGTTCATCGGACTTGAATTTAGCCATGTCGGTCAACGACATGTAATCTTCGTCACCGACTTTTATCACTGAAATTTCGGTTTTGTCAACAATTATTTTTGCCATGATTCTTCTGTTTTGAGTTAACATAAATATTGTCTGCAAATATACTCTAAAATAAAATATGTCAATGCTTTTACCCAAATTAATATTTGCCATTCCATCAAACAGATATGTGTTTTGATTTTACAATTTGACATTGAATTGTTAATTTTTGATTCAGGATTTCGCAGAAAAAAGGACGTGTGGGTGAGTATTTGTGGACTTACGGCTCAGGCTCCCGTTTTGCAAGACAAGGGTGTGTTAGAAGCCAACTGTGTCTCGCAGTTGGGGGGCTTCTGTTGTTTCCTGCTCTTGCGATAAGGAGGTTCCGTTTGGTAAGGGCTGCGTGTGGTTGCGACGCTGGAAGCGTCGTCTCCTATTACTTCACGGCAACACCTCTTCCGCCGCCATCTCCATCCTGCAGAATGCGAACAGCCTCTTCCCCAAGTCTTTGAGGGACGCGCCGAGGTGATAGACGGTGTCGTCGATGATGAGGAAGCGGTCGTGGTAGCGGTTGCACTCTCGAATAGTGACGGGCGGATACTGCCGGTTATGCCGTTCGAGGTCGAGCTTCAGCGTCTCTGTGACGTGTCTCGTGACAATCTCTGCTGATACGCCCTCTTTCCGTTTCGCCAGCGCCAGCAATACAGAATCGTCCACATAATTGTCGATGAGCACAATCCGTTTCCGCGCCGACCGGATCAGGTCCGCCGCGAAGGCATACGCGTCGAAAATCTGGCCGTCGTAGAAGACGCCCTCGACCGGCGGCAGGGCGGTGCGCACAAAGAAGCCAATCTGTTCCTCCGTTTTGCTGACCCGCTGCTCCAGTCGTTCGATCCGTTGGTTGATCGCGTGTCCTCGAAGGAGATACTCTTTGAGAACGGTGGTCGCCCATCGGCGGAACATGATGCCTTGTGGAGATTTCACTCGGTATCCTACTGAAAGAATCATATCTAAATTATAGAATTCTTTCATTCTGTTTATCAGACGATTACCTTCTTTCTGAACTGTCGCAAATTTTGCGACAGTTGGGATTCCTTTCAATTCTTCTGCCTTGGCGTTTTGTATGTGTTTGCCAATGGTTTTAATGTCTCTATGGAACAAATCCGCAATCTGTTGACGATTTAGCCACACCGTGTCTTCTCGCAATAAAACCTCCAACCGGATGCTGTTGTCGGGTTGGTATAGGATGATTTCTCCGTTTTGTGCCAAGGGTTTGTTCTCTTCCATAATGGTTGACTTTTCGTTTTGTGGTTACAGATTTCCGCCTGCAAATATACCACAAAAACCGCTGTTTGTCAAGGGTTTTGCGTGATTTTTATTGCTGTTGAAAACCAGATAGTTGTAATTTTTATTTACAATTTATTTTGTTGATTGTTAAGAATTAAGGCAGGGATTTCGCTGATTTTTGACCTTTGCGAGTCTGAGGATCCGTTTGGCCGAAGCCTGATTCCATGTATTGAAGTTCCGAAGCCAACTTCCATTAAAAACAAGTAATTTTTTCAATTAAGAATGCTGGGGGAAACGGGTTTGGTGTCGGTTAACTTGATAAAGTCCGGTCCCCCGTTTTGTACATTGCACATTGTTCATAGTACATTGATCAGTTTCCGGTAGGGGAGGGTGGCCAAACGGAATGGTGCATTTGCTGTTCGTTTCTGCTTGCGCTTGCGGGTGGCACGGCTGGTCGGTTGTCCTTGCTTTTGCGGGTTGTGCGGGTTGCGATGCGCATTGCTCTGGCGGGCAACCCATGCACCATTCCGTTTTGCCGGAAGAGGGAGGTGTTGGATCGCGAGGGCGGTCGTTGTCGTCAAAGCAGGCGGTGGCTCGTCAGGACAGGATGGCCAAACGGAATCCCGTGCCCGCCAGGGCGTGAGCTGGCGGGTGGCTCATATTTTGATTCATTCAAAAATACACTTTTTCAATGAATTACAATTCTAAATTGCACTAAACGGTAAATTTTTGATTTTCTAAACTGCACTAAACGGTAGGTTTTTGAAGGAATGGACTGCACTAAATTGCACAAGCGTTTTCTGGCATTTTGGATTTGACAATTGTACTATCAGAGAAAAGCCAACTGCCAAAGTAAAAAAAAGCCCGCCAGCATACGCTAACAGGCTTGTGTGATAAAAGTCTTCTCTATGTCTTATTGTAAAGGTCGGTCCTCTTTGCGGATAACGGCTAAGGCCTCCTCTTGGTAACAATGCTGTGCTTAAACTTGAATCATGAAAACTGGGATTTATCTCACTTCAACGCTATCAATGGAAAGTTGATTGACTTCGTAGGGATGCACCTTCACACATTCAGCCTTTTCTGGATGGAACAGCACTAAATTTTTTCCATTGGCTCTTACTGAGCTTTTGAACTTGATGCCATCTGCCCCGCTATCCTTGAAATATTCGCAGATATACTGTGTGGGCACATATTCCAACTCCGTATCAAAACTTCGAAGGGGTTTTGACAAGTCATTGCTGATGGCCTCAAACAACACACGGCGCTTCACCTTCTGTTTAAATGTGTCTTCGCCATCATCATAAAACACCTTGAAAAGATTCACCTTTTCTGTAAAGTCCACAATCTTCACGTTGTCTTCAAGGATAAGGAACTCCCCAATGTCTACCCTGTCGAGATAATAAGGCCTCACTTCATAAAAAGGCGTCTTGTCATCACAACACAGGTATAGATACCGTATCCCGTTAGGATTAGCCCGTCCTGGTGTGGCAAGTTCTGGCGTTGGAGGGCAACCCATATCTTCTTTTCTGAAAGCAGGCTCCTCTTTGTGATGAACGCGAGCCCTGAAGAACTTGTCGTCTTTGAACAACATCAAGGAATCTTTGTCAATGTCAAAATCATCGAGAACATCAGCAATGGAGTCCATGTGGCAGAAAAAACGAGTATTGTTTTTCACCTCTGTCTTCACGCCCTCCCAGGCCTGCAAATAATTCTGGTATTCATCCTTGTACTTCACAAGGTCGTCTGGTTGAAAAGGATTGCCCACCATATTTAAAACCTGCGTCAAGGAAGACTCGTCAGCAAATACCTGCCAGTCATTTATTAATGATTGGGAAAGAGGTTCACCATATGGAGAGATTTCATATAATGACAATAAGGCATATAGAAAGTCCTCAACAGTCTGAACACCATCCTCACTGCCATCCTGCAAAAGGCTAACTATTTCAGAATCTGCGAAAAAGTCTTTATTCAAATCAATCATCCTCTATCCTCCTTTTCGTGCAAGATTCGACTCATCAGTTCAAAGTGGTTCTTGATGCTGTATTTCTTGATAGCGCCAAGGCCGGGATAACTTAGTTGTGAAATCTGATTTACAGCAATAGTAGATGGTTTATCAGTATAGAAGGGTGGTATCTTCTCATTCGCCTCACGGAATTCCTCACGGATATTGTTTGAACCATTGCGGGAATCAGAAAGGAAATGATGAACATTGATTATCTTATCTGACTTACGATATGTCATGTGAATCGCCACAACCTGAGGAAGCACGCCTCCTTCACGAAAGTTTCGGGCAAGTGCAGTAAAGTCTGAGAACCCGAATAATCCGAATAGAGATTTATAATAACTGAAGGTATCTGAGAAGAATTCATCCAGATTGTCTCTGTATGCATTATTTGGTGTCTTCTCAGGGAAACAATCCTCAATATTAATGATCTCCTTGCCCGCATCCTTCAGATCTTCAATAATGGGTGGACGCTGAGTTAAATTCATTGCTGCGACATATTTTACAGCACCATTATTAACAAGACCCTTAATCTTTGCGTCATCTAAATCAACAATGGTGAAAAATATAAGCATCACGTCTGCAAGTCCATTTTCACTAATCACAGTTTCAACAGCATCCACATTGGCATTACCGTTCACCTCAAATGCAGGAGTCCAGTTCACACCTTTTATTTGTTCCAAGAAGGCAGTCATATCAAAAGCTGCTTTCTGGAAATCACCCATCTTTGAGTTCAGAACCACTGCGAAAGGCATCTGAACTTTTCCCATTGCCTCAATACAGGACATCAAAGGCCTCATATCTTTCTTTACGGGCTCAATGATGGGCATAATATGGCGGCCATAATCTTGTCCGTAACCCTCTTCAATATATTCCTTTATAGCTTTTAGCTCATAAAGTTTTCCTCTTAAAAATGGCAAATACATATTCAGACTATTTTATTGTTCAGACTATTCGTTATACAATCCAACTGTTTACCGCTAAGGTGCATGCTCATACATATCTGGTATAACTCATGCGGGGTTTGCTCCAGCAAGTCAAAACTGCTCTTTCTCTTCTCAATCGTTTCCAAGAAGGCATCATGGAGTTTCTTTCCGTCCATACCCTTTAGAACAGACCGACATTCTTCATAGTGCTTATACTTGCTCTCCGATAGACAAGCACCGGCATAGTTTTCCGCAATAGTTTCATATTCCTCAGCTCTAAGGCAAGTCATCAACACATCCACATCGATGTTTTCATTAACATTTGCAGGACGTACCTCTTCCATGGTAATTTTACCACGAGGACCATGACAAAACGCTATGATACCCATCTCTTGGTCATAATTCTTCCAGTTGTCGATCTTGATTTGTTCCACAACCAAGTAGCACTTGTCAAAAACTCGACGGTAGTCATTCAATTGACTCTCCAACCTGCGAGGCGTATCATAGCTGGTTTTTATTTCGTATGCACGACTTTCCCCATTGAAGAATGCCAAATCAGCTATGGAATTACCCACATGGAATTCATTCACCACAAGCGATTGCCTGCGGGCATACTGCTTACGAAGTTCTGCTATTATCTCATTCTTGAAAACATATTCGCAACGATAGTTCAATTTAAGCGATGAGTAAAAGCGATGGAGGCAGTCCATAAAAGTATCATTCTCCTTACGCATGTTTGCACGACACAGGGATGTCAGTATATCAGAGTCGCCCCAACGCAAAATGTCGGCATACACATTCCTTCCAAAGGCCTGCGCATACTGCCGTGATTGTTGTATCTGAGCCACTACTGCCATCTTACTATCTTTTAGACTCATTGAGGGGCACTTCCCCCTCAACCCACTGCAAAAATAACGAATCCTTATCAGGTTTATTGCACCTCATTTCGAAATATTATTTTTCTTGAACGAATCATCCGCGGAACTTTCACCTGTTTTAGTCGGAAACATTGCAGTTTTTTCCGACCGCAAAAGTACAAAATATTCACTTCAATTGCATTTATGTAACTTGATGTTTTTTGCAGCCTTTCCCTATCCTGCCTATTGCATATGCTATGTCGTAGCAGCTTTTCAAATCAAACTTAAGCTTCATTCATTGCATCTTTCTATCATAATTATAATACGTAACGACCATACTTTTCAACGAGATACCCAACCAACTCGCTATCCTTGGCTTTGGCCCTTTCCTCAATCTGTGATAAACACGTGGAGAACCATCCAGGGGTTGGTTCCTTTGAAAAGAAATTATAATAATCAAATTCTTTCAGTTCCTGTTCGGTGTTGAAGGTAGGAATTTTAGTCCCTGCAACTAGTTTAAGATAGTCGTCATCATGATATGCCCAGAAATAGCCGGAAGCCAAGACTCTTTTTCTATAGCAATCAAGAACTCTTAATAGCAATAAAAAAAAGCAGCGAATGCCTTTATATATCACAAAGTTATATGGGCCATCAACTTCACTACGGCTGTAATAATAATCAAATGTGAAGAGTTCTTCAAAATCAGGATTTTTTTCTTTATCCCACCTTACAATTGGTGTTAATAATACTCTAACATTTTCAAGGAATGTTTTGAAAAAAGGTATTTCTACATTCTGGCATTCTCTATCCAACGACCACGAGTCGTTATACATATCAAAAATGTCGCGCATATTTCTCAGAAACCATTTATGTGCCAACAGTTCTTCTCTAAGGCTATAGCTTTTAGCAACAGCTCTAATCCTGTCTATTATTTCCTCTATTTCTGTTTTTTGAATAAACTCTATTGTTTTAGAACTCTCTGTGGCATCCAACAGCGATATGGCCTGCCAAAAGAGCGGGTCAGTCATATAAACAGTTTCAGTTTTCAAATCCACACACAATGCTATAACTGGTATGCTATAGGATAATTCCGCCCAATACCTAAGGGTTGTTTGTTTTATGCCTCCGATTGTAGGATGCCCATCTTGTTTTATGTTTAACTCATTACTACTTTTTACTTGAACCTTCACACAATGCCCACACACACGGCCATCCTCAACCAATTCTATCTCAAAATCAATTCCATAGTCCTGTGAAGTAACATTCCTGAATATGCCTAATTCCCTAAGTTTATACAGAATAATGGCAAATGAATCTGATTCATTTTTATGCTGTCTTATCTGTTGTGGAAAATTCATTTCTATTTGTATTGATTATTTCTATTTTCTTTTAACTTTCCGGTGTCATATCCGTGAATTCTAAATTCCTTAGGTTTATCATTTCTACCATCGAATTTCCACCCAATTCATGCACATTTGCGGTCAAGCCTACAAAAGAGCCTTCCGTTTCCTATCCAATGATTTCCCATTCACCTGAATCGTTCTCACCTATGAGCACATTCAGCCCAGGAGTAAACGTCAGGTCAAGGTTCGGATTTTCCAAGTTAATATCACCCAGAGACCCAAACTTACGGAAATTACACAATTTTATATTTGACAGATACATGCCATTCTCTCAAAAGATAATTTACAACAAAGTCAGCGCATACTTAATCAGTTCTGTGATACCATTCCCGGTGATGCTTGATGCCACTCCAGATAGAAACGTAGGTATTGCAGAGAAAAACCTTTTCAGCACCTTTTTATTAGGGTGCTCTTTTTGCAATTCAGACTTGATGTCTTTAGATACTTCATCATAATCAGTATTTGGCTGAGCTGTGGCAATCTTGTCAATCTCAGCCAAGATTTTGAGCAATTCCTGCTTGTTATCTGCACCAATTGTGTTATTGTCGCCTGTCACAACGGTAGCTCCTTGCGCGTTAATATCGCCACTATCAGTGTTCATAATCACCGAATTGTTGTTAATTGTAATCATTTGCGGGTTAGTTTTAATAAATGTATTGAAATTAATATCTTCTTCACTGCTGACATTCAGCAAAGAATCAATAAAAACCGATTTTAGATCAAATAGAATCTGAGAGAGTGCTGCTGTTGTAGTATATTGATAAGTATCTTGGATGTCACCGTTTATGAATTCGAAAAAGAAATGATAAGCATAAACAGGAACCTTCACCCTTATCGTACCATCATTGCTTGCATCCTTGCATAAATTATCTATTTTCGTAATTGACATGTGGCAAGGGAGGCTGGATAAACGATTCCTCACATTTTCATTTTCAATCATGTCAATTGGAAAATCCACACGGGCAGTACCACGGGATGGAACAAAAACACCCACTTTCAATCCACAATTCAAAATTCGGTATCTGGGAGGCTTTTCTTCCTCATAGCCATTCAATTCTTTTGAAACCCACGCCAGCAGTTCTATATCACCCTTTTTTGAAGCGAATATTATTGTTTTCAGCAAAATATCCGAGATAGAACCATTGTTTGTCAGATCCATTAGGATATTTTCTGCAAGTTCCTTAAGATCTACCACAATAACACCTTGTCAATTCATGTTCTTGGATCGTTCATCACTTCTTTACAAACCTCAATTCGTTTCAAGTGTTGCCCTATTATTTTTTTATCGAGGCTTATCAACAGTATAAGGTAACGAGAAGGAAATCCATTATCACAGTAGCGACGCTCCAAGTCCAAACATTCTTGTTGGTTCCTGACAAGTCCTTTCTTGTTTACCTCCATAGCTGAAATAGCCGCCATATAGGCGTCATCCTCACCATAGAAAGCAATAAACTTTTCCTTGTCATAATTATACTTATTCTTCTTTTCCTCAATATTCAGAACATCCAGATAGCCAGATTCTTCAAGCAGTTTTGCAATTTCTTCATCATCTTCGGGATGACTCGAAACATAGTCTGTCAGGGCCTTCATGTTTCGTATCTTTCCATCATCGAATTTGGCCACAGAATCAAACAACTTTTCAGTAGACCTTACCATATCATCTATAACATCATAGGTGGCAGCGAATTTTAAATCAAAGTCCTTGGCCATTCTGAGGAAATCGCGATGAACCTCCACATAGTCCGACTCAAGAAGCTCTTGAGGAGTACACATTTCTACATTTTCCACTATTTTTAATCCTGAGAACTCATATGCTTTTGCTACCAACCGCGTGCATATCTGTGTATCATACGTAAATCTATTGGTTATCCCATACTCCATTCTTAATGCATCCGTTTTCGCGTATGGATTACCAACTACAAACCGTGCATAATATACTGCAGCATCAATTGTATATGGTTTCAGGTATTCAGGTTTTACTCTTAATACACACGTGTCCGCAGTATTATCAAATAATAGTCTGGACAGATTTCGAGCCTGCACTCTTTTGTCAGCTTCAATATACGACGAGTGTTCTACATAAATCAAGGCATGTGAAAACTCGCTGTTTGTAGCTTCTCTCACCTTGTCACTTATCTTATTACCAGGGATTCGTGTTAGAATGATATCACCATACTGAAGCTTGGTCAGGTCATATAAGTACTTCACCATTGGAAATTGTTTATTTGTTGATAGAGTTTTTTCTTCACTTCATCAGATTCCACAAAATATTGTACAAACAGACTGATTGCATGTTTGGCTTCAATTACATTATTATCATATAGTTGTAAACTTCTTGTGTCATCCTGAAGCACCACATCAATATCCACCATCTTATACAACACCTCTGAATCTTTATTTCCCTTATGAACACAAATGAAATCATATCCATATCCAGCCCAATTCCATTCATATTTGTACTCTGTGCAATATCACGCATTTACAACAGCACATAGTCCATATTAGGAATATCATTCAGCTTGTTTTGGAGAAGATATGACTCTGGCAGATTATTAGTATTACCATTTCTAACGCTATTAGGAGAAACAAAAACATGCTCGTCTGTAAACAAGTTCCCCATCAGCAAAGCAGGATAGCCATCAACTCTACACTCCTCCATAAAAGCCAAGTGCATAAGTCCAGCATGTTTTATAAGGTCATAATTCTTCAATGCATATTCGGGGGAACCAATGTGGCTGATTTTTACCACAGCAGATAGCCCACTTGACATTACAGGCTTCGTGTATTTATAGACCTCACAATTAGCCCCATGGCCAAATAATTCAAGGTCTGAAAAATTTAGATATTCCATATTGTAGTCTTTGTCTCTAGGAACTTCTTTTGCAAGTCTGGGCGGCTTGCCACCTGCGGTATTGCTTCCTTATTTTAGCAAAAGCAAACTTGACACATTAGCGATATGTTTGCCGGAACATTTCTATTCCGGAACATTTCTATTTGTTCTGATTAACATGCTTATTCTCCACCGCCACTAAAAGCCAACTGGTTGAATTTCTCCACACTGTCAGGATTCAGTTCCCCTGTATTCATATATTATTTTTATTCTTCCACTACGACCACTGGTTACGTTCTACTGGAATATAGCGAGAAGGCTTTTGTCGTTCTCTTTCAAGAACCGCATCTCCTCCTCACATCTTTTTATCCCTTTCTCCTCCAGATTCATAACGAAAGAATATTTTCAATATCTGTTGACCTATAAGCACCCTCTGGGCTCCCCCAAGCACAATTCCACTCTCAAGGCATCAAACTATGCCACCACCTAGTTTCCCGTCTTACAAGACCATTCCATCCTTGGACGTCCATTAGCATTCTCCCAAAAGCTGTTTCGATGTCATCAGTGATAAAACCAACTATTCCTCCAAGTTTCGAACATGGAGGCGAATGAGGGATGGCGTTTTACAAACGCTTGAAATCCAAAGCCTTCCGAACCCGGAGGGCTGTTTTTGGATTTTCCCTTGTTTTGCCGACATTTATCGCTGCAAAGCTACAGAAAAATTTAATTTCTTTCTGCAAAAAAATCTTAAGATGTTTTTGCATTGGCTTCCACCCAATCGAGTATGAGATGAACACTACTCGGAGGTGGTCACCTCTTTTCGGTTCGCCCAACATGGAGAAAATTTTGCAATAATTTTCACCATTTCCTCTCTCACCCGATGTTCAATATTAGTCAAATTTGACAAGTCCCAAAACAAAGTACCAAACAGCTGCCGGATTGCAAGAGACTATTCCTTAGATGACGGTTCTGCGGTTTTTTCTTTGTTTAGCTTCTTCTTGGCTGACTTCTCCTCTGTGTTTTTTTCTTCAATAACATCCCTCTCCTTTTGAACGGGTTCGGCGGCATTTCCGTCCGGCTGGGTGTTTACCACTCGATAACCGCCGGTCTTCTTACTGCCGACATACGTGATACGCTCCTGTTTGCGGAGTTCTGAGAGGCAGCGTTCCACGGTACTCAACGAGTGGGACGTCTTGGCAACGATATCGGCTGATTTGCAATTAGGGTGCTTCTGAATACAGCTGAATACTGCTTCTATTGCATCTTTTGGCGGTAAGATCGGCTTCCGTTTCATGTCCCGATGTGCAGTTTTCTTGGGAGCCTTTTTTTTGCCCGCTTGTACTCTATAACGCATTATACCTTCAGCAACTATCTCTTCAATTTGTTCCTGGTTTTGGGATTCCAACTTGAAAGTAATTGCCTCCTCTTGCCAAGGCATTTTTTTCATTATCACCACATTGTCCTTACACGCTCTAATGTGTCGGAACGGCAATAGCGTGGTGGCTGTTATACGGATGAAATCATCTCCGAGCAGCTGCGCAAGATGCTTCATGGAACCGTACCTTGTGTAATGCTTGTTCTGCACCAAATAAATATATGCATAATTACCGTCTTGAAGACAATAAAAGATGTCGTCAATAGGCACAAGAAGAATATTGTGTTCCGAATCTTCAACATCAATTTTCCGAACATCCTGGTAAACAACCCGCACCTCTTTTTCCAAAGATTGTTGAAAATGCTTTCGGTCTCGGAGGAGAAAAGGGAAAAAATTCAATGCAATGTTGCGTCCAATAACAAAGAAAAGAATTCTTGAAAAGAAATTAAAAGAGCCTACCATCTGTATAACTTGTTCATTACATGACACAATGTTATGATACGCAATAGCCATATCCATAATACCTGTAATGATGGCAATGAGCAACAGAGTCAACCAATAGATGTAATGTGGACGTTTTTGATAAAGCTTTGGATAAAGTAGGAAGTAATTGACATATAGAGACCCTAACAACAGAAGTCCAGCCAATAATTCTTTAAAATAACTGCCAGCGTATGGGCGCAGAATCGAGTTCTGGGTAAAAAGCCACAATGTGAGGATACAGAAAATGACATTCAAAAGAATAATGGCGACGGTGCTAAGGTGTTTCATTGCGATTCAATTTGATTACGGCGGCAAAAATAAACTTTTTTTAGACAAGTTTCAGCAGAAACAATAACTAATCGCCTCGAAATTTATTTATCACCTCGAAAAATGAAATTTTAATAGGATTTGTAATACGCTGATCCCCAGTTATATACCCCCCCCCTGTTAAGGGATAATTTGTGAGAGGCGACATGTTTTTGATTCGAGGCGACATATTCCAGACGGACGGGATAAAATATATTGAAACCAGTTGTATTTTTGCCGTTGAAAAAATAAGAAATTAACATCAAAATCGAAGCGTAATGAAAAAAGTATTGACATTGACACTTTTCGCAGCCATATTATTTGTCGCATGTGAAAAAGAGAACGTCCAAACGGCAACACAAGGACAAAATCTCAACCGAGTAATTTTGCTACCCGATGAAGAAAAAACAGGAGCACCATCAATTATTTTAGCGTTGACAATGGGACATAGCAGTAAAGATTGCAAGGGGTGTATTATGATAGATGCCGGTACGAGCAAATAATGCGACTCGGAATGAATTAAACAATTAAAAATCAAATAGTTGAACAAACATAAACAAAAAAAACATCAACAAGCTGCAACCTTTTGAAAGTTTTGCGTCTTATTATAGAAATATGTTTTAATTTTACAGCGTTGTTTGCTTATCTTGATGTTTAACGGACTTCGCACCAAGGTCAGCGGCAACGCGAAGAAGTAAAAAATAGAAGTCCCCTTAAGAGCAACGAAAAATCATTGCTATTATGAAAAAAGAGACAATAAGATTATTATTTTCCATAGCGGCGTTTTTTTGCTGGCTGTCACTGATGTCCGTAGCTTGCGACCCCGCATGTCACGATAAGTTTTATTTGAAAAACACGTTGGACACCCCCATCACCTATTCGCAATTCAACACCAAAGACAGCACCCAGCGCAACATAGTCACCATTCAACCAGGAGAAAGCAAACTGGTTTATGAGTATGTCGGAAGGGATTCACAATTCGAATCTATCGTGTCATCACCTTATTGTGATGAATTACAATTATCTGCCAACAACAATTGTCATATGGTCACCTTTTCGGACGGCACTACATGGCAATGGGAATTGTCAAATCAAATCAACATTGACAAGCATCCTTATCTTATAAGATGTTGGAATATTTTGAACTCTTCAAACACAAAACACAGATCTGATTACGAAGTTGAATATGTGGTTGACAGTGTTGATTATCAAAATGCTATTCAACGTCATTAATATCTGCATTGTTAACTCATAAATCGAATCGAGTAGGAGGTGAACATTGATCAATGATGTTCACCTCTTTTCGTGTTCTGCTGTTCACTCCTCCTATCATGCATAAAGTTCTACACATGGCAATTCTTTCACATTTTGGCTACCCAAATAATATTCTGGGAAGCCAACCAGCTAATCAAACTATTACAGCCTTGATAGGTGCTTCTTAACTGATTGATTTGAGTGGCAGTATTTTTCAAGGGCGACCGGGCACGCTATCCATTCAAACTTCGCGGCAAGCCGCTCGTAACCATTCCTATCGTTGTCGCTTTTTTTTCAACAAACTGCAACCTTTTGTTTTTTTTGCATCTTATCCATACAGAGCGGATTATTTTGTAATTTTGTGCCGCGAAAAGACGATGAGACCGAACCGCACATATAGCCCATGTCTCCCGCAGACCGCGCAGATTTCCGCAGAGATTCTCCGCGCGGATACGCGTGATACGCGAGATACGCGGAGATTCCTTGCGCGACACGCGGTGTCTTTTTCAATTTCAATTCCTAATTCCACATTGCTAATTCCTAATTGGACCCGCCACCCCGACCACCTCGGCTCAGCCTCGTGGATCACCAACATCTACGGCAGAACAATCCAGCATTTGTACTACCTGCCATACGGCGAAGACTTGGTGAACCAGCAGCACACGGCTGTTGGTGCCATGTACACTTTCAGTGCCAAGGAGAAAGATACAGAAACTGGCTATTCCTACTTTGGTTCACGCTACTACAACTCTGACTTGAGCATTTGGTTGAGTGTGGACCCGATGGCGGACAAGTATCCGAGTATGAGTTCGTATGTGTATTGCGCGGACAACCCGGTGAAGTTGGTGGATCCGAATGGGGAAGATTGGGTTGAGCGTGAGGTGGAAGGACGAAAAGAAGTTTATTATGACAGGTCTGTCAAATCTCAGGCTGATGTAAACAAAAAGTATGGAGAAAGTTCTGGCGTAAGGCATCTTGCAGATGGGACAAAAGTTGGCAATGGTCAATACACCGTTTACAATGACCATAAAGGAAACAAAAATGGTGTTGTGAAAGACGCTAACGGAAATACTATAAATCCAGATAGAACAATAATTTACGGAAAAGGTTATACTCTTTTTGCTGGTGTGACAGATGAAAGTGTTAATGCGGAATCTTTACACAACAATATGTTTGGTTCTAGTTATATTGGCGCAGATAATCCCAAAAGCTATAATGGGGAAGACAATTATGATTATCAACCCACATGGAGTCCAACAGAAATGGCGGCTTATCGTCACGACAAGGCGTATGATGCAGTTGGAGCCGAAGGAGTGTCAGGAGCATTGTTAAACCAACGCACAAAATGCGCAGACCAATGTTTAATTTATGAGTGTAAAAAAATTGCAAAAAACCCTAAAATAAACACATCAGAAAGAAGTAGAGCGAGAAAAATCGCTTTTGGTTTTTCCTGTATAGATTTTATATTTAAAACACCACGTTTTTAAAAAGCAGTATGAAAACAATGGGATACTTGAATAAATCCATTAAGTTTCTTTTTTATATTGTTATTGTTGGAACACTGTTTTATATAGTGTGGGCCTGTTTTTTTGTCGCCACTTTTCATGGAGACACATACGGTAAATCGGAAGCATACGTAATTGATATTAATACAAATACGAGTGATAGACCCCTTAATTCTGCTGACATCCTTGATTTATTATATGGTTTTCAGTCTTCGCATCCTCAATTTAAATTAATGGACACAGATACACAAGGGAATATATATCATAACTTTTCAGATAAAATAGATAACCGAAACGATCAATATTTGGTTTTCTTCTATATGAAGGATATTAATTTAACATTCTCTTGTGTAACTGAAGTTACTTCTAAAAATCATCCTTTAATAAAATTGTATGCCATTAATGAAGGTTCTGTGTTTCGTCATTGGGAGAGAATTAACAACTACAAGGAAATATCTCGCAAAAAAAACAAGGTAATGAAGAAAAAATTTGAAACTGAGATTTTAGATGATTTGGGTGTAAAATGGAGGCACAGGAGGTTTTGGGACTAAAAATATTGCCTCACAAAGCAGATGTATGAATGCATTAATGATCTAAATCAATTGGATTGTCGTTCAAACCAAATATTATTCATTCTCAAAAACATTAAAAAAATGAAAAAAGTATTTTTTATCCTGGCGATAGCATTCGCCGCAGTAACAGCAATGACCTCTTGTTCCGACAAGGAGGTGACCCGAGAGTCTTTCATCGGAACTTGGGAGGTTACGTCTTATCAAGAGAAACCCACTTCCGGTACAGAGTGGAGAGATATGCTTGATGGTGGCATGACGCTCACAGTCAAAGCAGACGGAACCTGTCTCATCCAATATTCGGATGGCTCATCGGAAAATTCCCCTTGGGCATACGACGAAAGCACAAACAAGCTTCTTATTATGTTCCAAAATTGGACGGTGCAGAAATGTTCCAAAAAGGAAATTCAACTCTATTGTGACGAATTTGCAGACACTTACCTTGCTGAGGTTCAACGCGCCACGCTAAAAAGAGTCAAGTAGTTCTTTCTTTTTCAGGGCGACCGGGCACGCTATCCATTCAAACTTCGCGGCAGGCCGCTCGTAACCATTTCTATCGTTGTAGCGGAATCAAGGACGTGGAAAACGCATTCGACCATCATGAATGCGTTTTCCACGTTTATAGTATCTATTGCTACCCGAAAACAGACACGGACTTGGGACTGGGTGTCATCTATCCCGGTTTTGATGAGATTGCCCAGGCTATTGCCAAACGTGACAAGGCTCAGATCGTTCCTGCGGGCGCATACGCCGTGAACAAATTGGGACTCAGCACACAGGTGCCTATGAATGTCGTTTTCCTCACCAGCGGAGAAAGCCGCAAAGTTGTGATACGTAACGGCAGAGGCATCCTCTTCAAACATGCCGCGCCGAGAAATTTCGCGTTTGAGAATTCTTTCGCCCAACTCCTTTCGGTAGCACTCAAGGAAATCGGGAAAGACAATCTCGATTCCGAGCAAAAAAACACGCTCAAACGCATTCTCCATGAGCAACCGCGCATATCGGAAAAAGATTTGAGCCTAATGACTGTCTGGATTAGAAAACTTATAAACGAATTGTATGATGAATGATTTATGGCGAAAAGTTGCCATTTGGCCAGCTATTGGAGCGAATCCAAGAACTGGAGGCGCGTTTCCACACCTTACGGCATTAGAACCTTGATGTCTCGCACTCGTAGGCTCAGCACGACCGATTTATTCTTATCTTATCATAATTATCATATTCAGACTTCTTGTTTTCCACTATCTTTATGATTGTCAATCATTTATAGGGGTTTTCGTATGTTAATATGGCTTGGCAAAAGTACACAAAAAATACTGACACTTCATCAGACAACAAGGAAACAGTCATCCGTCTGGCAGGAAACTCTGCCTATTAGATTGCTATTCCTTGCAACCATGAGTTTTACGCCTTCTACGACATTGCCGCACCTTAAACCTTAAACCCTTAACATCTAAACTCTATTAAACTTCCCACAATAATTTCGACACTTCCGCGTTATATCTCAGTTTGTCTGACGCACCTCGCTGGAACTGGAGGCGCACTGTGTGATCTTATATCGTATAATAATTGTATAAACCTATAATTCAAGCCATTATGAAAAAGAGTATTCTAACCATCATGACCCTTGTGGCCCTTTTGATGTGCGGCTGCGAGCAAGACCCAAACAACCCTGGCGGTTCCCACAACCCCGGCGGCAACACCGACCCCGACAACCCCTCCGTTGATGTCACCCCCTATCTGGGCAAATACCTGATGAGCCGCCACACCGAGCTCTCCATCAATGTGCTCGGCATGTTCTCCTTCCCGCTCGACAAAGACCTCGATGTGGAAATGGTCACCGTCAAAAGCGACCCCACGGTCGAGAACGGCATCATCATCAGCAATAACGATGCCCTCTACCTGCGCGGCATTGTCGATACCGACGGCCTCCATCTTCAAAACGACACTGTCAATCTTGTCATTGACACCACCGTCGCGAACTATCCCCTCAACTTCGGTGTCAGTGTCAGCATGACCCATCCCACCATCCAACCGCCCGTGAACGGTGTTATGGAATGGACCAGCATCGCAACCGGCAGCGCCGCCACCTCCGTCCTCGGCATCCCCATCACTGCAACCCTTACCGGCGATATGCGCTACAAAACCATTTGGAGCAACTAAATATCTGATTTATAATCCTTAAGCTAAAAGATGCGCCCTCGACTGGACGCATCTTTTTTTATTCCCAAAAGTGCTGAAAACAACATGCTTTTAGTATTGTATGACCTGCAAAAGTCCGTCTGGCCGTGGAGAGGAACGGCTATTTCTTCCGTCAGTATCCGTTGGTGAGCAACGGGCGGATGGTGGAGAACAAGCCCAAGAACAAGGCCTTGCGCCACGCCCTGTGCGAGCTGGACGGCAAAATCGTGACGGTGAGCAGTCTCGACAAGGAGTCGTTCCATGATTTCGCCCAAGCGGTTGCGGACCTCGGCGTGCAGAACGCCATCGCTCTCACCGGCGGCGATGCCTACGGTTTCCGCCGCGACCAGGAGAACGGATTCCAGCCGTGGGGTGGGGATGTCAAGATGTGGAAGCCTTTGGAACACGTGAATTTCATTGTCTGGAGGGAGTTCTAAAAAAAACGTGCGGGAGAGAATTTCTCCCCCGCACGGAACGTTCCCAACGGGAACGGATAAGAAAGCCCGCCGGATTACTCCTTGATTTTGTTGACCTGGTCCTTGACGGCGTTCTCGAGACGGTTGATGCCGAAGAGTGCGACGAGATAAGCCACTCCGATGAGGACAAGGCCCAGACCGAACAGCCAGGTGAGTGTGATGCCGGAAGCGTCCAGGTTATACAGTCCGAGGCAGCCCAACGCGGCGCCGGCAATGCCGAGAAGCATGATCACCCACCAGTAGGCGAATCCGAATTTCTTGTAGTCAAAACTTTGGACGAACAGGACGATGCCCTCGAACATCACCCAAAGGGCGAAAATGATGGGCAGCGAGATGGCCAACCAGATGGAGTTGCAGAGGAAGATGATGCCGACGAGGATCTGCAGCAGCGCGGAGAGCATACGGGTACCGCTGTTCGGGAGGAATCGTTGCGTGCGCAGGGTGAACACGAAACGCGAGATACCGGCCACAAGGGTGAAACAACCGATGAGCATCGCCATGGAGATCAGCGTGGCGTCGGGATTGATGAAACACATAATACCGGTTGCGATAAGCAGAACACCGGTAATTCCCAACCAAATTTTACTACTTTTGTTCATAATTATGTAATTTAATTGTGATTATTTTTGAATGATTAATTTGACGGTGGCAAAAATAAAAAATCTTCGATTTGTTGTTACAATGAATTTTGGGTTAGATGGTTAGAAGGTTAGGAGGTTAGAAGGTTAATGGGGTAGGGATGGTGGTAAACGGCTTATTGATAGTGAATTGCAAAATTATGAAACAAAACACACACGATTACGGAATTTTTTTTGTATTTTTGCGGGTTGAATTAGTGAATGGTTATAGGTTATAGGTTATGGGTTATTGAAGCCAATAGCCAATAGCTAAAAGCCAAAAGCCAATAGCCAATAGCTAAAACAAGCAAGAACGGAACAAATTTAAATTTCGAAAATATGGATAAAAATCAAATGAGAGAAATCATCGCCAAGAGAGTTGCGAAAGAACTCCATGACGGCGATGTGGTGAATTTGGGAATCGGTCTGCCGACCATGGTTCCGAACTATCTGCCTAAGAACGTGAACGTTATCCTGCAATCGGAGAACGGTCTGCTCGGTATGGGCCCGACACCCGCCGAAGGTCAGGAAGACGACAACCTGGTGAACTCCGGCGGCGGTTACATCACCGCGCAGCCTGGCGCCGTCTCTTTCAGCTCCGCCGACTCTTTCAGCATCATCCGCGGCGGTCACGTCGATGTGACGGTCCTCGGTGCCATGCAGGTGGATGAGCAGGGCGACCTCGCCAACTGGATGATCCCCGGCAAGCTTACCCCCGGTATGGGCGGCGCTATGGACCTCCTCGTGGGTGCCCGCAAGGTGATCCTCGCAATGGAGCACACCCAGAAAGGCAACCCGAAAATCCTCCACAAATGCAATCTGCCGTTGACCGCCAAAGGCCAGGTGAACCTCATTGTCACCGAGATGGGCGTGATGGAAGTCACCGACAAGGGCATCGTCTTAACCGAAATTTATCCTGAGTTCACGGTTGAAGATGTGCAGGCAGCCACGGAAGCCACGCTGATCATTTCGCCGAACTTGAAAAAAATGGAAATTGATTAGGCAAAAGGCAAAAGGCAAAAGGCAAAAGGCAAAAGAAAACCCAATGGGAGGCATTACTATTGCCTGTTGCCTGTTGCCTGTTGCCTTGATACGATAGAACGAATTAATAACAAAAACTTACGATAAAATGGATTTTGGTTTTTCAAAGAGAGAAGAACTCTTCTTACAGATGATCCGCGAGTTTGCGGAGAACGAGGTCAAGCCGCTCGCCGCTGAAGTGGATGAGCAGGAGCGTTTCCCGATGGAGACGGTCGAGAAAATGGCCAAGATAGGAATCATGGGCATCCCTGTGCCGGTGGAATACGGCGGACAGGGCGGCACCAACCAGATGTATTCAATGGCCGTGGAGGAGCTCTCCCGCGTGTGCGCCACCACCGGCGTCATCGTGTCGGCTCACACCTCGCTGTGTATCAACCCGATACTCGAATACGGAACAGAAGAACAAAAGATGAAATATGTGCCGAAGTTGGCTGCCGGCGAGTGGATCGGCGCTTTCGGCCTCACGGAACCCAACGCCGGCACGGACGCTGCCATGCAGCAGACGACCGCCGTTCTGGACGGTGACGAGTGGGTGCTCAACGGCACGAAGATCTTCATCACCAACGCCGGTTACGCACACGTCTATGTGGTGATGGCCATGACCAACAAGGAAATGGGTACCCGCGGCATCTCCGCCTTCATCGTGGAGAAAGGCACGCCCGGTTTCTCCATCGGCAAGAAGGAGAAGAAGATGGGTATCCGCGGCTCCGCCACCTGCGAGCTGATTTTCGAGAACTGCCGCATCCCGAAGGAGAACCTCCTCGGCGAGCAGGGCAAGGGCTTCAAAATCGCCATGAACACGCTGAACGGCGGCCGTATCGGTATCGCCGCTCAGGCACTCGGTATCGCACAAGGTGCTCTGGATGAGACCGTTAAATACACGAAAGAGCGTAAACAGTTCGGTCGTGCCATCAGCGCGTTCCAGAACACGCAGTTCCAGTTAGCCAACCTGGACGCCAAGATTCAGGCCGCCCGTCTGTTGGTGCGCGAGGCTTCCTATAATAAGGATATGCACAAACCTTACGCCGTCGAGGCCGCACGCTGCAAGCTTTTCGCCGCCGAGACTGCTATGGAGGTGACCACCAAGGCTGTGCAGTTCCACGGCGGTTACGGTTACACCCGCGAATATCCGGTGGAGCGCATGATGCGTGACGCCAAGATCACCGAGATCTACGAAGGCACCTCAGAGGTCCAGAGAATGGTCATTGCCGGTAATTTATTCAAATAATCAAGAACATAGAACATTATGAATATAGTAGTTTGTATCAAACAAGTTCCGAACACGAACGAAATCAAGATCAACCCCGAAACCGGGACGTTGATCCGCGACGGCGTGCCCAGCATCATGAACCCCGATGACAAGGGCGGCCTCGAAATGGCCCTGCGCCTGAAAGACCAGTACGGCGCCAATGTCACCGTCATCACGATGGGACCGCCGCAAGCCGACGCCATCCTCCGCGAGGCCTTCGCCATGGGTGCCGATCGCGCCATCCTGCTCACCGACCGCAAGTTCGCCGGTGCTGATACGCTGGCCACCTCATACGCACTGGCCGGTGCCATCAAGACCCTCGATTACGACTTGATCATTGCCGGTCGTCAAGCCATCGATGGCGACACCGCGCAGGTGGCCCCCGAAATGGCTGAACATCTGGGACTTCCGCAGGTTTCCTACACCGTGGATCTCAAATACAACAACGGCCTTTGTTTGGTGAAGAAAGAGACGGAAGAGGGCTACCAGATGCTGGAAGTGCCCACGCCGTGCGTGCTCACCGTGCTGGCCACCGCCAACCAACCGCGCTACATGAGCGTGAAGGGCATTATGGAAGCTTTCGACAAGGAAGTGGAAATCTGGACCGCCGACAAGATCGATGTCGATCCTAACCGCTTGGGTCTCAAAGGTTCCCCGACCCGCGTGAAGAAATCCTTCACCAAACCTCAGAAATCTCCCGGCCAAGTCTATGAAGTGGATGCGGAAGAAGCTGTCGGTATCATTATCAGCAAACTGAAAGAAAAATTCATTATCTAACCCCAAAACAACAGAAAAATGGAAAAAACCGATTATAAAAACGTATTTGTATTCGCTGAACAACGTGACGGTGTCATCCAATCTGTTGCGTTGGAGCTGCTCGGCAAAGCCCATGAGCTGGCCGGTGTGCTGAATGAGAAGGTGGTGGCCGTCCTCCCCGGACACAACATCACCAAGCACGCCCAGATGCTCATCGAATACGGTGCCGATGAAGTCATCTGCATCGACGAGCCCGAATTAAAAGACTATCTCACAGAACAATACGCACAGACCATCTGTCAGGTGGTGAACAAGTTCAAACCCAGCATCCTGATGATCGGCGCCACGACGATCGGCCGTGACCTTGGTCCTCGTTTGGCTGCCCGTCTCACCACTGGCCTCACCGCCGACTGCACCCGTTTGGAGATTTCCGAGGAGGGTGAGCTGATGATGACCCGTCCGGCCTTCGGCGGCAACCTGATGGCCACGATCATGTGTACGGAGCATCGTCCGCAGATGTCCACCGTGCGTCCTGGCGTGATGCAGAAGATGACCCGCGACGCCAACCGCAAGGGTAACGTCATCACCTTCAAGCCCGAATTCGACAAGAGCAAGTTCCTCGTCCGCATGGTTGAGAACGTGAAGGTTGACAAGGGCAAAGTCGATATCACCGACGCGAAGGTGCTCGTTTCCGGCGGCCGCGGTGTCGGTTGCAAGGAGGGTTTCGAGAAGTTGCAAGCTCTCGCAGACGTGTTCCCGAACGCGGAGGTTTCCTCTTCCCGCGCCATGGTGGATGCCGGCATCATCGACCACGACCGTCAGGTGGGTCAGACCGGCAAGACCGTGCGTCCTGACCTCTATTTCGCCCTCGGTATCTCCGGTGCCATCCAGCACTTGGCCGGTATGGAAGAGTCCGATTTCATCATCGCCGTCAACAAAGACAAGTTCGCGCCCATCTTTTCGGTGGCCGACCTTGGTATCGTGTGCGACCTTAACAAGGTGGTGCCGTTGTTGACCACGCGTTTGGCCGCTGAAATCGAGAAGAAATAATGATTCACTCTGTAGAGACGCAATGCATTGCGTCTCTACATTGTTTTTGAACGGATTAAATGATTGAGGTCAAAGAAATTGAGAAATCCTACGGCAGTTTGCAGGTCTTGAAGAAGGTTTCCCTGTCGATAGAGAACAGCAAAGTCGTGACGATTGTCGGTCCTTCCGGGGCCGGCAAATCGACGTTGTTGCACATCATCGGCACGTTGGACAAGCCGGATAGGGGAGAGGTGGTCATTGACGGCGTGAATCTCAACAGCTTGTCCGACGACAAGTTGGCGGAGTTCCGCAACCGGCATATCGGTTTCGTCTATCAGTTCCACCATCTGCTGCCCGAATTCACGGCGCTGGAGAACGTGGCGATGCCCGCGCTCATTGCGGGAAAGAGCCGAAAGGAATCCTTTAAGAGAGCGCAGGAACTTCTTGATTTCTTGAAACTTGCGGATAGGGTAGGGCACAAACCCGCGCAATTGTCGGGAGGGGAGCAGCAACGTGTTTCCGTGGCCCGGGCGCTGATGAACAACCCCGAGCTGATCCTCGCCGACGAGCCCTCCGGCAACCTCGACACCGAGAACGCCCGCAAGCTCCACGACCTTTTCTTCGTCCTCCGCGACACCTTCAAGCAGACTTTCCTCATCGTCACGCACAATGAAGAGTTGGCGCAGCTGTCGGATCGGAAAATTGTGCTGCAAGACGGTTCTGTAATTGATAATGGATAATTGATAATTGATAATTCTTAATTCTTTATTCATGAAACATCTAAAGAAACTAACCATCATTCTCGCCGTCACCGCCACGTTGCTTTTCGCGGGCGGATGCGGACTCGCGCAGCTGATCAACCTGATCAACTGCAAATTCAATCTGGCCAACGTCAGCGACATTACGTGGGCGGGCATTAACCTGAGTAACATCAAGAATATCAGTGACTTGCAGTGGTCCGATTTGCAAAAAGCCTTGCAAGCGGTCAAGAATAAGGACTTCCGGATCGGTTGCAATGTCAACGTGAATGCGAAGAACGAGACCGAGAAACCGGCCAAGCTGTGCGCCTACGACTACGACCTTCTGTTGGAAGGATCGTCTATCGCGCAGGGCAGCAGCGCGTCGCGTACCACCATCATCAATCCGAAGACCACTACGCTGATCCAAGTCCCGTTGAGCATGGACCTGGTGAGCATTTTCAGGAACGGAGACGCCAAAAACGTCATCAACCTTGCCCGCAACCTGATGGACTACGGGAACGGCACGGAATCCAACGTCAAGGTGAAATTCACCCCTTACATCAACACGCCGAACGGCACGGGGAAGGGTGCTAAAATGCCGACCATAACCTTAAATAAAACATTTCAGTAAAAACCAAAACTTATGATTCAACGAGTTCAATCCATCTTTTTGTTAATTGCCACGATTATTCCTATCGTACTGATATTCGTGCCGTTTGGGTTTGTGGACACCGAACTGGCGCGTTATGTCTATAATTCCATCTCACTGAAGGAGATGATTCCCGACGGCGCCTCCGTCATCCGCCTATACTATTTGGCATTCTGTCTGGTTTTGACCGCAGGGATGTCGTGTTTCGCGCTTTTCCGCTACAAAAACCGCGTGAAGCAAATGCAGACCGTTTCGCTGACGATGATCATCTTCCTGATCACGCTCTTGTTGGTGTTGTGGGTCTGTCCCGACATACTCTTCAAGAAGTTCTTCGGTGCGCGGATGGAGGATTTCACGTTTACCTTCAACACGGTGCCGCTGATCATCCTGATCGTCGTCGAAGCGGTGTGTCTCTTCATGGCGAACCGTTTCATCAAAAAGGATGAAGAACTGGTGCGGTCTGCGGACAGACTTCGATAAAAAACATATTCCTTGAGCAGCCCCGACAGGGGCAAGAGCTCGGTAGAAATAAGGGAGTCGGAATGGCTCCCTTTTTTAATGATGAATGCCGAATGATGAATGTAGAATGTAGAATGTAGAATGTTGAATGTAGAATGTAGAATGTTGAATGTTGAATGTTGAATGTTGAATGTTGAATTAAGAAAGGTAGGGAGTGTAAGTTAGAAATTAAGAGTGGGTGGTATTTATCCTATTTAACATAATATAAATTATAAGACAAACGGCTTTTAGCTTTTGGCTGTTCGCTTGCGGGAAATTGAAACCTGATAAGACTTAGACAAATGACTATGACTTAGAATTTTGATTCATTGAAATCTGAAAACGATATCGCGCTGAGAATTGAAAATTCGGCGATGAATCGGATATGAACACGAATTCTGGATTATTTAAAATAAGTGAGATGTCAGTGCATTCAGGCGAAGATGGCGTTGCGGGCGGACATCTGGAACTCCGTGCCGAAATCGTCCGTGTCAAGGAAATCCTCGAGCTGGTGCCAAAGCTCCAGGATATGCGTGAGCTGTTCCTTGGCGGATGAACCATGACCGTCAGTGAGGTTGGCGATAGTGATCTCCTTGCGTCGGCCGTTGTGATGAAATTTCACGCAGAACTCCTTCGGTGACGGTTCCCTACCGTTCAGCGTGAGCATATAGACCAGCGGGCCGCGGTACTCCGAAAACGGGATCTCCGAAAACATTATGTTAAATAGGGAGCTCTCCAACAACTTCTCCACGAGGTACGGAGAATCGGATCATTCTTAATTCTGCATTCTTAATTCTGCATTAGAAAGTGCGGATGGGGGGACTCGAACCCCCACGGCTTTCGCCACCAGATCCTAAGTCTGGCGCGGCTACCATTACGCCACATCCGCGATTTTTGAGGGCGCAAAGGTACACTTTTTTTCGACACGCGCAAGTTGGCTGTTAGCCATTGACTGTTGGCCAGGCGATTCAACGGCGCAGCCAGATGACGGTTTCGCCCTCGTTGGTGAAGGAGGGCGCCACTTCCACGATGCGTGGCCCGCGCAGTCTGCGGACGGCCTCTTTCAGGGCGGTGCCGCGGTTGTAGCCGTGCACCACCACGATTTTCTCCGTGCCGGGCGGCGCCCCCGCCACGCGCCGCTGCAGCAGTTCCATCGCGTCCTCCACGTACATGCCGTGTACGTCGATCCGAATGCTTTTGTCCGTCTTTGCCATTAGTCTAATTTGCCTGCAAAAGTACATTTTTTTCGTGATCAGTGAATAGTGAGTAGTGAGCAGTGATCAGTGATTAGATGTCTCCCCTACCCTTCGCATAGTTGACGAGGCCTGACTCCCGTGGCGATGGTGTTTTCTGGCGACGGCACCGCAGTGCCGTCGCGGGGAAACTCCCCTTCTGTTTTAGAAGGGGTGGCCGGAGGCCGGGGTAGTAATATAAAACATCAGAATTCCTTGTGAAAAGAAGCCTGTCATCGACAACTTTGGATTTGATTCACAATTAAAGGCGGTATTTTGAAGACTATGCAAGAGAGAACCAACAAAAACCGAGATGAGAAAGGATTGTGTACGGGAAAATGCTATTTTTGCGGCGGTAATTGTAAAAAAACAGTTTTGCAAAATGGCGAAGAAAAACAACACGGCTGATATTGGCTTTGAAGACAAAATATGGAAGGCGGCTGACCTGCTTCGTGGATCGATAGATGCAGCAGAATATAAGAACGTGGTGCTTGGTCTCATTTTCCTGAAGTATATTTCCGATTGCTTCGACGTGAAACACCAACAACTGGTGGATGAAGGCGACGGATTTGAAGAAGACAAGGACGAATACATCTCGGAGAATATCTTTTACGTGCCCGCGGATGCTCGCTGGAGTGTGATTGCCGAAGCTGCCCACACGCCGGAAATTGGCAAGGTCATCGATAACGCGATGATGGAAATCGAGAAGGAGAACGACCGTCTGAAAGGCATCCTGCCCAAGAATTTCGCCCGTCCCGAGCTCGACAAGCGCCGATTGGGCGATGTGGTGGACCTTTTCACCAACACGCTCGAATTAGGCAAGCGCGAGGAGAACAAAGACCTGCTGGGCAGAACTTACGAATACTGCCTCTCCAAATTCGCTTCCTTGGAAGGCAAAAACGCTGGCGAATTTTACACACCGAGCTGCATTGTGCGCACTATTGTGGCTGTACTTCAACCGTTTAAGGGCCGTTGCTACGATCCCGCGATGGGTAGCGGTGGTATGTTCGTGCAGAGTGCCGACTTTGTAAAACACCACCAAGGCGATATCAAGAATCTCAGTATTTTTGGGCAGGAGATCAATGCCAACACGCGCAAGATGGCGATGATGAACCTGGCCATTCGCGGTATCGAAGCCAACTTGGGCGATCGGAACGCGGACACCTTCTTCGACGATCAGCACCCGACCCTGAAGGCCGACTTTGTGATGGCCAATCCGCCGTTCAACATGAGCGACTGGGGTGCCGACAAGCTACAGGAGGATGTGCGATGGAAGTATGGTATCCCGCCTGCCGGCAATGCCAACTTCGCTTGGATGGAGCACATGATCAGCCACCTGTCGCCTACGGGACGCATCGGATTGGTGTTGGCTAACGGCTCGTTGAGCAGCCAGACCGGCGGCGAGGGCGAAATCCGCAAGAACATCCTGCAGGCCGATTTGGTGGAAGGTATCGTGGCCTTGCCCAGCCAACTGTTCTACAGTACCGGCATCCCCGTGTGTCTGTGGTTCCTCAACCGACGGAAAACCCAGCCGGGAAAGGTGGTCTTTGTTGACGCCCGCAATATGGGTACGATGGTGACCCGCAAGTTGCGCGAACTGACGGAGGATAACATAGAGCGCATTGCCAAGACTTTTGAGGATTACCGTAATGGCACGTTAGAAGATGAAAAGGGTTACTGTGCCGTGAAGACCCTTGACGATATTGCCGCACAAGACCACATACTCACCCCTGGCCGCTACGTAGGCATTGCCGAGCAGGAAGACGACGGCGAACCCTTTGAAGAAAAGATGGAGCGACTGACCACGGAGTTGAGCGGGCTCTTTGAGGAAAGCCACCGTTTGGAAGAGGAAATCAGAAAGCAATTGGAGAGTATTGGTTTTAAGATATAATTCGTATAAACTCTTCGATATTATGATTATTCACTTATTATCGAAGAAGATGAAAGAAAAGTTAATTTTAGAAATCAGCAATGCGATGGCTGAAATGTTAAGTGCAGAACAAATAGCGCAATTGAACGGAGTACTGCTGCAAGTGGTCAGCAAGTACAACGTCTCGTTGGATGCGGAAACCGTACAGGCAACCGGACAGACCAACGAAGGGTTGCTGCGTTCGTTTCTTTCAGCCAAGCAGGTAGAAGGTTGCAGTGCGCCCACCGTGCACTATTACGGCAACACCATCCAACAGTTGTACAAGACGATGCCCAAACGGGTGATGGAATACACAACTGAGGACATCCGTGCCTATCTCGCTGTATTCCAGCAAAAACGCAAGGCCAGCCGAGTGACAGTTGACAATGTGCGGCGTATCTTCTCTTCTTTCTTTGCGTGGCTCGAAGAGGAGGATTACATCATTAAAAGTCCCGTGCGCAGGATTCATAAAGTAAAGACAGGTACGCAAGTGAAAGAGGTGCTGACCGATGAATCGTTGGAGAACTTGCGAGACACCTGCGTGCATCCCCGCGACCTCGCCATGATTGATCTCCTGGCCTCCACAGGCATGCGCGTGGGCGAGTTGGTGAAGCTCAACCGCGAGGACATCAACTTCAACGAGCGCGAGTGTGTTGTGTTTGGAAAAGGAAACAAGCAGCGCATCGTCTATTTCAACGCCCGTGCCAAGATACATTTGCAAGAGTATCTTAACAGCCGCAAAGACAAGAACAAAGCATTGTTTGTGTCGTTGGCCAAGCCACATAAGCGGTTGCAAATTTCGGGTGTTGAAGTGCGTTTGCGCAAGATTGGCAAGGAAGCGAAGGTACCGCGTGTGCATCCACACAAGTTCCGCCGTACGCTGGCCACGATGGCCATTGACAAAGGGATGCCCGTGGAGCAAGTCCAGCGTCTCCTCGGCCATGTAAAGATCGACACCACAATGCATTACGCCATGGTGAATCAAACCAATGTGAAACTCTCGCATCGTCGTTTTTTGTGTTAATTGGATATGTAAATTCTCATTTATGGAAGAGTGGAAAGAATATAAACTAGGGGACTATATCCTTGATATTGCAGCAGGGCCCTTTGGATCAAATTTGAAGGTAGAATGTTTTGTCCCTTCAGGATTCCCAATTATAGATGGGGCAAATTTAAGAGGCTTTAAAGTCACGGATAATGTGACCAAATTTGTAACAGAAGAAAAGGCTAGAAGTCTTTATCGTTCTATCGCCAAGAGAAATGACGTCGTTGTAACAATAAGTGGAAATGTAGGGCAAATCTCCTATATACCTTTTAATTCAAAATATAAAGAATACCTTGTTTCCCAAAGACAATTCAGAGTAACTTTTGACACAACAAAGGTTTATGTACCCTATCTAATATACTATTTTCACACAATAGAAGGACAACATAAGATTCTGTCATTTGCCAATCAAACAGGAGTGCCAGCTTTAGCACAACCTCTAAAAAACTTCAAAAACATAGATGTTCAATTGCCTCCTTTGTCAAAACAAAAACAAATAGCCTCTATCCTTTCTTCTCTTGACGACAAAATCGACTGCAACCGACGTATAAATGATAATTTAGAGCAGCAGGCGCAAGCCCTGTTTAAGTCGTGGTTCGTAGATTTCGAGCCGTTCAAAGGAGGCGAATTTGTTGAGAATGAGATGGGATTGATTCCGACGGGGTGGTGCGTAGGAGTTTATAATGATATTATTTCGGACACTGTTTCGGGCGACTGGGGCAAGGAAAAAGAAGAAGGCAATTATACTCACAGAGTAGCTTGTGTCAGAGGATGTGATTTTCAAGACATCAAGAACGGACTTAGAGGCAAGACTCCTGAACGCTTTATTTTGGAAAAAAATTTCCAAAATAAGCACTTCTGCGACAAAGATATGCTTGTTGAAATATCTGGAGGTACTGCTTCCGTATCTACTGGAAGAGTATGTCCCGTTTCTCAACAACTCATTGACAAATACGATGGCGATATTGTTTGCACCAATTTCTGTAAGCTTGTAAGGCCTAAAACTGGTTACGGAGCATATTTATATTATTCTTGGCTCAATAAGTATAGTAATAAGGTCATGTTTGGTTATGAGAACGGGACTTCAGGTATCAAAAATTTTCGCATCAAAGACTTTACATCAATTGAACCAGTGATTTTGCCACCAATAAAGATGGTTGAAGAATTCCAAAATCATATAGATTCTATTCAGAAACAAATCCAAACAAGAGGATCAGAATCGCATAATCTCGCCCAACTCCGCGACACTCTTTTGCCGCGTTTGATGTCTGGCGAACTGAAAGTGAATGAAATATAAGCATGAAACACACTCCTCAAATATTCCATGGTGAATGGTGGGTGCCAGCGGTGGCAGACCACGATGTGTGTTCATTTGCTTTCCATCCTGAGCAGATGATGGGGCTCGAGAAAAAATACACAGGCACGTTGACATATTATGAGGATGAAGATTCCACGTTGGAGTTATATCATGTTCCTAGCAATTACCGTTCAAAACAGTATTGTCAGAACGAAGTGATGTGGGGCGCAGATGCCAACGGTAACATCTTTACCCTTTTCAATGTTGTGATGAAAGACAAGCTAACAGGGGATTTTACTAATACTAAATTTGAAGTCGGATTAATCCTTGTCGGTGAACATATTTTATCTTTAGATGACGCACGGTTTAATTTATGTGTAGTTCAGTTTCCATATTTGAGGAATTGGGCTTTTCATGACAATCTTACCACTCAATTTGAGGGTAATACTTGTCATCATGTGCTTTCCAAACCGAGCATGGATGCTCCTCTTTTGAAAGCACAAGTGGAAAATGATGTGAAATGGTTATTGTTCGACACTTTCCATCATAATAAGACTCTTTATGATTTATCCATTAGTCAAGGTACGGATTTTATTATGGAATCCTCTGAAGGAATCCCTATTCGAAGCTATCTAAAACAAATTGTTGAATTTTCACAATTCTTATCTGTTGCATTGTATCGAGAGCAAACTCCTTCAAAGGTGAGTTTTGTTAACCATGTTAACCATAAGCGATCCGAACTTCTTTTCTTGAAAGATAAATCAATAGAACCAAGAAAAGGATCTTTGATAAAATTCGACCATCTGAAAAAAAAGATGCCCGCGATATTTAAAACTTGGCATGAAAATTACGATAGAGTTTCACCAATATGCAAATACCTTGTTGACTCTCTTCAAAACAGAAAAGATTTCGACGTTCCTGATTTCTTGATTATAGCCCAAGCTTTGGACGGCTATCACAAACGTTTTGTCAATAAGAAAAACGGGGGAAAAGACCATCGCAAATACGAGGATGGGATAAAAATTCTCCTTAGACAGTTTAAGGATGTAGATTATGTAAGGGATTGTCACATTGATCCAATTGTTCTTAAAGATTCACGGGACAAATACTCTCATCTTTACCCTGACGATGAAGAATCGAAAGCTGTAAAAGGCGAGGAGCTTTATTGGCTTACGGAAAAGTGCAAGATTCTTTTAACTTGTTGCATTTTGAATATGATGGGACTCTCCAACGAAGAAATCAACATTTGCTGCGAGAATTCACCCATTCAAGAAATAATAGAAACACTTTCATTTGAATTTGAATACGATATAGAATAATAATATGTCAGACTACAACGAAGACCATTACGAGCAGACGCTAATCCAACTGTTCCAGGAACGGCTGGATTACGATTATCTCAACGGCTACGAGGCCCAAGATGCTTTCGAGGACAAGGACTACTTCTGCCCGCTCTATCTCGAACGCCTGCGTGAAAAGCTGCAAGACCTCAATCCGTCACTTCCCAAGTCGGCCATTGACGAGGCGGAGCGCAAACTGCTCCACATCGAAGCCGGCAATATGGTGCAGAACAACGAGCTCTTTATGGACTACCTGCAACACGGCATCGAAGTGACCTTCCACGACGGAAAAGAACTGAAGAATGATATTGCCTATTTGGCTGACTACAAGAATGTTGACAATAACGACTTCCTGCTGGTGAACCAATGGACCTACGTGGAGAAATCGAAGAAACGCGCCGATCTGATACTTTTCCTCAACGGTCTGCCCGTGGTGCTGATGGAGCTGAAATCCCCTTCACGCGAAGAGACCGATGCCAGCGCCGCCTACCGTCAGCTGAAAAACTACATGAAGGAGATTCCCTCGATGTTCACGTATAACGTGTTCTGTGTGATGAGCGATATGGCGGAGTCGAAGGCCGGCACCATCACATCCAGCGAGGACCGCTATATGCAATGGAAGTCAAAAGACGGTGTGTATGAAAGTGCAGAAGTGGTTGACTATGATGTCTTCTTCGAAGGTATGTTCCGCAAGGATCGACTGTTGGATATCATCCGCAACTTCGTCTGCTACAGCAAGGAGGAAGGCAAAGACAACAAGATATTGGCCGGTTATCACCAGTATTTCGCCGTGAAGAAGGCCGTTGATCGCACCCGCGCTGCCGTCACCGGCGACGGTAAAATCGGTGTTTTCTGGCATACCCAAGGAAGCGGCAAGTCCCTTTCCATGGTCTTCTACGCACATCTGCTGCAGAGTGCTGTCTCCCAACCCACCATCGTGGTTATCACCGACCGCAATGATCTTGACAATCAGCTCTATGGCCAATTCGCCAAGTGCACGGACTTTCTGCGACAGGTGCCGGTACAGGCCACCACAAGGGAACACTTACGCGAACTGCTGGAGGGTCGCACGGCTAACGGCATCATATTCACCACGATGCAAAAGTTCGAGGAGTACGATGCACCGTTATCGACCCGCCGCAACATCATCGTGATGAGCGACGAAGCCCACCGGGGCCAATACGGCTTTGAGGAGAAGATTGATCCGGTGACAGGCAAGGTCAGTGTGGGAACCGCCCGACTGATCCACGATTCCTTGCCCAATGCATCGTTCATCGGCTTCACAGGCACGCCCGTCGCCCTGAAAGACCGCAACACTATCGAGGTTTTCGGCGACTGCATTGATGTGTACGACATGACACAGAGCGTCCTTGACCATGCCACGGTGCCCGTTTATTACGAGAGCCGTGTCATCAACCTCAAATTAGACGATGAGACACTGCAACTCATTGATAAAGAATACGAGTTGTTGGAAGCAGAAGGAGCTGATGCCCAGCAAATTGAAAAGAGCAAGCACGACCTTTCGCATCTTGAGGAGTTGCTTGGTGCCGATCCCACCATCGATTCGTTGGTGCAAGATATCCTGAACCACTATGAGAACTATCGAGAGCAGGAATTGACCGGCAAGGCCATGATTGTGGCGTACAGCCGCCCCATCGCCATCAAAATATACAAGCGTATTCTTGAGCTGCGTCCCGATTGGACCGACAAGGTCAAATGCGTGATGACCAGCGGAAACAATGACCCCGAAGAGTGGCGCGACATTATCGGCAACCGACAGTACAAGCAGGAGTTGGCCAAGAAGTTCAAAGACGACCAAGATCCGATGAAAATTGCCATTGTGGTGGATATGTGGCTCACGGGATTCGATGTCCCCAGCTTGGCAACGATGTATGTCTTCAAGCCGATGAGCGGTCACAACCTGATGCAGGCCATCGCCCGTGTGAACCGTGTCTTCAATGGGAAAGAAGGCGGTCTGGTGGTCGATTACATCGGCATCGCCCAAGCATTGAAGATGGCGATGAAGTTTTACAGTACCAATGATCGCCAGAAGTTCGGTGACCCGAACATCAAAACCACGGCCTTGAAGAAGTTCCAAGAGGAACTGGAAATCTGCCGGGACCTGATGCATGGGTTCGACTACTCAAAGTTCAAGGAATCGTCTGATTTGAAGCGCGCCGAAATCATCAAAGGCGGCACCAACTTCATGCTTGCCGTGAACATGCAGGAGAAGAAAGTCGAATACATGAAGCACGCCATCTTGCTCCACCAATCCATTACGTTGTGCCGCAGTTTGTTGAACGAGGACCAACGTTGGGAAAGCGCATACTTTGAGACCGTCCGTGTGATGATTTTACGTTTGGGCGGTAAAGGAACCGTCACGAAGAAAGATATCGACGAACGCATCCGTGAGCTGCTGAAGCAGAGTGTGAAAAGCGAAGGTGTAATCAATCTGTTCCAAGACGCAGGGAAGGAATTTTCGTTGAGTGACCCGAATTTTCTGGAGGAGTTGTCCAAAATGAAGGAAAAGAACATCTCCATCCAGATTTTGGAGAACTTGTTGAAGGAAAAAGTCAAAGCATTCCAACATAAGAACCTCGTGCAGAGCGAGAAGTTCTCAGAACTTTTGAACAATGCGTTGAGCAACTACCTGAAAGGAATGCTCACCAACGAGGAGGTGATACAAGAGCTTCTAAATCTTGCCTCGCAGATTCATGAGACGGAGCAGCAGGGCAATGATCTCGGATTAACTGACGAGGAAAAAGCCTTTTACGATGCCCTCTCACGTCCTCAAGCCGTGAAAGATGTTTACGAAAATGAGGAATTGGTGGCTATGACCAAAGAGTTGACAGAGGCCCTCCGCAAGAATCGTACCATCGATTGGCAGCGCAAAGAATCTGCCCGCGCAGGTATGCGCAAAATGGTGAAGCGGTTGCTGAAAAAATACAAATATCCGCCTGAGGAGGCCGAACACGCTCTCGACATTGTGCTGAAACAGTGCGAAGAATGGAGTGATGTGGAGGATTATGACGTTGAGGAAGCAAAAGTCGCACAATTGTATCCTCAGAGAGAAGTGAAATTAGGCGTGGCTGCGGAAGATAAGGCATCGTACAATGCTGAAAAAACAATGCAGGATTAATCGGAACCCTCAGAACAAGTCGAAATCATCGTCAAAATCATCATCGCCCCCCTCTTCCCAGTCATCCATCCACTCTAAAGCCTCCTCTGTGTCCACGTCGGAATAGGGATCCACAACATGAAACAATGGATGATGGCTCGGCTCGACTTTGGGCATGATTGTGTTGAAGTATAGATCCAGATAGTCGTTTTCGTAATCATAACCTAAATAATCGTCATAATTATCCTCTAAATCATGGACTATCGAAATCATCCGGTTGCATGTGTACGTGTCGTCTTCATTGTACGCATGAACCGCTTTTTTCTTGTAATGGCTGATGATGCTGTCTAACTGATCTGTGGTCATACTTGTCAAAAATAAAAGCACAAAAATACAAAAAATAGTGTTCACTTTCATGAAACCTTATATGTGGCATTGCCATGTCGCGACGCTCGAAAACATCGCCTCCTTCGCCCCTCCTCGCCCCAACATCCAAAGTTGTCGTCCTAAGTCTTAAGTCCTAAGTCTTAAGTCCCAAGTCTCAAGTCTCAGTGGAATTTTGCTGCGGCCGCCGTGAACTGATCACTGTTCACTGATCACCATTCACTAAAAAATCGTACCTTTGCCGCCGCAATGAAAAAGTGGTTCACACGCAAGAAGGAGGAGGAACGCGCCGTCTCGCTGTCGGCGCTCACCTGGCAGCGTTTCAAGAAGGAACGCCAGGCCATCGTGTCCCTTGCCTACATCGGACTGGTCATCATTGTCGCTATCCTCGGCTATCTCATCACCCCCGACTCCACCCCTTTCTGCAACCACCAACAACTCGAAATCGCCCTCCAGAAGCCCGGATTCGCCGTGCAGCTTCTGGAACTCAAACCCGAACAGGAGGTGCCCCACGTCAACTTCGTCAAGAAGATGCTGTTCGGACAACCCGCTGAGTACAAGACCGTTCCCATAGAGTCTATTCAGGATAACGGCGATTCCGTGACCGTGAAACTGTTCCAACAGGAGTACTACGAGTCCTACGCCAAGGCCGACCTTTCCCCACGGATGGTGAAAAAACAACGTTTCCTGCTCGGCACCGACCGCTACGGCCGCGATGTCCTCAGCCAGCTGATGATCGGCGCGCGCGTGAGTCTCTCCGTGGGATTCCTCTCCATCTTCATCGCCCTGTTCATTGGCACCCTCGTGGGCGCCACCGCCGGCTACTATCGCGGCAAGGTCGATGACGTGCTCACCTTCCTCATCAACGTGGTGTGGTCCATCCCCACCCTACTCCTCGTCATCGCCATCAGCTTCACCCTCGGCAAAGGGTTCTGGAAGATCTTTATCGCCATCGGTCTGACCATGTGGGTGGATATCGCCCGTGTGGTGCGCGGACAGTTCCTGAGTCTGCGCGAGCAGGACTTTGTGGAGTCCGCCAGAGCGTTGGGCTACAGCAACTTCCGCATCATCGTCAAGCACATCTTGCCCAACATCACGGGCACGCTCATCGTGATTGCGGCCTCTAATTTCTCGTCGGCCATCCTGATGGAGGCGGGCTTGAGCTTCCTCGGACTCGGCGTGCAGCCCCCCACCCCGTCCTGGGGCATGATGATGAAGGAGAACTACGCCTGCATCGTGCTGAACAACGCCTACCTGGCTATCATCCCCGGTGTGGCCATCATGCTGCTGGTGCTGTCGTTCATGCTGATAGGCAATGCGTTGAGGGACGCGATGGACGTGCGGAGTTAATGATGAATGCTGAATGTTGAATGCTGAATATTTTTAAAAGAAATTTAATTTTCTTATATGTGGTTTTTAGAAAATTATTATTTTTGCGGCGTAATCTAAAAACAAAAGATCGTTTGACATGTTTATAAAAATAATTGAAGCACAATATATTGACGCATACAAAATATGGGTGTGTTTTAATAATGGGGATTGTCGGATTTTTGATTTTGCGACCATCATTGATAAATATCCCGTTTTTGAACCTTTAAAAGATATTGAATTGCTGAAAAATTTCCGCTTGGCGGACACACTTGAATGGATGGACGGGAAAATTGATATTGCTCCGGAATATCTATATGAACATGGTGTTGTTGCGTCCCCTAACAAGGAAGTCGTACTTGGATGTGTAGCAGAAGACAAAAACACGTTCGTTCAAGACCCAGAAATCATGGAAATTGCCCATAGCTATGCCGAGGTCAAACAAGGAAAGGCAAAAACGAACTCTATCTCAAAACTGCTTAGCGAACTATGAGTTATCAAATAACTACCATACCTAAGTTTGACAAACAGGCGAAAGCTCTATTTTTGCACAAAAGACGGATCGCGACGAGATCGTGTTTCTTTCAATATACGACAAAAGTGAGCATGAAACCATTACAGACAAACAAATAAGAGATGCATTGAAGTCTGTATAGGTCATATAAGTCTTTTCAACCATCTCTCCAACTCTCCTACCCGTGCGCGGTATTTCGCGATCTGTCCTTCGATGAAGTCGTCGCTGAACTTGCGGTCGCAGAAGCCGTTGCCACGGGCCACGTACTCGTCGTCTTCCAACGAGCCGTACAGGTCCAGATAATTGTCCAAATACTCCTGGTTCTCGCGCAGCAGACGCTTCAGATCCTCCACGTCGGCCTCGAAAGTCTCGCCTGTGGAATAACGGTATGTTTTCTTTTGGGACATGACAGTGACAGATGTTTGCTTCTTTTATAACACAACTGAGGCAAGAACCCTCTGGATGTAGGAATTCAATGAAACACCCGCCTCTTGTGCTGACATGGCAATCTTGGCGTGTAATTCAGAGGGAATCCTAATGTTGAAGCTACCGCTGTACGATTTGTGAAATGGCAAATTGTTCTCTTTGCAGTGCTGGATATAATCATCTACAGCATTTTCGAAATCCTGCTTGAGCTCGGAAAGCGTTTGACCTTCATAAGTGATGAGAGTCTGTTTATCCAAACCCAATACTTTGCCATAGAGTGTGTTGTCTTCAACTTCAGCCTCTATACTGCCAATAAAACCTTTATATTTCAAAGTTTCCATTATATCAATTCATTATTATCCAAAAAAATCAAAATATCCTTGAGCGCTTTTTCTTTGATAATACTCGCAGGATGTGGTTTATGAGCCAAGTATTGTAATCTCTTTTTAGAATGATAGAATCTTACTCGGGAACCAGATGTTTTTCCTTTGTTATCTTCTTCAAAACCAAGTTGTTGAAGCAGAGATACTAATTCGGAGTAAGTAAAGTCCTTAGGCAGACTACGTAAGCGTTTTATTAGTTTTTCTTTCTTGCTCATTGCAACTAAATTTCAGTTGCAAAAATACACTTTTTTTTGTAACGGCAAATATGTTTCTAAAAAATAAAATATGGAAATTCGGTTTTAAGACTATTCTTGTATTTTTTACGACAATTGGGACAACTTTGGACAACTTTTTTTTCGACATGTAGTTGTCATGGTTGTAGATGTTGTCGTCCATTATTCACATTGCTTGCCACCGCTTTTCCCCTCTTCAATCGCGGATTCGAGACGGGCGTCATTTTCAAACAGTTCTTTCAAGAATTTGTCTTTTTTATTGTCGGCGGAGGCGTTGGAAACACTCTGGCGTTGTTTTTGGAGTTCGAAGGCGGCAAATTCTTCGTCGCTCACCCCCATCAGCTCCTTGCACTGCTGAAATTCCTCCTTCAGGCTCTCCCCAACAATGCCGCTCATAAAAATGTAAGTGCTATACGGGAATTCCAATGCTGATTGCAGATCCCAACAATGGGACTTCTGCAGAAATTCGTTCCTGCACGAATCGATTATCATAGTTTCGTAGGCGTCCCGGTCATGATAAAAAGTGGAAATCATCTCCACAAAACGCACATTGTCGAGGGTGTTTAGCGTTTCGAAATTGGACGAGAAGATTTGTGCCGTGGTCTTGTCGAAGTGCTCCTGCGGCATACAATGGCTGAAAAAGAATCTCTTTTGCTCGAAAAGCGACGTGTCGCGTGCCACTTCGATTTGCAGTTCAAGCCCCTTTCGAAGCATGGAATCGACATGTTCAACGAGTTCGATGGAACGGTTCATGTCGTAGAGCACGTACATCACCATCTGCCGCTTGCTTTTCTCTTTTTGCCTTTTGTCTATGAGCGCCGCTGTGCCGAAGGTGAGCACAATGGAAAACGTGGTGGCGATGAAGGTCATCAGCAGATCCTTCAGCCACGGCCACCGCACAAAATTCGATATTCTGTCAGTGTTGGAAGTTAAGTTTTTGTTTTTTGTTCCGAATCCCATAAACACAAAATTAAGTCGCAAAAATACAAATATTTTCGATTAATTATTTGGGCGTTCCGGCGCGTAGGAGGCGATGCTTCCCAACGTCGCAAAATCACCATCATTGCCAAAAATTTACGTCTTTCCAAACGACGATAGAAACGTCGCCTCCTATGCGCCGTCGGGCTTTCCGCTACAATGATTGCACCATTCCGCCGCCGACGATAAGAGGTGGCGGAACCTCCAACCGTCAATGGATCGCAATATGTTTAACGAAATAATCATCACGGCGGAATGGTACAATCATTTCCGCTTCAATCCCTAACGCGACACCCGCAACGTCATTCGTGCGAAACATGACCATGCGTGCGACGCAGAAATCTCCTTCGTGACCGTGTTTCGCCCCTGTCGGGGCGTTTTGCGACGTTGTGAAACGTCGCCTCCTACCGAGCTTCAACCCCTATCGGGGTTTGGCTGCAACCGCACGCTTCATCCGCTCGATGTCCTCTTCAATCCCCTCTTTGCCCCAGCGTTTGGCCCTGCGGTACCAGCGCAACGCCTCGCGCGGATCGGGCTCCACACCCTCGCCGTTCTCATAACAAATCGCCAGATTGTTGGCCGCTTCCTCATCCATATAAGTGCAGCGAATGGCTTTTTTGTACAGCGCAAATGCCTTGTCGTGGTCGATTTGGGTACCACGTCCTAAAGAATAGCAAACCCCAAGATTGTTGTATGCCATTGAACATCCATTTTCCACGGCTTTCTGTAGCCAGAAGAACTCTTTGTCGAAATCCTTTTCCACATAATCACCATGATGATACAGCAGGGATAGGTTGTATTGCGCATGCCCATACCCTTGTTCCGCCGCTTGTTGCATCATCTTAAAACCCAAAGGACGGTTCCGGTGAACCCCTTCTCCATAAAAATAACATTCCCCCAATTTGGATATGGCATTGACCTCCCTTCTTTTTGCCACCTTGCGTAACCAATAGACAGCCAGACGTTTATCCTGCTCTCTATCTCGTTTCTCATTGCTTCCAAACCCCACTAACCCCATTTTCAACAGAACGGCAAGATTGAACATGGCATTTGTCTCACCTCCTTTTGCGGCACGCTCATACCAATACGCGGCTTTGTCCCAATCAATTTCTTCCACGCCCACTCCATCGTCGTAGGCCAGTCCGAGGTCAAATTGGGCCACCACATCACCCCGTTCCGCAGCAATGGTGAACAACTCCACTCCTTTCTCCGGGTCACGCTTCACTTTGCCACGCTTTCCGTAATAGTAGTCATACCCTAAATCGGTAATCTCCCAAATCTGTTTCTTGCTTAACGGCTTACCCGATTCACGTAGCGCAATGGCCTTTTCGTAGGTCATCCGGTTCTGATTCTTATTCGATGTTGCCATAATTGGATGGATTAGTTTTATCGCGGCAAACATACGAAAATTTTTGAAAAACTATTGCCTATTGCCTTTTGCCTATTGCCTAAAAAATAGTATCTTTGCCGCATCAAAAAAATACCGAAACTATGCAATTGGAATTCACATTTGAAGATAAAGAATTTATGGCTCAGCGCGGGAGCGAACCCGCACAGGTGGAACAGCAGTTCGCCAACTTTGAGAAGGGCTTCCCCTTCGCCGACATCGACCGGCCCGCGACTGTGGATGACGGCATCCTGCGCCTCGACGAGGACCAGGTGGCTGAATTAGAGGCCGAATACCCCTACGCCATCGAGGGCAAAAAGATCGAGAAGTTCGTGCCCGCGTCCGGCGCCGCGTCCCGCATGTTCAAGGACCTCTACGCCCTGCTGAACGAGAACTTGGACGACAAACAGCAAGAGCTGGCGAAGACCTTCCTCGCCACCCTGCCCCGCTACCCGTTCTACGAGGCGCTCAAGAAGGCGATGGCTGACAAGCAGCTCGACCTCGATGCGGAAATCCAGAAGGGCAACTTCCGCCTCATCATCCAATATCTTCTTGAGAAAGAGGGTCTTAACTACGGCAACCTGCCTAAAGGTCTGCTGCTCTTCCACCGCTACGACAACGAAATCCGCACCGCCATCGAGGAGCATTTCGTGGAGGCCGCGCTCTACGCCACCTCCGGCACCGACGCCTACCTGCACTTCACCGTCTCCGAGCACCATCTGGAGCTCTTCAAGGCGAAAGTAGCCGAAATCCAACCCGTCTATGAGGAGCGTTTCGGGGTGAAATACCACGTCACCTTTTCCATGCAGGCCGCTTCCACCGACACGCTGGCAGCCACGGAGGACAACCAGCCCTTCCGCGACGAGAACGGCAAGCTGCTCTTCCGTCCCGGCGGACACGGCACGCTCATCTACAACGTCAACAACCGCGATGCTGACATCCTTTTTGTGAAGAACATCGACAACGTCACCAAAGACCAGAACATCGCCCCCACGGTCATCTACAAGAAAGTGTTGGCGGCGTATCTGTCGCAGCTGCAAAGCATTCAGTTCCAGTATCTTAAAATCTTAGAAGCCGGCGAGGTGGATCCGATGATGTTGTGCGAGATCATGGACTTCGCCGAGAGCAAGCTGATGATTTCCCTCGATGAGCAACCCACGGCCGAGGAACTCTACGAGCTGATGAACCGTCCGGTGCGCCTCTGCGGCATGGTGAAGAACGAGGGCGAGCCCGGCGGCGGGCCCTTCTGGGTGCGCGACGCCGAGGGCAACTGCTCGCTGCAGATCGTGGAGTCGTCGCAGATCGACAAAAACGACCCCGAAAAGCTGGCCATCATGGCGAAGGCCACCCACTTCAACCCCGTCGATATGGTCTGCGCCATCAAGAACTACAAGGGCGAGAAGTTCGACCTGTTGCAATACGTCGATCCGAACACGGGCTTCATCTCCTCAAAATCCTATAATGGCAAAACATTGAAAGCCATGGAGTTACCTGGATTGTGGAACGGTGCGATGGCCAACTGGATCACCATCTTCGTGGAGGTGCCGTTAGCCACGTTCAACCCGGTGAAGACGGTGTTCGACCTGCTGAAACGGAACTAGGAGTCTCATCGAGTGTGAGTGATGCGCTAAAAATCGTATTTTTGCCGCCATAAAAAAAAGGAGTTATGTCATTCACAAACCCTCTGATGCTCATTGGTCTCGCGGCCATTTTGGTCCCGATCATCATACACCTCTTCAATTTCAGAAGATACAAAACCATCTACTTCTCCAACGTTCAGATGTTGGAGGACATTCAGAAAAAGACAAAGCGCGCCTCGCAGCTACAACAGCTCGTCGTCTTGATGCTGAGAATTTTGGGCATTGCTTGTCTGGTGTTGGCGTGTGCCCAGCCATTCTTGCGCGGGAGCGACAAATCTGCCAGAAAAGGCAATGTGGTTTCCGTTTTTGTGGACAACTCCTACTCCATGGAGACGGAAAGCAAGAGCGGTTCCCGTCTTTATGATGCGGTGGACGCTGCCAAAAACATTGTTCAGGCCTTCGATTTCTCCGACGACTTTGTGCTCACCACGCAGGATTTCACCGGCGAGGAATCGCACATCCTCAACAAAGACCAAATCCTGGAGATGCTCGATCGAATAGCAGTGTCCCCCAACAGTCACTCCTTCAAGGAAATACATTCGTTTGAAACACACACCTTGCAGAACTCCAACAAAGCGAACGTTATCCACTACTACATCTCAGACTTCCAGAAGAACAATTTCGACATGTCCGTTCTTCGCAACGATTCCTCATCGCACATCGGTTTGATACCCACTCCGGCCGGGCAGTTGAGCAATGTGGGCGTTGACAGTTGCTGGTTCCTGACTCCTGTCTTCCGTTTGGACAACACGGTGACCCTTATTGCCCGCATCCACAATTACGGCAGCGAGGACATCCAGAAAGTGCCAGTCAAACTGCATGTCAACGGGAAACAAAAAGCCATCGCCGCCATCGACATTTCTGCAGGCAGCTACACGGACTGCCACATGACCTACCGCATTGACGAGCCGGGGAGCAACTGCGGACAAGTCAGCATCGAGGACGCTCCCATCACCTTTGACAACGACCTGTTCTTCACATACGATGTGTCTGACAACAGCACGGTCACCGTGATATACGACAAAGAACCGAACCGCTTCCTAACAGCGCTTTATGGCAAAGATTCCGTTTTTATTTACCAGCCAATGCCTTATCAGCAAGTCAATTACACCCAATTACGGCAAAGTTCTGTGGTGGTGCTGAACGAGGTCCCGACCGTGTCATCGGGTTTGGCGGATGAGCTGACAAAGTTCGTCAAGGCCGGCGGTACGTTGTTGGTGTTCCCTTCTGAAAAAGCGGACAAGAGTCTCAACAATCTGTTGCAGTCGCTCAAGACGGGCATCTACGGTGGTGTTTCCAAAAACAAGCTGAAATGCCAGATGGTGAACACGGAGAGCATCTATTTCAAAGGGGCGTTGGAAACCGAGGAATCGCGCATTGATATGCCGCAGACGCTGCAGCATTTTGCCATTTCGGGTGGCGGGAACGGCAATGAGTTGATCATGGCCTTGGAAGATCACTCGCCACTGTTGGTCTCTTATCCTGTTGAGTCCGGGAAAGTGATTTTGTCGGCCGTGGCCATGAATGACGACTGGGGGAATGCCCATCGCCACGCTCTTTTCTTCGTTCCGCTGCATAACATCGGCATCATGAATGCCGTACAGCAGAAACTTTACAATCTCATCGGCATCGACCAGATGCAGCGCGTGACGCTCCCTTCCGACCGTTCTGACGAGGCCGTGGTGTTGCGGGCACGAAAAGGCGGTGAGGAGTTCATCCCGGAACAACGCCGTTTGGGCAATGAGACAGCCTTGTATTTCCACAATCAAGCGCACACGAGCGACTGGTACGACATTATGCGTGGCGGACAGGTGCTGGGAACCATTGCCTTCAACCTGAACCGCAAAGAATCAGACCTTTCCTGCTACGATGAGGAAGAACTCAAAAAAATGGCCTCGGAATTTGGCGAAAACACCGCTGTCGTCAGCGCCGACACGAAAAACATAGCCAAAAGCGTGAGTGACCGACTGAACGGAAAACCCTTGTGGCCATGGTTCCTGATCCTCTCTTTGCTCTGTTTCTTGACGGAAATCGCCTTGCTGCGTTTCTGGGGGAAACCCTCCTTGAACGAGGAAGGTCCGAGAGAATAGATATTAGGCATTAAAAGGAAATATACGAGTAGGGGCGAAAATGTTTCGCCCCTATATTTGTTCTGATAACCCCGGATAGGATTTCTCCAGACACCCCACATTATCCAAAACCGCACCCGGGAACAGCAGAAACGCCATCGCCAAGCGGTGGTCGTGGTGCGTGTCGAATGACGCAGCCGGCACTATCTGCCCGCCTCTGCCACAAACGCGCAGCACATTATCGGATAATTCAATTTCTGCGTAGGGAGCCAGCTGTTCGGCCAGCGACTGTAACCGATCCGATTCCTTATAGCGCAGGTTCCGCACATTTTGGAAAGTGATGTCGGCGGGAAGAAGGGCGGCGAGGGCGGCCATCACCGGCACGGTGTCGAGGTTGTCGCGCACGTCCAACGCCATGCGAGGCATCGCCGCCAACGGTTTGGCAACAATTTCGATGCACGAGGGCGTGGAGTCGCCATGCATTGCGTCTTCACGCACAGACACATCCAACATGTTGAACCATTTGGCGACAATCGAATCCCCCTGTATGGAATTCAGCGACAAGGGCGCGAGGAGATATTCGTTCCCGGGATGCAGGCGGGCGTGCGCGAACCAGAAGAGGGCCGCGCTCCAGTCGCCGGGTGCACCTACGGGAATGTCGGGCACCTCCACACCGGGCACTTCCACAGGCCAGTCGCGGGTGAGCGCAAGCGTCATACGCAGGTACGACAACGACGGGATGTCCGTAGTGGTGAGACGCAACGTTTTGAGTCCCAGCAGCGGAGCCGCCAGGACCAATGCGGAGGCCATCTGCGAGGATTGGGAGGCATCGATGGTTAACGACAAACTATTACCGTCATTGGTATTGGTTTCGCTACTTTGTAGAGACGCAATGCATTGCGTCTCTACAGAACGGAATTGTTTCCCTAAAATCAGCCATCCGTCCTCTACCCTTTCAATGTCCGCACCGATACTGCGAAGCACGTCCACCAAGGGCATTATCGGGCGTTGAAGCAAGCGTGGCGTACCCGTAAGCAGCCATCTGCCCGGCGTGGCGGCAAGGATCGGCATCAGGAAGCGGTAGGCGGCACCGCAGTCCACCACGTCAATGGTAACCGGATGGAGGGACGGATTACTGCGTTGTGGAGACGCGCCATGATGCGTCTCTACGGAGGCACCGCGCAGGACCTGCAATGCGTGCCACGTAACGCGCACATCGCTGCCGTCCGCGTCCGTCACGGACGGAATTTCCCCTCCTCGCACGTGGGCATTCACCATTTGGCGAATCTTAATACTTTTATTGTCAGGTAGTTGTAGATGATACCGCATACGCAAATTGCATAGGCAAAAGTAAAAATTTTTGCGTATTTTTGCAGCCGATTTTAATAATGGTTATTGGTTGTTGGTTATTGCTTGTTGAGGCTTTGTTACACGACAATTTTCTACACTAAACCATATACCTTAAACCATACATCTTAAACCTTAAGTTTTAATGAACAACGGACAACAAATCGGACTAGGCGGATTCAATATATTGCCGAAAGGAGTCAAAAACCTCTTGATAATCAATGTTTTAGTGTTCTTTGCGACCATCGTGTTTGCAAAGACGGGCATTTGTGACCTGAACAAGTGGCTGGGGCTGCACTATTTCAAGGCCCCCGATTTCCATGTGTGGCAGTTCATCACCTATATGTTCATGCACGGCAACTTCGGGCACATCTTTTTCAACATGTTCGCGCTCTGGATGTTCGGGGCGGCAGTGGAGAACTATTGGGGCACCAAAAAGTTCCTGCTCTACTACCTTGCCACGGGCATCGGCGCCGCCCTCACCCACTACGTCATCACGGCTGTGGAAATCGGACCCGCCATGGCCCTCTTCAACCAGTTCCTCGACGCCCCTTCCATCGACACCTACCGTTACCTTGTTGAAAACAACCAGCTCACACAGCTCCAAAGTGCTTTGCAGAACAACTACCACGTCCTGCAGCAGAATCCCGGAGCCCTCAACGAGCTGGTGGCCGCCACCATCTCCATCGAGGACAGTTACCTGAACAGTTTCCTGCTCATCGGTGCCTCGGGAGCCATCTACGGCATCCTGCTCGCCTTCGGCTTCCTTTTCCCCAACTCCCCGATTTACCTCTACTTCCTCTTCCCCATCAAGGCCAAGTGGTTCGTGGTGATTTTCGGTGTCATCGAACTGCTCTACGGTGTGATGGGCACCTCCGACGGCGTGGCGCATTTCGCCCACCTCGGCGGCATGATCTTCGGTATCCTCCTCATCTGGCTCTGGCATCGCCACGACCGCCGGGGCGAACAGCAGACCTTCTACCAGTTCAACGGAGGCGGCAGCAACGACAGACAGGGCTTTCGCTGGCAATTTTGGAAAAAAGAGAAAACGTCTGTAGGAAAATCAAAATATTACGTCTCGCACGAAAGCGGCCGTCCCCTCAGCGACGAGGATTTCAACGCCCGCCGGCAGGCCGAGAAGGAGCGCATTGACGAGATTCTTGACAAAATCTCCCAAAAGGGATACGATGCGCTCACCAAGGAGGAAAAAGACGTTCTGTTCCGTTATTCCAACAAATAACCCGACATGGCGAAGAAAAAAGGCAATCGGCTAAAGTCAATAGGCAAATTCCTGCTCATTGTCGTCACTATCCTCGCTGCCATAGGACTGCTGTTCTCGTTTTTGGCCAAACTCCTACCCCCCTCGTTCTCCAGCACGGTGGCTTACTGCGGGCTCTTCTTCCCGTATCTCTTGATTCTGAATTTCGTTCTGACAGTCCTGTGGCTGGTTGTTGACTTTTCCTGGGCTTTGATTCCTGTTATTGTTATATTGATGAATGTCAATAATATAGATAAACATTTCCAGTTCCGGGGCATCGAAAAACCTGAGGTTTGCGCCAATTGTCTGAAAGTGATGAGCTATAACGCCAAGGCATTCAACATTTACAGCGATAACCAGAGATCCCTTAACAGGCAGGTGATTCATTTCCTTCAGAATGAGATGCCGGACATCCTGTGCATACAGGAATACAGCTATGACAACACGGGAAAGTCCGGGTTCAACTCCACAGAGGCAATCATCAACGCGCTGAATATCAAGGACAACGAACGGACCCATAAGATCATGCTCCCCTACAAGAACAAACTGGGTTATCAGTTCGGAATGGCCATTTTCAGCAAATACCGGATTGTTGACGGCGGTTTCGTGGAGACTTCCGATTCGTCAAGCAACAAATCCATGTACGTTGACATTCGTTACAATAGCGACACGCTGCGTGTCTATAACATTCACTTGGCTTCCATGCACTTGGACAGCACAGACTATGAAACCGGCAAGGCGCTGTGGGCAGGTTCCTACGATTCGACATTCAACAACAAGGCGCAGAAACTTTCCCAGAAAATCTCCAAAGCGTATGTGCTCCGGCAACGGCAATCAAAGGCTTTGCATGAACACATCAGCGAATGCCCCTACCCCGTGATTATCTGTGGCGATTTCAACGATTCCCCGGCTTCCTACAGCTACAACAAGATCGTCCACGGTCTTAGGGATGCTTTCCGGAACAGCGGCAAAGGGAGCGGCACCACCTACATAGGCGGCAATTTCCCCGCTTATCGCATCGACTACATCGCCCACGACAAGCAGTTCAACGATTTCCAATACACGGTTTGCCGCGATCTGGATGTCTCCGACCATTATCCGATTTACACCTACATTTCGATTGTGAAGAAGGATTGAGTGTAGTAGGTTTATGAGGTTAGAGGGTTAAAAGGTTAGAAGGTTAGAAGATAAGTTTAGCGGAGGGCATTTTCGTAGAGATGGATATAATTCGAGGCCTGCTCGCGGGGATCGAACTGGCACAACGGGTGCAAACGCATGATCTGCTGCTCGATGGTGCCGAAGAAATCACTGATATTCAGAATAGTATGGGCAATATCGTCTGAACTTTTCGGGTTCACGGCATATCCTGCCTGCCCGTCCTTGAAGATGCCGTCGCAAATGCCGTTTGGGGCATAGATCACCGGCAGTCCTTGCGACAACGCCTCCGCGAAACGCCGTATGGAGGGCGCTTTCTCATCCAACTGCAAGAAAATATCATGTTTGCGGTAAACTTCGAGTAATTCTTCGTTAGCTAAATCACCCACGGTAGTCAGGGAAATATCGTAGTTCCTGCGCTGCAGCTTTTTCATGGCATGATGCACCGCATCCAGATGACTATTGGAGTCCGCCGTGCCGACATTCAGCAACTTGATGTGTACCAATGCTGTAGGCGGGTGTATATGGAGATTGCTAATCCAATAGGGATCCAAGGGCTCGAACAACATCGTGGAATGGAAGAAGACGGTATCGGCGGTTTTGGACGGCAGATGCTGCGCCAAAAACTCCTGCTGCGACTGGCTGGTAAAGACCACCCGCGCCGCCTCCAAAAGCACATTTTCGGCACTTTTCTTATTGAACACGAACAGTTTATGGTATGCATCCAAGTCGCTTTGCACCACATCCACCACGTAGGGAATCTGTCTTGTGTTGGCACACGTCGATGCCGCCTGCCCGCACCCGAACCACCGGTGCGCGTGAATCACATCCACCGGACATTTCACCGAACCCAATTCTTCCGACATAACAAATTGGTGTTCAAACTCTTCCGGCATATATTTCGTCACGCGTTCCACACGTGCCCGGTCGTTCTCGTTTGATATAATGTGTAATATTTTCAATGTTTAAGGTTTATGGTTTAAGGTTTAGAAGGTTAGAGGTTAAAAGGTTAGAAGGTTAGAAGGTTAAAGGTTAAGGCCATTAGATAAAAGAGGTAAATATACCGCATTAAAGAACGGTTCAAACTCCCGCGTCGTGGTGTGGTTATGCCAGAGAAACACGAAGTCTCCCTCGACGTCGAAGCAACGTTGTTTCAGCCGTTGCGTCAGAGCGCGGGCATCCTCCACGGAGAGTTTCATATAGTCGAACAGCGTGCCGTCCATGACGATGAGCGGGTGTTCGATGATGTCCGTGACTTTGTCGTGGCGCACATCGTAGAGCGGGTACGGATGGCAGGTGCCGCAGCGGAAACCGCACCGTTCCGCGAAACCGAGGGTGTAGTCGTCGGTGATGCCGGCATCTCGCCACAAATCCAACGAGTTGGGATCATCCGCGAAAAAGGTACGGAGATAGTGCTGGCGGGAGATACTTATCGTCTTATCACACAATTCACTGAGATTTTGTTTCTCCTTGTGGAGATATTGGAGATGTTCTGCAGAAGGATAGCTTCCGTGAAGCCCGATCTGACCGCCACGGGAGGTGACATTCCAAATCAAATGCTGCAGTAACGGGTCGTTCACGTCGTATGTGGCATCCGGATGACCCTTTTCTGTTGCTTTTACAAAGAAAATCGGATGCAAGTGTTGTTCCTGTTCCCTTTCCAACATCTCTACCGCCGCCCGAAGATAAGGATCCCAATATGGATGGGATTTCCACTTTTTATAATCCTCCAACGATTTTCGAACCATCTTAAGATCACAGTTGATCAGCAAATCCCGTCCGAAAATGGACTTCAATGCTTGGAAACGGCTCTTGAAACGGTATAATAGGTCGATGTCGTGCGTGGGCACGATGCGCGGCGTGCGCGGAACGGCCTCGAATCTGTCCGGAAAATAGAGGCACAGCCACCTGCGCAGCAGCATCGCGTATTCGTCCACTAACGGAATCTCCACCAAGTCGTATTTGTCGGCCAACGTTCCCTCAAACGGAATCCGGTCGTGCTCGTCATAATCCACCAAACCCAACGCAAAGACATTGAACTCCTCATAGCGCGAGAGCAGCACAAAAGACGGTGTTAGAATATCGTATGGAATCTG
>JBGUPL010000022.1:0-2176 GCA_045130275.1 Bacteroidales bacterium
CACGTCGAAGGCCGAGATACGGTCGGTGGCCACCATCACCATCAGGTCGTCATTGATGTTATACACGTCACGGACCTTGCCGTGATACACACTCTTTTGACCTTCAAACTGAAAGTCAGTCTTTGTTAATGCTTTCATTACTTTTATTTTTTTCTTTGTCGAATGCTTCGTAAGCGTTGACGATGCGGGTCACGAGTTTGTGACGCACAATGTCTTTTCCCGTGAGATTCACCACTCCGATACCCTCCACATTATTTAATATGTGCAGTGCCTCGATCAGACCGCTTTTCTGGGAGTGGGGGAGGTCTATCTGCGTCATGTCGCCGGTGATGATCATCTTCGTGTTCCAGCCCATGCGCGTCAGGAACATACGAATCTGGGCAGGTGTCGTGTTCTGCGCCTCATCGAGGATGACCACCGCGTCCGAGAGTGTACGACCGCGCATAAAGGCGAGGGGAGCAATCTGGATGACGTGTTTCTCCATCATGTCCTGCAACTTTACCTGGGGGAGCATATCCTCCAAGGCGTCGTAAAGGGGTTGCAGATAGGGATCTATCTTGTCCTTCATGTCACCAGGCAGGAATCCAAGTTTCTCACCGGCTTCTACAGCCGGACGAGAGAGGATGATCTTCTTGGCTGTCTTTTCTTTCAAGGCCTTCACAGCGAGGGCGATGGAAAGATAAGTCTTTCCCGTACCCGCAGGACCGACGGCAAACACCATGTCATTGTTCTCGTAGGCCTCGACTAGCCGTTGCTGATTCTCACTACGGGGTTTGATGGCTCTACCCGACATCGAATAGACTAGTACGCCATCGGGCATTTCATCCTTCACGCGTTTGCCTTTCACAATATCAAGAATATCTTCATCGGTCAACGAGTTGAAACGCAGCACATGTTTCCGGAGTTTCTCTACCGAATCTTCAAACGCAGCCATCTGCTCTTCATCACCCAACACACGAATCACATTGTCACGAGCCACGACACGCAATTTTGGGAAAAGTGAGCGTATCATCTGCAGGTGCACATTACCCACGCCATAAAAAACAACGGGGTCGATATCCTCTAAAACAAGATGCTTTTCTATCAAATCTGTATACAAATTATATTTTGCGTGCAAAATTACAAAATATTTATGAATTATACGCTTGGCTTTACCTCTTTTTTTGTACCTTTGTAGCCAAAATGAGAAAAATAACGATTAAACTGACCAAAAAGCGTTTCCTTACAGGGTTCGCGGCCGTGGTGTTATTGCTCGCGGTTGTACGTCTTTGCTTCCCAGGAATAGCGAAATCGGGGAGTGGGACGTGTGAAGTGGGGAGTGAGAGTACTTCAGCAACAGACAGATCTCACGCCACGACCCTTACGCCATACGCCTCAAAGAAACACCACAAGATTCGTTCTGTACCCAGCTACACGGTGGCCTTCCCCGATACCAATGCCGTCCAGTTGGTAGCAGCACAGCAGTGGGGTGTGACGCCTGTCCGTGACCGTGTGGATGCAGAAGCCCGCAAGCGCGAACTGGTGTATGTAGGCTCTAATCCATACTATCACGTCGACCCGCTGTATTCTAGTATCCCGTATTTGGTGCCTAGGGCAGCCGTTCTTCTGCAAGATATCGGACAGGCGTTCTACGATAGTCTGTATGTCAAGGGTATTCCTTTACACAAACTGATCGTCACCAGTGTTCTTCGTTCACAGGAGGATGTGGTGAAACTTCGTCGGCGCAATGGCAACGCTACCGAGAACTCGTGTCATCTCTATGGCACAACCTTCGATATCTGCTACAATCGCTATAAGACCGTCGAGGATCCTAACGGTCCGGCACGACGCCAAGTACGTAATGACACGTTGAAATGGGTGTTGTCAGAAGTGCTGCGCGACATGCGTGAAAATAATCGCTGTTACATCAAATATGAGGTAAAACAGGGGTGCTTCCACATGACGGTAAGATAAAGAAAAAGGCCTGCAATCCATTTGCAAGCCTTTTTTCTATGGAGCGGAATACGGGAATCGAACCCGCCTCCCAGGCTTGGGAAGCCCGTGCACTACCGATGTGCTAATTCCGCCGATTCCTGAATCCAATCTTAAGGGAGCCGATACCCGGACTCGAACCGGGGACCTACGCATTACGAATGCGTTGCTCTACCAACTGAGCCATATCGGCAATCCCTCTTTA
>JBGUPL010000023.1:0-7656 GCA_045130275.1 Bacteroidales bacterium
ATCACCCCGTCGTTGGGCAAAAACTCCAACAAATACGCACCTTATCTGCTCACGCTGTTCTTCTTCATCTTCCTGAACAACATGCTGGGCATCATCCCGATTTTCCCGGGCGGCGCGAACCTCACCGGCAACATCGCCGTGACTGGAATTCTCGCGCTCATCACCTTCTTCGTGACCACCTTCTCCTCCGGCAAGGAGTACTGGAAGGACATCTTCAACACCCCCGGCGTGCCGTGGTGGCTGAAAGTTCCGCTGCCGATCATGCCGTTGGTGGAGACCATCGGTATTTTCACGAAGCCGTTCGTGTTGATGGTGCGACTCTTCGCCAACATCACCGCCGGCCACATCATCACCTTGGCGTTCGTCTCGCTGATCTTCATCTTCGGGCAGATGAACCCGGCCATCGGCTGGGCGGTCTCGCCAGTCTCCGTCTTCTTCTACATCTTTATGGGTCTGATGGAACTGTTGGTGGCGTTCATCCAGGCGTTCGTTTTCACCCTGCTCAGTGCGATGTACATCGGCATGGCCATCGGCGAGGAGGAACACGAAGAGAAAGCAGCAGTAGTGGAAGCGTAAACGGTTGAACATTGAACCTTAAACCCTAAACCTTAAACCTTAAACCTATAGATAGTAACCCTTTTTAATCACTTAAATATCAAACTATTATGTCAAGTTTAGCAGTATTATTGACAACGTTGTTGCAAGCAGCAGGCGCAGGCCTCGGTATCGGTAAATTAGGTGCTGGTATCGGCGCTGGTCTCGCTGCCATCGGTGCCGGTATCGGCGTGGGTAACATCGGTAAGGACGCCATGTCCGCCATCGCCCGCCAGCCCGAGGTATCAGGCGACATCCGTACGAACATGATTATCGCAGCTGCTCTCGTCGAGGGTGTTGCCCTGTTCGCCACCGTGGTGTGTCTGCTCATCGCTGTCGCAAAGTAATGAATGGGAAGGTTTCGGCACGGTTGGTGTCAAACCTTCCTTTTTTAGTTGTAAATCAAAAAATGAACATATATGGAATTGATTAAACCCTCATTCGGACTGATTTTCTGGATGCTCATCGGATTCGGAATCCTCTTTTTCATCTTGGCGAAATTCGCATGGCCGATCATCACCAAAGGGATTGCCTCCCGCAATCAGAAGATTGCCGACCAGCTGGTGGAAGCCGCCAAGATTCACGAGGAGATGCAGTCTTTGAACAAGAAGCATGAGGAGATGATGGCGCAGGCCAAGGCCGAACGTGACGCCATCCTCGCCGAGGCCCGCAAGGTGAGCGGTGAAATGTATGACAAAGCCAAGCAAAAAGCCACCGCGGAGACGCAGGCTATGATCGAAGACGCCAAAAAGAGCATCTATTTCGAGAAAATGAAGGCTATCACCGACGCCAAGAACGAAATCGCCAAGTTCTCCATCGACATCGCCCAAAAGGTGATCACCGAAGAGCTGAAAGACCGCGACAAACAGGAAGCGCTCGTGGAAAAATGGCTGGAAGATTGCCATTTCAACTAATTTTGTATTTTTGCATTTTAATTTTAATAACAAAAACAGTATTATTCAAATGAAAAAATTATCCTTATTACTGGTTACAGCCGCATTGCTGGCTTGCAATGTCTCTTTCGCCCAGGATAAAGAGAAAACGGAAGAGGAAGGTTACATCTTCAAAATCACGAAGGAACTGCCTGTCACATCCGTTAAGGATCAGAATCGTGCCGGCACATGCTGGTGCTATTCCGGTTTGGCGTTCCTCGAATCTGAATTGCTCCGCATGGGCAAGGGTGAGTATGACCTTTCCGAAATGTATATTGTGGCCAACACTTACAACGATCGCGCCAAAGCCGCTGTCCGTATGCATGGCGACGTTTCCTTCTCACAAGGCGGTTCTTTCTATGATGTGATTTACGGCATGAAGGCTTTCGGTCTCGTTCCCGAGGCTGAGATGCGTCCGGGCGCCGCTTACGGTGACACGCTTTCCGACCACGGTGAGCTTTCCGACATCACCGATGCCATCGTGGATGCCATCGCCAAGAAAGAGCACAAAAAACTGCAGTGTGATGCCAACGGCAATCCTCTTTGGCTGAAGGCTGTCTCCGCTGTTCATGAGATTTACCTCGGCCAATGTCCGAAGGAATTCTCTTACAAGGGCGTGACCTACACCCCGCAATCCTTCTATAACTCCTTGGGTCTCAATCCCGATGATTATGTTTCCATCACTTCTTACACGCACCATCCTTTCTACGAGAAGTTCGTGCTGGAAATCCAAGACAACTGGCGCTGGGGTCAGTCCTACAATGTGCCGTTGGATGAGATGATGGATATTTTCGACTACGCTATCGACCACGGTTACACCATCGCTTGGGGTTCCGACGTTTCCGAGCCCGGCTTCCGCAACAACATCAAGAACGGTTTCTGCGTGCTTCCCGACCTCGAGGCTAAAGCTCAGGTTGGCAGCGACATGGCCCACTGGACCGGTCTCACCACCACCGAGCGTAACAAAGAGTCCCAAACGAAACCCACGCCGCAACGCTGGGTCACCCAAGAAGAGCGTCAAGCTGCTTACGACAACTGGGAGACCACCGACGACCACGGCATGTTGATCTACGGCAAGGCCACCGACCAAATGGGCAACGAATACTACATGGTGAAGAATTCTTGGGGCAAATATGGAAAATATGACGGTATGTTCTATGTCTCTAAAGCATTCGCCCGCTACAAAACCATGAATATCCTCGTCCACAAGGACGGTATCCCGAAAGATATCAAGAAGAAATTGGGTATAAAATAGCTATTGGCTTTTGGCTATTAGCCTATTTATCCCTTTATGTAGAGACGCAATGCATTGCGTCTCTACGTATTTTAAATCGGTGTCTATTCCTAAAAAAAGTGTATTTTTGCCGCTGCAAAGTGGTGAAGGATTTTATAGGCTAAAATCCTGAGAGGGAAGCAGGTGAAAGTCCTGCACAGTGCCCGCTGCTGTAAGTTCTGGAAACGGATCCGCAAAATGTCACTGTCGAAAGACGGGAAGGCGCGGTTCCAGGAACAAGTCAGAAAACCTGCCACGTTGTGTTGTTATCGCTTCGGGAGGTAGGCGGATGCAAAAGAGACCCTTACCGCGCTCTTCGTTCCAAACTTTGACCGAAGCATTTGTCAAACCCTAAATGCCGAGGATTATGCGTTTATGGAACTTTCTGAAAAACAATGTTTTATGGGTGTTTTTATTGCCCTTGCTTGCTGCATCGTGCCATCGTCCGGGACCGGAGCCTGAGCCGGAACCCCAACCCGATGCCTACGCCAAAGGGATGTACATTCTGAACGAGGGGCTTTTCCAGATGAACAACAGCACCCTGTCGTATTATGACTTCACGACGGGTATGCTCACCGCGGACATCTTTCTCGATGTCAATCACCGCGGATTGGGCGATGTGGGCAACGACCTGCAGCGTTACGGTTCGAAGCTTTATTGCGTGGTCAACAACTCCAACATCGTGGAGGTGATGGACTTCGCCACCGCACGTTCGTTGAAGACCCTCAACCTGAGCGGCAAGCAGCCGCGCCGTCTCGCCTTCCTGGATGGCAAGGCGTACATCTCTTGCTTTGACGGCGACGTGGTCCGCGTCGATACAGCCACACTGGAGATCGAAGCCACTGTGCGGACCGGTCGCAACCCTGACGGTATCTGCGCCTGCAACGGCAAACTTTACGTCTGCAATTCCGGTGGTCTCGACAACCCGAACTATGACAACACGGTCTCTGTCATTGATCCCGTTTCGTTCACCGTTACGAAGAACATTACCGTTGTCATCAACCCGACGAGAGTCAAGGCCTACAAAGACCGCTATGTCTATGTGGTCTCCAACGGCAACTACGGTGACGTGCCTTATGCTTTCCAAAAGATTGATTGCCAGACGGATGAGATAGTAAAAACCTACGACCTCGATGTCTATAACTTTGACATTTACCAAAATTTGGCATACGTCTATTCCTACAACTACTCCACCATGAAGGCTTGGATCAAGGTGCTGGATTTGGAGACGGACGAGTTGGTGACGGATCAATTCATCACGGACGGCACGCAGTTGCAGACGCCCTACAATATCCAGGTGAACCCTTTGAACGGCGATGTCTATATCACCGACGCGGGTCCCTACGCGGCCAATGGCGATGTCTATTGTTTCGACAGCCAGGGCCGTAAGAAATTCTCGTTCGAGGCGGGATTGTGCCCGGCGTCGATGGTGTTCGACTTCGGCGAACAGGATATCGCGAAATAGTGACCTGTTTTGTTATCTCTATTCTTTGGGTGAATAATATTGCAAAAGAAGCCAAATATCGTATTGTTTTGCAATCGAAAAAAATGTATTTTTGCCGCCGCAAAGTGGTGAAGGATTTTATAGGCTAAAATCCTGAGAGGGAAACAGGTGAAAATCCTGTACAGTACCCGCTGCTGTGAGTTCCAAGCATCGGAACAGCAAAATGTCACTGTCGAAAGACGGGAAGGCGCTGTTTCGGGAACGAGTCAGAAAACCTGCCACGTTGTGTTGTTATCGCTTCGGGAGGTAGGCGGATGCAAAAGAGACCCTTATCGCGCTCTTCATTCCTTATATTGACCGAAGCATTTTGTCGAACCTGAATGCCGAGGATATGCGTTTATGGTATTTTCTTAAAAAAAGCAGACATACACCGATTTTTCTTCGGCCCATTCCCTCTATTCACTATTCACAAACCACTATTCACTGATCACTGATCACTGATCACAAATATATAAACGATATAAATTATGAAGAAGCTTTTATTATTTTTCGGTTTAATCTGCATGATTAACCTGATGAGTGCCCAAGAGATGACCATCGTTCATCTGAACGGGCATGATGTTCAAGTGAGAGCGACGAATTCCGTCAATATCTCCGAAAATGATGTCCAGTTTTGGGTGGGCAGCGGCAGCAACAGCACGTTGGTGTGCATTGGCTGGGACGATGACGATGCCGGCTACACTCCGACCGTTGTGGTGTGGGGACTGCATTGGAACGGCAGCATCACTTTAGCCAACGCGCTTGACAGTATTGCCGCTCACGACAGCCGTTTCACGTACACTATCAGCAATGGATTTGTGGGATCGGTTGATTATAACGACCCTGTTGCAGGCATTCATTTGTCTCCATCTATGCATTTTAATTGCAACAGTTACGGTAGTGCGTACGGCTCCACGACCCTTACCAGCACTTGGCTTCGCATTTCGGAATCGACATGCAACGACTACAACTTCAGCACGGTGAACAACCTCATCTATGCAAGCGACCCCAACGGCGGGACTTCCACAGACCCCGTCGATGCTTCCCTTCCCTTCAGCCAGATCCTGTATTGGGTGGGCAGCGGTTCCAACAGCGCCGAGTTTATCGTCAACTTCGCGCAGCCCGACACGGCGTTTGCCTGGGGTTACCGCTTCGACGGGACGACCACCGCGCAGGCTATGATCGATGCCATCGCTGCCGCCGACCCGCGTTTCTGGACGGTCGGGACACCTTCTTTCAACGGTGATATCCACTTCGTTCTCGACAACGGCGATACGCTGGGGCTCTCCCCCGTTGATCCCGCGATGGGTTATAACTTCTGGTGGACCAACCTCAACGGCGTCAGCGCGGATGCAGGTGCGGGCTCCACGATTCACAATAACGATGTTTTCAAGTATGGCGATATGAATTCCGCTATCGGTTGGGATCCACTGGGCACCTACTTCCTTCAGGAGGCCTGGGTCAAAGTCCCCACTCCGGTGACTCCCCCCGCCGCACCCGTCGAGCCCGACTCCCTCTGCACGACTATCCATCCGCTGACTTACAGCGAGAATTTCTCAAGCTACACCTCCGACCAAAGCATGCGTCCCTATTTCGCCAGCGCTCCGATACCCGAATGCTGGACGGTTCTTGGTAACGGCACCGTTCACCATGTCGGCACCGGTTCATCCACCACGGCGGATTATTTCGGCGGCGTGGGTTATTCCACCAGTACCAACAGTTTCGGTGCCATTGCGGCCAACGATGCTTTCTTCTCCTTCATTGCTAGCCAGATCTACACCGGCAGCAACACGAGTTATATCAACGACATGCTGACCACGGGTACCCGCCGCTATGCAGTGCTGCCCGCTTTCGACTCGCCCCTCTCCCAGACGATGCTCACCTTCGACCATCGTACCAACATCGCGGATGCAAACACTCATCTCGTGGTGGGTTACATTGTGAACGACACCGCCGACTTTGTGGCTCTCGAAACTTATGCTGCCGACAACAAAGTCCTGCATCACGATACCATCCGTTTCAGTGAGTATGCCAATGTGCCGGCTGATGCACGTCTCACGCTTATGTGGGATGTCGCCAGCACCACGGCCAGCACCACAGGTCCCGGCAACCGTTACTGCGGCATCGACAACTTGACCGTTGCGTTGGATGTTGCGGACACGACACCTGTCATTCCTGGTGATGCCACCATCGCCGCTAACGACATCCTCTATTGGGTGGGCGAAGGTAGCGAAAGCGCCATTTTTGTGCTCAATATAGACACTACCTCGGTAGCTTGGGGTTATCATTTCGACGCGGATGACGATCCTACGATAGGCGATATGCTGGTGGACATCGATGCCGCCGACCCTCGCTTGGCCTATACCATAAGCTGGGAAACTTCCGAATACACATTCTTCTACGTGAATCATCCGCTCAAGTTGATGACCGACAACTTCCGTTTCAAAGTAGATGGAATTTTAGCGGACGAATATGATGATTTCGAGGACTATGACCTTACTGACAACACGGTTGTCGTGGTAAGCAACCGGACGGGCAATGTATGGGATACGCCCATTGCTCCCGCAACAGTGGCTACCATGCCGGTTGACGCTACTATCTCTGCCAGCGACATCCAATATTGGGTGGGTACTGGTGACAATGAGGCCGTCATTGCCATCAACTGGGGCATGCCGGACACCGCGTTGGCTTGGGGCTTGCGTTTCAGCGGTGATTTGACCGTGACCACGGCTCTGCAGGCACTTGTGGCTGCCGAGGATCGCCTTACAACCAATGCTGCGATGTCCACGTTTGACTATAACGATGGCACCACAAGCCTCAGTTTCCAAAATGTGACAGGAAACTACATGCAGTTCATCCTCAATGGCAATCCTCAAGCTGGTCTTACCAGTGTGGTGAGCGACGGTGCTTTCCTGAAGGTCGGGGAGTCCGCATACGGTGTTGGCTACGATTCCACCGCCTTTGCTGGCATGTGGTATCCGATGGGTGTGGCTTGGCCTACCGAGATACATCCTGTCGCGGCTCCTGATACCACGCCCGTCAATCCTGATCCCGAGGACGCCACCATTTCTGCCTCGGAAATCGATTATTGGGTGGGCACCGGCAACACGGAAGTGATTTTCGTCGGCAACTGGTGCAGTCCTGACGTTGCTTTGGCTTGGGGTGTGCGCTTCGATGGCACCAGCACCACTGTAGAGGCCGTGATGGACACCATTGCCGCCTATGACAGCCGTTTCGGCTATTTCGGCAGCGGTGGCATCATCAATGACGTCACCTATCAGGATGCGAACTATAACCTTACCATGACACAGCCCAGCACCGGTTTCGTCATGTACAATGTGAACGGTACTTTGGCTAACTTCGGCTATACGGAG
>JBGUPL010000024.1:0-30392 GCA_045130275.1 Bacteroidales bacterium
CGACTCCCCCCTATGGCTTGAATACCGGGGGGTATATCCTTATATCAAAATATAAAAAATAAAAAAAAAAAAAAAAGAAGAAAGAAAATAAAATAAAAAAAAAAAAAAAAATAAAATAAGAAGCGCGACCGAAGCCGCGCTTCAAATCAATCAGAGTCAGTCCAAACCTTGTTCAGCCTTTACAGCTTCCAACTTTTCTGCGATTATCTTGCCTTCCTCGTCTACAAAATCGCAGAAATGATAATCAGAAGGACAGCACTCGTAGTCGATTTCTGAATCGGTCAATTCGTCCGTACTGTTGTCGATGTTATCCATTATAGATTCGCTGAACAGGCGGTGCTCTTGATAGAACTCAATCGCATGTTGGAGAGTGGGACTATAATAGTCATTTTTTTTGCGGTCAAAAACTTTTTTAAAATCGGTAAAACCGGGAGCTTCTTTACTGCTGGCAGTAACAGTAATCTTGCCTTCTGGCTTGTCTTCCTCATCCAATTCGTCTATATACATGTCCAAATATCCCGATACAAAGTCGATATAATATTGGTCGTCAGGTGCTTTTTCTCCTTCGAATTCGACGGCATAAAAGTGTACTGATTCCCATTCTCCGCTCTCATATTCAGACCTTATATATTGCGACGCGACTCTTCTTTTGCCCCCACTGCGTTCCTTCAAATCTTTAACAGCTGTGAGTCTGTATTCGGCCCATATAGGTCCGTGGCTGATAAGTCTTTCAAATTCTTCTTCGAGGAAGTCGCGGTTTTCAAAGTAGAAAATCTTTTCAACAGCTTCGAAATCGTTGGTAGCTAAATCTCCACCTTCACCGATCATGACTATTGTGTACTCTTTCATTTTATTTTCCTTTCGTTGCGTTTTGTTGGTGTTGTTCAACATCAACAATATACATTGTACACGTCTTTATAATTAGTTGTCAAGGTTCGGCGTGTCACAAGTAATATCAAGGGTTTTAACACGACACGCCGAGGATTGACAATTATGTATTTAGTCGTGTATACTGTATATTAGCAATTGCACCGCGCAGCTGAAAAAGCCGCCGCACCGAAAAATCCGAAAATTGAACAGAGTTGACTCGCCCGCCAAACCGCAGAACTGCGGCAAGGCAAAACCCCCGAACTTTCGGACGGTACGGCAGAATCAGCACGCACGCCCCAAAGCGGGCAAGAACGAGGTTTGCCGCGCCGCTCTCTCAAAGGCGCGGCAAACCTCCCCGACATTGAAAACTGAAAAGAGAAACGAGACAGAGGGCGAAAGGTCAGCCCCGCAGAGTCTGAACCGCTTCACGGCACGCTCTTTCGGCGTAAACTGCGGCCGCGTCAGACAAAGCGAACACGCAAGGGAGCAGTCCGCCCTTCTTTTTAAAAAATATGGAGCGGTTGCGTTCTATCGCAGAATAAAACAGCCTGAACGCTTCTTCTTTCTGCTGTTCGTTCAACGCTTCGGCTCTCACACTGAACACAGCCAGAAGCGGACGCCAAGCAGGCAACAAGAGCATGTCTTTAGCCGTCAAAGCCGTTTTCAGTTCATATCGGATAAGACAAATATTACCTTCCTCATCTCTAACAGTCGCATAAACGTTTCTGCGGTCGATAAAATCAATAATCTTAATATTTTTGGGGTCTAAATCTTTAAATTCTTTGACAGTGCACGTGTAGCTGTCGTATTTTTGAACGTTCGACATTATTTGCCCCTTCTCGCTCGTTTTTTCTGTGTTTGGTTTTCTGCAAGGCTTCGTACGGTTTCGCACACGTTTTTCGCAAGCGTAATACGGTTTTGAAGCAGTTGCCCGTTTTCTTCGAAAAATTTTTCGGGGTCAGCTTCTGCGGCTTTTTCGAACTGTTCGGCCAGTCCGCTCTCGTAAAGGCTGATGGCTGTGTCTGCTGTTGCGGCTTCCGCGCACATCCATATAAACCTGGAGACGGGCAAGTTTAAGCGTTCGCGCACGGTCAGCGGCTTGTTCAAGCATTCGGCGTATAGGACGGCTTCTCCGCTGTCAATCTTCAAACCGACCATCAGTACAGTTCTCGCGTCTTGAAAATCGGCGATTCTCGACTTGTCCTCGTCCACGGCGGCAAAATCGCCCGATATAATGTTGTATTTTCGGCTGATGTTCATTCGAACATTCCTCCCCACTCCACGTTTTTCGCGTTTTCCTCGTTTCCCGCGTCCGCGCTCCAAGGGTCTGCTCCTTGCCGTGTCCCCGGGGTTGCGATACCCTGTTTGCGCGGTTTCGCACTCGCAGAACGCGCAGGACGTTTAACATCTTTCTTATGCTCGTATCCTTTCAGCTCCCACCATTTTGGCTGTTTCGGCGGCGTTCCGCTCCCGATACGCGCCTTCCCGCAGTCGTGCGCGGCGAACGCGACCGCGTTAGACGGCGGTTTTATGGTTTCTCTGAAACGGGTGAGCACGGTCAAAGGCTTGCCCGGGGCGACTTCTGCGGCAACAATCGTGCGTTCTAAAACTCTCGCCGTGGCAATCTCCCGAGGGGTTGTTAAGACTTCGGGGTCGAACAATTCTTCGAGAGTGTCCCCGTACTCGTCGCAGAGTCGCACGCACAAACACCATGCTCGGCATTTGCCGCAACGTCGAGGTTTTATAAGCCATTTTCGAGCGGTCTCGTCCAAGTATTGCGACACCCATTTCGGCTTAACAGACATACCTTCAAATACCTCCGTTCTTTCCTATTGTTTGCCGTTAAACGTTAAAGCGTGCTTGCTTGCACTATTCCAAATCGTGTCACACTCATGCTCTGATAATCCCGAAATTTGCCCTCGCGTCTTCAAATCTTCTCGAATCTGCGGAGCGTTTTGCGGATAATGTAACAGTCGTCCGACTGTCCACGAGTAGAGAGTGCTGTTGCGCTGTCCTTCGGGTACGGGAGACAGGTCGGGCGTCCCGCCATGTTCGCCGCCGCTGAAAGTTGAGCGAGGTTCGCTCAAATCCCGCGTGTTTTGCGGTGTGCGCGGCTTCACGGTTTCGACTGCTCCTCCGATTTTCAGCCAGTCGCACAGTTGCGGAGACATTTCCGGCACAGTGTCCGAAGCGGGCAAACCGCAAAGCCTGTATTCGCCTTTGTCCGTCACGCTTCCCGCTCCGACCGTGTAGCCTTTCCCCTCACACCGAATATCGACGGGCAGTCCTCCAGCGCGCACGCAGTTCTTAAGCTTGCCGCACAAAGACTGAGGAATCTTGTAGTACAAGTGCAAGCCGCCGCTTGGCGTTCTCACCGCCCAAGTTTCAGGCAAAGCGTCGCTCCCGTATTCGCCGACCTGACGGCTGAGAGCGGTAAACCCGTCGCACTCGCCGCTGTTTTTCGGAGCGTCACAGTCAATAACGCAGAAACCGTCGCCGGGAACTACGCCGTACGGTGTCCCGTCTCCGGGGATTTCGGACAATCCCCCGTTTTCCGAGTTCTGCTTCCAGTTTCGGGCGACCTTGTCGCGGCCGCACGGCACAAACGAGCATTCAAACATTTGTTTTAAATCGGACGGGGCAACATTCTCAATCGGTTCAGGCAACGCGACAGCGTTTATATTCTCCGCTTCGACTGTCTGCGACTGCTCCCGGTACGGAGCAAACCTGTGTTCGTCGCACACTACAAGCACTCTGCACGGCTGACCGTCAATCCGTCGGACAACGCTTTTAAGACCCATTTTCGCGCACGCCGTGCGCGTTTCGTGATTTTTCGGCTTAAACGGGTTAAACCTGTTGAACGCGTACCCGTTCTCGTTAATCTCATCAGCTATCCATTCTTCGGCTTCCGTTAATACGGCGTTCGAAGCGGACACTTGCATGGCTTCCTGCCCGTTGCGCAACCATTCGAAACACGACAGAGCAATAAACGCGTACGCTCCCTCTTTTCTGCGCGTGAACCGTATCAGCGGCTCGAACTCTTCCGCCTTGCGCCCGTCTCTCATTCGGACGCGGACAATACGCCTGTCTGAAGCCGCGTTAAGGCTTGTTACAACATCGTCGTTCGTCGCGATAATCAAGGTTGCACGGTTTTTGAAAGCTACGGCGTTGCGCCCGATTTCACGTGACGTGAGCGTGTCGCCCGTGCTGATTTTTTTTAGGACAGACATTTGACGCAGTCCGATCTCGTCTGCGTCCTCATCGTAAATCCAGAACGCTCCTCGGGTTCTTGCCGCTTCCTGCTCCGCAGGAAAACTGGCAGTGTTGCCTTGGCGTCCTCCGAGAAGACGTGAAGCGTCAACGCTCCTGCACGTGTCGCTAAACGCGTTTGACAATGCGTTGAGAATAATCCCCTTTCCGTTGCCGCCGTTCCCGCTCAAAATAAAAGAAAAATGCTTGTATTCTTCCAAGAACGGACAGGCGAACATTCGGCGAAGATTCGACTCGCTCGCAGAATCCGCACAGCATTCTGCCAGCAAGCTTCTAGCCTCGTCAACGTTCAACTCGTCCAAGTCCGCATCAATCGTCAATTCGAAAGGATTGTTGAATCTTGGGTCTTCAACGTTCAACAGACGGACACGACCGCGGTCAAACATGAACGCATGATACTTGAATTTGACACCTCGAATCATCCGTTCAGGCTGTTTTAAACACTCTCTTACAATTTGGTTATGCCATGCTTCATTGCTCTGCTGTTTAGGCACATTGTAAACACTGCATACGTCCTCGCAACGTTTCCAAGATTCGAGCTTGCGGCCGCGCATTCCGTCAACTTCACGCACCCAAAGTTCTTGCTCGTCTTCGGACACGCAGAACGCTCCAAGTTTTAAATCCCACAGAATTCGACAGCATTCCACGGGCAGTATTAAGCCGAGGTCGCGATTCTTGCCGTCTTTGAATTGCGGGCATTTGACGCAACGCGCGTACCTGTCGTAGAAGTCGAAGTCTTCGCCAGTCGTATCCAAAACAAGCCTATTGTATACAGTTTGAACGTACTTGTTCGCATTCGGCACATTGTCGAAAACGTAGTAATCTTGAGCATTCATCTTTGTAGCCCCCTCCGCAGATCTTACAATTGTTACGCCTAAAAACAGTATTGTAACGCTTAAAAGTTTTTAGGCGTAACACTCTAACCCCTTGAAAATAAAGGGATGTAACGCATGTAACGTCTGTAACGCCTATTCTATATATAAATATTTTTAGGTTTTGAGACTATATATATATACGCGCGTGCGCGCGTTACACGCGTTACAAATTTCTTCAACTTAGAACTCCGGAGCAGGTTCAGACTGTGAATCCTCCGACAGAACCTCACGCACCTGCTCTTTGGTGCTGTGCGTCATGTCCGCGATTTCAGCCAAACTCCAATCCAGCTTTGAGAGTTTAATAATTTTCTGTTTGCGCGAATCAGAAACACCCTCCGCGCCTATTTCGGGCTTTTTCTCCGCCGCTGGCGCGTTTTCAGCCGCAGACCCTATACTAAACTCGTATTCGTATTTTTTCGCAGGGTTAAGCCCGTTTTTCTGTGGCACGTATTCTGCAAACTTTGCGCGCATAAAATCGCCCTCCGCCGGAAAACGCCCGAAACGGTTTTTCGCTGATGTCAGCGCGTCCCTCTGCAAACCCCAAAGATTCACAAAAACAGAAAAAACTCCGTTCTCATTCTCAATCTCGAATACAGCCTTGAATTTAGGCTTGCCCGACTTCTGAAACGTTGCCGGGGTCTGCGTACCGTAAACGTACGGCTGAAACACTTTAACGCTCCTAATCTTGCCCGAAACCTCATCGCCGGGGACGCTTTCGCCTGTAAAAAACGGGGAAACGTCGCCGCCGCCGCCGAGAATATCGGATAAGCTCTTGTCCGTGTCCACTCCGAATCCTGTATTTTCTTCGGACATATTATTTTTTCCTTTCTCTAATTTTTTTCTAATTTCCAGGAGCGTATTCGGCTCTGAAATTCTTTTCCAGCTCGAAACATTGCGCCGGCAGTTTCGACGCGTCCACGAACGGGCGCGGAGCATAAGACGGGCATTGAAAACAATCGGCTTTCGGTAGACACTCTATCCAATCCGACAAGGTTGTTTCGCCATGCTCGTTTTTGACGAGCGCGAAACAGTCGAGCATTGTCTGAGCCCGATCAAACGACCAAACCGCGATATTGCGGTCGGGTCGCGCTTCGTAAACTTGCGCGGCTTCCAACGTTGCCGCGTCGCGCGGCAGAAAATAGACGGCACAGCGCGTCACGGCTTCCCCCTCGTTTTGAAGAGCGGCCGCATAAAGATTTATTTGGACTTTATATTGTTGTGAAATGCCTTTAAACTGCACTTTCCTGCGCGTGTACTCGCCGACAACCTTCCAATCGACTACCGTGCAGGTCTCACGGTCGTACAAGTCCGCATGACCTCCGACACGCATTTTAGACCCGTCAGGCATGCTCAAATGCCCGATATACAGCTCACGCTCCGTATAGAATCTCTTGTATTCGGGGTCTGCGTTGTTGAACGTTTTTTCAAGTTCAGCGTGAACCGCCGTCCCGATTTCGGGAAGCCAAGCCGCAGACTGTCCTCGCTCGTAGCCGAGAAGCCTTTTAGCAAGACAGCGCAGACAGTCCGTTCCCAGCTCGCTTGCCCCGATTTCGCGCTGTTGGGCGCGCGGACGGTTTATAATATTGTTTTCAATAATCCGCTTGTATTCGTTCCATGCGCGCGCGGATTCTTCTGTTTTACCGACGTGCGGCAGATTTTTGGCGGCCGCCACCTTTTTTAAAAGTTCCGAATGTTCCATTAGATTATTATCCCCTTTGGTTACGCGGTTTTTCCGGTTTTCGCGGTCACGGTTACGACCGGTTCGGACTCTGTGTACACTTCCTTTTTTTCCTCGTCAGACAGAAGAATCTTGAACGCCGCCGCGTCAGGCACAATCTTGTACAATTCCGGACGTTTTTCGGGCGTATACAACGCTTCCGCTTTCTTAGCATTCAAACGTTTTGCCCCTTTGCGCACGCTCACGTACGCTGTCGGCGTGTCAACGGGTTTTATGACGCCGTCCAAAAGCTTCAATATTTCCTGCTGAGCAGTCTTGATTTTTTCTGCGCACTCCTCTGCACGTTTCTTGTTTTCAAGAATCACGCCTGCCAGTTTTTCAATCTGCTCATTGCGAATCCGTTCTTTTATCTGTTTGTCTGCTGTTTTTTCTGCGGTTTCTATTTTGTTGCTCACTTTTGGTTTTCCTTTCTTCTATTGGTTTTGAGCGTTGCCAAATGCCGCGCGTAACGTTATATCAAAAGATGTAACGGTTCACGGGCAAAACTTTTTGCAAATTTTCTAAAATTCTAGTCTTTGAAACGTTCCACGGGCGCAAGAATGCCAAGATTCGCAATCTTTGCAAGCGTGCGCAAATCCGTCAAAACATACTGGTCTCCGATACTTTCAAGCGTCGATAATCCGCTTCCGCGGCGTTTAAAAACCACGAAAGCATAATCCGCATCCGCATTGCCCGCTTCGTTTAACGCCTGTTCGAGCCAGTCGGACAAATGCCCCGCATAGTTTGAATAATTCTTGCACTCCAATATTGCAGGCTTGCCGTTGACTTTAAGCCCTTTAATATCTCCTTCGTCGGTTTTGCCGTGCAAAACCTCGCGGCGGATCGTTCCCTCCGTATCGTTTGAAACGGCTTGAAGATATTTGACTACCGCGCTCTCAAACGCCGTGCCTTTCTGCTTCTGTCTGCTCAAAATTCCAACATCCTCTCCTCGTCGAAAGATTCGGAGCTGTTCTTGTCCTGTTCTCCCTGTTTGATGTCCTGTTCTTTCCAACGCCGCCAAGTTCGATAAATTGCGAATGCTGTCGGCCATGCTCCGAAATTGAAAAGCGCGAACGCTATATTCTGAGGCATAACATCAAAAAGCGCATAAAATGCGCATGAATTGCACATTATGCCTAGTCCTGTTGCGGCCAGCACGCTGTCCTGACGGCGTTCGTAAACTTCGGGGGCTTCGCGTTTCGCTGAAACGTTTCTTTCTGTTCTGCTGTTATCTGTGCGAGATTCCATTTTTCTTGGCACTCTTTTCTGCTTTTTCGATTATTTTGGTTGGCGAAATGTTTAATTTTTGGCAAAGCAATATAAAATCGCTTAATAACAGAGTGCCTGTTTTGTATCTGCGATACAGCGTAGATGTTGATACGCCTATATTTTCGGCTTGCTCTTGTATGGTCAATTGTTCTGCTCTTGTTTCTCGTCTGAGCTGTTTTATAATGTTTCCTGTTCTGTAACTTTTCATATTTAATATGATAGTATTCAAAATTGATAAAGTCAAGTCAAAAACGAAAAAAATATTTTATATTTAGAAAAAAATTAGAAATTAAAATCCAAAGTATCCCTCAACAAAAAAAAAATAAAACCCCCTAAAAAAGGGGGTTTTAACATTTTAAGGATGTTTTGCGCAAAACCTATTCTACACTAAACTAAAAGCGGAATCCACTTCAAATCCTCTTTTTCTTCGGGAACTTCTTCCGGATAAAACATTCTTATCACCGTTCCTGTTTTACAATCTTTTTTCTGCTCCTCGAACAATTCAAGAATATTTATTTTTGCGGAATGAAGCCAAAACGGAGAATTCGACTCTAAATTATATTTTTTGTAATGAGCTTCGTCTCTGTAACTGCGCACCGCTACAGTCTCGTCGTCGATATGTTGCGACAAATTACGGCAATATTCTATAACCTGTTTAAGCATTGCATCCATTTTGTCCAGCTGTTCGTCGGACGGAACCGATCTGCCGTCCGCTGTTTCGTAAATGAGGATAGAGCGTGGTTTTAATCCGACAAGCTTTGCGCAGTCGGATGAAGTCATTTTCAAATTGTTTCTGAGCCGTTTTAATTTTGCTCTCCTCATATTCTCATCGCTTTTTCTATGCCCGATATAAAAGTCTTCCGGATCTTCACCTTTCATGATTTTAAGGAGCGCAAATTCTTCTGCCTGCGCGTTTAGCTGACCTCTTGCGGCGAGGGCGAGAGGTTCTGTTTTCTCGTAATCTTTTTTACTCGAGTAAAAGCCCGTTCTGCCTGTCTGCGTTCCGCTTATATGAGCTTTAAAAAGTTCTCTGCATATTTCTTTTTGCTGTTCTGTAGGCGTTTCGAGCGTATTTGGGTTTTCTATTCTCTGTATTCGTGAAACGGATTTCATGCCGAATAATTCTGCGAGTTCGTCTTGTGCTGTTCCTGTTCTTTCGCGAATGTATTTTGTTTCGGCTTTGCTTATTGCCATTTTTTCCGATCTCCTTTTCATGCGTAACATATACTACTAATATTGTAGCATTATTCAAAACACCGTGCGCGTCGTTTCTATGCACCGCATGAACTGAACTATTTGGAAAATAAGACATTGAAGCATGCTCAAAAATTTAAGACTAAAAAATTCTTCGGCGTGTTGCGCGTCATTGCGTCCGATATTCGGCAAAAAGGCTAGAAATCTGAAGCGATTACGGGCAGAAGAGCGGCCCGCTCTTGTCTTACGCCCTGCAAGCGTGCCTGCGCCCATTCCACCGAATGGTTAGAACGATAAATATTGCATTGCCGGTGCGCAAGCCGGCAATTCGAAAAATCGTATGGCGAACCGCCAAAAGATACAGGAATAATCTCGTCTACCTGCGGCGCAAGCGGATGCGGGTTCTTAAGCGTCTTATCAACCGGCTTGCCGCACAAATAACAACGGTCGTAAGCCGCAAGAACCCGCTTGCACACTTCGTTGCGCCGAGACGCGTTAATTCTGCGCGGGTTCGGTTTGCGGCGCATAGTCTTCGGCATCCCCTACCAGGAAGAAACAGCCGTGCGTTTGCGTGTAGACCTTGTTTGGAGTGTTTACGCTCCTGTACGTGTAAGGCCCGTAAAAGTGGTAATCGTAGCCTGGTGCTATAGCCAAATATCTTGGTTTGAACACATGTCTTACTCCATATCCTTCCTCCCATTTGCATGCCGGAGGATATAAACTAAGACTACGTTGCGGTTCTTTGCAGGTCACACGCGGACTGTAAAACGATATAACGTTATTATACAGTTTTTCAAACTGAATCTTTCCATGCTCTCGACCTATATAAGCAGCCGTTAACAGCCCATTCGCCGCTTCGCTTTTGAATCCTTCAATATAGGCTATGCAGTGCGAATTAAGGAGAGTATTCCAGCTGTCAAGTTTATGATCCGGAGCTGGTTCGTAAGGCTTGTGAGTATCCAAAACATACGAGTCAGCGTCCGTGCCGATGAACACCGCATTATCGCGCACGTAGGAAACAAGATGAACGCTCAAGCTCTCGCTTCCGGGTACTTCCGAGGTTTTTACCGTAGGCAAACTAAAATTCCAAAAACCATTATGTTGTCCAAATTTTCTGGTTTTCACATACCAAATACTGATATTATCTCTATTAAACCACGTCGGACAAACATCCGTCGGTAGGACTTCCTGCACTGCGGCAAGAAGATCTTCTGCCGGAGCGTTTTCTTCATTCCACGCCGTAAGCGTTCCTGTGACGCGAGTCCATTCAGCCATTCTGCTTCTCCTTGATGGTAACTGTGTCGCTTTCGCGCATAGAATCGTGCGCCGGATCTATAATCGTGACCGGGTCAAAATCCGGCGTTTCATAAATCGGTATAACGGTTGTCTGCTCCGAGTCTTTATTCTGAACGTGAATAATGCACTTGCGGCCGTCAGTGTCCACCGTAATAACGGGGCTGAACCCGTCTTCTCCTTTTTCGCCTTTTTCGCCTTTTTCGCCTTTTTCGCCGTTTTCTCCTTTTTCGCCGTTTTCGCCTTTGTCTCCCTTGTCTCCCTTGTCGCCCTTGTCGCCTTTTTCGCCGTTCTTGCCTTTAGCGATTTCGACGGAATCAGAGTGGGTAGCGTCCGTCACAGTAAAACGCACAGAATCTCCGATGTCTTCAAGCTTTGTAATCGGACTGAACCCGTCTTTACCGTCCTTGCCTCCGTCTCCGCCGACAATACGTCCAACATTAATTACCTTATTTTCGATGTTACTCATATGCTCCTCCGTTTCTATTCGTCAACAAGAAAGAAAACCGAACCTGTCGGATACATTCTTATGCTTCGCCCGTTAATCGTGATACTGTAGTTTTTGTCTTCTCCGATCTCGCCTTCGGGCGAATAGAATACGCCGGGCATGTGGTTCGGCATATTCCCGTAATAGGTCACTTCGGCCGGGATCGGGTATGCCGGCATTATCGAACGGTACGATGGATGAACCTCACTGCTGTAATGGAGCGGCCTGTCCAACATCGGGAAAACGTCAAGCAGACGTGTTTCTGTTTTAGCGCTGTTCAACATTGGTGAAATATAGTAAATGTTTACTGTCCCGTTATATTCGACGATTTTGCAAGCGTACATAAGCATGTGCGCGCTGAGCCTGGAATTTCTGACATCGCGATTGCCGCCATCCCACGCTGTTGCGGTAGCGTCGGTCGTCAGAAAAAACACGTCATTCTTCCAATATGCACACAAGTGGAAGTCTACTGAATCGTCGGCGTTTTGCTTCGGCAGGCTTAGAAGGTATTCGCCTTTCCAGTCGCCGCTGTCAATGAGCACGCGTACTCTGCTTCCGTCTTTGTCGTCGCTCTCATCGTTGACAAGGACAACACAATTCTGTCCGATCGACTCACTGAAAATCTTGTTGACGGCTTTCATTCTTGCCTTCTGGTCAGCCGTGCTTTTACACCAATCGGTTTCAATACCTGTTTTATAAGACCATTTCAAGGGTACGGACATTCGCGTTCCTTTCCAGTTTTTTATGTGTATTGTTTTAGCTTATTATCAGATCTGCGACATAGGAAGGAAAAGGGATTACGGCTGTTAAACCGTCAGAAGTTCTGATTGTGAGACTGTCCGTTTTTTTTTCGACAGTCAGCTGAGTTCCCTTTTCGCCTTTATCGCCCTTATCTCCTTTATCGCCTTTATCGCCCTTGTCGCCCTTGTCGCCTTTATCTCCTTTATCGCCTTTTTCGCCTTTTTCGCCGTTTTTCCCTTTAGCGATTTCGACGGAATCAGAGTGCGTAGCGTCCGTAACCGTGAAACGTACGGACTCTCCGAGGTCTTCAAGTTTTGTAATCGGACTGAACCCGTCGCGTCCAGGTTTGCCTCCGCCATCGCCGCCGACAACCGAGCCTAAAGTAATCACTTTGTCTAAAACGTCCGCCATTTTGTATACTCCTTCCCAAAAAATTTTTTAACCGGCAGAAAAACGTTAACGGTATTCACGCTGGAGTAGAGCGAGAAGCCTTGCATGATATGGAGCTTCAGCAGTTCCAACGCCAACCAAAGGCAAATCTTTCCCTTCTGTCTCACGCGCAATAATGTTTATTGCTTCCATCTCGTCAGGATGGTCGACAGACCGAAGACCGCACCCGTCAAAATAGCATATTCCCGGCTCGTCTCCGAGACGGACAAAAGCGTTCAATGGCATATCTTCCTCCTTGATAGGTTTTATTTCTTGTCCAGTCAAAATCTCGTTTGCACGCGCCAAAACCCTGTCCACCGGCAATCCGTTTGGAGCAAGGTCGGGACAGCCTGCATGGTCTGTGCCGGGGACTTCACGGTGCAGGTACACATTCCCGTTCAACCCGTCGTGTTTCAAAAAGCCTAAATTATATCTGCGTGAAATATCAGCGCAAAGTTGTGCTGACGCTTCCACGCACGCGTCCGTACATCGGATGGACGGGCTTCCGCCTTCGTGTTCGATTGTGATTCCCGAACAATCGGAAGCCATGTCTCCGTCAGCCCACGACCCGTTGTCCTCGTCAACATACTGGTGGATGTCGCCGTTGCCTCCAATCCCGTAGTGCGAACTTGCACGGTAGTTCGGGTTCATAAAAACCGTGTCCGTGCCGGACAGCGTGCCGACCATAATGTGCAAGGTAATGTGGTCTACCGTGTAGCCGTTACGCCCGTTGTAATGGTTTGGAGTGAACACGTTTGCGTGCGGCAAGCTTGTGCTTGTCATTTTTCGTCCACCTCCTCTTTCTGTGAGGCGTTCCCCCGATCATACTCTTCACGGCTAGGCATTTTTCGTATGCGGCGGATAAACGTTTCGCACATCCCGTTGCCTCCGAGGTTCTTGTAAAGCGAATACAGTTCTTCGGCTTCTCTCAAACTGTGTGCCGCACAGTACCCGACAAAGCTTGATTTTTCGTATATTTGCTCAATATTCAAATACAATAGCTTGCGCAAACCTTCCGCATATTTCTCCGTATCGTTCGAAGCGGTTACTGCCGTGTTTTCAATGCGAGTTTTCGTGCGTTTTTCGGTTCGCCTGTTCAACAGTCCAGCAATCAACGCACTAAAAGTGCCTGAACTCATCAGGTAACAGAAAAAATCTAGCATTTCTTACACACTCCGATTCCGCAAACAGATAGAACAAAACCCGGATTCTCTGCGCTTTGTTTGACGTTTTCCCCTTCGCCGCAGACAATGCGAAGCTTTATATTATTATACCCTTTTTTAACCGTGAGCGTAGTAAAAAAAGCGCGTTCGACTCGTTCTCCTTTGCCGGATTCTCCAAGCCTGATTCTGCGAATTTCACCTCGCGCATTCACAAGCTCCAATATTGCCGGACCGCTCTCAGGGAGACTGTAACAGGCTGAACCTGATACTGCGCTTTCTGAATCTGTGAGCGCGCAGAAGCCTGTTTCATACCATTCTTCCCCATTTTTGCTGTCTGCTCCTGTAAGAACAGGTTCTAGGCTTGGCTGTAATACTATCTGCCGTAATGTTTGCGCGTTTTGCCGTGAAACCGCGGCAACGGTTTTGCGTAAAGCGTTTTCAGCCGCCGTCGCTCGTTCAAAAGCTGTTTGAGCGGCAATATACGGCAGTTCATCGGGTTCAGGTTTCAGCTTATAGTGGAGCATAATATTTTTTCACCATACTATATATATAATGTGTTATTCGAAAAACGGGTCGGGCATAACATCGAACACAATATTCACCGTATCGGAATTGTTGCCGGACAATTCCATAATACGGCATTCGAACAATCGTTCGCGTATTGTTGGAAAGTTTTTTATGAGAACGTCGGCGCGTTCTCCCGCAAAAATTTTTCCGATATTGTAAACTGGTTCACCAGTCGCGTCCGAAATATCCGACAAATTGAAAGAGCCTTTTATTTGAATCAGCGGCCGCGCTTGAACGTTAAGCAAGTTCAAAGCATGACCTCGCAACAGGTCGTAATTTTCTGTTTCAGAATCCGAAATGCACGCTTCCGTCATAATATACGGATTCGCGCTCTCGCACATGCTCATATTCTCGACCATTGCTACTGTCGACAATTCTTGGTCTTCGGGTGTCGCTCCAACAGAATAGATTCGGTTACAATGATTCGAATGATCTATCGTTATATCTTGGAGCGTTTGAAGCCGTTGCGAATTAATAAAATAATGCGTGTTTGTTGTGCTGATAGTCTTGTTCACATCATCCCCGGCGACAAAACGCCAGAAAATGCGGCGTGACGATTCATCGTAAACGGGTCTGAACTGCATGTCCACCCCGTCTTGAACATTCGCAATCTTCTTGAGAATATCTGCACAAGAAAGATTTTGTATATCGTTATCCTTGTATGTTCGCTCGTGCGACCCCCGCTCACGCAAGTACGGCAGGTCTAACGGCAGACGCCCGTTCTTGCGGCGATTCGTACAAACGTCTATCACACGGCAGGCGATAGCCCGGAGCGACAAGCCTTTATATTCGAAAACACCAGGCGCAGTGTGTTCAGGATTCGTACCAAAATCATTATCGTGAACCATATAACGCCGAGAGAGAACAGCCAAAGGCGAATCTAAACTGATTTGAGCTTCCGTTCTTTTCTCAGACAAGCTCGAAATAATGCCGGCAACGATCGGAAATAAGCGTTTGCGGTTGTCCTCCCACATCAAACACAATCCGCGTCGATAAGGTGCTATAAGGTCTCGCCGTTCCGTTTCCGTAACATTGCCGAAAACCTCCCACGGCAGGCTTACGCCGCCAAACTCGTCTTTCCCGACATTCCTGTCTTTCGCAGTGTCGAAAGACGAGTCGGAAACTGTAACCTTCCACGAGAAAGAACCGATATTGATTTCACGGTCTAAAACCCCGGTCAGTCCGTCGAAAAGCCAAACATGCCAAGCCATCAGTGACTCCTTATACTGCGCCGAGATCCCACACTGTCAAACAGTAACCTTTATAAGTGAACGGATCAGAACCGTTATTATAGTGATATGAAATGCCCGTGTCGTCTTTTTCTTTATTCGTACACCCGATCCGAATCCTCACTGTATGGTAGCCTTTAGAAACTTTAAATATTTTGAAAGGCGACCAGTCCTCCCAATCCGTCCCGAACCGCCGTTCGGACGCGCTCGCTTCAACCTCCTGTCCGTCCAGTTGAAACGATACAAGCTGAGTGTTATAACTTCCGTTCCAAGCATTCGCAGTCATTTCAAACTGCGCCATCACAAGGTGTTCGCAACCTACTGTAAACGATACAGGCAACTCGTAATACCATTCACGTATCCCGCCGCCGTAGTCTCCGTCGCGCTTCTCCCAATTCCTGCCAAGCATGCCGAGGCTTGCGCCGCGCAAGCACGCTTTAACCCCGTAATATGCGAACTTCGCCGCTTTCGTAGACGTAGCTTTCGCAGGCAAAGTGAAAACTCCGATCATTACGCCGTTTGCGGGGACTGTCGGGCGTTGAGGTGTTGCGGCAGGAGTACCCTCTAAGCATTCGACATGCACAGTATTATCCGTTGCAGTGTTCGACTGGTACGCATAGATCACGTCTATTCTCGAATACGTTGAATCGCCTGCGGATACTTTTATTTCTTGCGCGTTTATCGGCATTTCAACCATGCCGTCCAAATCGGAGGAGGATACGACCGCAACGCCGTCAGAGATTCTGTATGCCATGCTGTCCGTCGTAGACAGCGTAAGCCCGTTTACGATTCCGACGTTAGCCCACCGCCCCGCAATCGTGCGACGGTGCATGAGCGGCGTAACACCCTCGCCCGTCGCAGTGAGCGGCGCAATGCCGAGACCCGTAGTGTTTTCAGCCATCGATTCTATCCTTTCTTTCTCTGTTATCCAAATATTCTAAAGATAAGCGTTTCGAACCTCACACACAACCTTGCCTGTCCCGCTGCTTGCAAGCTCACACGTAAGGTGCGCATTGTCTCCGAACCGTGCGGAAGACTCCACACAAGGGAATTGCCTGTGTTCAAGATTTCTCGTAACATCCGAGCCGTTTAAAAACGCGCGCTCGTTTGCGCAGTCAAAAACAAGAACATCAAAACTGCTCAACGGATTCGGATATTGAAGCCAATAATTTTTTTGACCCGTATTATCTGAAAAAAGAAGTTTCACCCCGTCCGCGAACGCTCCTTGCACTCTGAATATCGGCCAGCTTCGCGCCGTCCCCTCGTTTTTAAGGATAGCGCGGTGTGTCCAAGAAAGAACACCGTACGAGAGCGGATATTTAAGACCCGTCGCATGTTCGCCGTACTCTAAGCCAGAGCCGCCGCGTTTTTCTGTCGCGTTCATCTCCGCAGACATAGGTGTCCACGCGAAACGGCGAGGATTGTTAGCCGTCAAAGTAATCTCAAATTCAGAGAACGCGCGATGTGCGGGGGATTCTGGAATATCGACTGTAATATACCCGTCCATGAACGTGTCGAAAGAGCCGTCGAGAATCCTTGTTTTATCGTCCGAATAAGGAGAGTCTTCAAACCTTGCCCGAACGATTTGCGAAACCCCCGACAGTGCGGGAATCCACGCATTATGCGCCCTGTTAAACGGTTCTCGCCTGTCCACGGCCACACAGTGGAAAACCGCGGTTTTCGACTCGTAGAAAACCTGTTCAGCCTGCACCGGGTGCTTGCCGTCACCCCACCTGTCCGAAGCCGCGACTTTCGCGGACGGCGTGGAATACCAGCCTTCCGCACCCTCCTCCCCAAGGTAAAGCGAATACGGCGTTTCGCGTTCCTCACCATAGTAGCCGTCAAAAACAGCGTAAGGCTTAGAATCGCAAACCCCGTTTCTAAGCCTGTACAAGCTCAACCGTGTAACATGTTTAACCAACTCTCAAACCTCCCGAAATACGCGCAGTGCGCATGGCTTGACGGTACAATACGCTTGCCGCGCTCGACAAATCATCCTCCGCTCGAACAACCTTAATATTGAAATTCTGGTTCACCATGCCGGCAGAAGCGTTCACACTGCTGTCCTTGCCTTTGCTCACGTTTGGCGTGTCCGCATAAGACGGTACGACAGCTTCTGCCGCGCCCGAAGGCAAGCCTGCGAAAACAAGGGGGGCAAACAGTGACGGCATGCTTTGCAGAACCGGCTCAACCTCCGCCGAGTAAGACACGGAAGCCTCGCCGCTCCCCCATCCCATTTTATCCGAAATCCAACCCCACATGCCCCCGAAAACGCCTTTAATCGCATTCCAAATCATGGACGCCGCATTCGTAATACCATCGGCAATGCCTTTGACAAGGCTCTTGCCTTTTTCTATCCAGTTAGAAATGTTGAAAAAGTTTACAAGCTTGTCAAAACAGCCTTTAATGCCGTTCCACAAACCCGACAATGAATCAGCAAGAGTACTAATAATATTGCCGCCAAAATTCCAAACCGCGGCAAGCATGTCAACAACGCCTCTGCCGAACGCGGCCAGCATTTCAAGAAACCATGAGCCTACAGCTCCCGCGAGTTGCCAAGCCAAGCCGCCAATCCACATTAGAACGTCGGCAACAAACCCCGGCAATTTAGAGATCAGACTCGCCAAACCCGAAACAAGAGAGGGCAACATTTGAATAAACCACTCACCCAAAGCCGCCACCATCCCCGGAGCGGATTGTACAAGCCACGCGATCGCCTGTCCCGCAAATTCGATAATTTTCGTGAGCAGGCTGAGCAATCCTGATACTGCTTTCGGTAGCATTTCGGCAAACCAGGACGCCAAACCCGCCGCCATTTTCGGAGCGTTCTCAACAAGCCAAGACAAAGCCATGCCGCCAAACTCTGCAAGCTTACCCAGAAGCTGAACCAGCAAGTCTCCTGCCATGCTCAAAAGCGGTTGCAGGTTCTCCCAAAGTTTCGGCAACAATTCCGTCAACGCTTCCCAAAGTTTAGGGAAAGCTTCAGTAAATATTTTTTTGAATGCTTCCCCGATTTTTGGTGCGGCTTCCGTGATTTTCTCCCAAAGCTGACCTAGAAACTCGCCCAATTTTCCGATAAATTCGCCGAAATCAAACCCGTCGCTCAAACTTTCAACCCAAGCAACAGCCGCGTCAGCAAACATTACGCTTAGATCGGCCAGAGCGGTTATAATTTCAGCCACCAAGTCCGGGAGAAGATTCAAAAGCACTGGCACGCATTGTATAAGCCCGTCAAACACGGCTTCAAAAATCCTGCCCGCAGAAGCAAACAGGGCTGGCAATATTTGCACAAGGCTCTCAATAATCGACGAAATCAAGGATGGGAGCATTCCTATAATTACAGGCAAAGCCTGCGTGAACCCTTCCACAAGCCCCTCAAAAAGAGACAATCCGGCAGTAACAAGCGCAGGCAAATTATCGATAATGCTCTGTGCAAGCGTTAGAATAAGCTTTACGCCTAGGGGAATCAGGGTTGGGAGCATTCCGCTCACGCCTTCCACAAGTGCGGTTAATCCCGTAGCCAGAACGGTGACAAGTTCCGGGAGCGTTGTTATAACAGCATTGAGAAGTGCTTCTATCAGCCCCGCGCCCGATGAAATGAATGCGGGCAATTGACTGTTTATAAACTCTACCGCACGCTCAAAAATGCCCGGAAGCTGGGCTGTGAGATTATCCAACATGCTTGACAGCATGCCGCCCGTCGTGCTTTCAAGCATTCCAAGCCCCGCGACAAGCCCTCCGACTGCACCTACAATGCTTAAACCTTTGAGAGCCGCACCGAAAATACCGACGGCTTGTGAGATACCGCCTACCGCTCCGGACACGCCAGAGCCGACGCTTTTGAGGTTTTCAAACGCTTTCTGAAGCAGACCTGTTTTTTCTTTCGCCTCCTCCGAAGCTTTCCCCGTATCTTTCACGGCTTTCATGTTCGAGTTTATTTGCGCGGCGGCTTTTTGAGCGGCGGCCGCGGACTCGTTCAACCCCGAAGCGGATTTTTTAGCGTTTTCAGGAATCTCAACCCCGAAAACGCTCGCGAATTTGCCTTTAATCGAATCAGCCGCCGCTCCCGCCTGTTCTCCGACTTTCTTGAGTTCCGCACTACCGAAATTATCCGAAAAATCGACTTCGAGGATTTCGGCGGGCTTGGCTTTCAGCATTTCAGCCACAAAGCCTTTAATCTTGCCGCCCGCCATGCCGAATGCGGCCGACACTGAATCCGCGTTTTTCGCAATCTTAGGCAAGACCCCGCCGCCCACAGCGGCAAGAGTCCCGAAACCGCCGGCAACACCGGCGAAACTCTTTCCGAGACTCGCAAGACTTACATCACCTGAATCGATAGCGGCCGTAAGCCTGTCAATACCCGAACACACCGCGTTCACAATGCGTTCTAAAGGCGTAAAAGTTCTCTGCCCGTTTTCTCCGACCTCGCTGATACCGTCAGAAGCCTCTAAAAATTTGGCTGTTATCTTATCGATAAGCGGAGTTATACTCCCAAAAATTTTAGTAAGACTGGTCAGCACGGGTGACGCGCCCAATTGTTGGCCGAAACGTCCGAGAGCGGCGCGCATATTAGCCAGCGCGCCTTTGAACGTTTCGCCCGACGCTTGAGCCGCGCCCCCCATGTAATCATGCATGGCTTCCGAAAAGGTTTTGAAATCGACTTGACCTTTCGAAACCATTTTCGAGACTTCTTCAGAAGACACGCCCAATTTCTTGGCGAGAATGTCAAGGATCGGAATATTGTGAGCGTTAAGCTGTAGCATTTCCTCGCCCTGAATTTTGCCTTTCGCCGCAATTTTAGCGAAGATCTGCCCCATGTCTTCCATCGAATCACCGGAGATCGTTGCGGTGTCCGCAATAGTGGTGAGGACTCCTTCGAGTTCCGCGCCGCTTTTGACTCCCGCCGACGATAAAAGCGAAGCAACACTCGCGGCCTCGTCCAAGCCGAACGCAGTACCTTTGACCGCCGCGTTCGCGTTTTTCATTATCTCTGTAATATCGGCGGTGTCGTGTTTCAAGCCTTTTAGGTTTGCCTGCGCCTGCTCAATTTTCAGCGCGCGACTGATACCGCCCTGAACGGCTACGCCCCCGACCGCAGAAGCTACGCCGGCAATAGCTTTTACGCCGATTGAGCCGACACGCCCGAACGCGCTCCCGATTTTTGAAAGAAGCGACGCGCCGCCCGACTGCGCGCCGGCGGCCGCGCCCTTAGAAACGCTCCCGGCAAGCTGAGACTCGATTTTCTTGCCGAACCCCTCCGTGGACGGTTCGACCTTATAATAAAGCGTTCCAATCGAACTCGCACCTGCGCCAGCCATCTTCTGCGCTCCTCACTCGCCGCCCGAACTTTCGGGCATTTCTTGTATATGAAAAAATTTTTTGAGCTTCTCTCGCTCCGCATTCTCTCTGCCTGTAGACTGGCTGAGAGCCATGCGCCGCAACAAGTCCGACCTCTTATCCGTGTACGGACGGTAGCCTTTCTTCTTAAGCTTGCCCGAAAGTTCCAGACCGTCCCAATACACGCGTTCCGCTCCCGACGGTACGTACGAGTAGCCGGCAAGGAATGCGAAACAATGAGAGTCTCGCTCTTTCAACAGTTCGCAGAGAAGACCCCAAACGAACAACCACGAGCAGTCCGAACGCTTGCCTTGCACATATTCGCATGTTTTCGGAAAACGGAAAACACGCCCGAAACGGCTTAAACAGTCAAAATCAAAAGCGTTGCGCGCTTCTCTGTCCTCCAAAAAATAACATAAAACTATGCTTTTGGGTCAGATTCGGACTGCTCCCACCATGCCGAAACAAGCGCGTTAATATATGCAACCGCTTTTTTCTCTCCACGGAGTTTCTCCCAAAAATCAGGGTAGAATCGTTTAAAATATGCGTACAATGCGCCCGCAAACTTGAACGACTCCGCGTCCGAAAGATTATTCAGATCCCCGCCGTTCGACTGAATTTGAAGAATAACCTCCATCACGTCCAACGGCAAGTCGCCGCCCGACAAGGACGGCAAGTCAAGCTTGCAACCCAAACATTCTAAATGAATGTCGTTTTCGAGGTTCTCATCGTTGACAGTTACCTGAGTGTAGTCTTTTTTAACGCTCATTTTATATCCTTTTTGATTCTAAATTATAGGAGCGGGCGGCGGCGTTCTCTGCAATTTGAAGGGGTAGAATCCTTCGAGGAAAGAAACCGGTAAGAACCCCCGAAACATTCCAAAACCGCAGAAAAACAAGCCGCCGCCCAAGAATAAGAAAATTTTAATCGACAGCCAATCCGAAAATATCGAACTGGTTTTTGCCCGCGCCCGCCGGAGTCAAAATCTTAAACGTGAAACTGAAAGTGAGCGTATCAGAATACGTGAAAGTCAAGTCTTCGCGTTCAGATACTTTCACACGCTCCGCACACAGAATGAACGGCTTGTCCGACTGGTCGAGACCTGCAAGCACAAGCTTGTATTCTTTGTTCGATGTAACGCCGTTCACATGCACAGAGTCCACGCCAGGAGTCTGGTCAAAATACACGTTGACTACTCTGCGCTTGCATTCAATCGCTCCAAGCTGGAGCGTCCAATAACCGCCGTCCACGGAACTGTAAACGATATCGCCGTTGTGCGCTTTAATCTCCGTTTCATCGCCCGTTTCCGGGTGGAGTACTGCGCCGTCTTCTTTCGAATAGCCGATCGGGAAATGACCTTCCGGAGGAGTCCAGTCCGTGCTTGTAGGCATTACAAATGCGGTGTCGTTAGAATCTGCCAAATACAGAGCATACTGTTTAATAAGCCGCACTTTGCCTGCATCGTTGTTCTTCTTGATGTAGTCCGTGTCTGCCGTCAGCTTCTGCGGTGCAGAATCTCCCTGCAAGAGCGGGGCTTTTTCGACGGTCTTGTCATTGTCTGCCACGTTACAACCCTTTCCAAAGTTCTAAACAAAAACAATTATACCATTTAACAGCATAATTTAGACAGTGTAAGAAAGCACATTGTAATGCATTATAAAGCTTGCGCAGAGCCGCTCCCCGTCCGCAGTGCGAAACACTCCCGACTCGAAAACCGCGTCCACAGAATCCGACAATTCCGAGTCCGACTGAGTCTTCTCACTCGTGAGTGTTGCGGCAATCTCGAATGCCAGTTTTTCTAGCGTAACAATGTCAGCCGTTTTGGACTCGCCGCAGTCGTAGACAGTGAAGACAAGCCGCTCGTTGCGTGTTATTTCTGTTACGGGAGAACCGCCCGCAGGCTCGCACACAACCTCGAACCCGTTTGTGCAGTGTGTTCTTACCGACGAATACGTTACCGGCAAAGAGTCAAATTCAGGCAAGTTTACACGCAGAAAATTCAAAACTTTTGGAGCGAAACGGCAAGCGTTAAACGGGGGGCGCAACGTCACAGGTGAACCCTCCACGCGACTGAGGCGGCGGCGGCCGCGCCTGCGGGACTATTCTGCCACGGCGAAATATAAACGCTTGCGCGAGAAGCGTTCGAACCGCTCTTATACACTCGCACGCTTGCACGTGCTCCTCTCGCTTCTTTAACAGCGTTAAAAACAATATTCTGCATTTCCTTACTTTGCAGAACCTGCTTTTTAACCTGCGGACGATTCAAAACAAATTTAGGATTAGCACGCATTCTTTATTCTCCATTACTCCCCGTAACCGTAATCGGAGCATTCAAACACTGCACCGATAGGCTGTTTGCGTTTATAATCTCGCCACGAACTCGCAGTCTTCACTCGCGCCCGTTTAACAATGCCGTCGCGCGCAAACTCGATAACATCGCCCCTCTGGATCGGGACAGACTGTGTAGACCGAACATACACAGTGCAACAATAAGCCGCTTTCTCGCCCTTGCCGTCAACTGTCGGCAAACTGTCAGAAGGCTTAATGAAAGCGGTGGTATCCATAAACCTTTTGAGCTTTCCGGCAACCGGGTTGCCGTCCTCATCGAACCTTTGTTCGGGTTTGTACACTGTTATCCACTCGCCTTCAATCAGCATAACGCCCCCCGCTTATGTCAATATGAAAAGCTCTCAACCCCTGTCCCAAAAGCTCTCGCTCTTCCTTAGTAATATACAGATTCTGTCCAGGATTCGCGTATGTGAAAGAGTTTGAGAAAGGGCCTGTAGTTTCAGTTTCCTGAGTTATTCCCTCACGGTCTGCTGAGGTCATGGCACGCCGAACCATCGCGCACACGACAGCACGGAGAACCTCTGCCGACACACGTTCGGGCGAATGCGGGTAGCGAGTCCGAATAATTTCGGACGCGTCAGACAGAAGAATTTCCGCGCGCTCGCGTTCCTCCTGAGTGAGCGAATGCCAACGCTTCTCCAAATCTTCCACCGTCGCAAAAGGTGAAGCCGCCGCCGCCGAATTTTCGGCGGCAAGCGGCAAACGATTCAACGCACTTTCGCTATTCGTATTAAACATTTCAGGCATTATCGGCATTACTTCGATGTTTTCGCGTTCTCAATGACGGCGAAACGGTCAACATCAACATACCAAGCATAGACAACTTCCATGCGCAATGCCAAATGATTTTTGCGTGCAAGGTCACCCAAACCGTCAGGGTCACCCGACCTGAGAACCGTCACCGGCAGGCTACGCTGAATACCCCAGTATGCGCCGTTCACAAAATCGCCGACAATCGCGTTCACGCCGGGTTTTACAGCCGCCTCGGGCGGATTCACTGTAGATGATACAGCCGTGTTAATGCCGTTAAAACTGGTAGCGTTCACGCCTAAACCGAGTTCAGGATAAAGCCTGCGCCCCTGCTTATCCTTCTCATTAGCAAGACTGTTGGCAAACTGTTTGGAGAACGCCAAACCGTTCACATCGTAGCCTTCATCGTTCTTAGTAAGAACAAGCTGAGCCGCTTTCTCAATATCTTCCGAAGGAGAAGCGGTAGCGGTCACACGATTTGTTGTCGCATTCAGATAGTTAGTCCAGTCTGTTTCCGTACCTGTGAGAGGGTTCAGCCTGTAGAACAAACCCAAGTCGAGCGCACGGGCAAGCGCATTAGCGCCAGCGTCAACGAGTGTGCCGAGAATTTGAAGCTGATAATCCTCGTCTGCCCAGTCCACCTCATCTGTCACACGAACGGTGACCTGCGATTTGCGGGGTACGGCCTTGAAATTCTTGAATTCTGCGCCGGACGCGGACTTGTTATCCCCCTCGCCTACAAATTCGGCACGCGGAGCTTGAGTGAAACTGATGAGGTGCTGGTTGCCGAACTTCATCGGCTTTTTCGCGCTCAAACGGGCAACAGCCGAATCCGACGTTACCTGTTTGAGAATCTCGCCTACAAGATGATCCGGCAGGTCGAATCTGTCAGTCTTTATTGCTTCTGCCATTTTTTTTTTATCCTTTCCAATCAAAAATCAGGCAAAATATGAAAAATTAAAAATCAGTGTCTCGAGTTTTTCAGCACGTTTAGCAGAAAACGCTGTGACTTGCGTTCTTCATTTTCAGCCGGCGCAGGCTCGTTTCCGAGACTTAGCGTGTCCGTGCGGCTAAAATCCTGATGAGTCTTCCAATCCTTCAAACGCTTTGCAGATTCTTCGAACTGTTCAGCGTTCGAGCCTTGCAGAAATTCGGACGGTACGCCGAATTTTTCGGCCGCCGCAAACCTTGCACGGTCAATTTCAGCACTGTTCTGGATACTTGAAATTTTGACTCTCGCTTCGTCCAACTGTTTCTGCAAGTCTTCAAGTTTCGCACTGCTTTCGCGCGCTTGTGCTTCCCATTTTTTGGATTCTTCACGTACTATTTCAAGCGTATTTTTATTGGCTTGTTCTTCATTCTGAACAGCCTTGTCAGCCGCTTTTTCGGCTTCAGGCTGATCTTTCACAGTTTCGACAGGTTCGGCGTTCTTTTCTGTTTCAGACACCGCAGATTCTGCGTCCGACATCTTCGTAATCCTTTCACGACCAATCCTCGTAAAGCATGCCGTATACCCTTTCAATAAGGGAGGAGCAGAAGAAAAACAAAACAAAAAACAAGCCTTTCTGTTTTGTTTCTCCTCTGCTCAATTCTGTTAAGTAACAGCAACGCTTAGGAAAAAAACCGCCAACCCGGAAATGGCAAATATCGGATTGAGCACACTTATATTATACCATATGACTACTAGTCATACAGTATTATCTTTTATTTTTTCTTCAAACTTTTCTGCGGCATTCCTGCACCTGCGAGTGCTCACTTCCACGCACTTGTCCGACAAGTCCGAACCCATAAAACGAAAACCCAATTCCAAAGCCGCTACACCGGTTGAACCCGACCCGCAGAACGGGTCGACAACAAGCCCATTTTCAGGGGTAAAAGTAAGAAGCTTTTTTATAAGCTCCACAGGTTTTTGCATTTGGTGCACACGCTCCTTGCCTGATGGTGCGCTTTCGACATGGTAATCTTTAGGATACTTGTCGGATGGAATTTTAAAATCGCCTTTATAAAATTCTAACGCATACTCGCAAGTCTTTGCGAACCGCATTTTTGCCGGCCGCGAATTCGTTTTGCACCACGTAATAAATCCTCCATATTTAAAGCATGACTCCACTCCAGCCGGTTGCGTAAGAAAAATATTGTTCTTATCACAAAATACGAACATTCTGCTACCCGGTTTGAGAATCCTGAAACATTCACCCATCCACCTGCGCATAAACATATAATTCGTATGCGCGTCTTTATTGTCACCGACAATGCCATCACCGCACTCATAGTGCCCGGTTGCAGAATACTGCGAATGAGTACAATACGGCGGGTCGGCCACGACAGCTTCGACTGATTCAGATTCGAATGATTGTAAAAAGCTTATTGCATCATTTTTTTCTACTCTGAACCTACTAGCGTTTTCTATCATGATTGACCTTTCATCAACTGTTGTGTATAATGATTTATACCTCTTTACTCCTGCCAACGGCAGAGAGCATGCTCTTGTTTCTGCGCGCGTTCGGGCGCAAACCCGGAAACAAGAGCATTTTTTTTTTCAGCTTTTAAACTTCGCCGGGTTCTGCCGGCGCATTTCCGCGCAAACATCGCGAATATTAATATTCGTTGCCCCGTTTTCTCGCAGTTTTCCTTCCGCCTGATAGTAGAATTCCTCCCAATATTCGGGACGTTTGCCCTTGCCCCACACGTTCACCGAAGCATGCCATGCAGGCACGGCGAGACACGAACAATTATCGTGCATTCTCGCGCGCCCGTATTCTTTATCTTTCCTGTTGGCCATCAGACCACGTGAAGCCATGACCGCACAAAACGCGCACGGCGACGACGACGGCACAAACGCATACAGAGCTTTCTTCTTGTCCCGTTTCGCGTTTTCTGCGATTGTCTCTCTTTCAGCGTTCGCAATCCACCCTGAAATCGCGTTTTTAAGAGCATTAAACACGAGCCGCCGTGCTTCCTCTGATTCAGCGTAACGCGTAAGCAGATTCTCCGCCGCTTCCTGCACTCTTCCGAAATCCGCGGACACGGGTTCAGCCATAAAACCGTCGGCTTCAACTTCTAAGGCTCTCAACTCGTCGTAAAATTCAGCCGCCGCCAAGCCTACGGCTTCACTTTCACGGGCAACGATTGACGAGGCAACATCTTTTAATAACCCTGTTGCCGTGTCCTCGTCTAACAATGCCGCCCCGTCCCACGCTTGCAGAAAATCGTCGACACCGCGTTTTTCGCAAGCCGCGACCGCACGACGCATATTATTTATAAGCCATTGTCTGCGCTGAGCCGCTGAAGCCATCACTCCTCGCTCTCGCTTAGCGTGCTTTCAGCTGTTGTATTTTCTGCAACAGCTGTATTTTCTGCAACTGTTGCATTTTCTGCAACAGTTGAAATGTTGCCCCCAGAATTTGCCGCACGCTCCAAAAACGAGAGCGCATTATCTTTTCGAACCTCTCGCAGAATCGCGAGCGCGTCCTCGTCTGAGAACCCGAGACTGCGCCACGCTTGAACGGTAGACACGTAAGATGGCACGTTTGCCGCGATTTTAGCGAACATGTCGCCGCGCGCTCCCGCGCTCTGCTCTTGCGTAGGCTTAAACAGTACGCGCAGTTTTGCCGCGTCCTCCGCTGTTTGCGGATTATTGTTTACGTTTATGTCAAGTTTTGACGCGCAGACGAGAGCCTGTTTGACGGCTTTAGAATATAAACTGTTTTGCCTGTCTGCTTCACGGGTGAGCTTGCGTTCTGCTTCCGCTAACGCTTCTGCGGACTGCGGGACAGCCATGTTTACGCCCAAATCTGAGGCGGGCAAGTTTGTTTCAGAAGCCGCCAACAGAGCGAGAGTCCGCAACATTTCCGCGTGCGGACTCATGCTAGCCTGCTGAACCTGATATGGGCTTGCCGTGTTCCCGTCCTCGTCGCGAGATATTGCGTTAATCTGTGATATGAGACTCGTCCACCCGTCGCCCGACATTGCTTCGGGGTCAAGACCCAGAAACCAGAGTTTCGGCACAGAATAGAATTCTGCGCTGGCTTCCATTCTCACGAGCGTGCGCACAGCCATATCCGTGTAGCTTCTCAATGCTTTTGTGATTCTTGACCGTCCGAAAGGACGATCCAACTGAGGGTCATAGACAATCGGCACAGCCGTCACAATGCCCGGCAGAGTGTTTACTCGTTTTACAGTCCAATCCCCGTTAATGTTTGCGAATTGGAGAATCGCCCCGGGCACAAAAACGCAGAAAGAGGTTACACGCCCTTCGGAATCGTACCCGGTTATGGTGAATGCGCTTTTGATTGTTTGTGATTCGAAATCCCAAACAGCAGAACTTGACAAAGCCGAGCGCGCTTGGACTTTAGCCGCACCGGACAAGCCGCGGTAAACAGTAAGGAGACTGAAACCGTGTTTGTATGCTGATGTTACTGCTTGAGAAATCACGAACTCTAAATCGTTCACAGCCGAGAGAGCATAAACAGGCGAATCCTCCGGAATTCCGTCTAACCCGTCGTAGACAGTGAAATCGGCTAGGCTTTTGACCGCTTTCGCACACCAGCCGACCCGTGCGCGGCAACGCCGCGCAAAATCAGACGGGAGCGACACGTTAAGGTTCTTTATTTCTTGTTCGCAGTTGAAATAGGCGGTTTTAACCCGGTTTTTCTCGTACTTGTCGCGCCAAAGCGAGACAAGCCTGTTCACTGTATCGGCTTCGGCTTCCGACACTGCGCCCGGCACAGGCACGCATTTGAAACCGTTTAACGCCGCGTTCTTCTCAACATTCGCAAACTCTGCGGAAAAAACAGCCATTTCTAAAACCTTCCAACAAACCCAATTCTACAAACATTCTAATGCATTACCCGCATTTTGCGCCCGGGACGGCGTTTGGACGTGCAAACCCCGTCAAGAGCCAAAGTGACGGCTATCAGCGGGCATATGTTAACATCCGCATTCTTACGCGACCACGTGAAAAGCCCCGATTGTCCCAGAGTTCGGCGAGCGCACCCGTTCACCGCGTTTTCCAACGCTTGCGCATGATATGCGGGACGGTGAGTGAGTTTGCCAGCGTTCAGCATGTCCACGAGCCGCCCGCAAGCGTCCGCAGTTTTGCGCGTGCGGCTTACCGTCACTTTCACATGCCGCGCTTCAAGTTCAGGGAGTAAAACCATGGCGGGACTGTACGAGTCTATCGTGCAAGCCGTAAGCCGTGGCCAGTGGTCTGCCACCCAGTCCGCCGCCCACGCAATCCCGTTAGCGTGAGCGTCCTCAAATTTGGCAAGCTCCACGTGAGCAGTACCGTCCGAATTGAGAAATGCCGTGCCAATCGCCAGAGACTGCCGGTCGGGCGACATGTCCAAACCGCACGCCGCAGACAATCCCGCGACCTGCGGGTCTTCAACCGCGGATTCTCGCCAAAGTTTGAGCGGCAACCCCTCCGACTCTGCCATCTCATCCCAAATACCTAAGCATTCGCGTCTGAACGAATCCTCTCCCAACTGTTTTTTAAGTCTCAAAATAGCGGCTTCTGAGGTTCGGTGGGGATAGCTTGGGTTCGCTTTCTGCCACTGGTTTCGGTCGTCCGGTTTCGCGTCACGGTCTGCTCCGAACTCAACCCAAACCGAGTCCGACGATTCTCCGTTTAAAGCGTTTTCTCTCATCAGCTTGAAAACCTCACCCGGGTCGGACGGTCGCGGCGGCGTACCCATGTACACGGTCAAAGCATTCTGCGCCGTGCTTGTAGCCGGGAGCATATCGTCTAACGCTTTCTCTGTCAGGATTTGAGCTTCATCAAAAATTTCAATGTCAATATTTTGGAATCCGCGCCCGAACCCCTGTTCGCGCGCTCCAAACAGGATACGCGAACCGTTCGTAAAACTGATTTCTTCTTTCCCGTTTCCACGTCTGATTGTTTGTACGAACGGTTCTATTTTGCTGTTGTTTGCAAGGCTGATCATGCTTCGGAATGTTTCGCCGCTCGTTCGCGTCCTGTGAGCCGTCCACAGAACGGTGGTGTTCTTATCGATAATGCACAGGCATGTTATCAGTCCTCCGATAAGAAACGTTTTACCGGTCTGGCGACAAATGCTCAAACCAACGCCGCCAACGCCTGCGGCGTATTTGCCTGAGGAGTCTTTACCGAGAATGAGCGAGCCTATATCGTTTTGCCAGTCGTCAAAGCGTATGCCGAATTGTTCCGCAACCTTTGCCACGTAAGGCATTCTCGAGGTCGTGATTGTTTGAGGGTATATGCAGTGTTTGGCGATTTTTGAAAGTTCAGCCATATTTTATACGCCTTGGAATACTTCATCTTCTGCCGGCGTTACAACATTTTCGCCGCTCAAACGTTCCAAAACATTCTCGCTTTTGGCTTCGGCTTCGTTGATTGCGGTTATTTCGCTGTTGACTTCGATAAGCTGTTTGCACAGTCCGGCAAGACAGGCGGGCGAAGTGTCCGCGTCGGACATTGCGGTTTTCAGCACTTCCCGGCAAAAACGGAGCATGTCCAGTTGCGTATCATCCGTCATTCTTTCGAACGCCTGTTCGGATAATTCCTCTGTCACGCGCTTTTCGGCTTTCTGCATGGCTTTCCTATGCCGCTTCTTATTAAAAAGTATATCCCGCTTGGCTTTTTCGGAGCATTCGGAGCAACAGTACACTGCGCCTTTTCTTCTGTTTGGAGGAATGGGCAATGAGCATATCTTGCACGTCCGTTTTTCAGTTTCTTCTGCCATCGTTATTTTCCCTTCTAAGTGGTGAATCTTACCTATAATTATACCTTTTTTGGGGGCTTGTTCCCTATTTTTTGCCGATTCCCGAGAAAAAGTGGGGAGATTGCCCTTTTTTGCCGATTCCTGAAAACCC
>JBGUPL010000025.1:0-1679 GCA_045130275.1 Bacteroidales bacterium
TGTACCTTTTGCTATTGTGAGTCGTTATAAGTTTTTCTAATTCAACATCTTCAAATGATACGTTCATTGTTTTGAGAGTTTGCAAAAATAATAAAAATTCCTAATATTGGGAATTTTCTTGTTTTCGTGTTTGAATTTTTCACGGCCAAAGATATGAAATCAAACTGTACAGAAATCGTCTGTTGTGATTTTGCCATAAGTTACCATTTGCGGTATCTTTATTGTATTTAGAGAGATAAAAATAGACAAAGTTATTATATGGGTTTAGATTGCCTCTTTTCAAAAAAACACATTTGGAGATTATTTTGGAGAAAATTTAAAAAAATGGACACAGAATCGCATACACGCCGCCGGACACGCCAACAATGCGGGTCTGCACACTTGACGGTGTGCGTTAGGGATTGAAGCGTCGTTTCCTACGCGCCGGAACGCCTAAATAAAATTAAAACCAATAAAATAACCATAAACTAATTATTTAGTTGTATAATTAAAAAATTAGTTGTATCTTTGCCGCGTAATTGATTATGAACTTAAAACCAAAGGATTATGAAAAGAATCATGGTGGCCATCCTCATGATGGCGGTGGCTGGAAGGGTGTTCGCGCAGCAAAACGATACCGTTTCAGTCGCAAAGTCGGACACGATTGCACCGAAGAAGACAACGGAACTGCCCGAGGTGGGCATCACCGCGAAGAAGCCCGTCTATATGACCGATGGGGAAAAGACGATGTACAATGTCTCGGAAGACCCTGCGGTTCAGTCGGGTACGGCGGCGGACGCGCTGCAGAACGCGCCGGGCGTGGAGGTCGATGTGGAGGGCAATATCACCCTGCGCGGAGTCTCATCGGTACAGATATGGCTTAACAATCGACCTGCCAACATGAACGCCGAAGCCCTCAAAATCCTTCTGCAGCAGATGCCGGCCAGTGACATCGAGAAGATTGAAGTCATCACTAACCCCTCGGCGCGGTACAGTGCGCAGGGTGCGGGCGGCATCATCAACATCGTCACCGTTTCCGACATCAGGAAAAACAGCTTCCTGAGCTTCGGGGCGAAGGGATCCTCCGCGCCCGAGGCCATTCCCTTCCTCTCCTATGTTTATGCCAACAAAAAGTTCACCATCAGCACCTATCTGCAATATTGGTATAGCACTTCCCTGCACGACAGACTTTCAGAATCAGCCATTTACGACGATTCGGGGAGGCTTTCTTCCACAGATTCCTCGCATTCTATCAGACGGTTTCGAGAAGACCAGACCGGGCTGTTCCTCAACGCCTCTTGGACACCGGATACCACGAACACGGTCTATTTTTACGGCGGTTTTTACCCGCAACTCACGCACTACAACTCGCAGGACAGCACTTCGTGGCGCGAATATATCTACAGTCCAGGGGATTACTCTTACTACGAGAACGTAGCCCAAAGATCCGGGATTCTTTCGGGCTACGTGGGGTTGTGGTATGAGCGTAAATTCAACAACAGAGGACATAAATTGAGCACCTCAGCCATATACGCGGGACAGGGATATCGATTGAAAGGGGATCTTCATCGAGATTACCTTTGGTCAGGGCTTGCTGACCGTAATTGGTTGCAAACAAATGATTACCAGTATCATAGGGGAAGTGTGTCAGTCGATTACACAATCCCATATCATCAGAACGGCGAGGTGGAGACGGGGGT
>JBGUPL010000026.1:0-42152 GCA_045130275.1 Bacteroidales bacterium
GGCAAAAGGCAAAAGGCAAAAGGCAAAAGGCAAAAGGCAAAAGGCAAAAGGCAAAAGGCAAAAGGCAAAAGGCAAAAGGCAATAGGCAATAGGCAATAGGCAATAGGCAATAGGCAATAGGCAATAGGCAATAGGCAAAAGGCAAAAGGCAAAAGGCAAAAGGCAAAAGGCAAAAGGCAAAAGGCAAAAGGCAATAGAGACAAAACATCAGGAAAGAAAATGACAAATATCCAAATCGAAGAACACTGCTGGCATATCATCCTCAACACCAACGCGAACGAGAAGAAGTGCGAACGGAGCTGGAAGCCCGTCGCAGAGCTGTTAGAACGACGCAACATCCGTTACGAGTTGCACCTCGTGCGCGGTCCCGGTGAGGGCATTTCCACCGCCAAGCAACTGTGCGACAAAGGGATACGTCATCTGGTGGCGGCCGGCGGCGACGGCACTGTCAACGAAGTGGTCAATGGGATTTTCGTCTCCGGAGTCAACACCAACGAGGTCTATTTAGCCGTACTCCCCCTGGGGCGCGGCAACGACTGGGTGCGCACCCATCATTATCCCAAAAACATCGACGAGGTGGTCAAAATGTGGTGTGAGGGCCGTTTCATGCGGCACGACATCGGGAAGGTCACGGCCCAAACATCCGACGGCCGGACGACAAGCCGCTACTTCATCAACATTGCCGGCTTCGGCTTCGACGCGGACGTCATTTACGATGTCACCCACCACCCTATCCGACTTTTCGGCCTTAATGTCTATGTACTCTCACTGCTGAAGACGCTTCTGTCGCACAAGCCTACCCTTGTGCACGTGAGCGACGACAACGGTTTCGCCTTCGACGGGGAGGTTTTCATGGTCATCGCGGCCATCTGTCAATTCAATGGCGGCGGCATTCGCGAGGCCAAATACGCGGTGCCCGACGACGGCAACATCGACCTCATCGTTGTCCCTAAAATGCACGCTCTCAAGGTGATAAGACATCTCCAGGATATGCACACCGGCGACCATATCGACAAAATCAAGGAAATCAGATTGGTGCAGACCCACCGAGCCGACATCCGTTCCGAACGCCCGTTCCGCGCCGAGACCGAAGGAGAGCTGCTTCCTACCGGAAACTACTCCATCGAGGTGATGCAAAACGCACTGAACACACTGACTGCTATTGGCTAACCACGTCGTAAACCGGCACCTCAAACACTCCTTCCATCGCTTTCACGAGGATATCGGAGGGGATTCGGAATCCGCTCGGAGCCACCGGATTTACCGTCACCGCAATCAGGTTGGGGCTTTTCAAGACAAAGAGACGACCGCCCTTGCTGAGGAAAAGCCGCAGGGTCATCGGGGAGACGAAAATCTTGGTGAAATCCTTCACAACAACCGCACAATTCTTCACTTCGGGCTGTATTTTCAAAAAATTCAACATACTGTCTGTCAAGATTCCGCTGATGAAAAGATGATTTCCATGCGAAAAGAGTTCGGATTTGTATTTGTCAGACAGCAATGAGGAGGGAATATTCAAGGAAACTGGAACGTCGTCTTCTATGGCAAAAATACCGTTCTCCAGCTGAAGGAGTTCTTCTGTCTTGGATGTCTCGTACTTAGGAAGTTGCATTAAATCGTGCAATTCCGAAGTTTTTTTCACGATGGTATTGAGGTCGGGGGCAATAGCCGCACCGGTAGAAAGGATCAGCCCGTCGGCGACCGTGGGGGCGGCATGGCTTTTGCGCGACAAGGCCCCGTCCACAATCGTGAGCTCGACTCCGTACGCCTCCATTCTGTCCAAAACCTTACGCACACCGCCCGTGGTGGCCGGTCCCGAAAGGATCACCTTGCCCGCCTGCAGCACCCGCGCCGTCACCAAACGGCCCAGGGATGTACTGTCCTCAGACAAGTCCACGATTTCCGACAAGAGTTGCCGTTGCCGGTAATGGTACTCCGATGTCACAAAGAGAGTCCCCTCATACAGCTCAATCTCTGGTTTCTCCGTCTGCGTCACCTGGTCGGTTTTCTCCCCGTCAATGCCAATAGAAGTCACTGCAATCACTTTATGTAATGCTTTAAGCTGCTCCAACAAATAATTGAGCGTCACAGTCTTACCGGTATTTTTTGCCATACCGGTGATGGAGAGTGTGCGACAGCGGAGGATGTTATCTATTAATGACATTGTAAATAATGGTTGTTATCGAATTAGTTAGTAGTTAGCGGTTAGTAGTTAGCAGTTGCTTTTTCGAAACATTGTTGGGATTTGGGATATTTTTGGGTTTTCGTTATCGCGGATAACATTTTTACAAGTTCTAAATTGTCATTCTTAATGCTTTTATATTGGAAATCAGTAATATATCCATTGTCAAACAGCATATCAATCCAATATAACGTTTCTGAAGATTCTTTGTATGCGATATACATTTTTGCATAAAAGTCTTTTCTCGATTGAGCACATAACGCCTCGCTTATATTGGCACCAATGCTGGTCCCTGAACGCAAAAGTTGTTTCGACATAACAAACTCCCTTTTTTGTTGCTGTAGATATTGATACATCTTTATGATTCTTGACGCAAAACGCCGACTCTTCTCTTGAACTATACTATGTTTCATGCTTAATTATTTTCTTTTTATTTTCAATTGATTTGCAAAACTAAAAAGAAAAACGATTCGCCCACCAAACATCACAAAGAAAGTTCCAACACCCAACAGTTCAAAACTACTAACTACCAACTACTAACTGCTAACTACTAACTGCTAACTGCTAACTACAAACTGCTAACTACTAACTGCTAACTGCTAACTGCTAACTGCTAACTGCTAACTGCTAACCGCGCATTCTCGCTTCAATTTCTTCGGCTTCCACGGGCACATCCGCCATGAGGTCGATAGGGTTGTCGGCGACGACCACGTCGGTTTCTATGCGGACACCGATGCCTTCTTCCGCAATGTAGATGCCAGGCTCGCAGCTGAGCACGTTACCGGGCTGGAACACCCAGTCTCGCTGCCCCACATCATGCACATCCAAGCCAATGAAATGGCTGGTGTTATGCATATAGTACTTCTTGAAGTAAGGCATTGCAGGATCCTGATTTTCAACATCTTCTTTTGTATATAAACCCAGCTTGATCAACTCCTCGTCCATACGTTTGAAGACGTAATCGTTGATCTTATGGATGGTCATACCGGGCTTGAAGAGCGGGATGGTTTCCTTGTAGATGGAAAGCACCGCCTCATACACCGCCTTCTGTCGTGGGGTAAACTTGCCGTTCACGGGCACGGTGCGGGAGCAGTCGCCGGCATAGTTGGCGTACTCTGCACCGAAGTCCATCAGCAGCAAATCGCCGTCGCGCATCTGCTTGTCGTTCTTGATGTAGTGGAGGATGCAGGTGTCGGGACCGGCGGCGATGATGGGCGCGAACGAGTGCGTGGTGGCACCGTTGCGGATGACCTCGTAGGTCATCTCCGCCTCAATCTCATACTCGTATTTCCCTGGTGCAATGGCTGACAACGCCCTGGAGAACATCTTGCCCGTAATCTCGCACGCCTTCTTCATCGCGGCCAACTCCTCTGGCTGCTTGACGTTGCGCAGCGGGTAGAGAATCGAGGCGAGGCGGCGGTAGTCGTGCAGCGGATAGTTCTCCTTCAACTGTTTGGCAAAGCGGATCTCGCGGGTCGGGAGTTCCTGCCGGAAACGCGGGTCTTCGGGAATATGAAGATAGACATGCTCCGACTGCACCATCACGGCGTTGAGGACACCCTCGAACTCCTCGTTGAACATCACATTCCGCACGCCGGAGAGCTTCTTGGCGTCATCTTTGGAGAGCCTGTGCCCGAACCATACAATTTTCTCTGGCGACGGGTTCTTGATGAAGAGCACCTCGCGGTAGTCCGGGTTCGGATGCCACGGGGCGAGCATCAGGGTCGTCTCTTCCTGGTCGATACCACAAAGGTACAACAACTCGGAATTCTGGCGGAAGGGGTGCGTGGTGTCGCCGCAACGCGGATATTCGTCGTGTGAAACCAACAGTACCACAGAGTTTTCCTCAATTTCAGCAACCACATTGCGACGGTTGCGGATATAAAATTCAGCTGACAGGGGTTGATATCGCATACTCGTTAATTTGAACGGCAAAGGTACGATTTTTTTGATTTGCTCACATTCATGAATCAGAAGTTGCCCGCCCCAAAAGTTCATGATCAGGGAAGCAACACAATCTTGACGGTGCGTTGGTGGTCAATTCCCAAAAAATAAACTCCTGGGGCATATTCCGAAAGATCCATGTCGGCCTTGGTCTGACGCGGGGCGGGGAAAGTCCGGAGTGGACGGCCTAGAAGGTCATACAACACCAAACGGCTCATTTCGCCGGAGTTTTCCACACAGACGGTGCCATGTGTGGGGTTGGGCCACACTCGCACCTCACAGCTGGCATGTGAAGGCACCAGCGTGTGTTCGGGCGGTTCCACGCCCCAGAACAAAGCCGCGCCACCGGCGTAGTTGCCGAGAAGTATATCCGGACGGTTGTCGCCATTGAGATCGCCGACAGCGGGGGCCACTCGCCTACCCTCCCGGAAACCGTACGCCATGCCGCCCAAAGTTTCCGCCAGATTTGCCTCCGCCTTTTCAAACTCGCCCGTTAAATTTCCGTCAATTTGCCTATAATAGGAAATATCACCTTGTTCACTTCCACAGAAAAGCACTGTCCCGTGTTGCGGGTCTCGGAAAAAACAAGGCACGCTGAAACCGAAGTAGGACAACGTATAGTCACGAACGTCAACGCCGCCCAATGTATCCGTAATCTTCTGGAAAACAGGCTGATTAACACCTTCGTTCCGATAATATGCAATCCATCCACGCCGGTTCCCGACGAGCAGGTCTTCCTTCCCGTCACCATCCAAATCGAAAAGTTGCGGTGTGCTGTACTCCCCGACATCCACCCCTGCATAATGCTCCATAACGGCACCATATCCCGTCATCAATCTCTCGTGCGGCACTAACATCAGCGTCCCATCCTGTAAACCACAAAGCATGTCTGGCTGTCCATCCCCGTCCAAATCTCCGAATGTTGGATGTAAAGCATTGAGATTAAAACTCTTGAGATTTCCAAAATCATGCGTTTGCAAAACAAAATGAGGCGCCGATAACGTTCCGGCATTCTTGTAATAACTCACCGATGCGGAGAAATAGGCGGTCAGCCATCCGTTCTCCCTTTTCGCACTGTCGAATTGGCCGTAATTCCCGAAGAACAGATCCAACAGACCATCACCGTCAAAATCGTAGAGCACAGGATGACATCCACTGCCCACATCCAGCATGTCACCTTGCAGGAAACCCGTTTCCGTCAGGACATAGTATTGTAATACAGTATCATAATCATACACCCATATACTATGAAGATCTTGCGACTTCGACAAGGACGGGTCTGAGGGAGACACCACCAGAGAGGGCATTTCCCGTCCTGGCAACAACACCAAAGAGGCCGCCGGCATAGAATAGAGCGAGATGGGCATAGACGGGGGAAACATCGTGTCCTGCACCGTCATCCGCGCATCGGACAAGGTGCCGTGATTATACAACAGAATGCCGTATGGCGAATCCACATCGCCGAGCAGCAGATCCGGCAGCCCGTTACCGTCGAAATCATGCAACAGCATCGAAGAACCCGTGTGGCGGGTGGGTCCGTCATCCGACTTGTCGCTGCAATCGGTGAACAACGTGACCGTGTTGTTGTCGGCCGCCTCGGAGAAGTGTCCCCAACACTCCTCCTCCAAGTGGAAATCGAACGGTTCGCCGTCAGCGGCATAATTCCGAAGACGATGCATGTATTTCCCTAAAACCCAGAAATTCAGAATATCCAGATGACCGTCGCCATCCACATCGTCCACTACCAAATAATCGTCCGGAGAAGCATAGATATTGGTATAGCCATTGTAATAAAAGGCCTGGAGAGGATCTGCGACAAGCTGGAACTGCAGCGCGTCCGTCGAGACATTCTCATACACACGAATGGACGCAAGTCCGTAAGTGAAGATGTCCGGTTTGCCATCGTGATTATAGTCATTCAGGATCATCCAGTCGTGAAGATCGGGGAAACGGCGGGCGTATTGCGGGGCATAAACGAAAGTATCCCCTTGCCGGAGAAACGGCAGCAGACGGTTGCCATGTTTCTCGAAGCCGAGCAAATCCAAAACGCCATCCAAATTGAGGTCTATTTCGGAAAAATGCACGGAATTGGCTCCGCCGGCCCAAGGGAAAGCCAGCTGCCGTCCGTTTTCGTGCACAGAGACACTAGTGTCACGTGCAAATCCGAAATCATAAAAGGAACTCTGAGCCGTCGTGTGCGACAGCAACAGACAGAACACAAAACCTAGAAAGTGGATCCGGTTCATAGCTACCGTACTCGCAGCCGCTGGCCCTCGCGAATAAAGTCGCTACGCAAATGATTGAGCTTCTTAATTTTAGACACCGTGGTATGATACTTGATGGCAATTTTCCCCAAGTTGTCCCCTTTGCGGACCTTGTAGTACTGCGCCGAGACCGGTTTTTTCGGCTGTACAGGCTGTTGTTGCGCGACAGGTTGCGTCGGGTTCGGCACGGAGACCGTATATCCAGAAATGTAAAGCGTGTCGAACTTGAGTTTGTAATTGTCGAAGTCGATGAGACGGCTGGGGTTGATGTCGTTGCCCAAATAGCGGACTTCAAAGTGGAGGTGTGAGCCGTAAGAGCGGCCGGTGTTGCCGCCGAGACCGATGATGTCGCCGGCCTTCACCATCTGCCCGGGGTTGACGAGCCGACGGGAAAGGTGCCCGTAATAGGTCTCCAACCCGTTATCGTGGCGGATGACCACCAGATTGCCGTAACCTCCGGTGTTGGCAGTCCCCTTGGAGATGCGGACGATGCCGTCCCACGCTGCCGAAACGGGCGTGCCTTCAGGATAGCCGAGGTCCACGCCGCGGTGCATCCTGCGATGGCGGTATCCGTAGTTCGAGGTGATCTTGTAATTGGCCGGATGGTGGTATCCGGAAAGATCTATCGTGTCCTTCGGGGCCGACCCCTGGTGACGGTAATGGATAGTTACGATATCGAAATTCTGGTACAGGTTGAAGCCCGGCATCCAGTTGAAGTACGTGAACAGCAGACCATTGCCATGATCGACATTGTCGAGGTTGGCGTCATACATCGAATTGATGAGGTTCCCCAGAGAGTCCTCCTCGATTTCAGCCTCGATGCGCGCGGTGTCGTTCACCACGCTGAACTGGATATGATTCTCCTGCGCTTTAAGGCAGCGGACGGAGATCAGACATATTACAAAAAGGAAAATATGTTTATACGTTGAAAATCTTCTCATAACTTAGTGCTTTCTTCTTTTGTGGACATGGCTTTGTTGTTTTTTGCTGGCTTGAACTTTGTTTCTGCCCCCTTTGTAGCTCTTGATGGTGGTTCCGTCATGACTTTTCCGGGTGGAGTGTTTCTTGATGTAGTAGGTGGTGTTTTGGGAGGTGGAAGCGTTTTTCCAAGGGGTATGACGAACCTTCACTTTCTGGTATTTTGAAGGACGGTGCGTCTGATTGCGGTTTGTCTGACATGCGCAGAACAGCACCACAATTGCGGTAATGAGCAAAAAAACAACTCTTTTACAATATTTGTTATATCTATTCATTGTCTGCAAAATTAAAGTCGCAAAGATACACTTTTTTAGGATTGGTTCGGCTCATTTTTTTTCATTTTCCAGTTATTTAGCTTATTATTAGACGATTAAAAAGGCACAACGGTAATCAGAAAAGAGAGGTTCCATTTCCTGGAACAGGTGATGAGGAGATGTTGCAACCCTCATTTGCACTTTCGCCACATAATCGAAAAAAAAAGTATTTTTGCAGGTTTTTTGAGAACGTGATATGAGAAAGATTATTGTAACTGTAGCATTATTTTTGGCATACTTTCTGCTGCCGGCCCAACAGATCGCGCTGCTGAAGTACAACGGCGGCGGCGACTGGTACGCCAATCCGACTTCGCTGCCGAACCTGATCAAGTTCTGCAACCAGAATCTGGGCATGTCGCTGGAGGCCAAACCCGCCACTGTGGAGGTTGGCAGTGCGGACCTCTTCCGCTATCCGTTTGTCCACATGACCGGCCATGGCAACGTGGCGTTCTCGGATGCGGAAGCCGAAAACCTGCGCAACTACCTGATTGCCGGCGGCTTCCTGCACGCGGACGACAACTACGGTATGTCGCCCTATATCCGGGCGCAGATGAAGAAGGTGTTCCCGGAACTGGAGCTGGTGGAACTGCCTTATAATCACCCAATTTTCCACCAGAAGTACAACTTCCCGAACGGTCTGCCCAAGATCCACGAACACGACAACAAGCCCCCGCAAGCCTTCGCCCTCTTCTGGGAGGGAAGAATGGTATTCTTGTTCACCTACGAGTGCGACCTCGGCGACGGCTGGGAGGATTTCGTCGTGCACAAAGACTCGGAGGCCATCCGCACCAAAGCCCTGCAGATGGGCGCGAACATTATACAGTATGTTTTCTCGAATTAAGAATTGAGAATTAAGAATTATAAATAATGAATAATCTTTAAGCAGCCTCCAATATGAAAAGGATATTTTTTAGCATAGCATTATTTGCTACGGTGTTGGTTGCATCGGCGCAGAATGTACCTTATCTCAATGAAGATTTTGAAGATATGGAATTTCCGCCTATCGGCTGGACAATTTATGATATAGAGGGAAGTTACAGTACAATTGGCCGCTATGACTTCAACATGTACGGATCTACCAATAACAGCTACTGTGCCATGATGTACATGGTCTCTCTTCAGGTTGCCCTTGACACCGTTGACCGTTATATCATCACCCCGAAACTCTCTCCGGTTATCGGCGATTCCTTGAGATTCTTGATGTTTTCTTCCCCAGAGTCCTTTACCAATACCTTTACCGTTGAAGTATCGACCAGCGATGTCTCGACCGATAATTTTTCTGTTATTAGAACGATAGAAGTCTCGGATTTTCCCACAGAAAATTGGTATAGTTTTGCCATTGACATGAGTCCTTACGCCGGTCAAAACATCTATGTCGCCTTTCATGATGTTCAATTTCAAGGTACAGAGATAGGCCTTGACAATGTGTCAGGTGTTCGGCTCTTTATGCCGGATTGTGATACTATTGTCGTGACAGATAATGATTTTTATATTGAAGATTTTTCCGTCTTACCCGAATGTTGGGATTTGACCTCTGGTCCCAATTCCTGGGGCTATAACAGTGCAGGCGGTTTTTTATCCCATAGTTACATTTTCGACACATTCACTTGCGATGCCATTTCCCCTCTACTTGACATCAGTGCGGTAACAACCCCGTATCTGCGTTTTTCCCAAAGAAGACCGAGCTTTTACAACTATTTGGGAGCAGAGTCGTTAACCATCTATTGTCGAAACGCCAGCAATGCCGACACCGTTTGGCTCCCATTGGTGACTTATACGGAATCTGTTGCGGATTGGCAGTACGATTCTGTGGCGTTGCCTCCCAATATTTCTCTTATTCAACTGAAATTCACTGGCAAAAGTATGCAGAACGGCAACGGCATTTATATTGACGATGTGATGGTATATAATAATACAGGCGATCCTGTCATAACAGACCCTGAGATAGTCACGGAACCTGTCACTGGATTGACAAATCATACGGCCACAATGCGTGCCAACCTCACGAATCAATATCATGTACCTATCATGGCCACCGGTTTCGAATGGAGGGCCGCCAATGACAGTGACTATACTATTGTCTTTGCGGGCACGCCTTCGCTCGGAACAACTTCTTATTCCCTAACCTTCCCCCTTGAAGGGCTTGATGAAAGTACAACATACAATTACCGTGCATTTATCACCTACAACAACATTACGGTTTTTAGCGATGAACGTAGCTTTACCACCCTCAGTTGCGGTGCGCCTACAGGCCTGCATGCCACTGATGTTGGGTTGGATTACATTATTTTGGAGTGGGACGACGTTCCGGATGTCAGTGTTTGGCAAGTCAGATATGGGGCTAATGGCGATTGGTATAGTTCGATGGAAGTGGAGACCAATATGGCCACATTCCAGTACTCCTTTGTGATATATTACGAATCCGCTTATCATTTCGGACACTCTCCTTTGTATTATGATTTCTCCGTGCGTGCCGATTGCGGCGACAGCACATGGAGCTCTTGGAGTAATAGGATTACCGTGGCTACGCCATACGTGGGCATCGAAGAACGGCTAGAGAAGGCCGTCACACTCTATCCCAACCCCGCGACATCGTATGTGGATGTGCGGGTAGATGGCGATGTGAATGTGACGGGTATGGAGGTGTATGATGTTTTCGGAAAGATTGTCCGAAGGGCTGACGTATGCAACTCATCGCTACAGAGCCGGATTGACGTTTCCAACCTCTCCACCGGCATGTATTTCATCCGCATCAACACCGACCAGGGAACCATCACAAAACCCCTCGTGAAACAATAACCCATTAACCTTCTAACCCTCTAACCTTCTAACCTTTTAACCTTCTAACACTCTAACCTTCTAACCTTTTAACCTTATTAAAATGAAAAACCTCCTCCTCTCCCTCACCCTCCTCCTCGCCTGCTTCATGCCGGCTTTCGCCCAAAAGGACACCGTCACCGTGATTTCCTTCAACATTCGCTACAACAACCCAGGCGATGGCGACAACATCTGGGACAACCGCAAGGCCAGCTGTGTGAAGATGGCGAAGATGGAGAAGCCCGACTTCCTCTGCGTGCAGGAAGCATACTTTGTGCAGTTGGACTATCTCAACAAGAATCTGCCTGACTACCAATATATTGGTGTAGGTCGCGACGACGGCAAACAGGGCGGCGAGCACATGGCCATCCTCTACCGCTCCGACCGCTACGAAGTCATCGAGCACGGCGACTTCTGGCTGAGCGCGACGCCAGATGTCTGCTCGCGGGGCTGGGATGCCGCCTGCCACCGCATCGTGACGTGGGGCTATTTCCGCGACAAGCAGACCGGCAAGCACGTCTATTGCTTCAACACGCACCTCGACCATGTGGGTGAGGTGGCCCGCCGCGAGTCGCTCAAGCTCATCCCGCAGCGTATCAAGAGCATCGTCACCGACAAGAAGGCTCCCGTGTTCCTCACCGGCGACTTCAACTCCGACATTAGCAGTGAGATCTTCAAACCGCTGAAGAAGGTGATGAAGCAGGCTCGCAAGGACGCGCCCGTCACCGACCACCGCGGCACCTTCAACGGCTGGGGCAACGCCCCCAACAACGTCGTCATCGACCACATCTTCTACAAAAACGCCACCCCCATACTCTTCCAAACCCTCGACTCCGACAAATACGGCCGCTGGCTCATCTCCGACCACTACCCCATCAAGAGCGCGTTTGTCAATTAAGAATTAAGAATTATGAATGATGAATGATGAATGTTAAATATAACGACAAATCCCCTAAAAACACCCGCAAATCACTATTCACCAATCACTAATCCCTATTCCCTAATCACTAACTACTAACCTACAAAAAGTTATGACAACCGAAGAAAGATCCCGGATTATCGCGTTGGTGAAGCGCGAGGTGGTGCCCGCGATCGGGTGCACCGAACCGATGGCCGTGGCGTTAGCCGTGGCGTTAGCCAAAGAGGTGCTCGGCGGCGTGCCGAAGCTGATCGCCGTGTCATTGAGCGCGAACATGCTCAAAAACGCCATGGGCGTGGGCATTCCCGGAACCGGCATGGTCGGGTTGCCGATCGCCATCGCCCTCGGCGCATTGGCCGGGAAGTCCGAATACCAGCTTGAAGTTCTGAAAGACATCACCCCCGAACTCGTGGAGGAGGGCAAGGTTTATATCGCCCAGAACCGCATCAAGATTCTGCAGAAGAAAGACACGGACGAAAAACTCTACATCGAGGTGGAGTGCCACAACGGCGACGATTACGTGCAGGTCATCATCAGCGGGATGCACACCCATTTCAGCTATATCGCCAAAAACGGTGACGTGCTGTTGGACGACCGCGTGAAGACGGAGACCAATGATGATTCCGAAGACCCGAAACTGGACATGCGCACGGTCTATGAATTCGCCACCACCGCACCTATACAGGAAATCCATTTCATTCTGGAGACGGCGGAGCTGAACAAGCGGGCGGCGGAGATGTCGCTGAACAACCGGTTCGGGCACGGGCTGGGGCGCACCATCTTCATGGAGCCCAAGTCGCAGTTCTTCGGCAACGGCATATACTCCAAAATCCTTTCCTACACCTCCGCGGCGTGCGATGCGCGTATGGCTGGGGTGAAGATACCCGTGATGAGCAACTCCGGCAGCGGCAATCAGGGCATTGCGGCGACGTTGCCGGTGTGGGTGTTCGCGAAAGAGCGCCTCAAAAGCGAGGAAGAGCTCACCAGAGCACTGATGCTCAGTCATTTGACAGTCATCTACATCAAACAAAGCTTCGGGCGGCTGTCGTCCCTGTGCGGGTGCGTGGTGGCCGCCACGGGCTCCGCATGCGGACTCACCTACCTCATGGGCGGCACTTACGAGCAGATCGTCTATGCCGTGAAGAACATGATCGCCAACATCACGGGCATGATCTGCGACGGCGCGAAGCCGAGCTGCTCGCTGAAGGTGGCCACGGGCGTCTCCACGGCCGTGCTGTCGTCCATGTTAGCCATCGAAGACGAGGTGGTGACCTCCGCGGAGGGCATCATCGACGACGACGTGGACCGCTGCGTGCAGAACATGGCCAACATCGGCACCCGCGGCATGGCTGCCACCGACAGCCTCGTGCTGGACATCATGACGCGGAAATGAACCGTGACCGCGCAACCCGAAAAAATCGTATTTTTGCCGACTTTTTAAAATTGTAAATTTGAAACTATGCAAGTGACTCGATTATTCGACATGCTCGAGCGGGATCTGAAAGAGTTCCCCAAAGAGGATGCGCTGTGCAGCAAGGAAAATGGCATTTGGGTGAAATACAGCACCGCCAAATACGTTGAGATTGTCAACAGTCTCTCCTACGGGCTGCTCCAGCTGGGCATCAAGAAGGGCGACTGCGTGGCCACCATAACCCCCAACAGGCCGGAATGGAACTTCCTCGACATGGCCATCATGCAGATCGGCGCCCTCCACGTGGCCATCTACCCGACCATCAGCGAAAGCGACTACCGCTACATCTTCAACGACGCCAACGTCAAGATGGTCTTCGTGGCCGGATGGGACCTGCTTCGCAAAATCACCCAAATCCTCGATGACAAGCCCGAGCTGAAGGACAAAGTCTATACGTTCCGCAACCTCCGTGGCTACAAGCACCTGAACGAGGTCATCGAGCTCGGCCGGGCGAACCCCACGGAAAAATACCTGAAGGAGATCAAGGACAGCATCCAGCCCGACGACGTGGTGTCGCTGGTCTATACCTCCGGCACGACCGGATTCCCCAAGGGCGTGATGCTCACCCACCGCAACTTCCTCTCCAACGTGGAGGCCGTTCTGCCCATCATCCCCACCGCCGAGAACAACCGTATCCTGAGTTATTTGCCGCTGTGCCACGTCTATGAGCGCATGATGAACTACTCGTGGCAATATCTCGGGCTGCCCATCTACTACGCCGAGAATTTAGCCAAGATCCAGGAGAACATGGTGGAGTTGAAACCCGACATATTCACCACGGTGCCCCGCCTTTTGGAGAAAGTCTATGACAAGATCCTCGCCAAAGGCCACAAGCTCAGCAAGACGAAGCAGAAAATCTTCTTCTGGGCAAACGAAATCGCGCTGCAATACGGCGACAACCCTGGCAAGCGCTACGACCGCAAGCTGAAATTAGCCCGCAAATTAGTGCTGAACCAATGGAACAAAGCACTTGGCGGCAACTTGAAGGTCATCGTGACCGGCGGCGCAGCCATCCAGCCCCGAATCTCCAAGGTGTTCTGGGCCATGGGTATCCCCGTGCTTGAAGGTTACGGCACCACGGAGACCTCACCGGTCATCGCTGTGAGCAACTTCTTCAAAGGCGGCGTGGAGATCGGCACCGCAGGTCCTGTGCTGCCCGGCACCCGCGTACGCATCGCCGAGGACGGCGAAATCCTCACCAGAGGACCGCACGTGATGAAGGGCTACTACAACCAGCCTGAACAGACCGCTGAAGTCATCGATGCCGACGGCTGGCTCCACACCGGCGACCTCGGCGAACTCACCCCCGAGGGACGGCTCAAAATCACCGGCCGAAAGAAGGAGATGTTCAAGACAGCCTTCGGAAAGTACGTGGTTCCCACCATCATCGAGAACAAATTCCTCGAAGAGTCTCTGATAGACAACATCCTGGTGGTCGGCGAGAACAAACAGTTCGCCGCTGCACTCATCGTGCCGAATTTTGCCGACTTGCGTTCCTGGTGTCTCAACAAAGGTATCAATTACACCACAAATGAGGAGATGATCGAGCACCCCGAAGTGCAGAAGAAATACAAAAAGATTGTCGATGAGTACAACACTTTCTTCGGCGACACCGAGAAGGTGAAACGTTTCCTCCTGATGAACCACGAATGGTCCATCCAGTCGGGCGAGCTCACCCCCACGTTGAAATTGAAACGCAACGTCCTGATTAAGAAGTACGAGGACCAGATTGAGAAGTTGTTTGCATAAAATATAATGGTATTTTAATGAAATATTTCCGTTTCTTCCTGTTTGTCGTTTTATTCGCGGCTCCCGGTTTGCTTGCCGCCCAATGCGATTTGGCAGTCATGCAGATCGTACACCCCGTGGGCGACGTGTGTCCCGACGACAGTGCCACCCTCAAGTGTATGGTCCTGAACAACGGTGACTCTCCGGTCTCTTTTTCCGCTGCCAACCCGCTGACAGTCCAAGCCGCCATCGCTGGGACGAACCAAGGCGTTTATACGCAAACCATACAGACCGGATCGTTAGCTCCGGGTGCCACCATGCTGGTGACCATCCCCGGTATCAATCTGAGTGACACGGGTTCGTTCACCACCCAATTCAGCTTGACTTTTAACGATGACGGGAGCCCCGACAACAACTCCCTGTCTGCTGAAGCTAATACTTCATCGCTTTCCCCGGTGGATTCCCTGCCCTATATTGAATCTTTTTTACCCATGGGTGTTGAGGTTCCTGTTCTTGAATGGCAGGTTTATAGCTCCGATGCCTCTTACCAGTGGCAATGCGGTGTGGGTGGAAGTCCTCACTCATCAACAGGCCTTGGTCCCATGCACTCTCATACGGAAGAAGGCACGTTTGCAGAACAGTTCGGAGGCTATGCCATGGTGGTAGGGACCAACGGGAATTCGAGTTATTCGAACTGGACGGCCCTGTTGTCGCCCTGCATGAGCTTCCGCCCGCAAAACGGCTATCCCGTTCAGGTTGATTTTTACAAATATCTCCCTATACCTGAAAGTGCTCAGAATTACGAGCTGATTCTTGAAGTGGGCTCCGGCAGTGATTTCACGCCCATTGACACGCTGACGGCAGAGGATGCCTCCGCTGACTGGGAACAATACCAGACGATAGTCCAGGATTTTTTCACGGTGGGTCGGCTTCGCTTCCTGGCGACCCATCATGTCGGTGCCATCGACCTTGCGGTGGACGATGTCCTTGTTCAAGCCGGCTGCCCTGATCCAGCCCTCGTTGGTGTCGTATATCCAGAAGACATGACTCAAACTGATTACGAGTGGCATCTCGGGGACACATTCCATATTGTGACCGCCGTCACGAATAACAGCCCTGTAACCTTCCATGAGTCCCAAATGAACTATAGGGTAGGTGTCGGAATGGATGTTCTCGACACAACAGAAACGTTTATCCTTGATGTAAATCCGGGCGAAACGGTCCAGATAATGTCCAATATTCTTTTTCAAATTCCTGTAGATTGCTCGTCTCATGTTTTTGAATGTCGGGCTACTATTTTTACCGATTGTGATGCATTTCAATTTAACAATTTCCGTACAGTCCGTTTAAGGGTAAATGTAGATAATTTAGGATTTGATGAGGTTGAAGACAGTGGTTTGCAGGCGGTCGTGCTACCGAATCCCGCACGCGGCGAGGCGGTACTTCGCTATCGTTTGCCCGAGTCTTCCGATGCGGAGCTGTGCATCCGTTCCGTGCAGGGCAGGGAGATGATGCGGCGACTGCTGCTGGGCGATATTGGCGAGAACCGTTTCAATATGGACATCTCGGGATTCCCCGCAGGACTATACCTCTACACGCTCACCTCCTGTGGTCGCACTTTCACCGGCAAGCTCTTTGTTGCACATTGATCCGGCTGCACAATACCCCATAACCTAAAAAATTGTATTTTTGCCGCACCCTTAACCCTCTAACCGCTTAAACCCAAACAGCAAACGATATGAAAAACACCGACAATAAAGGTAAAGTATTTTTATTCAATACATTAAGCAAACGGAAAGAACTGTTTAAGCCCATCACGCCCGACCATGTGGGGCTCTATGTCTGCGGTCCGACTGTCTATGGCGAACCCCATCTGGGACATGCGAGACCCGCCGTCACCTTTGACGTGGTGTTCCGCTACCTCACGCACATCGGCTACAAGGTACGCTATGTACGCAACATCACCGACGTGGGCCATCTGGAGCACGATGCCGACGAGGGCGAAGACAAGATCGCCAAGAAGGCCCGTCTGGAGCAGCTTGAGCCTATGGAGGTGGCACAATATTATATGGACAGCTACCATAAGGCGATGGACGCGCTCAACGTGAAGGGTCCCTCTATTGAGCCCCGCGCCTCCGGCCACATCATCGAGCAGATCGAAATGGTGCAGAAAATTCTGGACAAGGGCTATGCCTACGAGTCGGAAGGGTCCGTCTATTTCGATGTGGAGAAATTCGACAAGGACTTCGGTTACGGCAAACTCTCTGGCCGCGTGTTAGCCGAATTGATTGCCAACACCCGCGAGTTGGACGGGCAGAGCGAGAAGCGCAATCCCGCCGACTTCGCGTTGTGGAAGAAAGCCGCGCCGGAGCACATCATGCGCTGGAACTCCCCGTGGAGCGTTGGCTTCCCGGGCTGGCACATCGAATGCACCGCCATGAGCACCAAGTATTTGGGCGAGCAGTTCGACATCCACGGCGGCGGCATGGACCTGCTGTTCCCGCACCACGAGTCGGAGGTGTGCCAGAGCACCGTGGCCAATGGCAAGAGTTCCGTTCGCTATTGGATGCACAACAATATGATCACCATCGAGGGGCAGAAGATGGGCAAGTCGCTGGGCAACTTCATCACCCTCAACGAATTCTTCACCGGCAACCATCCCAAGTTGGAGAAGGCCTATTCGCCGATGACCATCCGTTATTTCGTGCTGCAGGCCTCTTACCGCGGCACCGTCGATTTCAGCAACGCCGCGTTGCAGTCCGCCGAGAAGGGTTTGGAGAAGCTTTACGCCGCCGAGCGCCACTTGGACAGTCTGAAAGCCGGAAGCACCTCCACCGAAAACATCGAAGCGTTGCAGGAGCGCTGCTACGAGGCGATGAACGACGACTTCAACACCCCGAAGGTGATTGCGGAGCTGTTCGACGCCGTGCGCATCATCAACGCCGTGAAGGACGGCCACGCGACGCTCACGGCTGACGACATCGAGTTGCTGAAGACCACATTCCGCACCTTCTTCTTCGACATTTTGGGCATCAAGCCCGAGTTGGCGCAGGGCGACACCCGCGAGCACGACGCTTTGGAGAAGGCCATGCAGCTCGTTTTGGAGATGCGCAAGACCGCCAAGGCCGAGAAGAACTGGGCGTTGTCGGACAAGATCCGCGACGACCTCAACGCCGCCGGCATCGTGGTGAAAGACACCAAGGACGGTGCGGAGTGGAGTCTGGCATAGAGCGCAACCGGTTGTTTTCATAAACGAAGATGCAGTTCCCCGACTGCATCTTTTTGTTTATAACAGGGCCTTTCACGGCCGCTTCAAGGGGGATGAAAAAATATTTTTCATCACCTATTGACTATATCAAAAAAAAGTCTATTTTTGCGCGCTTAAAAATTCTCGATTATTATCCTTAAGTTAGCAAAGGAAAAAAATTAGAAATCAGAGAGATATGGGTGAAGATGTCTCTCACAAAAAAATGTCAAAACTGAAAAAATGGATGCAGTAAGTTACAAAACAATTTCGGCGAATGAGAAAATCGTCAAGAAAGAATGGGTGGTAGTTGACGCCCAGGAGATGGTTGTGGGCCGCCTTGCTACACAGGTGGCGCGCATACTGAAAGGCAAAAACAAGCCTTATTACACGCCTCATTTCGATTGCGGCGACAATGTGATCATCATCAATGCGGAGAAAGTGCGCTTCACGGGCCACAAGTGGACGGACAAACAGTATGTCCACCACACCACGTATCCCGGCGGCCAGCGTTTCGCCACTCCCAAGGAGATGATGCGCAAGGATCCGAGACGCATTCTGGAACACGCCATCAAGGGCATGCTTCCGAAGAACAGACTCGGTGCCCAGCTGTTCCGCAACCTCCACGTCTATGTGGGACCCAACCATCCGCATGAGGCCCAACAACCTAAAGTCATTAACATTAAGGATATTAAATAACAATGGAAGTAATCAATACATTAGGCAGAAGAAAAACCGCAGTTGCCCGTCTGTATATGAAGGCCGGCAGCGGTCAAATCACGGTCAACAACCGCGATTATAAGGAATATTTTTGCGTTCCCACCCTGCAGTACAAGGTCGAGCAACCCCTCCAAGTGGCCAACCTGATGGGTCAGTATGACATCAAGGCCAACCTGGACGGCGGCGGCGTCACCGGCCAGGCCGAGGCACTCCGCATGGCCATCGCCAAGGCGCTCACCCAGATCGACCCTGAACTCCGCCCGGCACTCAAAGCCCAGGGATTCCTGCGCCGCGACCCGCGTATGGTGGAGCGTAAGAAACCCGGTCAGCCCAAGGCCCGTAAGAGATTCCAATTCTCCAAACGTTAGTCGGAATTTCACTTGGACAGTGTTTAGTATCGAAACGGTGAAGATTCCCGCGTAAGGACTACTCCGCCGTTGCTTTTAAGAACGTAAACAAATAAAAAAAACATGTCAAACGTACAATTTGAAGAATTATTAGAAGCGGGTTGTCACTTCGGACACCTGAAACGCAAATGGAACCCCGCCATGGCTCCTTACATTTTCATGGAGAAGAATGGCATCCACATCATCGACCTCTACAAGACGATGGACAAGATCGAGGACGCATGCAGCGCCGCCAAGAGCATCGCACGCTCCGGCCGCAAAATCCTCTTCGTGGCCACCAAAAAGCAGGCCAAGGAAACCGTCGCCTCCATGGTCAAGGAAGTGAACATGCCCTACGTCACCGAGCGCTGGCCCGGCGGTATGCTCACCAACTTCTTCACCATCCGCAAGGCTGTCAAGAAAATGAGCGACATCGACCGACTGATCGAAAGCCCCCAATTCCAGAACATCTCCAAACGCGAACGCCTGCAAATCAGCCGTGAGCGCGCCAAACTGGAAAAGAACCTCGGCTCCATCAGCGACTTGTCTCGCCTCCCTGCAGCCGTCTTCATCGTGGATATCATGAAGGAGCACATCGCCCTCGCTGAAGCCCGCAAACTCGCCATCCCCACCTTCGCCATCGTCGATACCAACTCCGACCCGCGTCTGGTGGACTACCCCATCCCGGCTAATGACGACGCATCCAAGTCTATCGCCGTGGTCCTCAAAGCCATCTGCGAAGCCATCCGCGAAGGACAAGCAGAACGCGAGATGAACAAGGACCGCATGGAAGAGGAAATGGCTGAAATGAACGCCGAAAACGAAGGCGAAGAGCGCGAAAACGACGACCGCGAAGGCCGCCGCAGAAGAGTTTCCCGCAAAAACAACGAATAATTTTAATCACTGAAAAAAACAACATTATGGCTAATATCACTGCTGCTGATGTTAATAAATTAAGACAAGAGACCGGTATCGGTATGATGGACTGCAAGAAGGCCCTCGTCGAGGCTGAAGGCGACTTCGAAAAAGCGCGCGACATCCTCCGCAAGAAAGGCCAGAAAGTGGCTGCCAAACGCGCTGACCGCTCCTCCAACGAGGGTCGCATCATCGCCAAAACCAATGCCGACAGAACCAAAGGTTATATGCTCGTCATGGCTTGCGAAACCGACTTCGTGGGCAAAGGCGAGGAATTCGTCAACTTCACCGACAGCGTCCTCGACAAGGCTATGGCTGCCGACATCAAGACGAAGGAAGACCTCCTGAATATGGACTGTGGCGGTATGACGGTCGCCGAGAAATTGGTCGAACTGACCGGCAAAACCGGTGAGAAGATCGAATGCCCCGACTACCTCGTCCTCGAAGCTCCCTACGTGGAGGCTTACAACCACATGGGCAACCACAAGGCTACCCTCGTGGGCTTCAACAAGTCCGGCGAGAAAGCTGCTGAAGCTGCTCACAACGTCGCCCTTCACATCACGGCCATGGCTCCCGTCGCCCTCGACGAGAATGCCATCCCGCAAGAGGTGAAAGACCGCGAACTGGCAGTGGGTATTGAGAAGACCCGCCTCGAAATGATCCAAAGAGCCGTTGATTCCGCTCTTCACAAAGCCGGCATCAACCCCGCTCACGTCGATAGCGACGACCATATCAACTCCAATATGGCTAAGGGTTGGATCACCGAAGAGCAGGCCGAACTCGCCCGCAAAATCAAAGTTGAGGAAGCTGAAAAAGCTGCTGCTAACCTCAATGATAAACAGATCCAGCAAATCGCCCAAGGCCGTCTGGTGAAGTTCTTCAAGGAAAGCACCCTCACATACCAAGCGCTCGTCATGGGCAGCGACGGTAAAGAGAGCGTCGGCGACTACATCAAGAGAATGGACAAAGACCTGGCTTGTGTCAGCTTCGTCCGCAGACAAATCGGCGAGTAATCTCTTGGTCTCTAATTGAAAAAAAATACCGCGACGATGTCGCGGTATTTTTTTTATGTAATCTTTTCTTTACGCTTTCCGGCGCTCTGCCACAATCTCTTCCTGTTTTGCGGCAGGCATACGCATATACTGATAGAACTCCATGGAGTAGTTGGCGCGGCCGCTGGTGACGTTGCGCAACGCCGTGGCATAGCCGAACATTTCCATCAACGGGATGAAACCGTCGAGCTTCTGCGACCCCTTGCGGAAACGGCGCATGTTCTCGATGCGGCCGCGACGCTTGGTGATGTCGCGGGTGATGTTGCCGATGTACTCGTCGGGCGTGTTCACCTCCACTTTCATCACCGGCTCCATCAGAATCGGCGCCATCTTGTTATAAGCGGTCTTAAAACATTGTGCAGCACACAGTTGGAAAGCCATATCGCTGGAATCGACGGGGTGATAGTTGCCGTCCACCAGCACGCAGCGCACATCGACCACGGGATAGCCCGCCAGCGGACTCTTCTCCATGGCGGCACGAAGTCCCTTCTCAATGGAGGGAATGTATTCTCTCGGCACTACACCACCCTTCGACACATCCACGAACTCGAACCCTTTGCCCGGATTCGGCTCGAAACGGATGACCGTGTGCGCGAACTGTCCATGACCGCCGGTCTGTTTCACATGCTTGTAGTTGCTCTCGAACGGCTGCGTGATGGTTTCGCGGAAGGAGACACTCGGCGCGCCCACCTCGATGGGCACTTTGAACTCGTCCTTAAGACGATCCACAATGATCTCCAAATGCAACTCGCCCATACCGGCGATGATAGTTTCTTCAGTCTCGTCGTCGTAGTGCGCGTGGAAGGAGGGATCCTCGTTGCTCAGCTTGGCCAAAGCCTCGCCGAGTTTGTCACGGTTTTTCGTGTCCATCGGCGTCACCTTCATCTCGATGACGGCGGGCGGCACATTGATGGATTCCAGCACGATGGGTTGCTTCTCGTCGCAGAGCGTGTCACCGGTACGAGTGTATTTCATACCCACGAGCGCGACAATCTCGCCCGCACCTGCCTCGGAAATCTCCTCACGCTCTTTAGCCTTGATGCGGAAGATGCGGCCCACGCGTTCGTTCTTGTCCTTGTTGGTGTTATAAAGGCTCATGCCGCTGGTCAGCTTGCCGCTGAAGATGCGGATGAACGTCTGTTGGCCCACATACGGGTCGTTGATGAGCTTGAAAGCAAGGGCGGAAAAGGTCTCGTTGTTCGACGGGTTGCGGGTGTAGGTCTTCTCCTCGTCGTACGGGTCCTTGGCAATCACAGCACCGATGTCCGTGGGTGACGGCAGGTAGTCGATGACAGCATCCAAAAGCGGCTGGATACCCTTGTTCTTGTAAGCGGCGCCGCATAGCACCGGCGTGATCAGCAATTTGAGAGTTGTCTCGCGAAGTGCCTTGCGGATCTGCTCCTCGCTAACTTCACGTTCCTCCAAATAAGCGTCGGCAATGTCGTCGTCGAAATCGGCGAGCTTCTCAACGATGTTCTTGCGCGCGGCTTCCGCAGCAGCGGTGAATTCGGCAGGAATCTCGTTCTCGAAAACCTCTTTCTCGGAAAAGGTCAGCGCGCGCATCTTCACCAGGTCGATGCAACCTTGGAACTCGCTCTCCGCCCCCATCGGAATCTGGATCGGCACAGCGTTGGTTCCCAGATATTTCTCCATTTGGGCGACCACTTCGGCAAAGTCGGCGCCGGTACGGTCCATCTTGTTGACGAACGCGATGCGCGGCACGCGATATTTATCGGCCTGGTTCCAGACCGTCTCGCTCTGGGGCTCCACACCGCCCACGGCACAAAACACCGCCACCATGCCGTCGATCACACGCAGAGAACGCTCCACCTCAATGGTGAAATCCACGTGTCCTGGAGTGTCTATCAAGTTGATTTGGTGGCCTTTCCACTCGGCGGTGATGGAAGCCGACGCGATGGTGATGCCGCGTTCCTGCTCCTGTTTCATGAAATCCATCGTTGCCTGACCGTCGTGGGTCTCGCCAATCTTGCGGTTCACGCCGGTAAAGTAGAGAATTCGCTCCGAACAGGTGGTTTTTCCGGCATCAATATGCGCCGCGATACCTATATTTCTCAGTTTTGATATACTTTTAGCCATATAACTATTTGATTTTCAATTATTTAAGTTTCAAACAAACAATTTGCAAAGATACAAAAAATAAGGTCTCTTTTTTGAAGATAAAGGATTTTTTGATTTCACACGAATTGGGGAAAACGAGATTGGAGTCTGAAAAAAATTGTATCTTTGCCTCCCGAAATTAATGTCACATCAAAAAAAAGAAAAATATGAACGAAGAAATGCTGAACCTGAAACCCTCAAAGGTTTTCTATTATTTCAATGAAATTACGAAGATCCCGCGTCCGTCGAAACGTGAAGAGAAAATGTCCCTTTGGTTAGAGGAGACCGGCAAGAAGTTAGGACTGCCCACCAAACGCGACAAAGTCGGCAACGTGCTGATTTCCAAGCCTGCAACACCTGGTAAAGAGAATGTTACGCCCGTGGTGCTGCAAGCCCACATGGACATGGTGTGCGAGAAGAACAACGACAAAGTGTTCGACTTTGACAAGGATGCTATCGAAACTTATATTGACGGCGAATGGCTGAAGGCTAAGGGTACGACCCTTGGTGCCGACGACGGCATCGGCGTGGCCCTCGCACTGGCCGTTCTTGACGACAATGAGCTGGAACACGGTCCCATCGAGTGTCTCTTCACCATTGACGAAGAGACGGGCCTTACCGGCGCCGCCGCTGTGGAAGCCGGCTTTATGCAGGGCAAGATGCTCCTCAACCTCGACTCCGAGGATGAAGGACAGTTCTTCATCGGTTGCGCTGGCGGTCAGGACACTGTGGCAAAGGTTCCCGTTGATTATGAGCCTGTTGAAGGCGATTGTGAATTCTTCAAGGTCGAGGTTAAAGGCTTGCAGGGCGGACACAGCGGTGACGACATCAACAAGGGCCGCGGAAACGCCGTGAAACTCCTCGCCCGCATCCTTTGGAACTCCTACAGCGATTTCAACCTTCGCATCGCCGACATCAACGCTGGCAACCTTCGCAACGCCATCGCCCGCGAGGGTTTCGCTATTGTGGCTTTGCCGAAAGAAGAAGTTGAAGGCTGGAAAGCCTACCTTGCCGAGATGGACAAGACTTACAAGGCCGAATTCCACACCACCGACCCCGGCGTGACTGTTGCTGTGGAGCCTGCCACCGCCGTCAAAGAGGTGCTGGAGGAAACTCTCCAAATCGATGTTTTGAACGCCCTCGTGGTTTGCCCGCACGGTGTTGCAGCCATGTCGCAGGACATCCCGGGCTTCGTGGAGACATCCACCAACCTGGCATCCGTGAAGATTGTGGATGGCGAGGTCGTGTTCACCACCAGCCAGCGCAGCTCCGTGGAGTCCAAAAAGCAGGCCATCGTTGACAAGGTTTCCACCACCTTCTGGATGATCGGTGCTGACGTGGTGAACTCGGACGGTTACCCGGGCTGGAATCCGAACCCGAATTCTGAGGCGGTGCGTGTGCTGACCGAAGCATACCGCAACGTCTTCCACAAAGATCCGCAGGTGCTGGCCATCCACGCCGGACTCGAATGCGGTCTCTTCTCCGAGAAGTATCCCGACATGGACATGGTCTCCTTCGGCCCGACATTGCGCGGCGTCCACTCTCCCGATGAAAAACTCGAAATCGCGACCGTGCAGATGTGCTGGGACCTGATGGTCGAGTTCTTCAAGCTGCTGAAATAGGCGTTAGACGTTAGACTTTTGGGGGACTCGGAAGGGTTCCCCTTTTTTTGTATTTTTGCCGCTGATATATCTCATTTAGTATGAAAAGACATCTCCTTCTTGTTGTTATCGCTTTATTGCTTACTGTTAACGGTGTTTTCGGGCAGGTCGCTATCTCGCACGAAACCGTTGAGTACCAGGACGGTTCTCAACCGTTGGCCACGGATGTCCCACGGTTCAGCTGGCGGTACGAAACCGGCGACTCCAACGTGCGGCAGACCTCTTACCGCATCCTTGTAGCATCCTCCAAAGACCTATTGGAACAAGGAGTGGGCGATCTTTGGGATTCCAAGACCGTCGCCTCCGACCGGATGCTGCTCATCCCCTACGAGGGCAAACCATTGCACAGCCGCGACAAGGCGTATTGGAAAGTGATCGCCTCAACAACACTCCACGAGATAGCCGATGTCAAACACTACAGAGACGGTGATTTCATAAACAAGACTTCAGACACCTTAACCCGTGTCAGATTCATCGAAAGCGACATCAATTCATTCGAAATCAGCCTGTTGGACAGTACCGACTGGCATGCAAAATGGATTGGCGGCGACTTCGACGACGATCACATCGAGGGAAAAACCCACATCGCGTCGCGGTATCTTCGCAAGGAGTTCTCCCTGCGCAACAACATTCGCGAAGCGAGGCTGTATATCAGCGGTTTAGGGCAATACAGCGCCTACATCAACGGAGAGGAGGTAGCGCCCGAGGAAATCCTCAAGCCCGCCCTCTCCGACTACAGCAAGCGGGTCTATTTCAACGCCTACGACGTGACGGACTTCCTGAAGAAGGGCGACAACGCCGTCGGAGTGGTGCTTGCAGGCGGCCGCTACACCTCCGTCCGCTTCGACTCCACCGAGATGGAGTATGGCGGGCTGACCCACGCCAGGCATTTCGGCACCCCGCGACTGCTCCTACAGTTGGAAGTGACCTATACGGACGGATCCAAGGATATGATCGTCAGCGATAAAAGCTGGCAGATGACCAACCAGGGGCCCATCCGCAAAAGCAACGAGTTCGACGGCGAAACCTACGACGATTCTTACGCTCTGGGCAGCTGGACAAAAGCAGGATACACGTTCTTTTGCCACTACCAAGACATCTCGGAGCGTTGGGGTTCAGCCCAAATTGTGGACGCTCCGGGGGGTAAACTTGTGCCGCAGCCCAATCCCAACATCAAGGTGCAAGACACGCTGCATCCGGTAGCGATGTTCCGCAAAGGCGACACGTGGATTCTCGACATGGGACAGAATATGGTGGGTTATTTGCAACTGATGATGCGCGGATTGCAGAAGGGCGACACGGTGACGCTCCGATTTGCCGAGCTGCTCACCCCCGACAGCATGCTCTACACCGCCAATCTCCGCACTGCCGAAGCCACAGACCGTTTCATAATTCCAGATCCGATGCATGCATACGCGTGGCAATGGCACCCGATGTTCACCTACCACGGTTTCCGGTACGTGGAGATCACCGGTCTGCGCGAAGATCCGAAACCCGAAGATTTCCAAGGGCTTGTGTTTTACGACGAGATGTCCGTGACAGGCAGTTTCGAGTGTTCCAACGAGGTGATGAACGCCGTGTATCGCAACGCCTACTGGGGCATCCGGGGCAACTACCGCTCGATGCCCACCGACTGTCCGCAGCGCGACGAGCGGATGGGATGGACCGGCGACCGCACCACCGGCAACTACGGCGAGTCGTACATCTTCAACAACTACCGGCTCTACAACAAATGGATCGACGACATCGCGGACACGGAGGAACCCACCGGCTCGCTCTCGGACGTCTGCCCGAACTATTGGCGCCGCATCACCGACAATATGACCTGGCCGGGGGCCTTCATCACCGTGGCTGACATGTTGTACACCCGTTACGGCGACCTCGAGCCCATCCGCCGGCACTACCCCGCAATGAGACGTTGGATGGAGCACATGCGCGAAACATACGGTCTCGACGGCGTCATCACCCGCGACTGCTATGGCGACTGGTGCGTGCCTCCCGAGTCATTGGAGCGGATTCACTCATACAATCCGGATCGTTACACCGAAGGAGGCTCTATCTCCACCCCGTTTTACTGCCATCTAAGCGACATTATGGCCAAATTCGCAGAACTTCTTGGATTGCAAGAAGATGTGGATCATTTCCTTTTTGAGAAACGATTTTCCACAAGCACCTACAACAGTCTGTTTTTTGATGCGGGAACGGGAGATTACGAGAACGGCACTGTCACCGCCAATATTCTACCACTGGCATTCGGCATGGTGCCCGAGGAATGGGAGGAGGATGTTTGGAACAACATCATCCGAAAAACGGAGGAGGATTTCGGCGGGCATGTTTCCACCGGCGTGGTGGGCATCCAACAGCTGATGCGCACGCTCACGGACCGCGGGCGCGCCGACCTGGCGCTGAAACTCGCCACTAACGACACCTATCCGAGCTGGGGTTATATGGTCCGCAACGGCGCGACCACTATTTGGGAACTGTGGAACGGTAACACCGCCGACCCGGCGATGAATTCCGGCAACCACGTGATGCTCCTCGGCGATCTCATCCTTTGGGAATACGAATACCTCGGCGGCATCCGCGCTTTGGAGCCCGGTTATAGCAAAATCCTGATACAGCCCACCTTCATCGACGGCCTCGACACGGTGCGCTGCGCCTACGAATCCGTCTCCGGCCGCATCGAAAGCAACTGGCGCCGTAGTGGGGACCAAATGATCGGGGAAATTCTTATCCCCGCCAACACCAAAGCGGAGGTCCGGCTGCCCGGCGAAGAGGAAACACGCCATTACGGCAGTGGTCGGTTTGTGCTATTTGTGCGAATTCCATAGTGGCGTGTCATGAATCTCTACTGAGATCGTTCCTGCAAACTGTTTTGTATCCGAAATTTATGTACTTTTGCAATTTCAATTTCATCCTCATGAAGAAGACGTTGCTACTGGCTATCACATTCCTCACCGTGCTCATCGCCCGTGGACAATACATTTCGTCATCCAACCTGCCCATCATCATCATCAGTACAGACAACGGTGTCAGTATTCCCGACGAACCGAAGGTAGGAGCGACGATGAAGATCCTCTATGTCAATGACAGCACCACCAACTATCTGTCTAACCAGAATGACAGTGCCTTTTTGAACTACAACGGCCGCATTGCCATCGAGTTGCGCGGTTCCACCTCGCAGGGCCACAACAAGAAGCCCTACGGTTTCGAGACCCGCATGGCCGACGACATCACCAACAACAACGTCTCTCTCCTGGGGCTGCCCGCCGAGAACGACTGGGTGCTCAACGCCATGAACGACGAGCCCTCCTACGTACGCGACAATCTTTCCTATATCCTCGCCGCACAACTAGGTGACTACGCACCGCGCCCTAAATACTGTGAGTTGATTGTCAACGGTGACTACCGAGGCCTATACTTCCTGACCGAGAAAATCAAGATTGACCCCAACCGCGTGGATATTGTCGAGATGGATTCCACCGACAACACCTTCCCCGATGTCACAGGAGGCTACATCATCAAGGCGGACAAACTCACTGGCGGCGATGTTCCTGCATGGTCCACCACGGCATACGACTACTGGCAAGATGTGGACTATATCTACCACGCTCCGAAACCCGAGGAAATCACCCCCGAACAGGGTGCTTATATCCATGCTTACTTCGACACCATCCAAGAAGTGGTCGCCGCCCACAACCAAGATGTAAGTCACGGTTTCCCAGCCTATCTCGATATCCCTTCCTTCATCGACTACATGATCATGGGAGAGTTATCATCCAACGTCGACATCTACCACAAGAGCACCTTCTTCCACAAAGATCGCAACGGCAAGTTCCGCGCCGGTCCGGTGTGGGATTTCAACTTGACCTACGGCTACGATTTCGGTGATGTGGGGCGGTCGGGCTACGATGTGCTGCAGTTCGCCAACGGAGACAACACCGGTTCCGATTTCTGGCACCAGCTCTACGAGGACAACATGTTCAGCTGCCATCTGTTCCACCGATGGGAGGACCTCACCGCCGAGGGCGCGCCGCTGCATTTCAGCAATGTCACCCACCTCATGGACAGTCTCATCGACATAACTGCCACCGCCAGGGTCCGCGACCGCGTGCGATGGTGGAAAAACTACAACTATGAAAACCACATCAACACCATGAAACAGTGGCTGGAGAACCGCTATACCTGGCTTAACCACGAGTGGGATCTCTACCGTGACTGCATTCCGTTAGAACCGCTGCCGCTGGTCATTTCCAAGATCAACTATCATCCTGTCGTGCAGGAGGGCTTCAACGCCGACGAACTGGAGTTCATCGGCATCGTCAACAACAGCGACGACACGGTGGATGCCTCCGGGGTCTATTTCCGCGAACTGGGCCTCACTTACACCTTCCCTGAGAACTCCCTCATCGCGCCGCACGAGGAGATCTTCCTGGCCTCCAACGCCACCGCTTTTGAGCACTGTTTCCCGAAAACGGCCTTCGGCGTATTCACCCGCCATCTCGACAACAAGTCCGAGCGGTTAGTGCTGGCCGATGCTTGGGGCAACATCATCGATGAGGTGACCTACGCCGACACATTGCCGTGGCCCATCAACGCCGACGGTCACGGTGACTTCCTCATCCTCCTCGACCCCGACCTCGACAATGCGTTGCCGGAAAGCTGGATGTCCGCGAACATCTTCGTGGGCGTGCCAGACCGGCCGTCCCCCCTTGCCCTGACGGTCAGTCCCAACCCGACATCCGGTCTTGTGCGCATTGAAAGCGAGAAGCCGTTGCGACAAATCATCCTTACAGATCTGCAAGGGCGTGTACTGCTGGAGGAAAAGATGGAAAACAGCACTGTCACCATCAGTATAACAAACTATCCCATAGGTATTTATCTTATCAAAGCGATTGATTGCGACGGAGAGGTACAGGTGGGGAAAGTGGTAAAAAGATAAACTATATTTACGACGAACCGCGCAACCCCTTCAGTCGCGGAACAGATATTTTTCGTCATACTCGATACCGGCTTTCTTCAGTTGGCGGATAATTTCTTGTCTGTAAGACTTCTTCTTGTGGTGTTCTTTCTGTCGCATAATATAGCGGCGCACCCGTTCCTTGTCCATAGGGCCGCAGGTACCGGCATAGTAGCTTCGCGCCCACCCGGCAAACAGAGGAAACTTGTCGGGATGGGCCCGCAAGTAATTCCCTGCGGCGATTTTCAGATCGTGCACGAACGAAGCCACCGCCATCGTGGGCGGCAGTGAGACCAGGATGTGGATGTGGTCGGGCATGCTGTTGATCCGAATCAGCTTGCAGTTGTGGTGATTACAGAATCCATTTACGAAAGCGTAGAGGTCACGTTCGTGTGCTTCCGTGATTGCCGGCACACTCCAGTGCGGCCTGAAGGTGATGTGATAGATGAGTTTGGTGTACGCCATACTTTGTTTGGTTTTGGTTTTGGTTTCGGTTTCTGGTTGCTGCTGACACCGGATCCCCGCTCGACGGTTCCCTCTGCACTGGCGAGGTGCCTCACACCGCAGGTCCTTCGGACACTGCGGTAACCAAGGGGTGACGCTTTCAGCGTCACTTCCTTCGCTACGAATCAGCGGGCAAAAATAACAAAATAATTCATACAACGTAACAATAAGTTATCAACCGGATCAAGTTCCTATCCCGAGCCGACAACCCTGCTGTTCCGACCTACCCTACAGATCTCCGGTACCCCCACGACCGCGAAGCGGTCGCCCCTCCTTGACCGCGGCGTCCGCAGGACCCGCGGACCTGCAGCACCCTCCCACTCCACCGTCGCGCCCACCCGGCAAACTGCAACCCGCCAGCGCCACACGAAAAGAGGCCGAAGGAACGAATCCTCCGGCCTCTTCTTAAAGGCAAACGTATCCGTGAAATCGTTTACTCGAACGAGAGAATCGCCTCCTTGATGATGGCGATGGCCTCGCGGAGTTCCTCTTCGGTGATGACCAACGGAGGAGCGAAACGGATGATGTGCTGATGGGTCGGTTTGGCCAGCACGCCGAGGTCGCGCATCTTCTCGCACACGTCCCAAGCTTCCTTGCCGTTCGTGGGTTGGATGATGACGGCGTTGAGCAGACCTTTACCACGCACTTGCTTGATCATCGGGCTGTTGACCTTGCTCATCTCCTCGCGGAAGATCTTTCCGAGGTATTCAGCGCGCTCAGCCAACTTCTCTTCCTTCACCACTTCGAGGGCGGCGATACCGACGCGGCAGGCGACGGGGTTGCCACCGAACGTGGAGCCGTGCTCACCGGGCTTGATGTTGAGCATGATGTCGTCGTCGGCCAGAACAGCGGAGACGGGCATCGTGCCGCCGGAGAGGGCTTTACCCAACACAAGGATGTCGGGACGGACACCTTCGTGGTCGCAAGCCAGCATCTTACCCGTACGGGCGATACCGGTCTGCACCTCGTCGGCGATGAACAGCACATTGTGGGCCTTGCAGAGGTCATAGCATTTCTTCAGATAGCCCTCATCGGGGACATACACGCCAGCCTCGCCTTGGATGGGTTCCACGAGGAAACCGCACACCATCGGATCTTCGAGGGCTTTCGCCAAAGCATCGACATCGTTGTAAGGGATCTTGATGAATCCCGGGGTGAACGGGCCGAAGCCTGCGTAAGCGTCAGGATCGATGGAGAGGGAGATGATCGTGATGGTACGACCGTGGAAGTTACCGTCGCACACGATGATCTTGGCCTGGTTCTCGGGAAGACCTTTCTTGTCATAACCCCAACGACGGCAGAGCTTCAGAGCGGTCTCGTCGGCTTCAGCGCCAGAGTTCATAGGGAGAACCTTGTCGTAGCCGAAGGTTTCGGTGATATATTTCTCGAACGGTCCGAGACAGTCGTTGTAGAATGCACGGGAGGTCAGGGTGACCTTTTGTGCCTGGTCGATCATAGCGTCAATGATCTTCGGGTGGCAGTGACCTTGGTTCACTGCGGAATAGGCGGAGAGGAAGTCGAAGTATTTCTTGCCTTCCACGTCCCACACGAAGGGGCCTTTACCGCGTGCGATGACCACGCCCAGGGGATGATAGTTGTGCGCGCCATAACGGGCTTCCATGTCCATGGCCTGCTGGCTTGATGTAATTTTTTCTACCATAACTTTATAATTTAATTAGTTAAAAACTTTCTACTAGAATAACGAGCGGCAAAGATACTATTTTTTTTGCACATGGGACAACCATTTGTTTTTTTTGTAATTGCTTTTGTCAGCACTAATTGCCTAAAAAATTGTATCTTTGCAGTTTTAAAAATACATTGTATTAAAATGGGTAAAAGCGGCATCAAAAAAGCTCTCAAAATCACAGCATGGGTCGTCGGGGTGTTTCTCGCATTAGACCTGTTGCTTGTGGGATTGCTGTTTGTACCTGCAATACAAACCTTTGTGGTCCACAAAGTTACCGCTGCACTGAGTGAGAAATGGGGCACTGAGATTTCCATTGGAGATGTCCACCTCACCCCCACGCTCAAACTCGTGGCTCATGAGGTGGCCATCAAAGACCACCACGGCGAGAAAATGATCTACTCCGGCACGGTGAAGGGGCGTCTGCGCGGAATCAAAACCAAACCTTTCAAACTGAGCCTCGGAGATGTGGAATTCCATGACCTTGACGTTGTGTTGCGCACCTACAAGGGCGAGGAGACCATCAACATCGCCAAATGGGCTTCCGTTTTCAAATCCGACAAACCGAAAAGAGGCTTCGAGCTCACTTCCAACTCGGTGGACATCAAAAACGGTCGTTTCGTCCTTATCAATGACAACTCTCGCGTGGTTTATGACACCGCTGGCCGACCAGATATCGACTATTCCTTCTTCGAATTGGCAGACTTGGATATCAAAGCCAAGAAATTCCGGCTGAACGGGGCGGATGTGGCCATGTCGTTCAAACAGCTGGCATTCAACCAGTACGGTGGATTCCAATTGCAACAATGCAGTGGCGATTTCCGCATTTGTGACACCACTCTGACTTTCGACAACCTGAAGCTCAAGACTCCTCAAAGCGACCTGGATTTGGATCTTGCCTTCAACTACAACGAATGGAGAAGCTACGGCGAATTCCTGGATTCCGTGAACATTCACGCAGCCATCCGTCCTTCGACACTGGCAATGGACGACATTGCCGGATTCGCACCCGCCATCCGCGGCATGGACGAGGTTTTTCAACTTGAGGCTGACACCGTGGATGGGACGGTTAACGACTTCCGTCTTAAGAATGTAAAAGCCAACTGGCTAGACAACAATCTTTTACGCGGAGATGTCGCCATCAAGGACGTCACACGCTTCAAAAACGCAGACTTCGACGTGGCGCTTGACTCCACGGTGGTCAACCTCGCGGATCTCTCCAAGTTCACGCTGCCGAATGGGAAAACCCTTAAGTCCAACAAGACGCTGAACAAAATCGGCACCGCCACTGTGTCAGGGACATTCCAGGGCGGAATGTCCCAATTCAACACCAACCTCGTGGGCAGCACAGGATTGGGAGACATCAAAGCGGACATCGCTGCCGACACTCAGGACGGGCATCTCGTCTTCGATGGCAACGTCACCTCGCCGAACTTCCGGTTAGCCAAATTGACAGGGAACGGGAGGGTATTCGGCACTTCCAACCTCGACCTCCGCTTTGACGGACAAACGGCATCCACCGGTTTCACCGCCGAAAACCTGAAGACCGCCACGGCGCATATCGGGGGAAACATCAAGAAATTGCCTGTTTTGGGGTATCCTATCCGCAACATCCGCCTCAACGGCGACTACCAAGACGGGTTGTTCAATGCCACATTGAACGCTGACGACCCGAATCTCCAATGCGATGCTGTGGCTCAGCTGGACATTTCCCAATCTGTCCCGTACATTCAAGGTAGCGTCGATCTGCCGAAGTTTGCCGCCGGAACCATTGCCCAGAAGATGCCCCGAGTGGATTCCGCCTCTGCAAAAGGCGTTGACAAAGTCATCGCCATGCTGCAGCGAAATCCGGACCTGGAGCTCAGCTTCGACCATTTCCAAATTTCCATGCATGGCAACAACTTGGACAACTGCAACGGTTTTCTGGGCTGCGACAACCTCAAGCTGTCTCTCAGCGAAGATAGCATCGCTAACGACCGGCTGAGGCTTACCGCCATCAACAGCGACCGTCTCCACAAATACATCCTCTCCTCCAGTCTCGTCAGCGCAACCTACGAGTCCACCTACCCCATCGCCTCCGTGAAAGACTCCTTGCAGGCCATCGCCCACAATCTCTTCCCATCGCTAATTGCGGCTGCCAAGGTGCAGGGGATATCCATCGGCGACGAACAGCTGACTTCCAACAACGAGGACGGTTACATCAAGCTTAACGCACGCACCTACAACACAAGGGCCATCACCAAGCTGTTCTACCCGGACCTCTACGTCGCATCCGGGTCATCCGTGAACCTGGACATCCGGGCCAACCATGTGGACGACCGCGTCGAAATCAACCTTCCGTTCTTCGGCATCCGAAACAAGGTTCGGTTGCATAACTTCCATCTGGACGGACAGACCACTGACGCGAAGACCCTGGCCATGCACGTGAAAGGAGACTCTGTCCTAGTGTACGCTGGGAAAGGCATGCTGTTGTTCGACCAGACCGAAATCGAGGCTTCCGCCGCAAACGACCTCATCCGGTACGACCTTTCGTGGCACAACCCGTTCAACGCCATCGGCAATATTTCCCAGCTGTCCGGCACCGCCGACATCAGAGAAACAGACAACATTGTTCTCCATCTTGACCCCTCCAAAATCTTCCTAAAGGATTATGAATGTCATTTCAACGACCAGAACACCATACATATCCGACCGCACCGGTACGAGATTGACAATCTGGTGTTCTCCACTTTGAACAGCTCTGTGGCATTCAACGGTGAATATGACACCAAAGATTCCAGCCGGCTTTCGATGGCGGCGAAAAACATTGACATTTCCCTCATCAACCCCCTGCTTGACGGGATGTCTTTCGGTGGAAGAATGTCGGCTGACCTGAACTTGCTTAACCGCAACGGCAACAGGCTTATCTTCGGCAAACTCATCACTGACGAACTGAACATGAATGAGACGCGTCTGGGCGACCTGTTCCTGATGGCCGGTCTCAACAACGAAAACAACGTCCGTTTCACCGGCGGTATATTCAACAGCGCAAACAACACTCTGGACTACGACTATCTTTCTAGTTATTCTATCCGCGATTTCCAAGCAGAGAACAGCCTCATTGCAAAACTGTCCGGATCCTTTGAAAACAAGAAACTTACGGCGAAAGCCATTTTCGACACTCTGCAAGCTGATTTCCTGGAGCCGTTCCTGTCTGGATTCAGCGACGAGCTCACCGGCACGGCCTCGGGCGAGCTGACCTTCCACGCTTCCCCCGACTCCACCTACCTCGACGGTACGGTGCATGTGCTGGACGCTGAAATGGGTATCGCAGCATTAGGCACGCGTTATCGTGTGATTGACCAAGACATCCTCTTCAACCAGAAGGGTATCCTGTTCCCTGACATGAAGATAGCCGACAAGGACGGCAACACGGCAATCCTTTCGGGAGAGATAGCCCATAACATGTTCAAAGACATGCAATTAGACTTGAACATCACCACCGACCGCATCCTCGCGCTGAACACACCCCGTACTACCAACAGCGTCTTTTACGGAACCGGTTATGTCAAAGGGGACGTCTCTATTTATGGCAGGAGCGACAATTTGTACTTCATCGGCTCCGACATCCAGACCCTCAAGGACACAAAAATCGTGTTGGAGGTGCAATCCACCAATTCCGCCTCCGAAACGAATCAGATTCGCTTCGTACCGCGCAATTCCACAGGAGAGGAGACGATGACGGCGCCGAAATCGTCCACCAGCCTCAACTTCGATTTCACTTTTGATGTCACCAACGATGCTGATGTGGTTCTCCTGCTCGATGCCATCGGCGGCACGCTGAACGCCCGCGCCGACGGCCGTTTCCAGCTGATTTACAATGACAACGACAATCTCAACTTATACGGTAACTTACTGCTCCACTCCGGCGACTTCAGGTTGTCGCTATACGATGTCGTCAATTCCAAATTCACCCTTGTGAACGGCGGTACCATCAACTTCGACGGTCCGTTGGAGAACATGACTGTCAACCTCAGTGCCTTCAAGACTTCCAAGACCTCGCTCGCGAACATCATTCCCTCCGAATACCTTCCATCAGGAAATGTTGACGTGAGTTCTTTCATCTACCTTAACGGACCGCTGATGCGACGCATCGAGCCGACGTTTGGATTCGAGCTGCCGAACAGCAGTTCGGAGGTCCGTAACCTCTTCTACACGGCCATCGACACCCAGAACACGGAGAACATGACCAAGCAATTCGCCTATTTTCTGGTCACCAACAGTTTCATGCCCGAGAATATGTTTGCCGGGACCGGAACCGGCGTCCCGGGGATGAATATGCTCAGCAACATGGTCAACAATCTGCTGAGCAACGTCATCGACAGCAAACGAGGCGGGTTCGGCATCACGTACAACCAAGCCACGGAGACCACCTCCGCGGAATATGGCGTCAAGGCCAACGCCAACTTGTTCAACGACCGCATATCCATGTCCACCAGCATCGGATACTACGATGACCGCACCGTGGACAATGCCTATAACAACATTTACGGCGACTTCACCGTGGAATACAACATCAACAAGTCAGGCACCTGGCGACTGAAGGCCTACACCTATATTGGACAGCGGGACGACAACTACTACTACCTCGGGAATGACTACAACAATTACGTCGCCGGTGTCGCGTTGACTTACAAGCAAGATTTTGACGGCAAGAAGCGCAACCGCAAAAAAGCAATAAAGAACGAAAAAACAGCCAATACCGTAAAAAAAGATGAATAATAACAGCAAAAGTGCCATCGCCATACTGATCGGGCTGGGGATTATCATCTTCCTGCTCTGGTTCTTCTCGGACATAGTGATCTATATTTTTGTCGCTTTTGTCCTGTCGCTGTTAGGTTCGCCGCTGGTGAAGTTGCTCACAAAGATCCACATAGGCAAGTGGAAGTTTCCGACCTCGCTGGCCGCCGCCATCACCCTGCTGCTCATTGTCGCGGTTATCGGGTTGCTGTTCTACTTGGTGATTCCCGCCTTGGTGAACGAGATCAAATATCTGACTACCATCGATTTCTCCTCTGTGGGGCAAAGTCTCCAAGACTGGCTGAACCAATTCGACAAGCCGTTGCGCAAGTATGGCATTCTGGAGCGGCGGCAACACGTCACCGACCTGCTGAACGCGGAATGGGAGGCTTTTGTGCAGCGGATTAACATGTCGAGCATCGTTAGTGGCACGGCCAACATCGTCAAATCTCTGTTCGTGGCCATCTTCTCCATCCTGTTCATGACCTTCTTCTCGCTGAAAGACCACAAGATATTCTTCAAGATGATCCGCAGCTGGTTGCCGAACACGGTCCAGGACAACTACGACAACATCCTCGACGCCACCGGGAAACAAATCACCTCCTACTTCAGGGGCGTGATGATGGAAATGTTCATTGTCGGCTTCCTCGAATTCCTGATCTGCGCCATCCTCGGTGTCCCGAATGCGGTGATCATCGGTTTCATTGGCGGTCTGCTGAACATCATCCCATACGTGGGAACGCTCATCGCGCTCACCATCAGTATCATCATCGGCATCACATCGTTGCTGCCCGTCTCGCCCGAAATGTCGCTGGTATGGGCCAATGTCATCAAGATTCTGGCAGCCTTCGGCGTGGCCAAGATGGTTGACGACTTCGTGCTACAACCTTTCATCTACGGGCGACAGACCCACTCGCACCCTTTAGAGATTTTCATTGTCATCCTTATGGCCGGCTACCTTGGCGGCATCTTCGCCATGATCTTCGCCGTGCCCGCCTACACACTTCTGCGTATTATCGTCAACGAGTTCTTCGGATCGAAGTTCGCCTCCGACGACGAACGCGAGAAAATGCTGTCGGACGATTTGTGATTTGTGATTTGTGACTTGTGATTTGTGATTTTATACAGAATAGAAACTACTGAGAGATTCATTATCAATTATCAATTATCAATTATACATTATCCATTAGACTATGTCAAATTTCGGATTCACCATAAAGAAGACGCGCTCGTTCAACCTCAGTCAGGCAGACCTGCGCAAAGCGAACAAGCTTTTGGAGGAGGTTCCCTCCTATCGGAAATGCATCGGCTGCGGCGGCTGCACGGCCACCTGCTCGGCCCGCCAATTCACGGATTTCGACATCCGAAAGGTGCACAACACCTTCCGTAGAGGTCAGTATGACAAGCTCGCCGAGGAGCTCCGCAAATGCATGCTCTGCGGGAAATGCACCCTCGTGTGCCCGCGCGGCGTGAACCTGCGTTCACTGATCATCAACATGCGCCAATTATTAACCCCGTCAAACGAAATTTTCTAAGCCATGGCAAACTTTCATCCTTTCGTAGTACCTTTCGTATTGGGGACCATTGGTCTCTTTGTCATCTGCGGCTACAAATACGTCCGCTGGATCAAGCAGTTCGACCGCAAACAGCAAGCCCTTATCCGGAAAAACATGTTTTCCACAAAGATTCTTCCGGCCATCTGGGAGATGTTCTGCGAGTGTCTGCTTCACTTGCGCATCAGCAAGAAGAACTGGCGGTTGGGCTATATGCACCGCAGCATCGCCTTCGGTTGGTTCCTGCTTATCGTGGTGGGTGCCATCGAGAGCCGCATCGGCATCAAAGGACCGTTCCATTTCTGGTGCGCCATCTTCTACCGTTTCTTCCACCACAACATCCCCGCCAACGGCACCGAGATGTTCTTCACGCAGCTCATGGACCTGATCCTGCTCTACGTGCTTTCCGGCATCTTCCTCGCCTTCGTGAAGAAGATCCACTCCCGCTTCCTCGGCATGAAGCGCACCACCCAGCACACCGTCATGGACACGACCGTGAAAATCGCGCTGTGGGCCATTTTCCCACTGCGACTGCTCAGCGAGTCGGTTACTGCACGGCTTTACGCTAACGGAGGCTTCCTGACGCAGACCCTCGGCGACCTCTTCAGCCGTCCCGTGGCCGAATTCCTCGAGTTGCCGTTCTGGTCTCTATACTCTATCGCCCTCTGCGTCTTCTTCCTCATGCTGCCCTTCACCCGCTACATGCACATCTTCACCGAAGTGTTCCTCATCTATTTCCGTAAATTAGGACTTCGCGACAGTGTGAAGATGACCGGATACACCAAATTCGAACTCAGCGCATGTTCCCGCTGCGGCATGTGCATCGACCGTTGTCCGCTCTACAACACATTGGACATCAATGATGTACAAAGCGTCTATCTGCTACGTAACCTGCGCAACCTGGAGCACCAGCAAGACATCCTCGCCGCCGGTAAGAACTGCCTAATGTGCCACCAGTGCGCCGAGGATTGCCCTGTGGACATCGACCTGATGAGCATCCGTCGCATCTCCCGCGACAAGGGCGACACTGACATGGCCGACAACTACCGCTACTTGGACACCGTGAAGGGATTCAACGCCATCGGGCGCGTGGCCTACTTCGGCGGCTGCATGACCCAGCTCACCCCGACCATTTCCGAATCGATGAAAACCATCTTCGATGCCGCCGGGGTCAAATATTGGCACTTGGACGGCGACCGGGCCATCTGCTGCGGCCGTCCGCTCCTGCAGCAAGGCTTCAACAAACAGGCCGCCGACCTGCGCCGTAAGATCACGGAGCTGATCGGTTCCTGTCACGCCACCGCGCTCGTCACCTCCTGCCCGATCTGTTACAACACCTTCAAACACGAATATAACCTCAACATCCCCATCTATCACCATACCGAGTACCTCGACATGCTGATCAAGTCTGGAAAACTTCTTGTGAAACAGATGGACACAACGTTCACCTACCACGACCCGTGCGACCTCGGGCGCGGCTGCGGCGTTTACAAGCAGCCCCGCGAGGTGCTGAAGGCCGTCGGTCAGCTGAAACAGATCTCCGCCGAGAAGGAAAACAGTGTCTGCTGCGGCATGAACCTCGGAAACACGGTGCTCTCCCTCGACCAGCAGACGAAGATCCGCGACAAGTCTTTGCAGATCCTCACCGAACCGAACCCCGACGTGGTGGTCACCGCCTGTCCGATGTGCAAGAAAGCCTTCAAGCACGGCACGCAGGCGAACGTGAAGGATATTGCGGAGGTGGTGGCGGGAGCGATTAAGAATGATGAATGATGAATGATTAATTAAGAATTAAGAATTAAGAATTAAGAATGATCTATGTAATTTTCGGGGTTTTCGTCATCTGCGGGATTATAGGTTCCATATATTTTCATAAAACAGTGAGTATCCTGCAGGAGGAGAATGTTCCTACGACTTTCGCGGATAGATGATTTTTCCCAAAAAAAACATTTTCAATGTAACGAAATGCCCAGTTTGTGCGACAGAGCGATAGTAAAAGGGAAAAGTATTCAACAAGAATACTTTTCAACCTAATTATTCGTTATTAATGTATTATGTCACCGAAATACAACAACATGAAGAGACTCTTGATACTCTCTGTCGTAATACTTGCCTTCTCGGCGCAGGCGCAACACCACCCCTCAGTCCCATCTTACGACGAATTAAAGACCGCGGGGTATGAGGCATACCAAAACCAAGACTACAAAACGGCTTACCAGAAGTTCCATACGATGGATTCGGTGTTTGGGATAACCGATTTTCTCGATCTTGTTTATTATAATGCTTTAACAAATCATCTCAATTCGAACAGCGAGGAGCCAAAAGCTCTGATGTTCCGTATAGCCCGTAACAAATGTTGCGACATGAAGTTCTTGGAAGAGATGGTCGAGAAGCAGAAGGCGGACACGCTTGACCACTGGGGTGAGATTGTCGCCATTGTCTCCCCTCGCGGGGTTCAGGACTCCATCTATCAAGACCGGCTGCTGACCATGAAAAGAAGCTATATGGCCGCACTGGATTTGCTGAACAACGGAGGTAACGATTCGGCTTGGAGTGTCTTCAACGAGGTGAATATTTCCAATGCCGCTGAACTCCAGCAACTGATTGCGGAGCGCGGTTTCCCTACATACACCAAGGTGGGCTACTACTGCAACGACTATGCCTCGGTGCTTGCGTATTTCTTGCCGACAGAGTCCCTTCGATGGTACTTGGAACAGGCCAAAGCCGCCGCTGACACCGGAGACTACAACCCGGACTGGATTCCCACTTTGTCCGACCGATACATGAGACAACAAGTCCCTGACTCAGTCTATCTGGAGCGCTTGCGGGTGATGTCGGACGCTGACCAAGATGCAAGGAGAATGTTGGACAGCGAACTGGGCAAAGATTCGGTATGGCGGGTTATCCATGAGGTGGACGCCGGCAATCGCAAAGAGCTCTTGCGATTGATCGCCGAACGCGGGTTCCCGACGTTGTCCAAGGTCGGTTACAAATGCTGCGACCTCGCCTCGCTTATCGCGCAGCACCAGCCGCCAGGGTTCCTGCACTGGTATCTGGAGCAGGCAAAAGCTGCCGCCGACACTGGGGATTTTGACCTCACGTGGATCGCCTACATGACCGACCGCGACTTGAACTATCAAAGGAAACCGCAACTTTACGGCACCCAACTTCATGGTCAGGATGGCATCACAGCACTCTATCCCATTGCGGACATCGAACATCTGGCCGAGCGGCGGGAGCATGCCAATTTGGGACCGATTGAAAACTATCTCGCAAGCTATGATCTGACCGAAATCCTCATCCACCCGGCGCTTGTGAACTACAACCAATACAGCCTGACTTGCCATATCGACGGTGACACTATGCGGGTGTCGGGAACCTGTTACTTCTCCCACGAGAACAACTATCGAAATCACCTCTTACTATCGCAAACCATCAGAATCGACTCTCTTAGCATGGACGGTTGGCGGCGCAACGGCGACACCATCACCTTCGCAGGGCATCCCGTCAAGGCGGAGTTCGCCTACGCTTTCCCGCTGGCCGACTACCGTGCTTCCGACGGCGCCATCGTGCTTCGGCGCGAGGGCAACTGGTACCCGCACCGTAACAGCGAGCTGCTGACAGCGAATGTCCGTATCGAGGCGGAGAGCTACTATCTTATCGGAGGGACGGTAATGACACCGGCGTACGAGTTGCACCTTATACTGCTACCGAAAGAGAACTACACCTGCAAGGTGCTGGACAGCCCAACGCGACCGTTCCTTTTCTACCGCGCAGCTAGCGACACAACCTCTTATCCGAAAGCATTTTACAACGAGTTCATGGACTCCTACGATTTCTACAGTTCCTTCTTCAATGATTCGCTCTCGCAAAAGCCGATGAACATCGTGGAGATTGGCGACCCCGAATTTGTGATGTGTCAGTCGTTGCGCGACATGATCATCTTCGGCCATTATTTC